>CAJYRQ010000034.1 GCA_913777465.1 uncultured Chryseobacterium sp.
AAGCGCACAATCTCGAAATAAGAAATTAAATATTCGGGAAGCAGTAATTTTAAAAGTTCGTTCTCACCAGACATGCAACAAAAATAAGACTTTATCTTTTTCTCCCCAACTTTTGTAACTGATCCAAAATAAGCTTTAGTCAGTCTGAATTCTGGCTCTTCCTAATCCAGATGCATATTGTCGATTAATCTCACCCCATCTACCATGACTACGATAAATGCCCTGAAATTCCGGTCTTTGTAAAAAAAGTCGGTTTCCCTGAGGGTTTCCTCATCGGCAATCAGGAAATATTCCAGCTGCATTCCTCTCTGCTGATCAAAAATATCCTGCACCCGTGCTTTAATTTCAGGTACGGTAATTACCCTGAACCAATCATTTACTTTCTTTAAGGTTTCAAAAATAACCTTTGAAGTTTCACGGCGGTCTTCCTGCAGCCTCTGGTTTCTGGAACTTAATGCCAGCCCGTTCTCTGCCCTGTAAATAGGAACTCCTTTAATATTGATCAGAAGTTTTTTATTTTCCGTCATTTTTTTAATGATGGCCAGTTGCTGGAAATCCTTCTCTCCGAAATAAGCATTGTCCGGCTTTACCTGATTGAAAAGTTCTTCGACCACAGTTCCAACCCCGTCGAAATGCCCCGGTCTTGATTTTCCTTCCATTTCATTTTCCAGTCCGCCAAAGTCATAATGCCGGCTTTCAGCTTTTTCGGGATAGATATCGATGACTTCAGGAATGTACACGGCGTCTACCAGCCCGGATTTATTAAGGATTGAAATATCCCTGTTGATGTCACGGGGATACTTTTCCAGATCTTCCGGATTATTGAACTGGGTAGGATTCACGAAAATTGATGAAATAACGAGGTCATTTTCTTCTCTTGCTTTTTTATATAGTGACAGGTGTCCGTCATGAAGTGCTCCCATGGTAGGCGCGAAACCTATTTTCTTCCCCATTTCCTTCTGTCGTTCAATGAAATCCTGAAGAACTTTTTTACTTTTTAGAACTTCCATAGCTTTTTTTAATAGTAATTCAAAAATACTAAAAATATCACATAATTATTATAGGATTTGCATTGGTTTTATCATTTCAAAGTGGGAATTTTCGTAAAAAAATGTTAATTAAAATAATGTTAAATGTTTTTTCGTAATTTTGCGCCTTAAAGCATTTTTTACAAAAATAGATAGAAGTTTATGCCGAATCAAAAAATACTGTATATTACTACAGAGATGTATCCATACCAGGAGGACACCAATATGGCTGCAGTGGTAAACAAAATGGCACTTAAGATGCACCAAGAAGGCAATGATGTAAGAGTTTTTATGCCAAGATTTGGACAGATAAGTGAAAGGAAATTCCAGCTTCATGAAGTAATCCGCCTGTCGGGAATGAATATTATCATCAATGATCTGGATCAGCCCCTGATCATTAAAGTAGCATCTCTTCCGGGGGAAAGGCTTCAGGTTTACTTTATCGATAATGAAGAATATTTCAAAAGAAAACAATATTATTTTGATGATGAAGGACAGCCTTTTGAAGATAACGACGAAAGAGCGATATTCTTTGCAAGAGGGGTTATTGAAACCATTAAGAAATTAAACTGGGTTCCGGATGTTATTCACCTGAACGGATGGATGTCTTCCTTTGTGCCTATTTATCTGAAGACTTATTACGAATCCGACACGTATTTTAAAGACGCAAAAATTGTGCTGTCCCTATATAACGAAAAAGACGCACCGCTGGCAGCCAATGTCGGCGAAAAGCTGAGTTTTGACAATATTTCAGGATTAAAGGCGTTAGACAACCCAAGCGTAAAAAGTTTTGTCATTGAAAGTATGAACTACGTAGATGCAGTGGTAAAAGGGGATGAATTCCTGGATGAGGACCTTGACAAGGCATTCAATGAAACGGCTACTCCGAAATCGGAATACCTGGACGTAGATTCTATAAACCAACTTTATTAAAAACACATTTTAATGATCCATACTATTAAGAAAGCGATCACCGTATTTTCTCTGGTGATTTTTGGAAGTGCCATCCTTTATAATTGCGAGCCGGATGCCGATACTTTGGGAGAACAGCTGTTTTTAGACGGAGCCGCACAGGGAAATGAAAAATCCTATGATGTTACTGCTTTCAATATTAATAACAACGACAGTATCCGAAGTGATGCCTCCAAGTTGACTTACGGTGTGCTGGGTGCCTTTAATGAAGGACAATTCGGATTGCAGAAGGCTTCTTATCTTACCCAGTTAAGGTTATCTACCTACGCTCCTGATTTCGGAACCAATGCGGTTGTGGATTCTGTGGTATTGGTGGTCAAGCCGAGATTTGCTTCCGATTCCGTAACAACGAATACGGTAGATGATAACTATACTTATACAACAGCTACCGAAACCAATGTAAATGCCAAAAAGGTAGTTAATACCTATCCGGTTTTAAAATTCGGTAAAGCGAAAAGAACATTCAATATCAGGGTTCATGAAGTTGATGAATTTTTGAAAGGCGTTTCAGACAGTGTGAAATCCAACCAGACCTTTGCTTTCGGAGCCGTATTGGGAACTAAAGAATTCAAAGGAAGTGTAAGTTCAGTGGCGATCACCAAAGATGACGGCGGGGCCGCTTTATTTACGGCAGCAACTCCGGGAATCAGAATTCCGTTGGATAAAACATTTTTCCAGAATAAAATTATTGCAAAGAAGGGCCAGCCTGAACTACAGGATGCCTCAAACTTTACCCGATATTTTAAAGGTCTTAGAATTTCCGTGGATGAGCAGGACGGATATCTTTTCCAGTTTTCGCCAAACGACATGGAGCTGATCATGTACTATAAATATGATAAAACGGATGTGACGCCGGCAACAAGACCGCAGACCACTTACACTTTTGCTTTGGGTACGGGAAATACCCATATCGGACAGTACCAGTACGACCGGTCGGGTTCTGTATTAGGAAGCACAACAATAGGAGACCGGAACAACGGAGATCCGAAGCTGTTCCTTCAGGGAATGGGTGGACCATCGGTTGGAATTTCTATTCCGCCTGCGACAATTGCGGAACTCAAAAAATTAGTTGAAAGCAAAGCAGGAATTATCAGTGCCAAAATAAGAATTTATACCGATCCTTCATGGAACAATAAAAATTATGCGAAGCCTACAGAGTTTACTTTACTACGTAGATATACAGATGCAGGCAGTAATGATCCGTCTAAAGTAAGGAGCAGCTTTACCAATGATCTTTTAAAGTTGGCCGGAATTCCGGGCTATACTATCTATAAGGCTTATGATTTGGATAAAAATCCTGCATACTATGATTTTATCGTAACTCAATCAATCAAAGAAATTGTTGAGCCGACTAGTAAGCTGACTACCGATAAAACAGAAACCAAATACTTTAAAATAGATCTGGGATCTTTCCAGACAAATTCTGCCGGAACCGGTTTAGCAGGACAGAAATTCACTTCTACTCCTTATAATACCAGCAGAGCGGTATTTGTAGGAACGGATGCGAGTAGTGCAAACAGAGTACAGTTAAAAGTTATTTACGGTACAAAATAAATTTAAAAAATCACTTTATATAATATGTGTGGAATTGTAGGATACACAGGTTTTCAGGACGCTTACGATATTGTAATCAATGGTCTTCGAAGACTCGAGTACAGAGGATATGACAGTGCCGGAATTGTGCTGGAGAATACCAATAATAAACTGGAAGTTGAAAAAACGAAAGGAAAAGTAGATGATCTTGTACAGATCTCTGGTCAACTGAAGGGAACAGCAAAAATAGGAATGGGACATACCCGTTGGGCTACCCACGGGGTGCCGAGCGACAGGAATTCCCACCCGCATTTATCCAATAACGGCAAAATTGCCATTATCCATAACGGGATTATTGAGAATTATGATACCATTAAAACCATGCTTATGGAAAAAGGCTTCAGCTTTAAATCTGAAACCGATACCGAAGTTTTGGTTAATCTGGTTCAGTATTTCATGGATCTGAACGCAGAAATGGATTTTCCTACGGCAGTGCGTTACGCACTGAATGAAGTATATGGTGCTTACGCCATTACGGTAATGCATGAAGAATATCCGGGAGTTCTGGTCGTAGGAAGATTAGGTTCGCCTCTGGCTATCGGAATCGGTGAAAAAGAATACTTCATTGCTTCAGATGCTTCCCCTTTCGTGGAATTTACTAAAGAAGCCATTTACCTGGAAGAAGGGCATATGGCAACAATTTCCCTGGAAAATGGAGTAGACATTAGGACCATCACTGAAAACTCTAAGATTGAACCGGAAATCCAGAAGCTTAAATTGAGCCTGGAGCAGATTGAAAAAGGAGGATATGAGCATTTTATGCTGAAAGAAATCTTCGAACAGCCTAAATCGGTACAGGATACGATGAGAGGGAGACTTCTTGTAGACGAAGGAATAATCAAGATGGCAGGAATCTGGGATCACATGGAGAAATTCAGAAATGCCAACCGGATTATTATTATTGCCTGCGGAACTTCGTGGCACGCCGGTCTTATCGGTGAATACCTGATTGAAGAATATGCAAGAATTCCGGTAGAAGTGGAATATGCTTCGGAATTCAGATACAGAAACCCTATTATTACCGATAAAGATGTGGTGATCGCAATCTCCCAGTCCGGAGAGACGGCCGATACCATGGCTGCTTTAAAGCTGGCCAAAGAAAGAGGCGCATTTATTTACGGTATTTGCAACGTTGTGGATTCCTCTATCGCAAGAATTACCGATGCCGGATCCTATACGCACGCCGGTCCTGAAATCGGAGTGGCTTCCACAAAAGCATTTACGGCACAGCTGACTATTCTTTCCCTGATTGCATTAAAATTAGGAAAGCATAACGGAAATCTGGGAAATGCCGAATTCATGAGCCTTATTGCGGAACTGGATGCAATGCCTAAGAAAATTGAAGATGTATTAACTGCTACCCACGAGCTGGTGCAGCATATCGCTAAGGATTTTGTAGAAGCGACCAACTTCCTGTATCTGGGTAGGGGGTACAACTATCCGGCGGCACTGGAAGGTGCTTTAAAACTAAAAGAGATCTCTTATATTCATGCTGAAGGATATCCGGCTGCCGAAATGAAGCACGGCCCGATTGCATTGATCGATGAAAATATGCCGATTGTGATCATCGCCCCTAAAAAAGGACATTATGATAAAATCGTAAGCAACGTTCAGGAAATCAAGGCAAGAAAAGGGAAAGTAATTGCTGTTGTAAATAGAGGAGATGTTCAGGTAAGTGCAATGGCGGATTACGTTATTGAAATTCCTGAGACCTCAGAATGTTTCTCACCGATTGTTGCATCCGTACCACTCCAGCTCCTTGCTTATTATATTGCGGTGTACAGGGGCGCGAATGTAGACCAGCCGAGAAACCTTGCAAAATCGGTAACGGTGGAGTAAAACTTAGGGGTAAATAAAATAAATTTAGATTTATTCCGTTATTTCAAAAAAAACCTTAAAAGTTTCTTAAAAAAATTATATATTTACGGCTTAATTATAAAAATTAACATGAAAAGGATATTTCTTTTATTATTGTCTGCGTCGGTAGCATCGGTATCTTGTTCAGGTGGGGGAGCCTCTTCAGTAGGTAAACCGGGAACAAAAGGAGAATTGATACCTAGAGAAAAAACAAAATCATTTGTTGCGGAAAGACCATTTGGTATGGTTGCCATTCCTGCAGGATCATTTGTAGCCGGATTAACGGATCAGGATTTCACAGATAGTCCTGAAAAAGCCCAGGCTAAAACCGTTACGGTTTCTTCTTTCTTCATGGATGAATCGGAAACTACGAATGCAGAATACAGGGTATTTATCAACTATGTAAGAGATTCTATCGCTAGAACTTTACTTGCTGAAGCTGCCGGAGAAGGGGGTGAAGGTAAAGGTAGAGGGACAAACATCGGAGATTACGCATACCTTGCTCAAAAAGAAGAAAATTTAACACCTTATCAGGAATATTTAGAAGGACAGGGCGGTGGAAACGAAGGAAACTTCGACCCGACCAAAAAACTGGACTGGAAAGTTCCATTGCACTGGAACACTTCCAAATACCCTGACGTAGAATACGCAGAAGTGTTAGAATCTATGTACTTACCAGCTTCATCAAGAGTAAGTAACGAAAGAATCCTTGACGTTAGTAAACTTAAATATACCTACAGATGGGGTGATATGGATGCTGCTTTGGCTGAAAGAGAAAGAGGAGTAAACTACCTTAGAAGCGAAAGCATCGCCGTATATCCTGATACAACAGTTTGGGTAAAAGATTTCCATTTTGCTTACAACGAACCATTGTTCGAACAGTATTTCTGGCACAAAGCTTACAAAGACTATCCTGTAGTCGGAGTAACCTGGGATCAGGCAAGAGCTTACTGCAACTTCAGAACCAAACTGAAATCTGATTATAACGAAAGTTTAAAAAGAAAAAAACAAAAGCCGTTGATCTTCAGACTTCCTACGGAAATCGAGTGGGAATATGCAGCGAGAGGCGGAATGCAAAATGCTACTTACCCTTGGGGAGGTCCTTACTTGATGGACGACAGAGGTTGCTACCTGGCTAACTTCAAACCGAAAAGAGGTAATTACATGGAAGACGACAAAAAAGGTACTTATACATATACTGCTCCAGTAAAGAAATTTAAGAAGAATGGATACGGGTTATTTGATATGGCTGGAAACGTTTCTGAATGGACAGAATCTGCTTACAACAACTCTTCATACGGGTTCGCATCTACATTAAACCCTTCTACCAAAGATAAGGTAGACACTAAGAAATCCGTAAGAGGAGGTTCTTGGAAAGATGTGGGTTACATGCTGATGAACGGTGCAAGAGATTGGGAAAGAAAAGATTCAGCGAGAAGCTATATCGGATTCAGAACCGTACAGGATATTCCTGAAGCTGCTGTTAAGCCAAGAAAAGTTAACAGATAAGATTTCATTAAACACTATTCAATAACAATTTTATTTAACATTAAAAAAAACTAACTTATATGTTTAAGACTAAAGATGCTTGGATGAATTTCTTCTATTCATTCGGTGCTGCAATTGTAATTCTTGGAGCTTGGCTTAAAATTACCCACATCACTTTAGGACCGATCAATGGTAACATTGCTCTTACCGTGGGGCTTATCACAGAAGCGATCATCTTCATTATCTTCGCTTTCGACCCGCCGAAATCCGAGGAGTCTTATGCGTGGGAAAATGTTTATCCTGAACTATTGGATAAGCATGCAAATCCTAATCCATTACATTCTAATGTATCTAAAAGCAACGCTGCACAATTTGCTGAACTTGAAAATTCACTTTCTACCAAATTAGACAAAATGCTTCAGGACGCTAAACTTGATGTTCAGTTATTCGAAAGACTAAGAACAGGTATCGATAAATTCTCCAGCTCGGTAGACCAGATCAACCAAACCGTTGACGTATCGGCTTCCACTCACAAATACAACGAGCAGCTAAACAAAGCAGCTCAGCACATGGAAAGCATGAATGCTTTGTATGCAATGCAGATGGAGAGTACAAAGAAACAATCTGAATTTACCAACAAATATGTAGCGGATATGCAGAAATCTGCTGAACAGTCTGAAAAATTCAATCAGGAACTACAGGGTTTAACTTCAAACTTAAGCAACTTAAACAGAGTTTACGGTGGTATGTTAACTGCTATGAAATCTTAATTTTCCAAAACCATTTTTTAATTTAACTACTTAATCAAAAAACAAAGAAAAGAGAATGGCAGCAGGAAAACAGACACCTCGTCAGAAGATGATCAACCTGATGTATTTGGTGTTCATCGCTATGATGGCCCTAAATATTGATGCGGAAATCATCAGGTCATATTATGACTCTACCAAAGCACTTAATGAAACCCGGACCTTAACGGAAAGAAAAAACGAAAGAATATTTGAGAAAACCCTTGAAGCTAAAGCTCAGCAGGTACCCGATACCTATGCGCAGCCTTGGGCACAGTATCAGGTTCTTAGAGATAAGATCAACGTTTTGGTAAAATCTGCGCAGGGCATTAAGGATGAGCTTAAAAAGAAATCTGAATTTCATGATAAAGATGCTCAAGGGAAAGATGTTGATGTAAGTGAAAACTTTGCAGCATTAAACAACAATGAAGCTACTACAGAATATTTCTTCAAGGAGGGTGACGAAAATACACCTTCAAAAGGAGCATTGGATTTAAAATCCAAAATTGATGACGTAAGAAATTACATCAACGCAACTTTTGGAAACAATGGTCAGCTGAAAGACCTGGTAGACAGAGCCAACAAATCGTTGATCGCAGAATATCCTAAAGGAAAATCTCCGAACGAGAAAACATGGTTCCAGAACAAATTCTATCACCAGCCGTTGATCGCAGCAATCTCTAACCTGGAGATTATCCAGAATGATGCCAGAAACGTTCAGTCGGATGCTTTGGCCTTGATGCTTCAGGAGAAAGTAGATGCAAGCATTAAATTTAACAGCTATGAAGCTATTGTTTCCGCACCTGTGGATGTGGTTGCTGGAAAACCGGCTGAAGCTGTTGTTATGTTAGGAAACTATTCAAACAGCAACAAAATCAGCATTTCCGGCGTAAGCAGACAGGAAAACGGAAAAGGATATGCTTCATTGAATACAAGTGGCATCGGAGAAAAGACATTCAGCGGAAATATTACTTTAACGGATGCGACGGGTAAGGCACAAAACTTCCCTTTCACACATACGTATAACGTAATCGCAGGACCACAGGAAGTGAAGCTTCAGAAAGGATTGCTATTATCTCCTGATAAGATGAACGTAGTTTATAGAGGTTTGGAGAACCCGTTATCAGGATCAATTCTGGGAGCGGATAATTCCAAATTATCTTTATCAGCACCAGGTGCAGTAGTAAAAAGTGCAGGACCTGGTAAATGGAATGTTATTCCTTCAAGTGGTAATGTTCTAAAACTTACTTTGTCAGGCACAGATCCTTCTGGCAAAACTGTTTCTCAGGTATTTGAGTACAGAATTAAGAATGTTCCTGCTCCTCAAGGGCAAATGAGAGGTCAGACAGTATTGAATGTTCCAGCTAGCTCAATCCCGAATCAAACTGTTCAGGCAGCTATCCCTGATTTTGATTTCCCGGTTTCATTTACTGTAAATCAATTTATGGTTAAGGTTCCTGGTAGAGCAGCATTACTGATTAAAGGTAATAGTTTGGATGAAGCTGCTGGTTTAGTTAAAAACCTGAGAGCTGGAGATGTAGTATATGTCTTCGACATTAAAGCTACTGCTACAGGATTAGGAAGTCAGACGTTGAAAAATATATCACCCGTTGTAATCAACGTTCAGTAATTTTAATAAGATAAAAAAATATTATGAAAAAATATATTAGCAGTCTTTTAGTATTAGTTTCGGGTTTTGCTTTATCCCAAACTATTCTGAACGCTTCTTCTCCAGAAGAGTTTAGACAGATGAGAGCTGAAAACAAGCAAAAAGTTGGTGATAGTATTGTTGACAAAACTGTAAAGCCTTTAGAATACGGATTTGTTGATGAAAAGGATATTATAAAAAGTATGATTGTTTGGGAAATCATTGATATGAATGACAAAGTAAATCAGCCTTTTTATTACGATAATCCAGATGGTCTTGCTTCAAGACAGACAAGATCTCTTTATCAATTGTTACTTGATGCTGCCACAAGCGGAAAAATTGCTGAAGTTTATGACGATGAAAACTTTGTAACTAAATTGAGTCCGGAAGGAATTCAGAAGAGATTAGAAAGTGTAAGAATTGCTGATGCGGCAATTGATATCTTAAATTCAGGTAGACCATTAACAGAGCAGGAGAAAAAAGAATATACCGATATCTTTAAGACAACTACTGAAAAAGTAAAAGTTCTTAAAATAATGGGGATGTGGTTCATTGATAAGAGAGACGGCCAAATGAAGTACAGACCGTTAGGTATTGCTGCAATGGGACCAGATCCTGCTGTACAGGGTAGAACAGGACCAGACGGACAACCTTTAGCAGGTGCAGACGAACTTATTGACTTGTTTTGGATCTATTATCCAAGTGCGAGAGATATTTTAGCAAATAATTATGTTTACAATAGAAAAAATTCATCTGCAGACTTATCTTTTGATGATTTGATCAATGCAAGAAGATTCTCCTCCGTGATTTACAAGTCTTCTTCAGGAATGGGTGATGGTGTTATTGACGATTATATTCCGAATGATGCTGATGCACAAATTGAGGAAAGCGACAGAATTAAGGCGCAGATCCTTAAAATGGAAAACGAAATGTGGAATTATTAATATTTCACTTGGCAAGTATAGAAAACCTGAGTATTTTTACTCAGGTTTTTTTATTATGGATACTGTAGACTACATCATTGTCGGAGACGGATACGCTGGGCTTTTCTTCGTTCATCAATTAATCAGGAACAACAAATCGTTTGTTTTATTTTCCGAAGGAAGAAAAAGCGCTTCCCAGGTTTCTGCAGGAATTATCAATCCGGTTGTCCTGAAGAAATTCACTACTTTTTGGAAAGCGCAGGAACAGATCGACTTCCTGAAAAGTTCATTGCAGGAAATTGAGCAGTATACCGGTAAAAACTATCTGATCGATGCATCCATCCACCGGATTTTCCATGATGAAAACGAACAGAAGCTATGGCTTAAAAAATCGGAAAATGAAGAACTGAATCATTTTTTAGATAAAAATTTTGATCGTTTAGAAGGGGTAAAAAACGATTTTCTTGCCGGAAAGGTCAATCAGTCTGCCAGGCTCGATGTTAACGGTTTTTTTACAGGGCTATTTAATTTTTTAGAGGATAATGGTTTTCTCAGGAAAGAAAAATTTAACTATCAGGAATTAAATACCGAAAATTCCGAATATAAAAATTTCCGGTTCACAAATATTTTATTTTGTGAAGGAATGGGCGTGACGAAAAATCCGTTTTTCTCCGATATTCCCGTAAACCCGAATAAGGGACATCATATAAAAGTAAAACTTTCTCAGAAAATCCCGGGGAATATCACGGTTAAGAAAAAACATTTTTTATTTCCTGTGAATAACGAACTTTATTTCTACGGGGGGACCTACGATCGCGAGCAGTTGCATGATCAGGTAGATGATTCTGCCGTGGAACAATTGAAAAAGGGTTTGTCCGAAATTTATTCTGCTGGTTTTGATATTGCGGACGTCAATGTCGGATTCAGGCCTACGGTAAAAGACAGGAGGCCCATCATCGGCAGACATCCGCAGCATCCGCATTTGTATGTATTCAATGGCCTCGGCGCGCGAGGAATTTTAAACGGATGCTATTTTTCCAAAAGCCTTTACGATTTTATAGAAGAAGGGATTCCTTTGCCGTCGGAAGTTTCTCTGGATCGTTTTAAATAACGTGAATTCGACGGTAATTATTTGTTTTTAAGCTATTTAATGGAATTAAAAGAAAAGTTAAAATCTTAAAGACTTTAGCGTAGTAAAAAAAATCAGTTGATACTCAAAATTAATGGCAATATTCTTAAATGACAGTGCTTCCGACATCCGCACCCCTCTTCCAGCCTGTTAAGTAGGTTAGTAACTCGAATCTACGTTAAATAAGCAATATTTAATTGACTGAAAGCATAAGATAATCTGTAAAGTTATTCGTATATTAAAAATCAAGAATAATGAATTATGGATGAAAATCTTTTAGGAATAATAGCAGGAGCCCTGACTTCGGTGGCCATGCTTCCTCAGCTGATCAAAGTTATTAAAAAGAAAAATGCAGATGACCTGTCGTGGGGAATGCTGATGGTACTTATTTCGGGACTTTCGCTGTGGGTCTGGTACGGATTTCTGAAAGACGAACTTCCTATTATTCTCTCCAACGCTTTTGCGGTAATCGTTAATATTACCCTTCTGGTATGCTGTATCATGTACAAAAAGAAACCATCATAAAAAGGCGAACACTTCCGCCAGGGCAAAAGTGTTCTATGTATGGTGATGTGTTTCTTAATCAGGGCTGGAGAACAAATTTCGCCAGCGGAGCCATCCGGGCTTTGTTTAGCGTCAAAGTATCTCCGTTTACCGAATAATTATCAGCCGTAAGAAGTGCCTGGGTAAATGCACGTTCCGTGGCAAGATCATCGCAGGCGATCATGGTGGACATTCCCTGGTTGAATTTAATACGCATCGACTCCGGCTTTATTTCAAAAGTCCCGCCTACGCCATTGCATCCGCCGTGTCCGGTATACCGCATATCCGCTGTATTCAGCATGAAATACGGGTTGGCCTTTGGATTGGTAAGGGTTATCGGTTTGCCGTTAATTTCCGTAAGCTTCCATGTCTTTCCGGTAATATTTGCGGATGTACCTGATGAAGCCGTGTTTCCCTGCTTATTGGCGCATGAACCGGTGGTCATAACGGTCAACAGCGAACAAAAGCAGATAATGGTATTTTTCATATTTAAATTTTGTGATGAAGTTTTATTATAATTAGTAAGAAGCCATTTTGGTATCCGAAGAAGACGTCCCGGATTTTTTATGATGAAAAAGGACCATATTATAGTCTTTCTTCAGGAAAGTGACCTCCCCTCTCACATCGGAAAACTGGTAAAAAGCATCTGCCGCAGTAAATTCCGGCATTTCTTCATTTTTCTTAAGTTCATACGTTTTTCCGTCTAATCTGACAGTGACTGTATTTTGTGTTTCATTGACAGCCACTTCAAGCTGATCCCCAAAATCGTCGGTATATACCTCTTTGGTAATGTGATCGGCATTCTTTTTTACATCGGTAGCCTTTTCAATATTTACTTCTTCCTCCTTCGACTGATGCTTACAGGCTGCTGTGGTAAGAAGCGGTATCAGAGCAACGATAATGGTTTTCAATAATTTTCTCATAATAAAAAGTGATTTTTCGGTGATTCATGAACAAGGTGGTGTTGTTATTCTATAAAACTACGAATTTTTTAATCATAATGTGTTAATTTTTAATAAATTAATTAAATATTCTTATGTTTTAAATATTATGATCTAATTTTTAATCGTTCGAAAAACGAAATGGCATTTACAAAAACCATGCTACAATTTACAGTAGAACTAAAAAAATGATATAAAAAATAAGTCTGATGATAAAAACTTGGGTTAAAAAACAATCATGACATTAAAAAAACGGGTCATTCGGTTAAAACTCCATTCAAGTGCTTAAATGTTTAGGCTGATAAACGAACTGGCCATCTGTTGATAAGTAGATTATTTGTATTTAAATTAGATATTAACAATTT
>CAJYRQ010000035.1 GCA_913777465.1 uncultured Chryseobacterium sp.
CAAAGCGGACAATCTCGAAATAAGAAATTAAATATTCGGGAAGCAGTAATTTTAAAAGTTCGTTCTCATCAGGCATTCAACAAAAATAAGACTTTATCTTTTCCTCCCCAACTTTTGTGCTTGATCCAATATTCCCATAAAACCAGATTGGCCCAATTCTTCGTATTTCTAAAATAAAATTAAATATTTATGGAACATACGAATTCAAAAAATCAGGAAAAACCTTCAACCATTGTAATGAACTGGCTGAAAGCAAAAATGAAAGAACGTTTTGAAAGAGATTTCAATCTGGATGACGAATTGGTCATTACATCTGGCGATACGATTAAAGCTGCTCTTACTCCGGAAACGTCTAAACTTTCCCAGTCGGAATCATTAGGCCTTTCATTTTATGTCAATCATATCAACAACGGGGATATGGACACAAAACAAATGAAGGAAGAGATCAATGCGTTGAAATAAAAGTCCCCGGCCGGAGCCAGGGAGTAATTTGAAAGATATAGTGGTGATTAAATGTCTTTTCAAATTCAAAGAACGTACCAACAATTGAAATTATCCTATTAAATGGTTAAAATAATTAATTTTTTAACCTGATTATGGTCGTTAAATCCTGATACAAATTGAAATACTCTTTAGTAGTTTATAAATTAAACATTCTTTCTTTCAAAGTATTGTATTCCGTCTCAGAAATCGCACCGGTATTCCTGAGCCGGGCCAGTTTCTCCAATTCATCCACGTTATTGTAAGAATTAAATGACACCTGTTTTACGCGTCCTTCATTGTATTTTATATTGAATGCCGTTTCATCCATTGTCAGGTAAATGATTCCTTCAATAAAAGCAATGAGTGCCGGGATGAATGTCCAGAAGAATAAAAGATAGATAATACCCTGAACCGGTCTGTTCAGGTAAAATTTATGAATCCCGAATCCTCCCAGAAATAGGGCAAATAGTGCCGCCGTTATTTTGTCTTTCACTGTTGATTAATTTTTCACAAAGAAAGTGAATTTTAAAATCTTACCAAAGGCCTTCCTAGTATTCATCAAAAACTTCTCAGAATTCCGGGAAGCTTAAATTTTTTTAAAAACGAATGGAGATTATTTTCTGTAAAAATATTGCAAAATCAATTGCTGCATTAATGGCCGCAGCCATAAAAAAACCTCTCCTGAAGAGAGGCAAACTTACTGAGAATAAATATTGTGTTATTGCTATTGTAAAAATATAAATGATTCTAAAAAGATATTTATGACCGAAATCACAAGTTAAAAAAAATCCTCATATTTCTATGAGGATAAAAACTAATAACCATGAAAACTCAATAAAACATGAGAATCGCAGCAAAGGTATTGATTTAATTTTATTACCGGTATGATTACAATCTTAAAAAATATTCTATTTTTCACACAATATTGATTAAATTTGTAAAAACTATTGTACACCATGAGGTTCAGCGAAGCACTTAAACAGAAAAGAAATATTTTAAGAAATACCAGTGAGTATACCAAAACGCTTTATGATTACATCATCATTCCTGCATTAGAAAACGAAGGCAGAAAATATATGGAAGATTTTAAGAAATCTCCTGCCCTCTTTACAGATGAAAGCTGTAAAAAATACAGCAGCAGTGCAAGATTTAAAATATTTCTTCTGCCGAAAAACCAGATCTGATTTATAAAAAAGAACACCAGTCACAAGATTTTCAGGAAGTTAATTCCAATAAAAAATCCCCGTATTGCTACAGGGATTAAAAAACTAATAACCATGAAAACTCAAATTAAACATGAGTGATTGCAAATGTATGAAATGTTCGCTTTAAATACATCTATTGTTATTATAAATTTTATCCATTAACATAACTTTATTATAGATTAAAAATAATTTAATTGATGATAAGTACAAAAAATAACAGCTTTTATAAGGGTTGACGGTAATTTCTAAAGCATTTGTATGTTAACTTCTACGAACTAAAAAATTAAACATTCATTTAAAAAATGTTAAAAAAAATAAGCTCTCATTTCTGAGAGCTTATTTATTGATCATTATCAATTGATTTTATTCCTTGATAAACTTCTTCTGTGCAGTACCCTGTACATCATCAATATCAATTACATAAATCCCGTTGATTAATGTATGAACGTCAATCTTATTATTTAAGATGATTCCTGATGATATAACCTGTCCTGTAGCGTTATAAATTTTATAATTTGCTTTAGGGCTGATGTTCTTCACATTCAGTACTGTTTTTACCGGGTTAGGATAAATTAAAATATCCGTTTGGTTTACCGGGTTTGGTACCGGCAGTTTGGAGATTCTCACCGTGTAATCTTCAACCTCCCCGTTCGGGAAATTGGTGCAGTTTACAGGAATCGCATCTTTAGCCATCGCTACTCTCATTACCACATACTTAAAGTCTGTTAAGCTGATAAACGCATCGGCAGGAACGTTAAATGTTCCGCTTACCGTCTGGTCCGTATTAGGGCCTGATACAAAGATTCTCTCATCAATATCAAAATATCCGTTTCTATTGAAATCAATCCATACAGCAACTCCTCCCGTTGCGTTTCCTATCAGTTTTTTATCAATCGTAATCTTGTTGTTTACAGATCCCTGGATTAATTGGATAAACTTATTGGTAACGCCGGTGTAATCGGTATAAGTGGATTCTACGGATTCATTCTTCATTTCCGGCTTACCATTGGGCGTAACGGTAACTTTGGAAATGTAATTCGCACTGGCCGTAGTGGCTTTCATCTGGCAATACACTACTGTTGGTGTTGTAAACAGATACGGAAGCGTATAGTTCCCCGGTGTTCCGCTACAGATATTCGCTACCTGCATTTCATATTGCGTCAGTTCCAACAGGCCGGTTAAGGTAATTGTATTGGTGTTGGAAGTAACGGTAGTCCAGCTCGGAATTCCTACTTTTCTGTAACGGATGATGTAGGTTGCTCCAGGGAAAGGAGCCCACGTTACCTGTGCCGTTGTTGTCGTAAGATTTGTGATCGTAAGTCCCGGAGGAGCAATTTCACATGTTCTTTCCGTTGTAAAGACTTTAGGATTGGACCATGGGTTCAAGATATTCTCATTGTCGCACATATTGGCGATCTGAACTTCATAAGTAGTAAATACATTCAGCCCTCCAAGCGTATAGGTATTGGCAGGAGCTAGCGGCAGAGGGATATTTGCACTCCATCCGGCGGCTCCGCTTCCTACGATTCGGTATCTGAGGAAATAATGGGAGCTTGCGGCAAGCGGAGACCAGGTAATCAATGCAGATGTGGTGGTGATATTGGTAACCGTTACATTCGGAGGGGTCGGATCACATCTTGTCGTAAATGTACTGTGCGAATATGCCCCTGTATTGGTATTACAGATGGCAGCAACTTCCACTTCATACTGGGTAGCCGATAAAAGGTTCGTCAGCGTAGTTGTATTTGTAGTTGCCGGATAAGCTGCAGCTGCCACATTTACGGTCTGCCAGGCTGAAGCCGGAGAAGTGATCGGTCTGTATCTTACCGTGTAAGTAGCTCCCCCGATATCCTGGTTCCAGTTCAACACAATAGAGTTGTGTGTTGGCGTTCCCAATGTTACGGTAGGCGTTGCATTGTTACAGATCCGTAAATTAATATTATCAATTGCAATCGGAGGCTGTGTACCACCAGTAGAATCGTTTCTCCATTCAAATACCAGACGCATGGTTGTTCCTGCAAAGCTTGAAATATTCAGTGTAGGATTGAAGACATTCTGCCAGGTAGTCTGCTGGTTGTAATTCGCACCAATCTGGATTCTTCCCGTCCCTGCAGTGATCTGAGTCCCGGAAACAGGCATAAAGTTTGCCGGTACCAGCCACACTCTCAAATAATCCCAATTCGATTCTCCGACTCCTTTCCAATCGAATGAGAAGATAGCCGTAGCAGTTCCTGCCGGTACCGTAATGTCCCGGTAAGCATGAACAACGCTTGTGGATGAAATGCTATAGGCATTGGTGGTTCCGTTGGTATTGGAAATATAAAGCGAATTTCCGGTATTTCCGGTAGCACTTCCGTAGGTCCATTTATTTACCTGCGTACCATTCGTATATCCCAGATCGCTTCCGGTAGTGAAAGTCTGGATATAAGGGATGGTTGCCGGAATCTGGGTGGTTGTAAAGGCAGGCCCTGCCATCCAGAAACTTCTGTCTGAACCGACACATACGGAACGGATCCAGATATAATAAGTGGTATTGGGCGTCAGAAGCGTCAAGTTAAGTGTTGTTCCCGCAGATGAACCCGTAGGTACGGTTGCAGACGTAGGTGCTACATTGCTGGTAGATAAATAATATTGATATCCGCCTACCGGTGTTGGTACAGCAGCCGTCCATGTAACGGTAGCGGTGGTGCTTCCCACTGTGTTAACGGCAATATTGGTAGGAACCTGACAGGTTGGAATGCTTAAATTGATGTTGTCAATTGCTGCTGCCGGCTGAGTTCCTATAACTCCATCATTTCTCCATTCGAAAACCAGACGTACCTGCTGGCCTGCGAAAGTACTCAGGTTAACCAGTGTATTGAAATAATTCTGCCATGTACTTTGTTGGTTAAAGTCGCCTCCGATCTGGATTCTTCCACCTCCTGTCGTGATCTGCGTTCCCGCAACCGGTATGTACGACATCGGAACGAGCCATACCCTTAAATAGTCGAAACTGTTTTCTCCCATGCCTCTCCAGTCGAAAGACAAAGTAGCATTGGTCGTTCCTGCAGGTACAATAATATCCCGGAAGGCATGTACCACGCTTGAAGCTGATGTATTGTAACCATTGGTAACCCCATTGTCATTCGTAATATACAATGAGTTGGCAGGGTTTCCTGCAACAGAACCGTAAAACCAGACATTTGGCTGTCCGGAACCCGTCAGCTGAAGGTCGTTTCCTGTAGAGAAAGGCTGTACGTAAGGAATTGTTGTCGGAATCTGAAGGGTTGAGAAGCTTGATGCTGCAATCCAGACACTTTTATTGGTTGCTCCGCATACGGAACGTACCCACCAGTAATAAGTCGTACTTGGAGCCAGCGCAACAGTTACACTGGTTCCTGCATTGGCTACTCCGGCAGTTGCCGCAGTAGGAGCTGTAGAACTTGTGCTCAGGTAATATTCATACCCGCTGGCAGGAACCGTACCGGGTGCTGTCCACGAAAGAACGGCACTGTTGGTTGTAATAGCTCCTGTGGTTGGTGCAGAAGGCGGGAAACAGCTTGGCACGCTCATATTGATATTGTCAATCGCAATTGGCGGCTGCGCCCCGAAAAGGTCATCGTTTCGCCATTCGAATACCAGACGCATGGTATTTCCGGCAAAAGAACTGATGTTTAAACTGATCGTACTATACGTTTGCCAGGTAGATTGGCCTATAAATTCCGATCCGATCTGGATTCTTCCTCCGCCGGCAGTAATCTGCGTTCCCGGCGTAGGCGTAAAGGTCGCTGGTACCATCCATACCCTCAGGTAATCCCATCCGGTTTCCCCGATTCCTTTCCAATCGAATGAAAAGTTGGCTACGGAAGCTCCCGCGGGAATGGCAATATCCCGGTAGGCCTGTACAACACTGGTATCGCCGGTTGAATAGGCATTGGAAGTTCCGTTTGTGTTTGAAATGTAAAGCGAGCCTGCAGGATTTCCCGTTACGGCACCGTAAAACCATTTGTTGGTCTGACCTGTGTTGAGCAACGTAAAGTCATTGGCTGTAGTAAAATTCTGTGAATACGGTAGCGGTGCAGGTGTCTGTCCGTAGACATCCGGTATAGCACCTAAATTTAACAAACACAGAAGAAGTACTAAAAAAGTAGAAATTTTCTTCATAAGTTATCATTTAATATTAATCATTGCAAATCTAATCTGTTTTTTGATAATTTATAGCATAAATTGCCATAATTTTTAAAGAAATTGCAGTAAAATCAGCGGAGCATCTAGTGAAAACTAAACAAATAGGGACATTTAAAAGATAAACGTGTAATCCGCATTTTTATTGCTTTCCGGATAATCCAGAAATAAATCAATTGTTATCAGCTGTTAGCTAAAAAACAAACCATCCTGTCAAATTAATCAAAATACCATTTATCCCCAAAAAAATAAGGTCTCCTTTTTACAAAGGAGACCAAAAAAAACACAAATGATGAAAAAAATTTTATTGAATCAATTATTATTAATCCATGTTGTAAAAATAATAACGTATAGAATGGTTTGTGTATGATTCAAATCATAAGACTGAATTTTCCCCGAAAAACCGGTAGAAATTTGTCTACTACCCCAGATAAAAAAGTCTTAATAGTATTCAGATATAAATTTTGTAAAATACAGTGAAACAGTTTCAGGATATACCGGAAAAATATATGGGAATATCGAAATAGTTCTATAAAATACAAATTTTATTTATAAAAAATTGTTGATTTTAATCATGAAGTTAAAATATTATGTTAAGTACTTTTGTTTTGGTTTATAAATCAAATGAAAGTGAATAAAATATCTATACTTATTGCCAATTATAACAATGGAAGATATTTCAGAGATTGCTACAATTCTATTATTTCGCAGAGCTATGAAAACTGGGAAGTGATTATTGTAGATGACGGTTCAACGGATAACTCCATAGATCTTATTAAAATAATGATCGAAGGCGACAATCGCTTCAAGTTGTATCAGAACGAAACCAATAAAGGATGCGGCTATACCAAAAGGAAATGCCT
The DNA here is from genome assembly GCA_913777465.1 of uncultured Chryseobacterium sp. Lineage (GTDB taxonomy): Bacteria > Bacteroidota > Bacteroidia > Flavobacteriales > Weeksellaceae > Chryseobacterium. Next base: position 6,716 of record CAJYRQ010000035.1, read on the forward strand.
GGATCTGGCTACCGGAGAATTCTGCGCTTTTCTTGATCCCGACGATGCTATTTTTCCCTATGCCATAGAATGCCTTCTTGACGAATTCGGCAAAAACCGGAAAATCATTGCTGCGTACTCCAAGTTGATTTTCTGCGATGAGCATCTTAATCCGAGGGAAGTTTTTTCAAAAATAAAACAGATCCATAACGATAAATATTTTTTTAACATCCCTATTCAGATTCATGCTTTTTTCGTTTTTAAAAGATCGGCTTATATGAAAACGTCCGGAATTAATCCTGACTTACAGAATGCTGTGGATCAGGACCTTTACCTGAAGCTTCTGGAAACCGGGGGTGCGAAGTTTGTGGATGAGGTTTTTTATAAATACAGGCTCCATTCCAATGGGATCTCTCAGCACAGCGCCAAGCAAAGTGCAAAAGAATCTTTTGCCCGGGTAATCCATGAAACGATGCTGCGAAGAAAAATTACCGCCATCAAGGGAATTCCTGTTCCTGCAGACTTTACAAATGCAGAAGATATTTACGAGCTGCTTAATTACCAGACGAAAATTCCGTTCAGGCTAATGAATAAAATACGAACAGTGTTGCAACATTATTAATCTCAATCTGAGATTTATAGGAGCAAAAAATTCAATACATCTTTAAAACCTGTTTAAATTTTAAGTCAGAAAATTTCCTGTTATCTTTCTTAATTTTTTGAATTAAAATAAACTTTGCTTATCTTAACTTTATGGCTGCTGAGTTTTTTATATAAAGGTTATTTTCGGTAATTTAAATAAATAAAACTGCATTAACAGATTGACCTTTTTTACGCTGAAATATCTTAATTACTCAATAGTAAAAGACAAACTTCAAGTTTAATCGGGTTCTCAGAATAATTGATAACAATAAACAGGCGTCCTGAATCAGGACGCCTGTTTTAAAAGGTGTATATGGGCTGGAAAAAGTGCTTTATCTCGCAGAATCCGTTCTGGTTCCTCCGGTCGTTTGGGTACCGTTTGTTCCGTTGGTCTGGTTCGTAGTGGTACTTCTTTGGTTATTCTGCATATTTCCCTGATTCATTGCACTGTCTCCGGCAGTCCCTGTAGAATCGGCAGACATGGTTCCGGTTCCGGTAGAATCTGTCATTGTACCTGAAGCAGCGGTAGAATCTGTCATCGCAGCATTGTCATTTTGTGTTTCCTGCTTTTTGCAGCTTACTGCAAAAAGGCTGATTCCCAGCATTAATAGCATTACTTTTTTCATAATAATTTTTTGATGTTTAATATGAAATCAAAATTATGCGTAAAATAGCAAGCATTCTATGAGCAGGGTCATAACGCAGGAAAAAATATTAAAAAAATAGCCTCCCTTACAGGAGGCCGTAAAAACACAAATGATGAAAAAAATCTATTCAGAGTGCACTGAACAGAGCTTTTCTGTGGCAACGGCCACTATATTTTTGTTCTACAATATTTCTTCCAGTGCGGATGATTGTTGTAGTATAAAAAACCTGATCTACAGCTTCTTTTCTGAAGCAGGTGAGAAAGCCCAAAGATAACAAGCATTAATGAGATAAGCAAAATAGTAAGCATTAAAATTAAAGAAAAATCAAAATTTTCCATAGTAAAGTAGTATTTCCGTTTTTTAGCTATCTAAATTTAGCACTATTTTAGAAACATGATTAAGGTAAATTTTTAAATATCGGTATATTTTTAATTTTCAATCAATTAAATTTCATTATGAAAATAAATATCATTTTGAGACATAATACTGGTGACCATATCATAAAAGAGATGTTTTGTGTACTTTATTGAAAGAATAGCAGGGATAGTTGCCATTTAAAGGGAAATTATAAGCATTCTTATTCTTAAGATATCAATAGTCATAAAAAAAATCCTGCCGTTTCAGGCAGGACTTCTCATATGTATTGGTCAGATTTATTCTTCCCAGGTAACCGGAATATAGATCGTGACATAACCGTCTGCATCCACCTGAGCATCCGATACCTCAGCTGTTACAGAGCCGTACCCTGCCCAGCCGCCTTGTCCCTGCATCGCGGTAAAAGTATAGTTTCCGGCAGGAAGATCATCAAAATAAGCGGGCAATGTCTGGAAACCACCGCCGTAATACGTGTCATAACTCTGCCCGGTTACCGTATTGGTAGCGATAAAGCTTCCTACATCATAGCTCCCGGAAAGGGTTTTTCCTCCATTCTGCCCTAAAAGGCCGTAACGGATCTTATACGTTTTTACTTTTGCGGCTTCTTTAGAAGTTTCTTCCGGTTTAGCCGGATGGTTTCCGTACGTGGAAAAGGAACTTCCGATCATTATAACACCTGCAGCAAGCAGCGTTTTTACTACTGAATTTTTCATACTCATATAATTTAGGTAAAGCAAAAATAATCAATTCATATTAATTCAAACACCCGGGAAAATTAAGAAAAAGTTACATTTCTAAAAAATGCCACGCTCTAACAAAACGTCCTGAAATCAGTAATTCAATTTTATTTATAATTCAAAGCCGGGAGAATATTAATACTTTTTGATCTTTTTTAACATTGCTTAACGAACTTTGGCTTCATAATTGGAAACAGTATTAGATCAAAGTCAGGTTGGCTTAACATCCTTACGTTATAAAAATTTGAATTATGAGAAATATAGTGTTGACAGGATTAGTGTCGGTTTTTTTACTGACGGCCTGTAAGAAAGATGAACAGATCGCCGAGCAACAATCATTGGAACAACAGAAAATGGAGTTCCAGATGAGGCAGTTGGAAATAGAAAAACAGAAGCTGGCCATCGAAAAAGAAAAGATGGCTTATGAAGCACAGAAGAAAGCAGACAGTATTGCTGAAATGCAGAAGGCCAAAACAGCTGCTGCGGCAAGTGCCAGACCTCAGGTAATCAGAGAAACCCGTACCGTATACAGAGACCGGCCAAGTTCAAGCTCCAGCAGCGGAACATATGCCAATAACGGAACTTCATCTCAGACCACTACAAGGAAAAAAGGGATGAGTGAAGCGGCTAAAGGTACGATTATTGGTGCCGTAGGTGGTGCTGCATTAGGTGCCATCGTAAATAAGAAAAGCCCGGGAGCAGGTGCTGCAATTGGTGGGGTAATCGGTGGTGCTACCGGTTATACCCTAGGTAGAGCGCAGGATAGAAAAAGCGGACGGGTTCAGCCGAGATAATAATTTGATCATAACATAAAAAGATTGCTTATTTTTAAGCAATCTTTTTTTATGCTGTTAATTTTCCTTTCCACTATTCTTCTGATTCCTGTTTTTATGGGACTGGGAAATATTGTAAACCGATTTTCAGGAGAACCTTTTCAGGGCATATCCGGGCATATTTTCCCGGGAATTTTAGGAATCAGTATATTCTGGGCGGTCCTGTCATTTTTTATTTCTTTAAATATATACGTTGAAATTCTTACGGTTATATATGGGCTTTTCTGTTTTTTCAGGAATAAATTATATTTAACGTTCTTCCTGCTTTCGAAAAAAGAAACTCTACTCATCTGCTTCATTACATCCATTATTTTATTCTGTGGATCTTTCTATCCTTATATCCTGGATCATTTTGGATATTATGTTCCTACTGTAAAATGGCTTACCGAATTCGGACTGGTGAAAGGAATAGCCAACCTGGATCTTACGTTAGGACAAATGTCGGTCTGGCATATTTTCCAGGCCGGGTTTTATAATTTCTCCGATCCGTACTTAAGAATGAACACGATTTTACTGGTTATTTATACTTTGTACATTGTGGAATATAAAAGCTGGAGCCAGCTTTGTTTCGTTCCGGTTTTATTATTATTTTCACAGTCCCCGAGCCCTGATCTGCCTGTTATTATTTTTTCATTAATTATCCTCAATGAAATCCTGAAGAATAATAGAAATATTGGATTCCTGTTTACTTTTTCGGTATTTGTTTTTGCCATAAAACCGACGATGATCTGGCTTCCGCTGTTGAGTTTCCTCTACTCTGTTTTCATTGATAAATCCAGATTTACGGCTCTGATTCCCGGCTTTCTGCTGGTCCTGTTGTTCTTCATGAAAAACATCTGGACCTTTGGTTATCCGGTTTTTCCCATTGCCATCGTTGATCTGAATGCAAGCTGGAAACCCAGTCCGGAGATTCTGAAAAATTCTTCACAGTTTGCGATTCAGAAAACCTACGACATGCAGTATTCTTATCAGGAGATCCGGGAATTTTCCCTATTCGATTATATTAAAAACTGGCTTTTTCTGGAAGGCATCAAATCAAAAATAAATATCCTTTTTATCATGAGTCTGATTGGTTTTGTTATTTTTAGTTATATTAAAAGAAACAGGATTGTGAATCTGATCTGCATTTCAATTGTGGTTAAAAGCATATTAATCCTTCTTTTCTCCGCCCAGTACCGTTTTTTTATCGATGTCTTTTTTGTGATCTTTTTTGTGGTTTCTGCCGATTATTTTACCCGTAAGAAATCAATTGCTGTATTTTCCCTGTTGAGCATTATATTCATCGCATGCATAATGCTGCCCGACTTTCTCCGGATTTACCTTCCAAGCTTTAGACCCGGGAATTTTATGGGTAAATTTGAATTAAATCAGCTTTACCGTCCTTCAGTTTATCAGTATAAAACTTACACGCCTTACCAACTGGGAAATTTAAAATTTAATGTTTCAAAAAAATACCCCTATAATTTCGATACGGAACTTCCGGCAATTTCCGAAAGCTATATTTTCGATGATATAAAAGCCGGAATTTTCCCACAGCTGATTGATCCTCAAAAGGTAGAAAAAGGATTTATCTGGAAAAAATTAGATCCGGAAGAAGAAAAAGCAGGGCATCATATAATTAATTCCATCAAAGATTCGTATAAACAGAACTGAATTTTATTGCATTTCCATCTGGATAAAAAGCCTTAAATTTGTGTCATGTTAAATACTCTAGGTAATCTTCTCAGTCTTACAACATTCGGAGAGAGTCATGGTCTGGCTTACGGTGGCATCATCAATAATTTTCCGGCAGGGTTAACGGTTGATCTCAATAAAATCCAGTACGAACTGGATCGCAGAAAACCGGGGCAGTCTGCCATTGTTACCCAAAGAAAAGAAAGCGATACGGTAAAATTCCTGTCGGGGATCTTTGACGGGAAAACCACGGGAACTCCGATCGGCTTTATCGTCGAAAATGAAAATCAGAAATCGAAGGACTATGATCATATTGCCAATTCGTACCGTCCCAGCCATGCCGATTTTACCTACGACCAGAAATTCGGGATCAGGGATTACCGCGGGGGCGGAAAGTCTTCTGCCCGGGAAACCATCAACTGGGTGGTAGCCGGAGCGCTGGCCAAGCAGCTGCTGTCCGGGATTGAAATCAATGCCTATGTTTCGTCGGTAGGGGATATTTTCTGCGAGAAACCGTATCAGGCACTGGATTTTTCTCAGACTGAAAGCAATGAAGTCCGTTGTCCGGATGCTGAAACGGCGGAAAGAATGATCGGGAGGATCAAAGAGATCAAAAAAGAAGGCAACACCATTGGTGGAACCATTACCTGTGTCATCAAAAATGTTCCGGTGGGAATCGGTGAGCCCGTTTTCTCCAAGCTTCAGGCGGAACTGGGAAAAGCAATGCTCAACATCAACGCTGCAAAAGGTTTTGAATATGGGAGCGGATTCTGCGGGGCAAAGATGACCGGGAAAGAGCACAATGATCTTTTCAGCGAAGATTTTACTACAAAATCCAATCTTTCGGGAGGAATCCAGGGCGGAATTTCCAATGGGATGGATATCTATTTCCGGGTCGCTTTTAAGCCGGTGGCTACCATTTTAAGGCCTCAGGAAAGTGTCGACAAAGAAGGGAACTCTGTAATTGTAGAGGGAAAAGGCCGTCATGACCCGTGTGTTCTTCCGAGAGCCGTTCCTGTAGTGGAAAGCTTAGCCGCTTTTGTGCTGGCTGATTTATTTCTGATCAACAAAACAAGAAACATCAACAATTTTTAATATAAATATTTTTAGTAATGGAAAATTACTGGGATAAAGCCATCTCTTTCGAAGACTATGTGCAGACCGGAAGACAAAGATTAGAAAACCCTGCCAACCAGCAGGAAACCGATTATAAACCTTATTATGAACTTGGGCTTCAGCGAATCGAGAGAACCCTGAAAAAATATGCTGCGGATGAAGAGCAGCTGAAAGAACTTGCTTCTAAGAATTTCGACGGAAAAATCTTAATTATTTCCGAGGTTTGGTGTGGTGATGCAAGCTCCACCGTTCCGGCTCTGGTTAAATTTTTCGAAGGGAAAAATGAAGTGAGAATTTTCCTGAGAGACAGCGACAAAAGCCTGATTAATCAGTTTCTTACCAACGGCACCGAATCCATCCCGAAAGTAGTGATCCTGAACAGCGATTTCAGTGTAAAAGGTTCATGGGGCCCGCGTCCGGAATACGGAAGGCAGCTGCTGGCGAAATTTAAAGCGGATCCTGAAAATTATACAAGAGAACAGTTTTATAATGACCTCCAGCTCTATTATGCTAAAAACAGGGGAAAAGATGCCGTCCAGGAAATCCTTGAATTGCTGTAACCATCATTTTATTTTAGAACGATCTTCGGAAATCCGGTACTGATCAAACTTTTTACTTTTAAAAATAATTTTATCCAGCATAAGAATGAAGAAAAACATCATTTACCTTATCCTGATTGCCCTGATTGCCGTAATTGCTTTTGTGCCGGGAGTGAAAGAGAAACTGCAGGACACTTTTTTCCCGATAGCAGCCATTGAAAATGCCGTTCATATTGATGATGCAGATTATGACATCGAACTGCAGGGAATCAATGTTCCGAGTACCAACCTTAACACCTTTAAGGGGAAAGCGGTATTTCTGAATTTCTGGGGAACCTGGTGCCCGCCATGCCGTAAGGAATGGCCATCGATCCAAAAGCTGTACGATACCCGGAAAGAGCATGTAAGCTTTGTTCTGATTGCCATGAACGATCAGGAGGATGCGGTAAGGAAATTTTTAAAGGAAAACAATTACAACGTTCCCGTCTATATTGCCCAAAGCCCCATCTCCGAAAAGATTCTTCCGAAAGTTTTCCCTACCACTTATCTGCTGGATAAGGACGGCAGAATCCTGATTAAGGAAGACGCTTCAAGAGACTGGAATACAGAATCTACGCATCAGTTTATTGACAATATTATTAAATAACTTTAACTAAAATTCACAATTTCTTGGTATAGAATTTGTGAAATATACAGGGATTAAAAAGTATTTAAAGCTGAACACAGAAATGAAGTATTCTAAATTGAACCTGGCAAAAGAAGCGATATGCCATAAAGGTTTTGTACAGAAAATCCCCGATATTTTCAGAATGGTGAAGATGTGGCGAAGAGGAGACTATCCGATGCGCTCGCTTGATATTATTCTGCCTTTACTGGGAATGCTGTATGTAATCTCCCCTATCGATCTTCTTCCGGAAGTAGCTGTGCCGGTGATCGGCGTTCTGGATGATCTTGCGGTTTTATCGCTGGCCATCCCGAAACTGATCCGGGAAGTTGATAAATTCCTGCTTTGGGAAGCTGATCGGAAATACAACACGGCCGGTGCGAAAATCATCGACGCCGAAATTATTGAATAAGTAATGAACCATCTTTTAAGGGATGGTTTTTTCGTACCTTATATTCAGCTATTGCGTGAGATGAATTTATTCTAAAACCATAAATTAACCGCTGACTTGCGAAGCAAAATTGCCTATTCACTTTTAACCTTTCATCTCAAATCCTTAAATTTGCAAACATCTAATAAAAAATAATGGAAAGTAAAAAAGAATTCTTTTTAGAATGCTACAAACTGGGCATCATCAAATTCGGAAGATTCACTTTAAAAAGCGGCATCGAAAGCCCTTTTTATGTAGACTTAAGACCTTTGGCTTCAGATCCCAAGATTTTAAAAAATCTTGCCAATTACCTGCTGGATATGCTTCCGCTGGATAATTTCGACCTGATCTGCGGGGTTCCTTATGCCGCGCTTCCGATGGCTACGGCGATGTCTTTAGAGAGCTACATTCCGTTAATTATTAAAAGAAAAGAAGCTAAAAACTACGGTACTAAAAAACTGATCGAAGGCATTTACCAGAAAGGGCAGAACTGCCTGTTGGTAGAAGACGTAATTACTTCCGGAAAATCTCTTATCGAAACGATTGCCGAGGTTGAGCAGGAGGACATCAAGGTGGCAGATATCGTTGTGGTTCTCGACCGGGAACAGGGCGGAAAGGAACTTCTTGAAAGCAAAGGATACCGGGTGCATACCCTTTTCAATATTTCCGAAGTCTGCTCCATCCTTAAAGAGAACGGAGAATTGTCTGATGATGAAGTAACGAGAATCCAGGATTTTTTAAAAGGGAACCATATTCAGTTTGAAGAAAAAACCAGGCTTTCCTATCAGGAAAAATTCGAGCATGCCCAGCATTCCGTTTCAAAAAAATTACTGGAAACGGCTTTGGCCAAAGAATCCAACCTGATTGCTTCTGCCGATGTTACCACAACTCAGGAACTGCTGGATCTCGCTGAAAAAGTAGGTCCTCACGTGATCGCCTTGAAAACGCATATGGATATTATTTCCGATTTCGAATACGAAAAAACAATTACCCCTTTAAAAGCACTGGCGGTGAAACATAATTTTCTTCTGATGGAAGACCGCAAATTTGCAGACATCGGGAATACACAGGAACTTCAGTTTACCAGCGGTGTTTTTAAGATTACCAATTGGGCTGATTTCGTTACTTCACAGGTGATCGGCGGATTTGAATCTTTGGACTGCTTTAGAAATGTGGGCGTTGTTGCGATTATCGGGATGTCGTCCAAAGGTGCATTAACTACCAATGCGTACCGGGAGGAAGCTTTAAAAGTAGCCTCTTCGCACCCGAACGTGATCGGAGGAGTTTCCCAGAACCCGCTTCCGGACGAAATGCTGCTGTTCACTCCGGGAGTGAATCTTGCTGATTCCGGAGATGGAAAAGGACAACAGTACAATACGCCTGAACATGTCTTTAAAACCCTTCACACCGATTTCATTATTGTCGGAAGAGGGATCTACCAGGCAGAAAATCCGGAAACGGCGGCGATGACGTACAAAAACGAAGGTTGGAACGCTTATTTAAATTCTCTGGAAAAAAAAGCAATTCAGGATTAAAATCTTTACGGAATTAATACAAAATAAGTTATATTTGATACTTTATCAAAGTAATTGAAAAGGATCAGTATTTGTCTTATTTTGTTTTTGGGTGTTGCAGAAGTTTCTGCCCAGAAGGATAGTATTTACATAGAAGCCAAACTGTCTCAGGACAGGAGGATGCTGGATGTGAACGAAGAGATCGTTTATTACAACCATTCTGCAAAAGACCTGGATTCTATTAAACTTTTAAATTGGGTCGCAGCCTACAACAGGCGCGGTACAGCTTTGGTATACCGTAAACTGGAAGACCGTAATACCGATCTTCACTTTGCCAAGCAGAATCAGCTCGGCAAGCTGCTGCAATTACAGGTTAAAAGTTCGGATCAGGAGATTTCTGTAAACAATTTTTCTGAGGAAAATCTTTTTCTTCCGCTAAAAGAGGTTTTAAAGCCGGGAGAAAAAGTAAAACTGCAACTGCAATACAAAATCCAGCTCCCCGACAGCCGCTTTACAGGCTACGGCGTCTCTGCTGCCAATACCGCCTTAAAATATTTCTTTATTGTTCCGGATCGTTTCGATCCGGACAATATTTCTCCCCGTAAATATCAGGATATCGAAGAATCGTTAAGTTTCAACACCTTCTGGACGGTAAACCTGGATCTCCCGGTTAATTATTTTGCAGAAAGCAATTTAAAGCAGACCCAGATCAACTCGTTCAACGGATACCTGGATGCGGATCCGGAATTTCTGATCTCTCCCAATGAGTATCCTTCCATTACCGTTGATACCGGAGATATTCATACAAAAGTAAAATTCGGATATAATTTAACACCCGAAGAGAAACAGAATCTGGAATTTTATCTCCCGCTGCAGTTAAGTTTTATCAAAGAAACAATAGGTACGCTTCCGGAAAGCATATACATTTCGGAAAAGTTCAGAAATAAAGAAGATTTTTTCGGGAATAATGACATTACCTTCTGGAAATACCGGTTTAGGCTTTTTACCTCTGCCGAAAATACGGACATGGATTATTTCGGAATTGTCTCCAAAAAAGTTCTGGACGAAAGTATTATTACGGATAAGCAGGATTTTCACTGGTTCAAAAACGGACTGAAATCCTATCTTGAAATCCAGTATCTCAAGAAATTCTATTCCGAAACCAAACTCCTGGGAATGCTGAACGATACCAAAATTTTCGGAATCAAGCCTCTGAAACTGTTTCACGCATCAGATGTAAAACTGATTGAACGCTATGGCCTGGCCTACCAGTATATCATGTCGCAGAACCTGGATCAGAAAATTGATGAGAAGTTCGCAGCGCTGAGCAATTTCAACGATATGGCCATCAGCAGTTTTGAAACCGGAACGCTTTTCAACTACTCCGCAGATAAAATGGGTTATCAGAATTTTGAAAACCTGGTTCAGGACTTTATTGCCCGAAACAAAGACCGGGAAACCGATCCAAGGGATTTTCTAAAGGAGCTGGCAGAAAAAGACAAAAGAACCTCTTACCTTTCAGAATTTATCCAGCACAAAAACAGGGTCAATTTTAATCTGAAAAGATTCAGGAAAGAGGGAGATTCACTGGCTGTTAAGATTGAGAAAAATACATCGGCCAATATTCCGGTAAAGCTTAAGACAATCTCACGTGAAGGCCGTACCAAAGAATACTGGGTGGAAACGGAAGAAAATCAGAAAACAAAAACCGTTACGATCCCTGCTGTAGATATTTATAAAATAACCCTTAACGATGAGTATATCTTCCCGGAATCCAATTATCGGGACAATTATCTTTACGCCAAAGGTTTATTTTCCAACACAAAAAAAATTAAGCTTAAGCTGATTAAAGATATTCCGAATCCTGAATTCAACGAGATTTACATCAATCCGCGTGTCCGGTTCAGCAATACCTACGATAAATTCCTGATCGGGCTTAACTTTAAAAACCAGTCTTTCTTCGATCAGAAGTTTCTGTACTCGCTGACTCCTACTTACAGTACGGGAACCGGGAAACTGACGGGATCGGGAGCTATCGCCTACTCTTTTCTACCGGCAGAAAGCCTCATCCGAAGCTTAACGTTCGGTGTTTCGGGATCTTATTTCCATTATGATTATGATCTGGCGTACCGGAAGGCTTCCATTTACTCCAATTTAAATTTCATGAAAAATCCCCGCAGCACGGTAAGCAGCAGCCTTGGGATTTCATATAATTATTTTGAAAGGGATTTAAGCCCTCTAATGATTGCCAATAATGATTACGACCGGTATAATCTGTGGAGTGCAGGTTACGGATACAACGACAGCCAGAGCATTCATGAGAAAAGCCTGGGCGTAAGTACTCAATGGATGGAAGATTTTCATAAAGTAACGGCGGAAGGTTTTTACCGGTGGGAATTTGCACCGAGGCAGAAGCTAAGCGTCCGTTTATTTGCAGGATATTTCATTAAAAACAATACCCGGAACAACACTTTCAACTATGGAATCTCCAGGGTTTCGGATTACTCCTTTTCCTATAACCTGTTGGGACAAAGTGCGACAGGCGGAATTTTATCCCAGCAGTTTATTCTGGCGGACGGAGGTTTTAAATCCTTTATTCCGGGAACTGTAAACAAATGGATTACTTCCGTAAATGTGGACACCAGTGTATGGAAAATTTTCCATGTATACGCTGATGCAGGGATCTATGACAATAAAAACCAGTCGACGAAATTCATCTGGGACAGCGGTGTGAAAGTAAGGATTATTCCGGATTTCCTCGAAGTGTATCTTCCGGTTCAGTCTTCCCTTGGTTTTGAACCGGCATTTAAAGATTATGGAAAAAGAATACGGTACACCCTTATTCTTAACCTCAGTTCGATTATCAATGCGGCCCGAAGAGGATGGTATTAAACCGGATCTGAAATCATATGATATAAATTCCAGCCTGTTGTTAACTTAATCTGTTATTTGTTCAATTATTTAGTCCTTGACGATCTGTTGGGATACCGGCGATTTGTTGATCATGCCGGTTACCGTATATTTTCCCTTTGGCAATTCGATCAGATTCATCCCGTAGGACATTCTTGTCGGAGACTGTATTACGACTTGTCCCTATTCATCATATATTTTTACATTTTCTATCTCGCTGCTGAAAACAACTTCCTTATTTTCCTTCAGAAAAGGATTTACGATAAAGTTGAATTTAGAATATTCCGGGTCTGCCGGTGTAATCGCAACAGCCGCATTTCCGGCAGATGAATTCATCGGATAGGCAGGAGCGGTAACAAACTCTACATTATTGCCTGTATTTTCAAATACTCTTTTAAAAGCGGTATTGGCTGCAGAAGCAAAAACGGGAACCGCATTTGTTGTTCCATAAGATGCAAGATCAATAATATCATTATTCTGATAATCCCGAACCTGCATAGCTCCTTTTACCAAAGCTATTTTTCCGGCTCTGTTATCAAGATCGATTCCACCGGAAGAATTTTGCGCCCCGTTGAAATAGGCAACTTCATCCGCAATAAAATCCGGGGCCGGAAGGTCTACCCTTCCTGCAACATTTACTCCCTCCTGAACCAGGTAACTTTGTCCCGGATTCAACGTGATGTTAGGAAGGATATGGTATTGGGTAAAATTACCGTCAGCAGGACCATATTGTACAGTTGTTCCATTCAGAGAAGCTGCTTCGGTACCGATGTTTTTAAGCATGATATAATCATGGCTCAGTGCCAGGTTCGGGCTTCCGCCGCCGCCGTATATTTCGCTGATGACAATTTGTGCTTTAGTACATACAAGAGAAATAATTCCGATAAGGGTAAAAATTTTTTTCATGATGATTTTATTTGTGGTTGCTTTTAAAATTAACAAAAACAATACCAGCAGAATGGATCATTTCCTATTTCAAACATCCTTAAATCTTTCTCAATCAGCAAAAAAATCTCCGCTTCAGATAAAGCGGAGATCATAGTTTGTATGGATATCTAATCTCTTAGTCCTTTAAAATTTTCTGGGAAACCGGTTTGTTATTTACCGTACCTGTTACGATGTAGTTTCCTTTTGCCAGTTCAGCAACGCTTACGGACTCGTTTTCTTTTACAGAAGCTGTTTTCACAAGCTGTCCGCTCATTGTATACACTTTTACATCTTTCACTTCAGCACCGAAAGTAATTTCGTTGTTTTTTACGAAAGAGTTCCTGACGAAGTGTCCGTGGGCTTTGGAAAGATCGGAAACGGCCAGGGTTCCTGAAGTTGAGTTTTGTGGAGTTGGAGCGCCTACTGTAAAATCATTACTATTATTATTGGTATCTACACCATTATTTCGAGAAATCGAAGTAGTATTAGATGGAGCTGGCGCAGCAGCAGTTCCTTCAAAAGCGTTTCCTGTTCCATAACCAACAAAATCAACGACATTTGCATCAGTAGGTGAAACAACCTGTGATAGATTATTCGCCAGCGCTATTTTTCCACTAGTACCTGATATATTAAATGGCTGATAAGTTTGTCCGGTAAAGCCAGTGCTTGATGTTGGCACAAAATCAGGAGTAGGCAATGCAGCCCCTGTAGCTCCATTAGAGAATTCCTGAATTAAATATTTTTGTCCAGGAGCCAATGTAATATCAGGCAAAGCTTGATATGAATTAAATGTTCCTGTAGCTGAAGCATACTGGAGTGAAGCACCTGTCAGAGTTACTGTCGTATTACCTCTATTGATAAGTTCAACAAAATCATTGGTATACAATGCTCCTGTATTTCCGCCTCCGCCATATACCTCGTTAATTACAATTTGCGCATTCATTGATGCAGCTGCTGTAACCAGCCCAAAGAAAGTAAAGATTTTCTTCATGATTTAAAATTTAATTATTAATAATTTACAATCGTAAAATTACAAAAAAACTGCCATTTACACATAAATGGCAGTTCATATTTAACAAATTGTTAAAATTATTAGATTATCTCTTTGTAATTTTTTCCGAGATATTTTTCCCGTTTACAGTTCCGGTAACAATATAATTTCCTTCCTTAAGTTCAGCAACGCTTAGAGATTCGTTCTCTTTTACTGAAGCAGTTTTTACAACCCGTCCCGAAATATCATAAATTTTCACATCAGACTTTGCACCAAAGTTAATTTCAGAACTTACCAATGTATTTTTTACAAATTGGTTTTTATCAGTTTTGATTTCACTTGTAGCCAATGAACCATTAGCTATACCGGTTACTTTTACATCATCAATTCTGTAATTTCCTGAATTGCTTGTCACGGTAGACCATCTAAGGCTCAATGTAGACGTATTTGCAGCCTGTGCCGGCAATTGAATCGCAGTACCTCCATTTACAAGAGCCCAGCTTCCGCTATTTTTGCTATAACTATAGGTTACGGAATTCCATGTAGTTCCATCAATACTCCATTGGAAATCTACATTCGGAGAAAATGTATTTGTACCTCTTCCACCCCATATAATGGAGATTGTATTATATCCAACAGTTGATAAATTAGAATAAGTCAATGTATGGGTAACTCCGTTTGTCCCCGTTCCTGAAAATACAACATTGGTTCCTCCGGAAACCCCGCTATATCCTGATGAAGGAACTGAAGTAGTCGCATTCCAGCCATTCGTTGTACTTGTACTTACCCAACCTGAAGGCAAAGTAGAAGATGTTCCGAAATTTTCCGAAAGAAGAGACGTTTGTGCAAAAGTTAGTCCTGCCAAGCCAAGTAAGGCTAAGAAATAAAGTTTTTTCATGATTTAAAAATTTAATTATTAATAATTTACATGGCAAAAATAAGTGAAATTTTCATAATAAGACAATAATTAGGTTAAATTTCTGTTAATAATACTAATGTCTTTTCTGTAAGGTATTTTTAAGTATTTTTACGAATTATTTTCAGAGGCTTGCGAAATTATATCCTGATATTCGTGTTGTTTTTTATAGGCTTATTCTCCGGTAATGCCCAGGTATTCACATGGAAAAATCCGAACCTTCCGCAGGATAGCCTTAAACAGGACAGCATCCGCCAAGACAGTATTTTAGCCGCCCGGTTTGAGCAGGATATTTTTGCAAAAGACACCCTGGATTTCGTAAAGACCAATAACCGGATTATCGTTGATGAAGGCGTGCTTGCAAGAAATGACAAAAAAAGGTTTCTGGGGGAGCTTAATTCGAAAGGTTCAATTATCCGGGGGATTACTTTCGGGAACAATCAGGGACAGTCGGTGCAAAGTTCTATGGATTTACAGATTTCCGGAAGGCTTTCCAAGGATGTAACGATTCTCGCCAGTATCTCCGACCACAATTTACCGATCCAGGCAGACGGCTATACGCAGACGCTGGAGGAATTCGATAAGATCTACATGCAGCTTAACATTAAGGATAAATCGATCCTGAGAGCAGGACACCTTGATCTGGTAGAAGCCAAAAATTATTTTGCCAAATACCAGCGGCGAAGCATGGGCCTTGAGTTCCAGACCGAATTCGGGAAAGAGAATAAAACGTTCGTCGATGTTTCAATGGGGGTAGCCCGGAGTGAATTCCATAGGATCCGTTTTCAGGGGGTCGAAGGAAACCAGGGGCCTTACCGCCTGACAGGGAAAAACGGCGAACAGTTCATCACCCTGATCTCAGGTTCCGAACAGGTTTTCATCGACGGGATCCTGATGAAAAGAGGGGAAAACCAGGATTACATTATTAATTATAATACCGGAGAAGTGACCTTTACCAGTTTCCGGCCGATCTTCCAGCAGAATTTCATTACCATTTCGTACAATTATGCCAACCGGAATTATTCAAGATACCTGTTTACCGGGAAACTTGAGCATAAAAGGGAAAAACTGAGATTGGGGCTAAACTGGTTCATGGAAAATGACAATAAAAATGCACCTTTGTCATTGAACCTTTCAGAAGAAGACCAGCAGATCCTGGCTGCGGCGGGAAATGATCCGAATTTGATGTATGCACCTTCCGGAGTCGTAACGGAATATGACGTAAACAAAATCCTGTACCGGCTGGTTCAGGATCCCAATGGAAACCATTATGAGTTTTCCACCGATGCCACACAAACCCTGTATACGGTTTCCTACACTTATTTCGGAGCCAATCTCGGCGATTATAAAGTTACCCAGACAACCAATAACGGGCGGGTATTCCAATATGCAGGACCGAATATGGGTGACTACCGGGCAGTAAGGAAGCTGCCTTCCCCACAGAAATCACAGGTCTACTCATTCAATTCCGAATATTTATTGAAAGACGGGAAAATAGGGGCCGATATTTCCTTAAGCAATTACGATCTGAATTTATTTTCATCCAAAGATTCCGAGCAGAACATCGGCTATGCCTGGAGGGTCTTCGGGAATAAAACCTTTACCAAAAACAGCTGGAAAGGAACCCCGAATTTCGAATATCAGTATATCGACCGGCAGTTCCATATCCTCGACCGGATCAACGACGTGGAGTTCTCCAGGGACTTCAACCTTGCTCAGGAATTCAGCGGACGAACCCAAAACCGGTTTATCTTTAGCTTTTTAAATAAATGGACCAACAAATCGACCCTGAATTACAGAATCAATTATCTCGACGAACAGGATACCTATAAAGGGATTAAAAACGACCTGGACTTCGGGTGGATCAAAGGGAAATTCTTTACCAAAGGAAACCTGTCTTACCTGAATACCAATGCCGTACTTCAGGACACCAAATTCATCAGGGGCGGGGTCTCCACCGAATATACCGGTAAAAAGGGAAGCTGGGCCATGGGCGGAAGCATGGAACATAACGAGAAAAAGTACAACGATACGGAGCTAATGGATGTCACCAGCTTCAGCTGGAAAGAAGTGTTCGTACAGAAGAAAGTCGGCGACAGTTCCAGAACAAAATTATTGGCCAAAGTCTATATGCGGGATAATGACTCGGTGCGTGACAACCGGCTGCAGAGCATGAACAATATTCTAGGATTCATGGCCGAAAGCCAGATCATCAAAACCGAGAAAACGACCTTAAATGCCCTGCTTCACTACAGAAAGTTCTTCTACCAGAACCAGGACGTCGATATGTCGAGAAATAATGATTTCGTGGTAGGAAACATCCTTTACAACCAGCAGCTCTTCAGAAACGGAATGCGTCTGCAGGCTTTCTATGAGCTTGGAAACGGACAGGAAGCCCAAAGGGAATTCCAGTATATCAAAGTAACGGACGGACAGGGAATTTATAAATGGACGGATTATAACGGCGACGGGGTTCAGCAGCTTGATGAATTCGAGATTGCCGAATATTCGGATCTGGCGCAATACATCAGGATTTACACCAATTCCGTACGGTATATTCCTTCCAACAAAAATAAAATCCAGCTGGCTTTATTTGTGAATCCGTCGATTGTCTTTAATTCTGAAAATAAATTTTTAAAACGCTGGAATTTCAATATTTCCCTGAATTCCCAAAACTCTTTTTATAAAAGAGATAAAGTTCTGGTATTGAATCCGTTTGAAAAAAATGAGGACCAGATCCTGAAAAACCAGAATATCCTGGCATCCGTACAGTTCAGCCCGACCGATAAATCCGGCTGGAACGGGAACTACCGTTTTATTTCCAATGACAACCTCATCAATGCCAATTTCAGCAATGAAGAACGGGAACAGACGTCTCATTTCCTGAACATCGGATATTGGTTTAACAAAGAATTCAGGATCGACTGGGAAAATTCGGTTCACGATCTTCAGAACTCGTCCCAACTGTTTGCGACAAGGGATTACCGTTTGAATAATTTTGAGACCAAGCCGAAAGCGACCTATAAATTCACCGATGCCATCCAGGCTGAACTCTCTTCCGCATTCCGACAGAAGAAGCGCGTGGACGGAGAAGAATTCCTGAAAGCCTTCGATGTTACGGGAACCATCCAGTGGGAACGCAGGAAAACATCCATCAGAGGAAACTTTTCTTTCATCAATAACGATTTCACCGGAAACAATTTCAGCATTGTCGGCAACCAGATGCTGGACGGGCTAAAGCCGGGAAAAAACCAGGTGTGGAGTGTATTTATCCAGCAAGCCATCAATTCCTTCCTTCAACTCAACTTAAACTACGAAGGCAGGAATTCGGGAGAACGGACCATCCATATTGGGAGCATGCAGGTGAAAGCGAGTTTTTAAAATACAAATATTTAAACATCAAATCAAAAACCCCGGATTTACCGGGGTTTTTAGAGTAATTTATTTTCATTATTATTTTTTCATAATTTTCAGGGATTGCGAATCCTTTTCGGTATTTACTTTCAGGATATAAACCCCGGAAGGAAGACTCCGCATATCTACTGATCCTTTTTCAGCATTGATGTCCGAATAGATTAATCTTTGTCCTGCAACTCCGTATACTTCCACATTTTTGATCTTTGTATCATGACTGACAGTAATAAAGTCGACTACCGGATTAGGATAATAATTCAATTTGGTTTTGGTATTAACATCCTGAACGGCCAGTACAGCAGTAGTAAATTCGTAGCTGCCCAAATCCGGCGTAGTGGCGTTTCTTGTTACTCCATCGGCATCTACCGTAACATCTGCCAAAAAAGTACCTTTATTATCCAGCGCAGTATTGCCTGAAGTTGCTAAACGAAAATTAGATGCAGAAACAAAAACCGGCGAAACATTAATCGAGTTAACATTTCCTCCGAAGCCTGCCTGAACATCGGCTAATGTTGCTCTTGCGGAGCCAATATATCCTAGGTTCGTCCCGGTGGAAAAGTAATCGTTATAGTTGATGTTGGAGAAAACCGTATTGGCAGCACCGGAATAAACCGTATAACGATCCCCGCTTTGTGTTTGCTTATTGACAAAAATATTATTTCTCAGATCAATAGCTCCGGCGGTAGTCACGGTACTCGTCACATTAAATGCGGAAGGCCTTCCGGCAGCAGTCTGGTTTACATCCATGACCACAGTATTATAATAAATTTTATATCCTCCTCCGGAAACTACGATAATTCCATTACCATTATCAGCAGCACCACCGCTTAAAGCATATCCATATCCGGATACACCGTTGATGGTATTATTGTATACCAGCATATTCGATGCTGCTCCCGAACAACTTAAGTATAATCCGGCAGCACCATATCCTGATGCATTCGTGTTGGAAATATCCGATATTTTATTATTAAAAATCAAACCGTTTGTAGCAGCCGCTCCAACCAGAATTCCGGCTGCGGTCGAAGTCGAACCAATAGTTACTCCTGCAATAACGTTTCCGCTGATTTCAAAATTTTTGGCATTCTGTACGGCAAGTCCACGGTATCCCATTTTATCTGTGGCTACCGCAGATCCGATTACATTATTTTTAATCATGAATCCGGTATCCGTATTGGTGGCATTTCCAACAGCAAAGATGGCATTCTGTGCTTTGTTGAATGAGTTATTGATGCTGGTGAAATTATTATTGGAAAATTCAGCGGCAGTTCCCAGAGTAGAACCGGAAACAATAATTCCGACAATTGTACCGGAGGAATTGGAACCGTAGATATTTGTATTTCTTACAGTGGCATTTAAAGCCCCATCGGTTGTTGTACTCGCAACCCATATGATTACCGGACTTCCTCCTGTTGTATAGGTATTGGTAATAGTAAGGTTTCTGGAAGAAGAGCCGTTATTACTTCCTTCAATAGTCACATTATCTGCTCCGTTAAGTTTTATGGTGGCTACCGTATCCGCGCTTGAAATCGTAGCGTTCACTCCGGCAGCCGGTTTAATTAGTACAGAAGTATAATTGCCGTTTCCTGCACCGCTGGCATTCAGAACGGCAGAAGCTGTTTCTGTTGTGCTGGCTGTTACATTAATCGTAATTGCTCCCTGATGTAGCCCTCCATTAATAGCATCGAATGCATCTTTTAATGTGGTATAAGTTCCTGTCGTTGTACCTGCGGTCGCGGTAAGGCTGATCTGTGCACTGAAATGGGCAGCAGCCACTGTTGTCATTAAACAAAATAGAATTTTTCTCATAAATTAATTAATATTTAGTTTTATAAATATAGTTAATATAATACATATTACACAACAAAATAGTCAATTAATGAAAAATAATTTAAACAAAAACAACAATCATTTAAAATAATAAAATATAAAAATTACACTTAAACTTCTGCAATCCCTTATTCAGAAGGCTTTCTTTACAATCATTATAATTTTGTAAATTTGCACCATGATAAAAATTGGCAACATAGAACTGCCGGAATTTCCGCTTTTGCTTGCACCGATGGAGGATGTAAGTGACCCGCCGTTCAGGAGATTATGCAAGATGCACGGTGCAGACCTGATGTATTCTGAATTTATCTCTTCCGAAGGGCTTATCCGTGATGCGATAAAAAGCAGAAAGAAGCTGGATATTTTTGATTATGAAAGACCCGTAGGCATTCAGATTTTCGGAGGGGATGAAGAAGCCATGGCCATGTCGGCGAGGATTGTCGAGACCGTAAATCCCGATCTGGTAGATATCAACTTCGGATGTCCGGTGAAAAAGGTAGTCTGTAAAGGTGCCGGTGCAGGGGTCCTGAAAGATATCGATTTAATGGTTCGTCTTACCAAAGCCGTTGTACGTTCCACCAGCCTTCCGGTAACGGTAAAAACACGTCTGGGCTGGGACAGCAATTCCATCAATATCGACGAGGTAGCCGAGCGTCTTCAGGAAACAGGAATCAAGGCACTGACCATCCATGCAAGAACCCGTGCCCAGATGTACAAAGGAGAAGCAGACTGGAATCATATTTCAAGAATTAAGCAAAATCCAAACATCGAAATTCCGATTTTTGGAAACGGGGATATCGATTCTCCGGAAAAAGCGTTGGAATATAAACAGAAATATGCCTGTGACGGCATTATGATCGGCCGTGCGGCCATCGGTTATCCGTGGATTTTCAACGAGATCAAACATTTCTTTGAAACCGGAGAACATCTGCCGGCTCCTGCTATCGAAGACCGACTGTTAGCCGTCCGTCAGCACGCAGAATGGAGCGCAGAATGGAAAGGGGAAAGACTGGGACTGGTAGAAATGAGACAGCATTACAGCAATTATTTCCGCGGGGTTCCGCATTTTAAGGATTTCAGAAAGAAATTCCTGGAAGTCTTCACTCTGGAAGAAATGGATGCCCTGATCAAAGAAACGCAGGAATTTTACACCCAATATCTGGCACAGCAGGCCTGAAAAATAAAACCATCAAATAGTTGATGGTTTTATTTTTTTATGAATAATTATATAATTTTAATAGCCTCCTTCCGATGACTGATCTTTGATTAAAGCCAGGGCAGACGAAGTTCCGATTCTCTTGACACCGAGGCCGATCATCTTTTCGGCATCTTCCGGAGTTCTTACTCCTCCTGCCGCTTTTACAGGAAGCTTACCGGCATTATCGAGCATAATCCGGATGCCTTCAAAAGTGGCACCGTTGGGTTTACCGTTTTCCGTCTCATAAAAGCCGGTTGATGATTTTACAAATATTCCGGACAGTTGGTTTTCATCGAAATTTTCTTCAGCCCACCCGGAAATGTGCCTGGTGATATCAGCAATCTGGTCGTCCGTTAAGGCGGCAATTTCAATAATCCATTTTGCGACTTTATCATGCTGAAGGCACAAAGCGGTACCTTTTACAAATTCCTGTTTTACCAGATCCAGATCGCCTTTCAGATAAGCGTTATAATTAACAACAAAATCCAGTTCGTCTGCTCCGTCGGCAATGGCTTTTTCAGCTTCTGCGAGTTTTTCTTCCGTGGAATAGGTTCCTTCATGAAAACCGATCACTGTTCCCACTGCAACCTCCGAATGCCTATCCCTGATATATTTTTTAATTTCGGCCACATAATCAGGTCGGATCATTACGGCAAGAATTCCGTTATCAATCGCTTCCTGAGCCAGTTCTTTATCTTTCTGCAAGGTTTCTTCTTCCGACAGGCCCGACTGTGCAGGCGTTTTCAGATATGTTGAATCCAAATATTGCGCAATGTTCATAATGTGTTATACTTTCAGTTGTCTGTAAATTCCCTGTTCCAAAGATATGAAAGTTTCCGTTCTTATTACCCCCTTCAGCTGCTGAAGCTTGCTTAGAATCTGCATCAGGTGGTCGTTGTCTTTACAGATTACCTTCAGGAATATGGTATAATTTCCCGTTGTATAATGGGCTTCCACCACTTCATTAATGTCTTTTAAAGATTTTACCATATCCGGATAATGGCTGGGCAAGTCCAGAAATACCCCGATATACGAAATCACCTTATACCCTATTTTTTTAGGATTTAAAAAAGAGATTGACGTTTCAATAACCCCTGCCTGTTCAAGCTTTTTGATCCGCTGATGAACCGCCGTCGTTGAAATTCCGACGTTTTTTGAAATGTTGGACAAGGAAGACTTGGCATTATCCATCAGCATGTAAATAATTTCTTTGTCGATGGAATCCAGCTGATAACTGGTGTTTTTTGAATTTTTCATTTTTTCTATATTTATGTTTTTACGTTTATTTATTTGTTCTAAATCTTATGAACACCGGAAAATGATCGCTGTAACCTCCGAGATACCTTGTGCCCGCATACGTTCTGAAAGGCCGGCCCTGGAGTTTTCTGTCACGGCTCCTTATCTTTTCAGACCGGAACACTTCCGCATGCTCAAACACCAGGCTGCTGTCTTTGGAAAAGAATGATTCCGACAACATAATCTGATCGAAGAGCAGTCCGGATTTATAATGAAAGGTGGAATAATTTCCTTTAGAAAACAGATGCTCAAAAGGGTTTTCCATTACCTTCGCCTTTGCATCATCATATAGCATCTTCCGTAAACTTTCATCATCCGGGTTTTCGTTAAAATCACCGCACAAAATGATATTTTCTTCAGCTTTATCCACCATATTCAGAATCCGTGTGCGGATCTCGTTCAATATAAAGTCTCGTTTCGGTTTGTTTATATCTTTCTCGCGTTTCGAAGGAAGATGAGCCACAAAAACATGCAAAATCTCTTTTTTATATTTCATTTTAGAATACAACACATCTCTAGTTGTATCGTAGCTTCCACGGTTTTTATCAGTTATTTCAAAAAAGAAAGTAATGGCTTCCGAATCCACCACTTCTATTTTGTTTTTGTCATACAATAAGGCCACATCCACCTTCCTTTCATCCATAGAATTATAATGGACGATTCCGTAGCTGGCATTAAAGGGATCCGTCTGCACAAGATCCTCCAGCACTTTCCTGCCGGACACTTCAGACAGACCGATTATGAAAGGCAATATGCCGTTTTCTTCCCGGATGAGCTCAAAAACATGGCCTATTTTAAAAAGCTTATTCTTATATTTTCGCTCATCCCAGTTTCTGAGCCCGGATATGGTAGGATCCAGCTTATGGACCGGTTGGGGATCGGGCAGAAATAAATTTTCAACGTTGTAAAAACTGAATAGCTCCATCAGCACGTTTTCTGGAATTTTTCACTGACAATTAATCGAAAGTGTAAATTTATTATTTTATTTAAATATATAATAAATAATTTGCTTAAAATCTTACACCTTTTCGCCGTATAAATATAGTAAATTATATGAATCTTACTGCAATTGAATAATTTTAACCGGAATTATTAAAAATGACAGCCCAATAAACAGCAAATAAAAGAATAAAACACAGTTTGTGTTACTTTAAGAAAATGCTACAGGCATTCCTGCAGATGTTTTCAACCAACATTCCGAAAATAATGTAAATAAGATTAAAGATTATTCCTGTAAAAGATCCGGACGTTTTTCCCTGGTGATCCTCACAGCTTCATCATGACGCCATTCTTCGATTTTGGCAAAATTTCCACTGAGAAGAATCTTAGGGACTTCCAAACCTTTATACACTTCAGGACGGGTGTAGATCGGAGGCGACAACAAATCATCCTGGAAGCTGTCAGTCAGGGCACTCTGCTCGTCGTTCAATACGCCGGGAAGCAGACGGATCACGGAATCCGCCAGCACACAGGCTGCCAGCTCGCCGCCCGTCAGCACGTAATCGCCGATAGAAATTTCCTTCGTAATATGCAGGTCCCTCACCCTCTGGTCAATCCCTTTGTAATGGCCGCACAGAAAAATCAGGTTTTGCCGGATCGATAAAGTGTTTGCAATTTTCTGGTTCAGGGTAACGCCATCCGGGGTAAGGTAAATCACCTCATCATAATCCCTCTGGGATTTCAGCTCCGAAATGCATTGGTCCAGAGGTTCCACCATCATTACCATTCCGGCTCCGCCGCCGTAAGGCTCATCATCGATCTGGCGGTGCTTGTTGATCGCCCAGTCTCTCAGATGATGAAAATGTACTTCTGCCAGTCCTTTATCCATTGCTCTTCGTAAAATAGAAGTTTTGAACGGACTTTCCATCAGCTCGGGAAGTACGCTTATAATATCAATTCTCATTGTAAAGTTTCGTTTTTCTTGTTCGGCGAAATAATTAATCTTAAAGAAGAATCCTTGTTGAAATAGCTCCACATCCAGTTGAAGAATACGGCAAGCTTGTTTCTAACGCTCAGGATCAGCATCAGATGCAGGAACATCCAGAAAAACCAGGCCAGAAATCCCTGGAATTTAATGAACGGCAGATCGACGACAGCCCTGTGTTTCCCGATGGTTGCCAGAGAGCCTTTGTCTTCATATTCAAACTCCACCCATTGGTCTGGATTTTTTTTCAACAGGTTTTTACCTAAATTTCTTGCCTGATTAATGGCTACATTGGCTACCTGCGGATGGCCCTGAGGATATTTCGGGGTTTCCATATAGGCAATATCGCCGATGGCAAAAATATTATCGTAGCCTTTTATTTTATTATACCGGTCGGTAATGTACCGGTTTCTGATCAGATGTTCTTCCGGAAAACCGCCAATTACATTTCCTGTAACCCCGGCTGCCCAGATCACGTTATTGGAAGGAATGGTTTTCCCGCTTTTCATGTATACCTTGTCCCCGTCGTATTCCGTTACATATTCCTGACTCAGGAATTTGACGCCCAGGTCTTTCAGGTATGCCTCGGATTTTTCCTGTGCTTCAGTGCTCATAACCGCAAGGGGCTTTTCCGTAGAGCTGACCAGAATAATCTGAAGATGATCGAAATTCATATAAGGATAATCCCTCGGGAGAATTTCTTTCTTCATTTCGGCAAACGCGCCTGCCAGTTCCACACCGGTCGGGCCGCTTCCGACGATTACGATATTCCAGTTTCCGTCGTCGCTCCGGCTTTTCTCAAGGATCAGCTTTTCAAAGGTCATCAGAATGTGGTTCCGGATGCCGATGGCTTCCTGGGTATTTTTCATTCCGAAAGCTTTGCCTGCAAGGTCTTTGTTTCCGAAAAAGTTGGTTTTGCAACCTGTGGCGATAACCAGCTTATCATAGCTGAACTCCGCCTCATCAGTAATCACCCGGTTGTTGGCAGTATCGATTTCTTTTACTTCCGTCAGGCGGAACTGGGTATTTCTGGAACGCTGGAAAATTTTTCTGAAAGGGAAGGAAATATTGGAAGGCTCGATCCTTCCGCACGCTACCTGATAAAAAAGAGGCTGAAACATATGATGGTTGACCCTGTCTAAAACCATTACCTTTTTGTTTCTGTTATTCAATGTTTTTGCAAGTTGCAGCCCCGCAAAACCACCTCCGATAATGATGATCTTTTCGCGTGTTTCCATAGTACACAAATTTACTGATTTTATTTAGCATTTAGAAGTGAAAAAAGTTAGTTTTGCAAGAACTTTATGTCACCTGCAAAGTATAGCAAAAAAACCGCCAAAAAGATTCACGGCAAAAGACGGAGGAATTACTTTTTCCGCCGCAAAGTCCTGTTGGCCATCCTGATCATTGCCCTGGCGGGAACGGGTTTCTACCTGAAGCAGTCGGTTAGTTACTACTATGCGCTGTACTTCAATAAATTCATCCATAAAAAACTCCACAACAGCGAAGCCGAAACGCTGAGGATCCAGAAAATCCTTTCTGACAATCTGGATAAAACCTACGGATTCGATGTTTCGCATTACCAGAATAAAGAAGACATCAAATGGGACAGCCTTACCATCGGGAACAAAACCATCCCGCTGGAATTTGTGGTGATGCGCGCGACAATGGGAAACCGGAATGCCGATAAACATTTCGATGAGTTCTGGGAACAGGCCAAAAAACAGAAGATGATCCGCGGGGCTTATCATTTTTACAGGGCCGATGAAGATCCGGTGATCCAGGCCAATAATTTCCTCGAAAATGTAAAGCTTGAAAGCGGAGACCTGCCGCCGATTTTAGATATTGAAAAAATCCCGAAACGCAAAACCAACAAAAAACTGATCGAAGATTTGAAGGTCTGGTGCAGGATCGTGGAAGAAACTTATGGTGAAAAACCGATTATTTATACCTATTATCATTATTATAAGGATTTCCTGAAGGGTGAATTTGATGATTATCCGCTTTGGCTGGCCAATTACAATGATGTCCCGGCTCCTTCTCCGGACGGCCACTGGGATTTCTGGCAATTCACGGAAAACGGAATCGTGCATGGAATCAATACCAAAGTAGATCTGGATATTTACAACGGAAACTTGTGGTCTTTAAAAAGCCTGACAATTGATTAATCCGCTTTTTTCGCATCTGAGTGAAGAGATAAATCGATTTTAAAAGGATTTCTCTGTATCCATTCCGTTTTGGGAGAAAGGGAGTCAAAAATATTTTTCATAAACGGATTAATGACGGAATAAGTATGTCTGATTAGCCCGAAGATTTTGACCGGCTCCGCACCGATGGTCGACTTGATCTCAAGGGCCGTTCTTCCGAAAATAATTCTTTTGAACCGATGACCAATGGCAAATCCCGCCATGTCCAGAAGCATATTCAGGTAAATCTGCTTTTCTTTCTGGATTTCTTTATCATAGCCTAAAAAATAAGTATCAATATCATCATTGTTCAGAATTAACGTATAAAAGCCGATCAGCTCATGATCTGAAAAATATCCGAACACTTTAAAATTGATTCCTAAATGTTCTTTCATGCTTTGAAAATGGTTTTCTTCCAGGAAAAAAGTGTTAAAAGGCGCATTTTCAGCGACATTGTGGTATAGCCTATTCATCTTCATCCGGTACCTGCAAATTTCTTCATGCCTTAATTCCCGCTTTTCAACCCCCTCCAATTTTTTCCGTGCAGTCTTTGCCCGGGTCCTGTATTTGGTAGAAAAATCATTGAGGTAATCTTCAAACGTCCTCCAGTTGTCACGGACTTTAAGGATCATCGTCGGCTGGACTGAAAATTTAAAGTAATTCCGGTGTGTGCCGTTCTGGAAAAATGAGAAGAATTCCGACCGGTAATCCTTGTAAATAATAAGTGAAGTTTTCCTGACCTCTTTCTGCATTTTACGCACCGCTTTATCCAGCAACGAAACCATATGCTCTGTACCGATTTTTTTCGGATCGAAATAAAATCCGTTCTGCCCTGTCAGCATATTGTTCCCTAAAATCATGACATCTTTGCTGAACTTCCTTGCGGCAAAACTCCTGATGCTGCACCACACCTCATCCTTCTGGAAAGTCTTATGCCGGATAAAATCAAGGTATTGAAACAATGCGCCGCCGACCAAATGTTCATCTTCAAAAAATCCCACAAAAAAACAGGTCATATTCTGCGGTTTTGAAGTTTCAAGAACACGGAAATACGCTGTGGAAAGCATGATGTTATGATCTCCGATCACCATCTCCCAACTTTCAGGAAGGCCGGAAGCCGAAGTGTAAATTTTTAGATGATATGACATAAAAGCTGCACAAAATTAACTTTATCTTTTAAACCATTAAAATTAATTTTTAGCCCTCAATCGAAAATATCAGATATTCATCTATTGATGATTCATCCGTTATAAGAAATTAATCCGTTGAAGATGACGACCGCCGTTTTTTCTTGTTACATTTTCGTACTTTTGCGGCTCAGTTGAAGTTATAAACCAAACCATCAGTTTCCCATGAATTACGTTTCCGTTGAAAACCTTACCAAATCTTACGGCATCAAAGTTTTGTTTGAAAATATTACCTGCCACGTCAATGAAGGTGATAAAATTGCTATTGTTGCCAAAAACGGAAGCGGAAAATCTACCCTGCTGAAAATCCTTATGGGTAAAGAGATTGCCGACAGCGGAACGGTAAACATCAACAAAGACATCCAGGTGGTTTTGTTTGATCAGGAAATCGATTTTAACCCGGATCTTACCATTGATGAATTCATGATGACGCTGGATTCGGCACCGATCATGGCCCTGAAGAATTACCATAAGTCCCTTCACTCCACCGACAACGATTTTATTGAAAAAGCATTGCTGGATATGGAAGCCCATAAAGCCTGGGACCTGGAGAACGAAATGAAGCAGATCCTTTCCCAGCTTAAAATCACGGATCTTGAAGCAAAAATGGGTACCCTCTCGGGTGGGCAGATCAAAAGGGTTGCCCTGGCCAAGCTGCTTACAGAAACCCGGGCAGAACACCGGCATACCCTGCTGATTATGGATGAACCGACCAACCACCTTGACGTGGAAATGGTGGAATGGCTGGAAAATTATTTAAGCAAAGCCAAAATTACCCTGCTGCTGGTAACCCACGACCGGTATTTCCTGGACAGCGTCTGTGATACGATCTGGGAAATGGAAGACAGAAACCTCTATATGCATAACGGGTCTTATGCGACCTATCTGGAAAATAAAATGATCCGTGAGGATAACCTCAATGCCACCATCGATAAAGCCAACAACCTTTACCGGAAAGAACTGGAATGGATGCGCAGACAGCCGAAAGCGAGGACCACAAAATCCAAATCGAGAATCGATGCTTTCTACGATACGGAAAAAGTGGCCAAAACCGATACCCGGAAACAAGGCCTGGAACTGGATTTCGAAATGAAAAGACTGGGAAGTAAAATCCTTGGGCTTCACCATATCGATAAAAGTTTCGGAAGCAAGCTTTTGCTGAAAGACTTCAGCTATCAGTTTCAGCGCGGCGAAAAAGTAGGAATCGTCGGAAAGAACGGGGCCGGAAAATCTACCCTGCTGAATATTATCCAGGGATTGGAGAAAGCCGACCACGGGGAAATTGAAACCGGCGAAACCATCCATTTCGGATATTTCTCCCAGAAAGGGCTTACATATAAAGAAAACGAAAGAGTTATTGATTTTATTAAAGAAGTAGCGGAATATTATCCTCTGGCCAACGGAAAAAGCCTTTCCGCATCCCAGTTCCTGAGACTGTTTTTATTCGACGACCAGACGCAGTACTCTCCTATTTCCAAACTGTCCGGTGGAGAAAAAAGAAGGCTGCACCTCATGTATATCCTGTATCAGAATCCAAACTTCCTGATTTTCGATGAACCTACGAATGATCTTGACCTTCCGACTTTAACGGTGCTGGAAAATTTCCTTCAGCAGTTCCAGGGTTCACTGATTATTGTTTCCCACGACCGTTATTTCATGGACCGGATCGTGGATCATATCCTGGCCTTTGAGGGCGAAGGAAAGATCCGGGATTTTACCGGCAATTTCTCGGAATACCGTGAAGCGAAAAGCAAGGAGGACGCATTGGAAAAATCGGCTGCATCAAAACCGGAACCTGTAAAAGAAACGGTTCAGATTTCAAATACTCAGAACAGTTCCAAAAAGAAAAGGCTTTCCTTCAAGGAACAGCGCGAACTGGAAACCATTGAAAAAGAAATACCCGAACTGGAAGAACAGCGGGCAAAAATCCTGGATCAGCTGAATAATGAAGGTGATTATGAAAAAATTTCAAAGCTTTCCGCCGACCTGGAACATATTTCCGGCAAATTGGAAAACCACGAAATGCGCTGGCTGGAACTTCAGGAAATGCTGGGAGAAGCGTAACTGGGTTGGAGCGTCGGGGGGGCGTTTGAGGGTTGTAGAGTAAGAGGGTATGAGAGTTTACGGCTAATATTCATTTTAAACAAATTCTATTCCTCTACAGCACTCACACCATCCAGCACTAATACTCTCAAATTCTACAGGTAAACCACCCTTTCCGCGGCGGCACTTTCCAATGCAGCATCGATGATCTTCATATTCCGGATGATCTCTTCTGCAGGTGACGGCAAGGCATAACCGAAAACGATAAATTCGTAAACCTGCTGGTAGTAATTCATGTAATTACCTGGTTCGCTGGAAGTCAGTATTCTTTCGGTTTCTTTATTTTCATTTAAAAAATTCAGGATTCCGTCGGCTTCTTTTAAAGGCTGTGTCCAGTCTTCACCGTATTTCGGAATGGCACCTGCTACCAGTTCATTTTCCTGGTCATCGGATCTTTCCTGTAAAAAGCTGCCTTTTTCCCCATGGATCGCATAGGCATAGTGGGCCTCTTTGGTAAATACGGAAGATTTCAGCCTTACCCTTAAATCATTCGGATAAAATAAAACAACTTCAAAATAATCATTGGCGTACTCTTTTCCTTTCATCGAAAACACATCGGCAAAAAGCTTTTCAGGAAACCCGAAATACTGGACTGCCTGATCTATGAGATGAGCCCCTAAGTCGTGCAGAGATCCCGAACCGGTTGCTTCCGGATTTTCTTTATGTTCTTTGCCTCCTGGCCCGGTACGGAACCTGTCGAAACGGATCTCGGCTTCTTTCACAGTACCCAGTTTTCTTTCACTGATGATCTTCTGTACCTGAAGGTAATCACGGTCAAACCTCCGGTTTTGATAAACACTCAGGAAAAGGCCTTTTTCCTCGGCTAATTGGACCAGTTGCTCGGCTTCCGTCACATTTACAGTAAAAGGTTTTTCTACCACAACATTTTTTCCTGCTTCCAAAGCTTTTTTTACATATTCGAAATGGGTCTGTACGGGCGTATTAACCACCACCAGTTCAATATCCGCATTTTGCAGCATCTCTTCTACCGAACGGTAAATGGTAGCATCAGGATACTTTTCCCGCGAATCTTCCCTGCTTCTTTCCACAATGGCCGATAAAGAAAATCCGGGATGTTCTTTCAGGAACGGGGCATGGAAGACTTTTCCGCTCATCCCGAAGGCACAAAGCCCAACTTTTACTAATTGCATATGTCTGTTTTTAACAAATATATTTATAAAATTATTATTCCTGGAAATTATATTCCGGCTGTCCAAGATCAACTGATAAAAATCATTATTTTTATTTTGAACAAATCTAAATAAAGTATACATTTGCGGCTTATTTAAAACACTTCTAAATAATAAACTTCACATGAAACAGCAGCTGGTAACTTTAGGATTATTATTTTCAGCCATATCCTTAAGTGCACAAATGAAAAATACCGAAGCGGATACCGTACGGATTCAAACGATCGAAGACGTCAACCTTCACAAAACGGGTAATCCGAATAAAGCAAGGCCCATGTCTACCAAATCTAATCTGACGGTAATGGAAACGCCGCAGCCCATTGCCATCGTAACGCATGAAATTATCGAGCAGCAACAGGCAAAGCAGCTGAGCGACGTAATTAAAAATGTAAACGGGATTTATTTAACATCAGCAAGAGGCGGATCTCAGGACAGCTTTGGAGGACGTGGTTTTACTTTTGGAAACGATAACATCTTTAAAAACGGAGCACGAGTAAATAGTGGTGTTTTTCCAGAGGTTACGGGACTTGAGAGAGTTGAGGTTTTAAAAGGTTCCAATGCTATGTTGTACGGAAATGTTGGTCCGGGAGGCATCGTTAACCTCATCACAAAAAAGCCGAGATTTGAATTTGGAGGAATGGCAGGTTTCAGTGCCGGAAGCTGGAATTCATACAAGCCAACGATAGATATTTATGGTCCATTATCAAAAAATGTTGCCTTTAGAGTAAATGGTGCTTACGAATATGCTGAAAGTTTCAGAGATCTAGTGGAGTCCAAAAAAAATTATTTTAATCCATCTTTTGCTTTTAATATCAGTGATGATACTCAAATCATTGTCGAAGGAGATTATCTGTACCAGACATTCACACCTGATTTCGGAATTGGAAGCGTTACAGACAATGCAACCGGTGTGTCAAGATTAGCAACCGAAATCAGTAGAAATCAATTTCTCGGTACAAACTGGCAATACCAGACTAATCAACAGGCTACAACAGATGTAATACTAAACCATCAGTTCAGTAAACAGTGGTCTTTAAATGCAGTAGCATCTTATCAGAATTATACCAAAGATTATTTTTCCACAGAACGTGTACAGTGGGCTTTTGATTCATCAAAAAATAATTTTAATCCTAGCTGGAGCAGGACATTAGGTAGAAACTATAACGAACAAAATTATACTTCTCTACAGATTAATGTAAATGGTGAGTTCAATACCGGAAGTGTCAATCATAAGGTTTTGTTAGGTACTGATGGTGATTATGGACAGGCAGACACCTATGCCTATAAAATTGATGCCAATACACCTGTGGTTCTGTATTTAAATAATCCTTCTTCCTGGACGAATGAAGGTCCCATGCCTGCCACTACTAGAACTTCAAGAAACAGAATTGATATCAAGCGATATGGTTTCTATGCACAAGATTTAATAAGTATTACAAAACAATTCAAAGTTTTGGCAGGTCTTAGATGGTCCAGCATCCAGAATGAAGATACAAAGGTTAAGAATTTTGCAACGGATCTGGAAACGCCAACCCCAAATAGCGGTAATAAAGAAACGGCTCTTTCTCCAAAAGTGGGATTAATTTATAATCCTAATGAAAATTTATCAGTTTTTGCAACATACACAAATTCATTTGCACCAAATACTGGATTTGATGAAGCAGGAAATACATTGAAGGCCTCTACAGTAGATCAATATGAAGTTGGTGTTAAAAAAAATCTATGGAATAATGCACTTGGTATAAACCTGTCAGCATATCATATCATTAACAGGGATACTTATACGGCGCCTTATCTGCAAACAGGAGTTGTTGCACTTTATAGAGTATACGCGGGAAGTGTGAAAAGTACGGGTCTGGAATTGGATATTACGGGAAATCCAACAAAAAATTTATCGTTAATCGGAGGGATTTCTTATAATAAAACCATATATACTGACACACCAGCCAATGGATTTATCGAAAACCAGAGATTGGTAAGGACTCCGGCTCTTACCGCCAATGCATCGGTGTTTTATACATTTACAGAATTTGCCAAAGGGTTTAAAATTGGTGCCACAGCATTTTATACGGGTGATCGAAAAGCCGGATGGAATGATGTAAAAGGTCAGAAACAGGCAACAAGAATGATTGATGTTAATGGCTTTACAACGGTAGATCTGAGTCTTGGCTATGAATGGAAAAAATTCATGATCCAAGGAAGAGTCGGAAACCTTTTCGACGTGATCAACTACAATGTTCATGAAAATTATTCTGTGAATCCGATTACTCCGCGAAACTATTACTTCACACTGACGTACAGGCTGTAAAAATAAATAAGAATAATTTCTTCAATTAAAGTGGGAATTGCATTTTTGCAGTTTCCACTTTTGAACTTTAAAAACAAACAATTAGATATGGATAAGATCAAAGATACAAGAAGTTTTATGAGGGTTACCCATCGTTACCTGGGATATTTTCTGGCCGGGATTATGGCGGTATATGCAGTAAGCGGGGTTTTGCTGGTATACCGGGATACGGATTTCCTGAAAAAAGAAAAGAAGTACGATAAGGTAATTGAAAAAAACCTGGATGAAAAAGCGCTTGGAAAAGAATTAAAAATCAAGAATCTGGAAGTAGAGAAAACGGAAGGCAGTGTTTTAAAATTCAGGCAGGGAACTTATGATCAAGCAACCGGACAGGCAAAATACTCAAAAAAAGAGTTGCCTTTCGTGCTGGATAAGATGACCAAGCTCCACAAATCGCAGTCGAAGGAAACACTTTCGCCACTTAATACATTTTTCGGGATTTCACTATTCTTTTTTGTGATTTCCAGTTTCTGGATGTTCAATCCCAAAACAAAAGCGTTTAAGCGCGGAATGATTTTTACGGCTGCCGGGCTCGTGGTTGCCGTGATCCTCTTGCTCGTGTAAATGCCCGTCAATAAAAGAAACTTTACTTTTAGAAATAAAGGTTTAAATTATTTTTAATTATTTTTAATTCATCACCTAAGGATTAGTCTGGCACATTTATTGTTTTTCTGAAAGCACAAATGATAAGCATTAAACATTAAAATAATAAATTATGAAAAAGCTAATTTTATCAGGAATACTAGCAGTAGCAGGTTTGGCTACAACTGCAAATGCACAGATCCAAAGAGGAAACTGGATGGTAGGAAGCAGTATTTTATCAAGTAATTTCGGATTAAATACAGGTGGTGGATACAACATCGCATTACAGCCAAAAGCAGCCTACTTTATTGAAGACAACGTAGCTGTCGGTGGATATGTAAATCTTGGATTCAGCAAAGTAACAAACGGAAGTCCTACAAGATTTGATTATGCTGTAGGAGGTTTAGGACGTTACTATTTGTCTCCTGGAGAAAAAGGAGTTGACAACTTATTAAATCATGGACGTTGGTTCTTCGAAGGAAATTTAGGGGTTGGAGGAGCTTCTGTTGAAAACGGAATTTCTACCAGCGGTCTTGATTTCGGTGTAGGTCCTGGATATTCTTATTTCATTACACCTAATATCGGGGTAGAAGGATTAGTAAAATACCAAGGGCAGGCAGGATTCGGAAGCGAAGGTCTTAACTCGAATATCACTTTCAATGTTGGTTTCAGCATCTTCATTCCGACTTCAAAAGGGAGAGACGTTATCAACGATGTAAAATAAGAGAAGCAATCACTTCACACTCACTATATACTTAACAATGAAATCGTCCCGGGAAGAAATTTCCGGGACGATTTTCGTACAAATTAAAACTAAACTATAAAAAATCAAATAAATCATGTATTGGGTTGGGGCGTATATCTCAGATACGGCTTTATTTCGGTTACTCCTTTAGGGAAGATTCTTCTTGCTTCTTCCGTAGAAACTGAAGGGGGAACAATTACGTCATCACCGTCCTGCCAGTTCACCGGCGTCGCAATTTTATGGGAGTCTACCAACTGCAGGGAATCCAAGACCCTTAGTATTTCATTAAAGTTCCTTCCTGTTGAAGCGGGATAGGTAATAATTAATCTTACTTTCTTTTCAGGATCGATAATTAGCAGGGAACGAACGGTTGCCGTTGCCGAAGCATTCGGATGGATAAAATCATACAGCTCAGAAATTTTTCTGTCTTTGTCTGCAATAATCGGGAACTGTACATCCGTCTCCTGGGTTTCGTTTATATCTTTGATCCAGTTTTGATGATCCTCTACTCCATCCACGCTCAAGGCAATAACTTTTGTTCCTCTCTTATCGAATTCCTCTTTCAGCCTGGAAGTATAGCCCAGCTCGGTGGTGCAGACCGGCGTGTAATCTGCAGGATGTGAAAATAAAATTCCCCAGGAATCTCCCAGATAATCGTAAAAATTAAGATCTCCGGCAGAACTTTCTGCCTGAAAATCGGGTGCGGTGTCTCCTAGTTTGATTGACATAATATTTTGTTCTTATTAGTCTACAAATTTAGTAGAGTTTTTGAAACTGGCAAAATTTTTGTTGAAAAATTATATCTTTAATTAAATATTTTTTTGAAATGGAGAAAGGCACTCTTGGGTATATTGATGTAGTGTACCGGGTTTTGGAAAACTGGTACTTGAAATTTGCGGAACTTACGCCCAAACTTGTGGTCGGAATTCTGGTATTTTCTTTATTTCTAATCACCAGTAAATACCTGAGTAAAGCTGCTGTAAAGCTTTTCCATAAATTTTTTCCCAAAAGCAAGAGAGAAAGTTCCCTGGTCACCACCATCAGCGTCTTCCGGTTTCTGATTATGATCATGGGAACGTTTATTGCGCTGGAGATTATGGGATTCAGCGGGTTTCTCTGGAAGTTTATCGGAAGTCTGGGGGTAGCCGGGGTTATTGCCGGGGTTGCCCTGAAGGACCTCGTGTCCAGTATATTTTCCGGAATGCTGATCGGAATAGACAAAGCATTTAAAATCGGGGATTACATCAGTATCGGTAATAATTCAGGAACTGTGATGGAAATCGGTTTCCTGACTACGAAAATCATCAGTGATGACGGGAAGAAAGTTTACATCCCGAATCAGGTCATTTTTAATGCGCCTTTTTCCAACATCAGTGCATCGCCGCAAAGGAGAATCATTCTCAATTTTGAAATTCCGGCAGATCAGGATATCAACAAAGCCCGTGTCATCGCGTCCGAAATTCTTCAGGAACTTAATGATATTGACCGCCCGGAAGCATCCGAAGTTATTTTTACCGATCTTAAGCAAGGTATTTTTACATTACAGGTTAAATTCTGGATGGCGGTCGGGGCAAATATGGGTATTCTCAAAAGTAAAGCATTCCTTAAGATCAAGGAAAAGCTGGACCAAAACGGTATCCAGCTGGTAACTCCTACCAGCATCAGCATTACCGCCGGAGATCCGAACAGCCTTACCGGAAATTCCGATAAATAAAAAAAAGTTAAAAGAATGGAAAGGAAGTTGGATACCGGAAGTTTGCTTGGCTGGGTCTTTAACATCAATTGTCAGTATCTTTTTTATAAAGGCAGACTCTATTGAAAATTCGTCATTAAATTAATAATTCATAAAAAAGCAGCCGAAGTCGGCTGCCTTTGTTTTTATTTAGACTGAAATTTATTTCTTAACGATTAATTTTTCAGTAATTTTCTCTCCGTTTTCCAGAATAATCGTAATCAGGTAATTTCCACTAACCAGATCATTTACGCTTACTTTAGTCTCCCCTTTAAAGCTTCCTCCTTTTACAAGCCTGCCGGAAGTATCAAACAATTGGTAATCTGCTTTCTGTGAAGCATTTTTCAACAGAATCGTAACGACATCGTGGGACGGATTCGGATATAAGGAAAAACTTTTTACCGAATTTTCCGAAGTTGATAATGCATTCTGGGTAATGGAAAAGGCCGATGTATTTAAGGCGTAGTAGATATTATTCACCGCTTTTACCATAATCCTTGCCGAAGCAACGTTTTCATTAGGCAGTGTCACATTGGCCGATCCGTTATTGGGAACACTGGCCGCCAATACCGTATTGAAAGTCTGGCCGCCGTCCTTGGATAAAATAATGCTTACGTTCTGTGTATTGATGGATCCCGTATTCGTTCCTGCCACGTTCCAGGTTACCGGAATGCTGGTGTTTCCGGCGTAACTGGTCCCGGATGTTGCCTGTGAAGTTACGGTGAATGGCCCGTCGCCGGTTACCGTCACTACCATTACATCTCTTGCCGCCTGATTTCCACCGGCTTTATTGTCATTAACAAGCAATGAAAAATTAAGGGTTCTGGCCACACTTGGTGTTACTTCCCATTTCGGAATCAGGTTATTTGCTACAACAGAGCTCAGCACAGGGAAATATCTTGAAGGCGAGGTTACCGGAATCCTTGATCGGTAAACCGGACCTACCGTAGCGGTAGCAGTTGGGGGTTGTGTATTGTTGTTATTGTCATACTGCTCCCAAAGATAAGTTAAAGGGTCTCCGTTAGGATCAGTTCCTGTTCCGGTCAGTACAAAGGCAGTTCCTCTCGGAATAATGTAATCCGGTCCTGCATCTGCGGTCGGCACTCCATTGCTGATAGGTGTTTTTACAGCACAATCTGTTGACTGTAATACATTGTACATTTCAATTACACTTGCTGCATGAAAATAGGCATCGCTATTATTCTGCACGTTATTATTGGGACCGCAGATTCCTGCATAGGCCATAATGGTGCTTCCGCTTCCCGGTTCGTAAGCCGTGCTGCTGTTAGCATTTCCGGCACATGAGCTTGTATTGGCCCTGAAAGTATGATTCGCACCAAACTGGTGACCGATTTCATGCGCTACATAATCGATATCGAAAGGGTCTCCTATCGGAGCGCCGGACCCCGTTACTCCCAAAGCCTTATAATCCGGCTCGCAGATAACGCCCAAACCGGCAAGACCACCGCTGTTGGTCCCGAACACGTGTCCTATATCATAATTGCCGGAGCCTATTACTGCATCGGTATTCAGTTGATTCTGATCAATCATTGCAGACGGGTCACCATTAGTAAACGGATCGGTAGCGGCATTAACATAGATCAGCTGGCTGTTGTTCGCCACCATCACCATGGTTGACGAAATGGTTTTTTCATAAATCCCGTTTACCCTGTTCATGGTGGTGACCATAGCTGTCATCGCCTGGGAAATCGTTCCGCCATGGAAAGCGGTATATTCTCCGGTAGCCGAGAGGGCCAGCCTGTACGTCCTGAACTGCCCGTCCGAAACCAATGGCGCTTTGTTTGCAGAACCGCTGTTTTTCAGTTGATCTAGCGCACTCTCGACATGGCATTCAAAAAGCCGGTCATTTTTCGGCAGATCTTTTCTTTTGTAAATGATAAACGACGAAAGATCTTTGGTATAAGCATCCAGATAGCTCACTTCCCAATTATCGAAATACATGACGCTGATTCCGGTAGAAGGCGTAACACTGAAACGGATGGTATTTTCAGGATGGTCTTTCTGCCATCCGGTGTAAGCACGCATGTCCGGAAATTCCGCCTGAAGCTTAGGCTCCATTACCGATGCTTCCTGCACGATGTAATCCCTGATATTTCCGTCGGCGTCGGGAAACTTAATGA
Source organism: uncultured Chryseobacterium sp. (assembly GCA_913777465.1). Taxonomy (GTDB): domain Bacteria; phylum Bacteroidota; class Bacteroidia; order Flavobacteriales; family Weeksellaceae; genus Chryseobacterium. The sequence goes on from CAJYRQ010000035.1 coordinate 45,485, forward strand.
CCAGGCTTTCATCTGCAGAAAATCGCTGGGGTGCCTTTTTCAGATCGTCTTTTATTTTTTTAAGATCAAGGCGGTAAAGGGAAAAAACAGCCGGATTTGTCCATCGCGGACTCAGGTTTTCCCTGTTCACTTTGCTGTCCTGTATTTTAGACCAGTAGTTCTGCTGGCCAAAACCCTGCATAGCCATCAGCAGGCCCGAGAGAATAAATGTTTTTGCTTTCATGTGAATGATGTATATATTATTAATTAATAGCGATTTTTTTAAAGATGATCCTGCCCGTCAATTTCAGCAGAATATTCGGTGAAAAACGACTTTCCGGCCTGAAATCCGGATTTTCGAAGGCTTTTACTTTTATATAGAGTATATCCTTATCCAGTATAATCGATTCCACAGAAACATCATTGGTGTTTTTTAATACCGGCTTTATAATAAGATAAGTCTCATTCTCCCTTACAAGAGGAATAGGCGAAAATCTTTTCCCCTGTGTATGCTGATGAATAGTCCTGAATACCTCCTTCATTTTTTCATTGGAATCGATCATAAAAAAATCTTTGGATGTCAGGGAAAAGGGGTGATGGTTTTTGTCTTCAAAAGGAATCTGTTTTCCTTTGGGCACCGGATTGCTGCCGGCAATCCGAGATTGACAATTCAGGAATAAAAAGAGAAATAAGTATAGATATAACCTCATTCAGTGTGTTTTATTGTAAATATAATCATTTTTACAATACTTTTTTACATTAAATTACTTATTCCTTTACAGAGGTCTTTTTCTGAATCATACCATCTTTTTCCGGAATTTTCATACAGGAATCGTTTTCGTCTATTTTAGCTTCGCCAATGATATAATTTTTATTTTCCGGGATCGAATCTTCTTCCATCATCACAATGCCTGTCGTTGCGAAAGACTTTTCCTTTTGTTTAGAACATCCCGTTAACAATAAAATAAAGGAGAAAACAGAAAGTACGATACTGTTATTTTGAAGAGAGTCAGGAACGTAATGGAGGTATCGACTTTTTAACTTTTCAGATTTATTATTTCCGTTGAGCTGATGGTCATAAAATCGCCCGCAGATCGTTTCCTCTTTTTTTTCGTTGAAGATCTCCTGAATTTCCTGCGGCTGTTTTTGTGTAAAATCAATTACACATTTTGTACAGACCGCACAGAACCGCCCTTTTTCATTTGGAGACATCAGCTCCCAGTTTTCTGAACACGGAGCCGGAATGTTTATCTTTTTCATGATGTAAGTTTTTCTAAAATTATGAAAATAAGATGACAGGTCCTCACTTCAGGATCAGGAAATCAGCATTGCAAGTTATTAACATCAGGAATAAAAAAACCGCTTCAAAAAATGAAACGGTTATTTATTTGAAAGTTTAAGGCTTATGCCAGAACTTCTTTTACTTTGTTGGCAGCTTCCTCCAAAGTAATCGCCGAATGTACAGGAAGACCTGATTCATCGATTAATTTTTTAGCTTCAACCGCATTGGTTCCCTGAAGTCTTACGATCAACGGAACCGGAAGGCTGCCCATTGCTTTGTAAGCATCCACAACCCCTTGTGCTACCCTGTCGCATCTTACGATACCACCGAAGATATTGATCAGGATTGCTTTTACGTTCGGATCTCTTAAAATGATTCCGAAAGCCGTCTGTACCCTTTGTGCATCGGCAGTTCCGCCCACGTCAAGGAAGTTCGCCGGGTTACCGCCTGATAACTTGATGATATCCATGGTTGCCATAGCAAGACCTGCTCCGTTTACCATACAGGCAACGTTACCGTCAAGTTTCACAAAGTTAAGACCTGCTTCACCTGCTTCTACATCCATCGGATCTTCTTCTCTCGTGTCTCTAAGCTCCGCTAAATCTTTGTGACGGAACAGTGAGTTGTCGTCCAGAGTTACTTTAGCATCTACGGCGATAATTTTGTTGTCGGAAGTCTTCAATACCGGGTTGATCTCGAAAAGAGAAGCATCGATCCCTGTATAAGCGTTATATAAAGACGTGATGAATTTTGTAAATTCTTTGAAAGCATTTCCTTCAAGACCCAGGTTGAAAGCAATTTTTCTGGCCTGGAATCCCTGAAGCCCTAAAGTAGGATCGATGATTTCCTTGTGGATCAGGTGAGGAGTTACTTCAGCCACGTGCTCGATGTCCATCCCTCCTTCGGTAGAATATACTACGGTATTTTTATTTTCAGCTCTGTCTAACAGGATAGAAACATAAAATTCTTTAGTTTCAGTTTCTCCCGGGTAATATACATCTTCTGCAACCAAAACAGAATTTACTTTTTTACCTTCAGCAGAAGTCTGCGGCGTGATCAGCTGCATTCCGATGATGTTCTGAGCGTTTTCTTTAAGTTTATCCATATTCGGAGAGAACTTTACACCGCCTCCTTTACCACGGCCTCCTGCGTGGATCTGAGCTTTTACAACCCATCCCTGAGCGCCGGTTTCAGCCGTTAGTTTTTCAGCAGCCGCTACAGCTTCTTCTACGTTGTTGGCAACGAAACCGCGTTGGATAGCTACTCCGTACTTTGATAAAATCTCTTTTGATTGATACTCGTGAAGATTCATATTATTTTTATTATTTTATTTTAATAGTTAAAGGTTGACAAATTTAATAAAAATGAATAAGGCGGGAAAGAATTTTATCTATCTTTTAATAGTCTCTGTATAAACGTCCGTTCTCATTCTTTACCGACAAATAACAATATGAAAATTCAACCATAACCCAAATGATAGTATTACTATCTTTTATTATAATTAAAACATTCCCGGTACACATTTTGCTATCCCAAAGTACAGCTATCATCACATGGAATATCAGGTAAAATTTAAGGTCAATGATTATTTGTATCTGCGGGACCCGGAATCGAGCGAAATCGGAAAATCTATTGTTAAAAATTCCATCGATCTGATTCATGAAACCGGCTTTGAGCAATTTACGTTTAAAAAGCTTTCCCAAAAGATCCATTCAACGGAAGCTACGGTCTACCGGTACTTTTCGTCTAAGCATAAATTGCTGACCTACATCCTGAACTGGTATTGGTCTTACATCGAATTCAATGCAAAATTAAGGCTTATGGAAATTAAAGACCCTATGCAAAAAATGGAAAAAATCCTGGAAATCATTACCCATAACGATCAGACGGATAATACGATCGGAGATTACGACCTGGCAAGATTGCACGCCATTGTAATCTCGGAAAGCAGCAAATCGTATCATGTGAAAGAAGTAGACGAAATCAACAAAGAAATGGTGTTCAACCCGCTGAAAAGTCTCTGCGGATTTATTTCAGGGATTATTTCTGAGGTAAAACCGGGGTTTCCTTATCCGCGTTCTTTTGCAAGCACCTTACTGGAAACCGCACACGATCAGCAGTTTTTCAGCGAGCATCTTCCGAAGCTTACGGATAACGGCACAAAAACTAAACATCAGCAATACGTTCTGGACTACCTGAGGCATATTACATTTAATCTTTTATAATTTTTTATATGGAAGCAACACCTAAGGAACAGGGGTACAAACTTTTTAAATACATTACCAAGGAGAAAAAGGATGTTACCAATATTTATTTTTATGCCATCCTCAATGGCCTCGTGCAGTTGAGCGTACCGTTAGGGATACAGTCTATTGTAAGCTTTGTAATGGGGGCTACCATGGCCACTTCCATTTACATCCTGATTATTTTTGTCGTCTTAGGGACCTGGCTGGTAGGATATTTCCGGCTGAAGGTTATGCAGATTATCGAGAAAATCCAGCAGAAGATCTTTGTGGAATTTTCCATTGCCTTTGCCGAAAAGCTGCCGAAGGTCAATCTGTCCAGCACCCGGAAATATTATCTTCCTGAACTGGTCAACCGTTTCTTCGATATCCAAAACCTGCAAAAGGGAATTTCTAAAATCCTGCTGGAAATCCCGGCAGCCATTATACAGATCGTTTTCGGTATTGTCCTTCTTTCTTTTTACCATCCCTGGTTCCTGTCTTTCGGGGCACTGGTTATCCTTTGTGTGGTTATCATTTTCAATTTTACCCTGGAAAGCGGGATCAAGTCCAGCCTTGAAGAAAGCGACAAAAAATATGAAACTGCTTCATGGATTGAGGATATTGCCGCATCGGTAAAAACTTTTAAAATCAATTCCGAAAGCGAAACCCATCTTAAAGGGGCCGATGAACGGGTGGTCGGCTATCTGGATCACCGGACTTCCCACTTCCGGGTATTGGTCATCCAGTATAAAACCATTATCGCTTTTAAAGTTATCATCACCCTGGCCATGCTTGCGATCGGAACTTATCTCCTGGTAAACCAAAAGCTTAACATCGGGGCGTTCATTGCGACGGAAATCGTTGTTCTGAGCATCATGTCGGCAGTCGAAAAGCTGATCGTCAGTCTTGAAAGTTATTATGATGTGATTGCTTCCCTGGCAAAACTTACCAAAGTAACGGAACTGGAAGAAGAGAAAAACGGAGAGATCGTCCCGGCCCAGAAGGAAGAAGGCATGGAGGTCGAATTTAAAAATGTGGATTTCAATTTCAACAGCCATATCCATATCCTTCAGGATATTAATTTCACCATCAGCGAAAATACGCTTACGGTTATCACCGGTGAACTCGGTTCCGGTAAGTCCCTCCTGCTGAATATGATCGCCGGATTTTACCCTCCTACGGCAGGAAGCATCCTGATCAATAAAATCCCGCTGAAAAATATTGATAAGGACAAGCTCAGAACGGAAATGGGGGTTTACCTGGAAGACATGAGGATCATTCAGGGGACTGTTCAGGATAATATCCTTCTGGGTAATGAAAATGTGACTGCCGAAGAAGTGCTGGAGCTCTCGGAAAAGATCGGGGCTGAAAATATTTCAAGCCAGTTTACCAACGGGCTTTCTACAAAAATAAGTGAAACAGATCCCGAAATTTCGTTCAGCTCCAAGAAAAAAATACTGCTGCTCCGAGCTATGACCGGCAACAAGAAACTGTTGCTCCTTGAAGATCCGATTGACGGGATGAATGACACCTTTAAATATAAAATGCTGCAGTATCTTGAAGACATCAAGCGTAATACAACGATCGTGGTCGTTTCCCAGAATTCCGAAATTCTCCATTATGCAGACCGGCACATTCATGTAGAAAACGGAAGCATTAAATATTTATCTTAAAAAATACAGGTATGAAAATTCAGTCATTCGATAAAATATACAATATCCATAAAAAATCGCGGGTAAAAAGATGGTTCTTCTTTATCCTTATTGCAGCAGTTATCGTTCTGTTTCTTCCCTGGACCCAGAACATCAAGGTCATTGGGAATGTGACTTCGCTGTATCAGGAGCAGCGTCCGCAGCAGCTCAACTCCCCCATTCCCGGAAAGATCATTAAATGGTATGTAAAAAATGGGGATTACGTAAAAAAGGGAGATACCATCTTACAGCTTTCCGAAGTAAAAGACGACTATTTCGATCCGCTTCTTGTACAAAGGACCCAGCAGCAGGTGGAAGCCAAAAAAGGGGTACGGGATTATTACGAAGCAAAGGTGGGAACTACCAACAACCAGCTTCAGGCTCTTGCAACAGCAAAAGATCTTAAACTGAACCAGCTTCAGATCAAGATCAGCCAGCTGAGAAACAAGCTTACCGGGGAAGAAGCCGAACTGGCAGCAGCGATCAACGAACTTAGGCTTTCCGAAGACCAGTATGCCCGCCAGAAAAAGATGTATGATGAAGGGCTGGTTTCCCTCACCCAGTTTCAGCAGCGCAGCATTTCTTACCAGAATGCGGTGGCCAAAAAGACCTCAACCGAAAATAAAGTGGCCCAGACCCGGCAGGAAATCGTAAACACCGGGATCGAGCAGAATGCCGTAATCCAGGATTACACTGAGAAACTCAGCAAAACCGAGGGAGAACGGTTCCAGAGCATGGGCCAGATCGAAGGCAACGCTGGAGATATTGCCAAACTCGAAAACCAGGTGGCCAATTATAAATTCCGTCAGGGATTATATTACATTGTGGCTTCCCAGGACGGGCAGATCGTCCAGCTGAATAAAGCCGGGATCGGGGAAATCCTGAAAGAAACCGAGAGCATCGGAACCATTGTACCCAAAACCACCGATTATGCTGTAGAAATCTACATCAAGCCGGTAGATCTTCCCCTGATCAAGGAAGGCCAGCGGGTGATGTGTATTTTCGACGGTTTTCCGGCGATCGTATTCTCTGGATGGCCGGATTCGAGCTACGGAATCTTTGCCGGGAAGGTAATTGCCGTGGAAAGCAACATCAGTACAAACGGGCTTTTCAAAGCATTGGTAGTTGAGGACAAAGCCGAAAAAAGATGGCCGCCTAAAATTAAAATGGGCACCGGGGTTCAGGGCATTGCCATCCTGAATGACGTTCCGGTTTGGTATGAGTTGTGGCGGAACATCAACGGGTTCCCGCCGGATTATTATGAAGTGAAAAACGCAAAAAATCCTCAGAATGAAAAGCAGAAGTAACATTGTATTTGTTTTTGCCTTATTTTTTTGCCCGTTGTTTTCAGCGCAAGATTCACTTAAAATTTCTGCCCGGGAATTTATTTCCATTGTGAAGGCTTATCATCCTTTGGCCGTAAAATATCAGCTTCAGAATAGAATCGCCGCCTCCGAAATTACGCGGGCACGAGGAAATTTTGATCCGGTGCTCAACGGGAAGCTCGGCGAAAAAAACATCGACGGCGTGCAATATTACCGGCAGAAAAACCTGGAATTGGGCATTCCGACCTGGTACGGCATCGATATCACCGGAAGCTATAATTACCTCGAAGGTGAAAAGCTCAACAACAGCGATACCAAAGGCGGGCTGTATCAGTTCGGGGTTACGGTTCCGCTGGCTAAGAATCTTCTCTACGATAAAAGAAGGGCACTATTGGAACAGGCAAAGTACGCACTGAAAATGACGGAAGCCGAACAGGCCGTCCTTACCAACGACCTGCTTCTGGAAGCAGAGAATACCTATTGGGAATGGGTAAAAAACTTTGAGCTTTACCAGCTTCAGCGCAGAGCCGTAGCCATCAATAAAGACAGGCTTGAACTTACCAAAAAAACCTATCAATTCGGGGAAAGGCCTGCTATAGACACCGTAGAGGCGGCTTCACAGCTGCAAAGCTTCCAGCTACAGGAAAGAGATGCTTTTCTGAATTTCGTAAAAAGCACCCAGGAGCTTCAGCTGTTCTTATGGAAAGACAACCAGGAACTTTATGATCTCACTGCCATGATTTATCCTGCCGACACCACCGGCAGCAGCGAGGCTTTCAGCAATTTTGAAATGCTGGTTCAGAATGTAGAGGAGCAAAACCTCGATCAGCATTTTTCCCTGTTGTATTACTTTCAGAAAGAAAATATCCTGGAAAGTGAAAGGAGGCTCAAATGGCAAAGCTTTCTCCCAAAGCTGGATTTTACCTACAATTTTTTCAACAAAGAAAATTACCGGGCAGATTACCTTCCGCTCTTCGACAATAATTTCCAGTACGGACTGAAGCTGGAGATCCCCATTTTTCAGAGAGAAGCCAGAGCCAATTATGAAATTGCCAAGCTTAAGCTGGCCCAGAATACCCTGGATACCCAGGTTAAAAGACGGGAGCTTGAAACCAAAATCCAGACTTATAAGAATGAGATTTTAAATTACCATACACAGATTGATATCGCGCGGGAAAACCTTACCAATTACCAGCGGCTGCTCCAGGCAGAAGAAACCCGCTACAGCAACGGGGAAAGTTCTCTGTTCCTGATCAATTCCAGGGAAAATAAGCTGATTGACGCCCGGGAAAAATTCATCCTGCTGAATAACAAGTTCCTGAAAAGCTTCAATAAGCTGAAATGGATGCGGGAGAATTTCCTCTACAATAAGGCAAACCCTTAATATGCCGGAAGAGCGAGCCTGGATGCCGGAAGTTACTTTCGTAAAAAATACCGTCAAATTTACATTATAAAAAAAGTTCAGGTTTTCCCTGAACTTTTATATGTTTTATTCTTCTGATAACTGATGAGCCTGTGAACCGATGAATGGAATTTTCGGAGCGAGAAAATAACCTGTTAAGCTTGCGAAAAGAATCGGTACGAAATAGGTAAAGCCGGTTAAAGTTCCGAGGATGATCGTGGTACTCATCGGCGTTCTGGTGACACAGGCATTGATGGCGGCCATGCAGCTTACAATGGCAAGGGTGCTATCTACCGTTGGAAACAGCTGATGGATAATCAGCCCAAGCGTGGTTCCTACAAAAAACAACGGAATGATGAAACCGCCTCTCCATCCTGAAGTTACCGTAACAGCTATCGCAATGATTTTAAAGATCAGGACAATAATCAGAAAATTCAGCGCATAATCCCCGTTGATCAGCTGGTTGATCTCGTTGTGGCCGAAATACCGCGTAATGGGAAAGTAAAAAGCGATCACGCCCAGAACAATGCCGCCTGTTAAGGTTTTGATGTAAATCGGGAACTTTCTGTATTCAAAAATTTTCTTGAAAAATTTAACCACAAAAATAAAGATCCATCCGAATAAAGTTCCTACAATCCCAAACAAGGAAGCATATAAAAAATCGTACACTCCGGTGTAATGATAGGCCTTCAGATCCCACGTAGCTCCGATTCCCAAATGGATGATCAGTGCAAACATCAGGTAACTGAAACAGCTGGCTACCAATGCCGGGATGATGGCTTTGTAGTATTCTACCGCATGCTTATGGTGCAGGATTTCCAGCGAAAAAAGGCTTCCTCCAAGCGGTGCCCCGAAAAGCGCGGTAAATCCGGAAGCCATACCGGCAATGCTCAGAGAACGCAGCTCCTCCCCTTTCAACCTGAAAATTTTTCCCAGCCAGGTTCCTGTAGAGCCTGTCACCTGCACCAAAGGCGCTTCCGGCCCTAAGCTTCCTCCCGAAGCGACACAAAAAAGCGACGATAAGATCATGGAAGGATTGTTTTTAGGCTCCAGCTTTCCTTTGTTGAACCGGATGTTATTAACGATCAGGTGGATTTCCCCCGGATCCCCGATAAAGTGGATGACCAGACCTGCCAGCAGCCCGCTGACGGCCATGACGGGAATTACCATCCATCCCTGGAATTCCGTTAAAAATTCAGTGAAATGTTCCAGGACAATCCAGTAGCCGCCGGCAATAATTCCGCCAACCAACCCTGTGATGGCCCACATAAAAAAAGTACGGCTGAATACGAAAGGATTGAACCGGATCGGCTGATCCAGTAAATTCAAGGTTCTGATAATCCGCCGTCTTCTGTTGATTTTCATTTTAATTTGATTTTAAAATTACCGTCATCATTTGTTTTTAATCTGTGGGAAATTTTACTAAAGATTATAAAAGCTTTTTAACACATTAGTCACATCAGATTTTTAGTTTTCTGCTTTGCGCATATTGTAGAGCACATTAGAGAAAATCAGAGATTTTTATATGCTGTACAACCGCTCCGGTAGCTGAGCGGAGCCGAAGCCACGCCATCATCTGAAAACTGTAAAATCTTTAGGAGAATTTGGAAAAGTGCTCAAAAGCTTTAAAAATCTTTGATTTTTAATCTCATGTGTTCTATAATATTTTCAAACTATTAAAAATCTCTTTGTGACTTATGTGTCAACACTGCATCTTCGGCCTTAAAAATCCGTTCAATCTTCAGAAAATTAATCTTCCGGATCAACGCTGAATCTATTGAAGACTAGATCCTGTTTTTCGCAAAGTAAAAAATCAGCATCAGCCAGCTTACGATCATCAGCAATCCTCCAAGCGGAGTAATGGGCCCTAAAAATTTAAGGTTCATCCCCAGGTAATCCTGCATGCTCAGGGCATAGATGCTGAATGAAAAAAGCATGGTTCCGGCAATCATCAGGATAGAAATCCATTTTTGGGATGACGTGTCGAATCTTAAAATATAGCCGACGATCAGCAAGAAAAAGGCGGCATACATCTGATACCTTACTCCCGTTTCAAAGCTCTCCAGCCTTTCCACCGATAAAATTTTCTTTAAAGCGTGCGCGCCGAATGCACCCAGAATCACGGAAAGCATTCCGTAAGCGGCACCAAAAACCAAGGTAATTGTTTTCATATTATAATTCTTCTAATTCCAGTTTTAGATTTTTTCTTGTTTTCTGATCCTGCCAGGTTCCTGTAATTTTATTGCCTTTCAGATCTGCTTCTATCAGTGCGGTCACCATCCATTGCCCGGCTTCCTTGCTGTACTCGCTGCTTTCTACCAGAGAAATATGATTGCCTTTTATGCTTCCGTGCCACTCAATCAGCTTCTTATTTTTATCGTACCAGTATTTTGCCGAAAAAGAGCCATCTGTATTTACATTGCCTATCAAAACGGTTACCGGATATTTTCCGTCGATTTTGCCGTGGTACAGCTTATTGCTGAAACCGGTTTGATCCACCTGCTTTGAGCCGGACAGTAAATTTTTGGCATAAGGACTCCAGTATTTTTCCAGTTCCTTGTAGGTAAAATCCACTTCATGGCTTCCCAGTTCGTCCAATGCCCTCATGGCGTGGTTGGAACACCGCTCGGCAATGAATTTTATTTTATTCTCTGTGAAATAATATTGAATGCTTCCTAAAGTGTAATCTGTAAAACAATCCTCATACATAGCGATCTCGTCCTGTATTTCTTCAGAAGCATTTTTCTGCGATTTTAAATCCGCCAGAAAATCATTGATCGTTTTCCGTACTTTTTTCCGGATCATGTCTTCTATGGTTTTCACAGCGTTTGGCTGAAAAAGATCTTTGGCATTGATCAGGTTCCCGTTCCGGAGATCAAAGTTTTTCCAGATCTTGAAATCTTCAGGATAGGCTCCTGAAGCTTCTCCATCTAAGGAAATGCTTAAAATATTTTCAGGTGCCGGCAACTTTTCCCAACTGTAAAAATACACATAGTTGGAATATGAAGTTTTACCCGAAGAAACCCTTGCAGACGGTTCTCCTGCCGAGCCTGGAATATATTCCAGCTGATCAACCTGCAGATAGGTGTTTATTTTATCTTCAATTTTCGCATCCTGCTGATAAGATATTACAGGAAAAACAAAATTTTCAGATTTAGGCGGCAGATCGGTTATCTTCATCTTTTTCTGCTGGCTGAAACTAAGTCCGGAAATCAGTAAAAACAATAAAATCATCTTTGGAAAAGACCTGTCCGATGCATTCCACATCGCAGTAAACATGGAATGAAAAACCTCAGAAAAAAGATTACTTATTCTCATTGAATGCATAAATTTTGAATACCAATGCCACCAACCCGATGGCGATAAACATCCAGGCAAATTTTTTATTTCTTGCAAACCCCGGATCTTTGGTTAACTTCAGAAAAATTCCGAAAACCAACATCAGAGCAGAAATTATGATTCCAAACATTATTGTCCTCTTAATCGGTTAAACTCATGGATCACCTCGTGATGGCTCACCGTTTTATCTTTAAAATACGTTACAAAATGCTGTTTTTCCTCTTCCGTAGCTCCCATTTGGTTCAGGATATTCAGCAAATGCATTTTCATGTGTCCTTTCTGGATTCCGGTGGTAACCAGAGAACGGAGTGCCCCGAAATTCTGGGCCAGCCCGGAAACCGCCAGAATGCTCATCAGCTCCTGAGCAGAAGGTTTTCCTAAGAGTGCCAATGAAAATTTAACCAACGGATGAAGATTCGTTAAACCTCCTACCACCCCTACGGAGATCGGAAGGTCGATCCAGAATCTGAAAATCCCGTTATCGGTGGTACAATGGGTTAAAGAAGAATATTTCCCGTTCCTTGCAGCATAGGCATGAGCGCAGGCTTCGGTAGCCCTGAAGTCGTTCCCGGTGGCAATCACTACGGCATCTACTCCGTTCATGATCCCTTTGTTGTGGGTCGTTGCACGGAAAGGCTCAATTTCGGCAATGGTAACCGCCTGCTTGAATTTCCAGGCAAATTCTTCATTGGAAATCCCGCTGTCGTCTTTAAGATCTTCAATTCTGCAGGAAACCTCAGCCCTCACCAGGCAATCGGGCGTAAAGTTGGAAAGAATATTCATCACGATCTGTAAAGAATGCTTTTCCTCCTCGCTGAAATCTTCACTTACGGCCACTTCCTGCTTCAGGGTTTTCCCGAATTGCTCCAGACAGGAATTGATAAAGTTGGCTCCCATCGAATCTACCGTATCGAAACTCGCTTTCAACTGGTAATAGTTCGGCATTTCAGCCGTTTTATCAACCAATTTAATATCTAAAATCCCACCGCCGCGTTTTCTCATATTGGCAGTGATTTCCTCCGTGGCTTCGAGTAATTTTTTCTTTAAATTAAAATTGAAAAAGTGAAGCAGCTTATGGGATTCAACGTTAAAAATGAAATGGGTATGTCCCAGCTTTTCATTATTGATGATGGTGGTTTTGAAACCGCCTTTATCCAGCCAGAATTTGGCTGCCTTGGAAGCCGCTGCCACCACCGAGCTTTCTTCCACCGCCATGGGGAGGGCAAATAATTTTCCGTCGATCAGGAAGTTCGGAGCAATACCGTACGGCATATAGAAATTGGAAATCGTATTTTCGGAAAACTCATCGTGAAGTTTTTGCAGATCCGGGTTATCGTTCCAATACTGCTGTAATATATTCTGGTATTCTTCTTTTCCTTCAAGATATTCGTTAACAAGCCAATCGATTTTCCCCTCTTTCGTCAATTTGGAAAAACCTTCAACGGGTATATGATTCATAAGTGATGTGTTTATTTCTTTGTATCAGCGGCCCAATCAGGTTCTGCTGATTTATGTATTATTTGATGAGCGTAAATATACTAATTTTGTCACTTTAAACTGTTGATAACATCAATGAAAAAAGATTGATTTTTATCAATTTTGGAACTATCTTTGGGAGGTAAATAAGATCTAAAATAATTATTTTCAATACGATATATGAATTTTGACCGCCTGAAAGAAAAACTTGAAATACTGGCCGATGCGGCGAAGTATGACGTGTCGTGCTCATCCAGCGGAGGATCACGGAAAAATAAAAAAGGCGCTTTGGGAGACAGCTCCGCAAGCGGGATCTGCCATACGTATACCGAAGACGGGCGATGTGTTTCCCTTCTTAAAATTCTTCTTACCAACCATTGCATTTACGACTGTGCGTATTGTGTATCCCGAAGCTCGAACGATATTAAAAGAGCAGCCTTCACCGTAGAGGAAGTTGTGGATTTAACCATCAATTTTTACCGCAGAAATTACATCGAGGGGCTGTTTTTGAGTTCAGGAATCTTCAAAAATGCGGACACTACCATGGAACGTCTGGTGCGTGTTGCCAAAAAGCTGCGTCTGGAAGAAAATTTCAACGGGTATATCCATCTAAAATCGATCCCGGGAGCGAGTGATGAGCTGATGCAGGAAGCCGCTTTGTATGCCGACCGTCTCTCCATCAACCTTGAGATCCCGACAGAAAGTGGTTTGAAGCTTTTGGCACCCGAAAAAAACCGGCAGGATATGCTGAATCCGATGAAATACATCCAGAACGGTATTGCCCAGTATAAAGATGAAAAGAAAATCTTCAGGAAAACGCCGAAGTTTGCCCCGGCCGGCCAGTCTACCCAGATGATCGTGGGTGCTACCAATGAAAACGATTTACAGATCATTAAAGTGGCCGATCATTTCTATAAAAATTTCAATCTGAAAAGGGTGTATTATTCCGGCTATGTTCCGGTATTGGAAGACAAGAGGCTCCCTTCTTTAACGACTGAAGTTCCGATGCTGCGTGAGAACCGCCTGTACCAGTCGGACTGGCTGATGCGGTTTTACGGTTTCAAGGCCGAAGAAATCCTGGATCCGAATATGCCGTTTCTCGATCTGGAAGTAGATCCGAAGCTGAGCTGGGCTTTGCGGCACCTGGAGCAGTTCCCGGTAAATTTACAGACCGCGGATTACCAGATGATCCTGAGAATTCCCGGGATCGGTGTAAAAACGGCAAAGAAAATCGTGAGCGCAAGGCGTTTCCAGGTATTGAATATCGACCATCTTAAAAAACTCGGGGCTGCCGTTAACCGGGCTAAATATTTCATTGATTTCAATGCAGGCAATGCTTTCCTGAAATATTTAACCGATAACAACTTAAAGAAACTGCTGATCGGCGGAAGTTCTTCCAAGTTTCATAACCAGTTTTCGCAACAGCTGACTTTGTTCTAGGAAAATTTAATTTAGCAATAAATACCTTATTTGTCATTTCGTAAAAATCCTAACACCCTAAAAGATTGGATGTCTGGATTCCTGCGAAATGACAAATAAAACATTTACAGATTACATTTTCAAATTAGTAGATTTTCAAATTGTTACATTGCCACACTTCATAAATTGTTACACTGACCCATGACCACCTTACTCTACGACGGCAGTTTCGACGGACTTTTAACGGCGGTATTCGAGGTATTCGAGTACAAATACAAAGATGTGGAGATCGCGAGCCGGGAAAGATTCCATCAGGAGAATATCTTTGCGGAGATCCACGAGGTGATCACACAAACCGACAAATCGGAAAGGGTGTTGCTTAAGCTGGAATCCGGTATTGGAAAACAGGGGATTAATGAGTTGCTGAAAGTGTATCTTTCGGAAGATCCGGAAACGGAGCAGCTGATTTTATCGGCCATTAAGCAATCCGTAAAGCATCCTGATGAAAATATCCTTCAGAATTATGCCGATGATGCCATTTTAAAAATTTCCAAGATCTGCAAATCGGTGAACCGGGAACGGCATCGGATGACGGCTTTCGTCCGTTTTGAAAAAATGCAGGACGGCGTTTTCTTTGCCAAGATTGATCCTGATTTCAATGTACTTCCGCTGATCCGTAAACATTTTAAGGACCGCTATCAGGATCAGAAATGGATGATCTATGACCTGCGGAGACATTACGGGATTCTGTACGACCTTGAGACCTGCGACTTTTTTTATCCGGATGAAAAAATAGACCTCAACCAATACCATCAGAAGTTCCATGATGAGGAAAAAAGATACCAGACCCTTTGGCAGCGTTATTTTACAAGAACCAATATTGTGGAAAGGAAAAACCTGAAACTGCATATCCAGCATGTGCCGAGGAGATACTGGAAATACTTAACGGAAAAATGGTAGTTTATCATGTATTCAGGAATATTGCTTAAAGATTTTATATCCTTTTTATTTCATACCACAAAAGCCTGTGCCTTTTTTTAAAATCATAAATTTTAGAAGTTTTTAATTCTTTATATTCAAATCTCTTATCAAGTTACTGCCATTATCTGAACTTGTTTTTGTAAATTTGTGTTCGAAATTTTTTACCAGATGAAAGAAAGTGCTGTAAAAAAAATTGCAGTTCTAACCTCAGGAGGTGATTCTCCGGGAATGAATGCAGCGTTACGGGCGGTCGTAAGAACCGCAAATTATTACAACATAGAATGTTACGGAGTAAGAGAAGGCTATAACGGCTTGATTAACAATGATTTCCTAAAGATGGGACCTCGTTCCGTAAAAAATATAATCAACCAGGGCGGAACCATTCTGAAATCCGCCAGATCCCACGAATTCAGAACACCGGAAGGCCGCCAGAAAGCGTATGATAATTGCGTAAAACACGGCATTGAAGGGCTGGTATGCATCGGAGGAGACGGAACGTTTACCGGGGCAAAAATCTTTAACGAGGAATTTGGGATCCGGGTGATCGGTATTCCAGGAACCATTGATAACGATATTTTTGGGACCGATAATACCATCGGTTATGATACTGCCCTGAATACGGCAATGGACGCCATTGATAAAATCCGTGATACGGCCACTTCCCACAACCGGGTTTTCTTCGTGGAGGTAATGGGCCGTGATGCCGGCTTTATTGCTTTGAACAGCGGACTGGCTACCGGAGCACTTGATATTTTAATCCCTGAAACCAAAGACAGCATCGATGAGCTTTTCAACAATTTCAGAAATGCGGAAAAAACCGGGAAAGCATCAAGCATCGTTGTGGTGGCGGAAGGAGAAAAACTGGCCAATGTGTATGAGCTGGCTGAAAAAACCAAGCAGGAATTTCCGGATTACGACATCCGTGTTGCGGTTCTGGGACATATGCAGAGAGGCGGATCTCCAAGCTGTGCCGATAGGGTTTTGGCAAGCCGATTGGGCTATGGTGCCGTAACCGGACTGATGGAAGGCCAGACCAACGTGATGGCCGGAATGCGTTCCAATGCATTGGTGTATACGCCGATTGAGGAAGCCATAAAAAAACATAATGAAATCAACCAGGACCTTCTGCTGATTTCGGAAATTTTAGCAATCTAATATTTTTATATAATTTAAAACAAACTATTATGTCAACAATTAAAGTAGGTATCAACGGGTTTGGTAGAATCGGACGTCTTGTTTTCAGAGCAATGACTGAAAGAGATAACATCGAAGTGGTGGGTATCAATGACCTGATCAATGCAGAATACATGGCTTATATGCTTAAATATGATTCTGTACACGGTGTTTTCCCGGGTGAAGTTTCCGTAGAAGGAAATGACCTTGTGGTAAACGGAAAAAAAATCAGGGTAACCGCCGAGAAAGATCCGAACAACCTGAAGTGGAATGAAATCGGAGCTGACTATATCGTTGAATCTACAGGTTTATTCTTAGATAAAGACAATGCTGCAAAGCACATCAATGCAGGGGCTAAAAAAGTAATCCTTTCTGCGCCTTCCAAAGATGATACACCAATGTTCGTAATGGGGGTAAACCACAATGAACTTACAGACGATATCAAAATTTTATCAAACGCTTCTTGTACGACTAACTGTTTAGCACCTTTGGCTAAAGTAATCCACGATAACTTCGGAATCGTAGAAGGATTAATGACTACGGTACATGCTACAACGGCTACGCAGAAAACGGTTGACGGTCCTTCAATGAAAGACTGGAGAGGAGGAAGAGCTGCCCTGAACAACATCATCCCTTCTTCTACCGGTGCTGCAAAAGCAGTAGGTAAAGTAATCCCTTCGCTGAACGGAAAACTGACGGGGATGTCTTTCAGAGTACCGACGGTTGACGTTTCCGTAGTGGATTTAACGGTAAGAATCGAAAAAGCAGCTTCTTATGAAGAAATCTGTGCCGTAATTAAAGCAGCTTCTGAAGGTGAATTAAAAGGTATTTTAGGATATACTGAAGATGCAGTGGTTTCTCAGGACTTTGTAGGAGATAAGAGAACTTCTATCTTCGATAAGGATGCAGGGATCATGCTTTCCCCTAATTTTGTGAAACTGGTTTCATGGTATGACAACGAAATGGGTTATTCCAACAAATTAGTGGATATGCTTGTACATGCTGCTTCTTTGTAATTGATAAACAATACATAAAAAAGCCAACTTTCGGATCGGAAGTTGGTTTTTTATTTCAATTATTTTATTGTATCACTTTATCAAATAATTTATCCGTATCCTCTTTCACGGTTACTTCTATATAATTGGGTCGGTATTTGTATACGGCATATAAAACGCCTGTATTTGTTCCTTTTCCTGCTATTGTCATTTTTAAGCCGGCAGAACTACCATCGCCAGAAACGACTGCGCCTTTATTATCCCCTTCCACGCTGATCCATTCTTTTGTTGTATAAAAAGCCGGCGATGGTGCTGAAACATACTTATAACCGCAATCTTTTATACCTCCTGAATTTTCTTTTGTGCAGGAATGCGAAACGGAAAGCTCCGTAGATTTACTCTCGAACTCTGTTTTTCTCACCTTTCTGAACTTGTTTTTAAGCTTGGAAATTTCTTCATTTAGCCGTTTAAGTTTTTCTGCCAAAGAAAGATCCGGATTGGATTCGACCTGGGAATACACCATTTCATAATAAGATTTGTATTCTGAAAGATAAAACATATAAGGCTTTACTTCATATTCTTTCTGAATCCCTTGGGCACTGCTCCATATAGATACTGTAAAGAAAGTTGTCATTAATAATTTTTCCATGATAATAATTTTAGAATTAAATATTTGTTTGTTCATCTAAATTTTATAAATTCAGAAATATTATAAATTATATTTTTGTGTATTTCTATCTTAAGAAATGAAATAAACAATGAATCCTCCACAGTATGCAGAGGATCCCGGTTTGTCCTTTTCAACAGCTAACAGAAAATTCTAAACTCTTTCCGACATACAGATAATATGCCTATATAAAAGTGTGTTTTATGATAAGTAACCAGCCTGGATTTGGGGTTATTTTGATTCAAGCTTTCATGGTTATTGATGTACACAAATTTTAGCATTTTATCATTACAAAAGAATCCCCCTTTTGTGGTATTTTTAAGAAAATTTTAACTATATTTCGTTATGATAAATTTTTATGGATAATCCGGAGAAAAAACATGCTTTAAACGATATTTGGCAATCTTATTCAGGGGAAAGAATAGAGAACCGGCATATTGCCAACATTCCTCCTATTGAGAGGATCATCGGGGAAATGTTTGCCATCGGTGAATTTTATTATTACGTTCTGAACCTTACCAACAGCACCGTTTCCAACCACCACCCTAATCTCTTGAAAATCCACGGATTAAAAGACTATCCTGAAAATTTAAAAGACATTATCGATCTCACACATCCTGATGACATTCCGTTTATCATGAAAGCGGAAGAACAGGTCGTCCGGAAAATTATTGAGGTCGGAAGAGAAAGCCAGCTTTATCTGAAATCCAGCTATTGCTTCAGGATGAAAACAGCGAAAGGAAACTATGAACTGTTCCATCATCAGGCCATCCTTACCATGGAAGATGAATACAAAACGATTATCCAGGCCGTTAATATCCATACCAACATCCATCATATTACCCAAAAAAATCCGAATACGGTGCTCATCACCGGGATCGGTCCCCGTGATGATTTTTACCAGATCAAGATCGAAGACCTTTCGAAAAACATCCCGGAAATTCACTTAACCAAAAGAGAAACTGAAGTTTTGGCCCTGATTGCAAAAGGATATTCCGGTCCGGAAATTTCAAAAATACTGATCCTTTCGGAACATACCGTACGCACCCACCGTAAAAATATTTTAGCCAAAACCGAATCCCGGAACAGCAAGGAACTTTTAAGGAAAGCCTTTGAATGCGGGCTGATCTGAAAGGTGAATGGTGAATTTGCTTCGCAGTCAATGGTGAATTGATAATTGTTTTCTGTTTTCAAAATTGACCATTGACCATTGACCATTCGTCATTGCGGCGTAAAACTTGTAAATTTATGCTTATGGAAAAAATGAAGTTAGAGCCACGTTTTAAGGATTCGGAACATTTCAAAAATTTCTGGGCCACAGGCAATGGAAAAATGCTGCTGGATTTTTCCGGAGCAAAGGTGAGCTTCGACAATTTTGAACAGTTTTCTCCATACTTCTACCATGTGGATAAAGTTGGAGATCAGGTCGTGAAAGAGGTTTATTTCAAAAAGAATTTTCATGAAGCGTCAAAAGAAATAGAAGGATACATCCGCCACGGCGTTTCCGAACAGGACGAGGTGCCCGAAAGCGTAAAGCAGCTTTTTAGTCAAGTCCAGACTATTCCCGGCTGGCTGGATTACAGAGTCATCAGAAAAGGCGCTGAACTCTGCATGAGAAGCAACCTCGATGCGCTGATTTCCCTCCGGGATTACTGCCTGATGGGTGGTTACGACTATGCTTACCTCAACAAACCGCTTATTGCGACCGAAGCCCTGAAAAAAGGTGCGGTAAAACGTCTTTCCGAAACGCTGGATTTCTGGGTCAACGTCACCCGTTATGATGCACTCGAAATTCACCGGAAAGGATACGAATTTGCCATAAAAACCCGGCTGATCCATTCTTACGCCAGACTTTCCATTAAGAAACACTATAGAAACTGGGATACCGAAAACTGGGGCGAACCCATCAATTCCTGGGATATGATGGCGACTTATATCGGTTTCAGCCTGGTTTTTATGCACAGCCTGCACAAACTGGGTACCCAGATTTCTGAGGAAGAAGAAAAAGGCATGTTTCATCTCTGGAAATACGTCGGCTATCTGCTCGGCATTCCTGAACACCTTTTACCGAACACCAAACAGGAAGCTGTCCAATATTTTTACCTATGGACTTCCATTCAGCCGCCTGCGGATGACGATTCGGTTTTGCTGGCCCACTCCCTGCTTAATGAATCGTTAATCAACCCGGCACTGAAATACCAGTTTCAGAGAAAAAATCTCCGCTATCTCCATATTTGCTGCACCTGGTTTTTGCTGGACGATGCAGTCTGCAAAAGGCTTCAGATTCCCGAGGTGGCCAACCGGAAAGCGTTCCCGCTGGTGAAACGGGCCATCACGAAAATATACGAAAGAACCGTAAGCCGAGAAAAAAGGATCAGAAAAGGAAACCAATCCCAGATGAAAGTGCTGGGCGATTATCACAGCATTATGAAGGATTCGAATTTTCATTGATCTTTAACACATAAGTCATATTAGATTTTTTAGTGGCATGTATTAATGTTTACATAAGTTTGTCATCCTAAAAGAATTTAGACACGAATCTTTCCGCGCGTTTCTCTAATACTATATTGAGATCCCCTGCGGGAATGACAAACGGAGTGAATAGCTTAATGCTTATCTGAACTTGTCATTCTGAAAGAGTATAAACACAAATCTTTCCGAGCGTTTCTCTAATACTATGCTGAGATCCCCCTGCGGGGATGACAAGCACGGGATTGGATTCCTCTGGTAATAACAGGATGCGGAATACGCATGCCTGCCTTATCATTTACCCACCAATACCCTAGCCGGGATTGCAGCGGAAATCCTTTTTTGAAGAAAAAGATTGCAGCGGAAAGCGCGAAAAAGCTACTAAAAAAAACACATCACAAACGGTCTCTAACAATGGTGAAATTTTATATTTTTTTTAACTATAAAAACAGGCCCGCGTGGTAGATATTATTAGTTTTTGACGTTAAATTTTCGTATTTTTGATTAATTATTTAAACAACAGATGAGTAATATAGACGACAAGAAAAAAGCACTGGCTCTGGTGCTGGACAAACTAGATAAAACATACGGAAAAGGAACAGTAATGACCTTGGGTGACAGCGTTATTGACACGAACATCGAGGTGATTCCTTCAGGGTCTCTGGGATTAGATATCGCTCTTGGAGTGGGTGGTTATCCGAGAGGAAGAATCATTGAGATCTACGGACCTGAATCTTCGGGTAAAACAACCTTAACGCTTCATGCCATTGCCGAAGCTCAGAAAGCGGGTGGAATTGCAGCATTTATCGATGCGGAGCACGCGTTCGATAGAGGATATGCCGGAAAACTGGGTATCGATCTTGAAAATCTGATCATTTCACAGCCGGATAACGGGGAGCAGGCACTGGAAATCGCCGACAACCTGATCCGTTCCGGAGCGATCGACATTGTGGTAATTGACTCCGTAGCGGCACTTACGCCAAAAGCGGAAATCGAAGGGGAAATGGGAGATTCCAAAATGGGTCTTCACGCGAGACTGATGTCGCAGGCGTTGAGAAAGCTTACTGCGACGATCAACAGAACCAAGTGTACGGTTATCTTTATTAACCAGCTGAGAGAAAAAATCGGGGTGATGTTCGGAAACCCTGAAACAACCACCGGTGGTAACGCTTTGAAATTCTACGCTTCGGTAAGGGTGGACATCAGGAAGGCAAGTGCGCCTATCAAAAACGGGGACGAAGCCATCGGAAGCCGTGTGAAGGTGAAGATCGTGAAAAATAAAGTAGCACCACCTTTCAAGCAGGCAGAATTCGACATTATGTATGGCGAAGGTGTTTCCAAAACGGGAGAAATCCTGGATCAGGCGGTAGAGCAGGGAATCGTGAAGAAAAGCGGTTCATGGTTCAGCTATGAAGAAACGAAGCTTGGACAGGGCCGTGATGCAGTGAAGGATGTTCTGAAAGATAATCCTGAACTTTCCGAGGAACTTGAAAATAAAATCAAGGAAGAGATTGCTAATAAAAAGCAGTAATTTCTGATCGATATTAAATAAAAACCCGGCGGAACAAAAGTTCCGCCGGGTTTGTTTTATGCATAATGTATTAAGGTTTTTCATCCGTTAATTCGAATCCCCAGTCTTTTCCTTTCTGGGTTGCCGGAACTCCTTTGGTCATCCATACCGGAGCTTTGGCACCCTTCAGGTAATAATCGAAGAACTGCTGTTCACGAATCTGGATATCTTTCCGGTTCTGACGTTTGATCAGGTTATGATCGTCGCCGTTGTAATTCAGCAGCCAGGCCGGCTTTCCGAGACGGCGTAAAGCGGTAAACATTTCAATCCCCTGGTACCACGGTACGGCTCCGTCTTTATCGTTGCTCATAATAACGACCGGTGTTTTCACCTGATCCATGGCAAACAACGGTGAGTTCTTAATGTATAGATCCGGTGCTTCCCACAGGTTTTTTCCCAACCGGCTTTGTGATTTTTCGTACTGGAACTGCCGGTTCATTCCGGAAGACCATCGGATTCCGCCATAAGCAGAAGTCATATTGACTACCGGCGCGCCCGTCCAGGCTGCTGCATACATATCCGTATGCGCGATCAGATAAGCCACTTGGTAACCTCCCCAGCTTTGTCCCTGGATTCCTATTTTCGTACCGTCGACCCATGGGTTCTGCTTCAGTTGCTCCACTCCGGAATTGATGTATTCCATGGCAGACTCTCCGGGCTGGCCATCGGTATATGAAATATCCGGGGTAAACACCAAGTAGCCGTTGCTCACGAAATATGAAATGTTCAATCGGGAAGGTGTCGGAGCCGGAGCTACATAACGGTTCAGGTTGTCCGAAAGTTTTTCATAGAAATAGACGATCATCGGGTATTTTTTAGCGGGATCGAAATTTTCGGGTTTGTACAGAAGGCCTTCAGAGGAATTTCCTTTGGGAGTTGCCCAACGGACCAGTTCGCCTGTTCCCCAGTTGTAAAGGGCCTGCTGCGGATTGGTGCTGCTCAGTTTCTGCTGCACCGAGAAATCGGAAGTGGCAAAAATATCAGGCGATCGGGTGTAAGATTCTTTTACCAGAATGTATTCGTCTGCATTTTTAGCTTTCTGAAGGCTGCGGTAGCCCCAGACATCTTCCGTCTTTACTTTTACAGGATCAGCGTTCGACCGTATTGAAGTTTTAAAAATCCCGTTGGCTTTCGTAGTGTTGTCAAATGCCGATAAATAGATGGATGATTTTCGGTTCAGGCTTTTGATGTCTTTGTCTAAATCATAAGTCTCAAACGTGATTTTATTTTTGCGGCCAAACCCATTCGTTATATTTCTCGGTTTCTTTGAACCATTGAGGAAAAACTCCCAGAGATCGTAGCGGTCGCGGATAATCACCGATTCATCATTCTCCGTCCAGGATGCGATGCCATAAGCCACCGGAAAGTCGGGCATATCAAATTCTTCATCCACAAATGAAACAGGTAATCCTGTGGTCAGCGGTGTGGTCTGCTTCGTTTTCACATTATAGCTCAGCCACTGCCCTTTTTCACGGTCAAAAATTATGACAAATTTTCCAAGTGGGGACGGTGCTGCCGAACCGTTCAGGTTTCTTACAATCTCTGTTCGCTTCCCTGTTTTGTTATCGATAATATAATAAGTCTTTTTGGTTCCGCCTTCCCACTGCGAAGCGATCCGGTTGTTTAAGCTACTGCTTCCCAATACGAAGTCTGCGTTGCCTTCATTCACCAACCGTAAGGTATCCAGATCTTCCCCGTCGATGTTAACGAAAAAATCCGGTTTTTCCGTCTGCATAACGGCCGCGTAGGATTTTTTAAGATCATTTTTCAGTTCTTTCAGCTGTACCGTCTGCAGGTAATCATCTTTATAATTCCAGATATCCACCACAGCATGGTCGTTGGCAATCATGGCCGTATCTTTAGCTACAGGTTTCGGCGCAACTCCAAAATACAGCTGCTTTCCATTTTTACTGAATACGGGTAAACGGTTTTCGGAAATCACCCAGTTCTTTTTCATCCGGGGATGATCATTGGCCAAGGCTTCCTGTTTTTTTTGTTTAATATTAAAATAATATAGCTGATACAGTTTTACCAGATCATTCTGTGCAGAAGAAGTTCCCACAAATGCCAGCTGGTCTCCTGTCTCATCAAAAGCCAATTGGGAGAAATCGCCTTCCATTTCCGAGATTTTATTCACGGCTCCCGTTTCAAGATCAACGATCTGTACGGTTTCCAAAGGATATTTCTTCGGTTTGGATTTATCGGTGCTCTTTTTATCCGCCAGCTTTACGTCGGCAGAATCTTTTTTCTCTTCTTTATTTTTACTGATTTTCTCTTCCTGCTTTTTGGTGACGAAAACCAGCTGCTTTCCGTTTTTGCTGAAGTCATAACGAACTACGTCATTATAAGTGGCGGTTTTTCCGTCTGCCAGGTTTCGTACGGCCAGCTGTAACGGCTTGCTGCTTTTATCGTCTTCATTTTTATCATCGCCTTCCTTTTCAGAATCGTCTGAGGATTTATCCTTCATGTTTTCCAACAGATAAGCAATATAGGAACCTGCTTTTTCCGGAATTTTGTATCCTTTGACATTCGGAATCTTTTCCGTTTTGCCGCCTGCAAAATCAACAATCGCCAAAGTATCTTTCGTGAGCTTATTCTGCTTGAGCTTTTTATCTTTTACGGCTTTGATGTCTTTGTAAAACGGGCGGATCTGGAAAACGGCAAACCTCGAATCGCCCGTAAATTCAGGCCGTACGCCTCTCGGGAATTTTTTAGTATTCCTGTTCTTTACCGAATAAAAAAAGAGATCGGGATTTCCTTCCTGAACATCCACGGAATAGGCGATCCATTTTCCGTCGTTTGATATTTTTCTTGCCCCGATGTTCTGCCAGCCGTCGTAGACGGAATGATCCAGCGGCTTTTTCTGCCCGTACATGAAATACGTCATGACAAACAGCATAAAAACTGAATATTTCAACTTCATATGATAGATAATTTTAAAAATTAAAAGTAAGCTATTTCCGTGATAAATCGATGAGGATTCATTGCCCGATATGAAACAATGCCAAAATGGCAGTTTATGGTAAACGGTATTTTTTTTGAGAAACCAAAGGAAATTAAAAAACAAAAATTATTATGACTAAAGGAAATATTAATGTATCGGTGGAAAATATTTTTCCGCTAATTAAAAAATTTCTTTACAGCGACCACGAAATCTTTTTAAGAGAATTAATTTCCAACGCAACGGATGCTACTTTAAAATTAAAGCATTTAACGAGCATCGGCGAAGCCAAAGTTGAGTATGGAAGTCCTAAGATTGAAGTGAAAATCGATAAAGAAAACAAGACGCTTACCATTATCGACCAGGGAATCGGGATGACCGGTGAAGAGGTTGAAAAATACATCAACCAGGTGGCTTTTTCGGGAGCTGAAGAGTTTTTGGAGAAATACAAGGATACCGCGAAAGATTCAGGTATCATCGGGCATTTCGGACTTGGATTCTACTCCGCTTTTATGGTGGCTGAGAAAGTGGAAATCGTAACAAAATCCTACAAGGACGAGCCGGCGGTACGATGGATCTGCGACGGCAGCCCGGAATTCACTTTGGAAGAAACCGCAGATAAGTCTGAAAGAGGAACTGAAATTATCCTGCATATCGCAGAAGATTCCACAGAATTCCTTGAAGAAAGCAAGATCCGTGAATTACTGCTGAAATACAACAAATTCATGCCGGTGCCGATTAAATTCGGAACCAAGACGCATACATTACCTTTACCGGAAGATGCTCCTGAAGATGCGGTAGCCGAAACGGAAGAGGTGGATAATATCATCAACAACCCTACTCCGGCCTGGACGATCGCTCCGAGC
Organism: uncultured Chryseobacterium sp.; assembly: GCA_913777465.1. Taxonomy (GTDB): domain Bacteria; phylum Bacteroidota; class Bacteroidia; order Flavobacteriales; family Weeksellaceae; genus Chryseobacterium. Next base: position 71,285 of record CAJYRQ010000035.1, read on the forward strand.
GAGCTGACGAACGAAGACTATATGAAGTTCTATCACGAGCTGTATCCGATGCAGTTTGAAGAGCCTTTGTTCAATATCCATTTAAATGTTGACTATCCGTTCAACTTAACCGGGGTTTTATTCTTCCCGAAACTGAGCAACAATTTAAATATTGAAAAAGACAAGATACAGCTGTACCAAAACCAGGTTTTCGTAACGGATGAAGTAAAAGGTATCGTTCCGGATTTCCTGATGCTGCTTCGCGGGGTGATCGATTCTCCGGATATCCCGTTGAACGTTTCCCGTTCTTACCTGCAGGCTGACGGTGCCGTGAAGAAGATTTCATCATACATCACGAAAAAGGTAGCCGACAAAATGGCTTCCCTGATCAATGAAAACCGTGAAGATTACGAGAAAAAATGGAACGACATTAAAGTGGTGATCGAATACGGAATCGTAACGGAAGAAAAATTCGCTGAAAAAGCAGACAAGTTTACGTTGTACCCGACAACCGACGGAAAATATTTCCTTTGGAATGAGCTGGAAGAGAAAATCAAGCCAAACCAGACGGATAAAGACGGAAAAATGATCGTTCTGTATGCTTCCAATGCCGATGAGCAGCACTCTTACATCCAAGCGGCCAAAGACAAAGGCTATGAAGTGCTTTTATTGGATTCACCGATTATCCCTCACGTGATCCAGAAGCTGGAAACGTCAAAAGACAACATCTCTTTCGCCAGAGTAGATGCGGATCATATCAACAACCTGATCAAAAAGGATGAGCCGGTGATTTCCAAATTGAATGAAACCGAAAAAGAATCGCTGAAAAAGAATGTGGAGGAATCTATCGGGGACAGTAAATTCACGGTTCAGCTTGAAGACCTGGACAGCAGCGATGCACCGTTCACCATCACCCAGCCTGAATTCATGAGAAGAATGAAGGACATGCAGGCCACCGGCAGCGGCGGAATGTTCGGTATGGGCGGTTTCCCGGAAATGTATAACCTGGTGGTGAATTCCAACAGCGAATTTGCGGGACAAATCCTGAAAACGGAAAATGCAGAAGAAAAAGCAGGTCTCATCAAGCATGCGCTGGATCTTGCTAAGCTTTCCCAGAATTTACTGAAAGGAAAAGAGCTGACCGATTTCATCCAGAGAAGTTATAAGCAACTGGAAAAATAAATTGACGATTTATGAAAGGCTGGAATAGAGAAGCCGGATGCTGGAAGTACTTCCGTTAAGATGCTTCTAAGCGTGTTGAATATCTACTTCACGTCTTTAATAAAAGAGGCTGTCCAAAAGGGGCAGTCTTTTTTATTAAAACTTTTTTCAGGTTTATTTTTCTATGATAATTTTACAGCATAACGCGTGAAATGATCACTTAATTTGCTCCGTAGGAGCAACATCTGTGTAGACCTACATCAGCGTCTTGTAATACCAGAACTCCTTCGGAGTTCTATTTTATCATAGCACACCGACGGCGTGCTTGCCATATTCTATTGTTTTTTCTACACAGATATTGCTCCTCTGGAGCATAAAAAATTACTTGTTTATTTTATTACAAAAAAGAGACTGCCTAAACTTTTAGGACAGCTTCTTTTTAGTTTCATAGCCGACTTATCGAAAGTCTGATATTCATTTCATTAACATCTTTTCAAGGGACGCGATGATCTTTTCAGAATCTGTTTTCATCGCCTCCAGATGCTTCCCGGAATACTCAAAAAGGTCTTTTGGAAGGGAAGCTTTGGTATAATTTTCAAAGCCTTCTTCATAAGGTACATCTTTATCCTCTTTACTGTGAATGAAAAGTTTAGGCAATCCTTCCGTATCCTGCAGATCCTCTTTTGCCGCATAAGGCGAAATCACATACCGGGAAATCATTTCTTTATATTCCGGCTTATAGTACATGGCAATATCGGTGAAGGAAGAAAGGCTTCCGTCCATCACCAATCCGGCAACTTTGTCTTTATTGGTCCGGGCCAGATGGGCAGCCACCTGTGAACCCAGGGAAGCTCCGTAAAGAATTATCTTGGTATCCTTCATTTCCGGTCTGCGGATCATCTCATCAAAAAAGATTTGTCCGTCTGCTGCCACATTCAGGTGTGTAGGTTTTCCGGTTGATTTACCATAGCCGCGGAAATCGATCATTGCCACCTGAAAGCCTTTATCTACCAGAGGCTTCGTCATGAACATATAAGACGAAACATTACCTCCGGCCCCGTGAAAAAACAGAACAGTAGCTTTTGCTTTTGACTTCGGTTTCAGGATAATTCCGGTAATCGTATCATTTTGCACAGGAATAGAAAAATCTTCATAGGTAACATTTTCTACAGGGCGGAATACTTTATTCGGCTTGTAGAAATTGTCATCCATCTGTGCTTTAGAAAAGCAGACGGTCAGTAAGAAAATTACGGAAAATAGAAGTTTTGTTTTCATAGCGTATTATTTATACCCCAAAACTAAGGCGTCAAAATATTTCCTGCTAAAAAAACAGACCCAGCCGTCCTTTCTATATCCTGAACCGTCAATAATTTCTTATAATTCTTCCAGCGGATTCCAGAACAGGACTTTAAAATTTTTAATCTTTCCGTTTTCTACCACAATGCCTTCCGCTTCCAGCCTTTGCTGAAATTCCGGAACTGAAAGAGCGCCGGAGCTTGAAATGACGCGATGGGCAGGAACATCTTCCGGACATCCGCCCATGGCTTTTCCGACATGCCGGGAATGATTCGGGAAACCGACGGCTTTAGCAACCGCACCGTAACTCGTGACCCGCCCTTTGGGAACGAGTCTGGTGATTTCCCAGACCTGTTGTTTGAAAATTTCGTTCATCGCTGATTTTTATAATCAAATATAAAAAAATTGGGTTGATTTTTTTATCTAAACCGGCTTAAAAGTCTCACGCTGATTTTGCAGATGCCTGAGATTAAATTACTGTAAATCTTTCCATGCATCTCTCTAATACTATGTTTAGATCCCCTGCAGGAATGACAAATGGTGGGTATTTTTTATAATGACGATGGCATTTAACAAAAATCCTATTTAAAATTTCAAATAAAAATTAAGAAAAGGCTTTGGTTATTGATTGTAAAACATTTTAAAAACCGCATACTTTTTGGATAAAGTTTAGGAAATTAAAATATTTTATCATGAAAAAGTCATTTTTCCGGTTTTTGAATAAGATCAATAAAGCCGTTCTTCCGAAACTGAGTGATAAAGATCCCAATAGCCTGACAAAATTTCAGAAAGGAATACTGGCGTACCGCTATTTTGTCCTGATTAATTCTTTAGAATAAAATATTATTTAATTTTTGAAATCAGCTTCCTGCAACTGCTGTACAAAGGTTTTTCGATCAGGAAATAGATGATAATGGAGCAGATCCATAACAGTACAAAGTTTCGGTCCGGCAGGTAAATGTATGATTTCAGCTTCATATTGAAATAGCTGAGATGGATCAGATAAAAGACAAATGATGCGTTTCCCAATAAAACGGCTGTCTTAGAAGAGAGCATCTTATAAACCAACGTTCTTTCGGTCATTAATCCCCAGAAAAATAAGGCAATTGCCACCGGTAAAAGAAACTCGTGGATCAGTCTGCCCTCCCACCGTTCGACGCCATGAATGAAATTATTACGGGCAAAACAGGCGATACCAATGGTTAAAACCGTCATTGCAACTCCGCCGATAAGGGTGGGTTTTTTAATCCTTTTGAGAAATTGAATTCCCTTTTCTTTTTTCATCAGATAAGCCAATACCATCCCGAAAAAGAATTCGGTACTTCTCCCGAAAAAAGTACTGCCGGTCATGAATTTCAGAGGATATAAAAACCCTTTGGGATTTCCGTTGTATACATGCAGCCCATAGCCTGTCCCCCAGCCCAGCAGGAAAAGCCCTGACAAAAACAGAAAGCAGTACACCCAGTTTTTTTTAAGCAGAAGAAACAAAAGCGGAGCCAGCAGGTAAAAACAAAATTCTACGGTAAGCGACCATGCCTGGACAATACCCGAAACCGAATATTTCTCAAACAGGGAATATAAAAGGGAATACTGCAGAAAATAGGTATCAACATCTTTGGAATACTTTGCATCCAGGAAAAAAGCAGTGAGCAGAATCCAATACAGCGGAAAAATCCGTGCAATGCGGAGCAACAGGTATTTCAGGTATGATCTTCCGGATTGCAAAGGCGAATCTTCATACCGGTAGGCCAGTAAAAACCCGCTCAGCACAAAGAAAACCGTAACCCCGATATGCCACTCGCTGATGAAGCGCATGATTTCAAACGGCAGGTCTTTGCGCCAGTATTTCCGGTTATGGTAAACGAACACCATAATCGCCGCAACGGCACGCATCCCAGTCAGCGCATCAAATTTGTTTTTTCCGGTTGTATCCAATAGCTAAAAAAATAAAAGGCTTACGGATAAGCCTTTTATATAAAATTGATCGTATTCTTTTATTAATTTTCCAGAATATAAGAGAACATCAAAGGTGCACAGATGGTGGCATCACTTTCAACGATAAATTTCGGTGTCGTGATATCCAGCTTACCCCAGGTAATTTTCTCATTCGGAACCGCTCCGGAGTAAGATCCGTAAGAAGTGGTGGAATCCGAAATCTGGCAGAAATATGACCAGAACGGGATGTCATGCATTTCCATATCCTGATACAGCATCGGAACCACACAGATCGGGAAATCGCCGGCAATCCCTCCTCCGATCTGGAAGAAGCCTACGCCTTTTCCGGCAGAGTTTTTCGTATACCAGTCGGCAAGGTAAGTCATATATTCAATACCGGATTTCATAGTAGTTGCCTTAAGCTCTCCTTTGATGCAGTATGATGCAAAGATGTTACCCATGGTGGAATCCTCCCATCCCGGTACAACAATCGGAAGGTTTTTCTCTGCTGCTGCAATCATCCATGAGTTTTCTCTCGGAATTTCGTAATACTGCTCCAGAACCCCTGAAAGGATCATTTTGTACATAAATTCGTGCGGGAAATACCTTTCACCTTTTGCTTCAGCATCTTTCCAGATTTCAACGATATGTTTCTGTAACCTTCTGAATGCTTCTTCTTCAGGAATACAGGTATCGGTAACCCGGTTCAGCCCTCTTTCCAGAAGGTCCCATTCGTCCTGAGCGGTAAGATCCCTGTAATGAGGAACTCTTTCGTAATGAGAGTGCGCCACAAGGTTCATCAGGTCTTCTTCAAGGTTGGCTCCTGTGCAGGAAATGAAATCCACTTTATCCTGACGGATCATTTCGGCAAGGATTTTCCCAAGCTCAGCAGTAGACATCGCCCCTGCCAGCGTGATCATCATTTTCCCGCCGTCCTTCAGGTGGGCCACATATCCTTTGGAAGCATCCACCAAAGCTGCTGCGTTGAAGTGCAGGTAATACTTTTCTATGAATTCAGTTATCGGTTTGCTCATTTTTTTAAATTTGTGCAAAGATAAAACTTAAAAACGGAATGTAGCGGCTGCGCTTAAAGAAAGTCTCGTTAAGCTTTCTTTTTGATCGTCACCAAGCTCCACCGTCTGGCCATTGTAGCTGATTTTGCTTAATGTTCCTCCGGAGAGTCCTATTTTAGGCCCGATTAAAATATTTTTATTGATCTGGTACTGATAGGCAAAATCCAGTTCGGCACCGAAAGTTGTTCCTTTACCCTTTATATTTTCTGTTTTGGAAGTATAGGTCATGGCTCCTAAAGCCGCCGACATGAAAAGCTTGTGTTTTGTTTCCTGGGCATCGTTCGTTAAGGTAACCTCCGGACCGTAAAAATTGATATTATCTTTTGTGGTAAGGTTGGCGGAAACAACATTTCCCATATTATCCATGGCGCTGAACCTACCGCTCGTCGAGGCACTGTAATTGGAATATTTAAATCCGATTAAAAGTCCGGTTTTTATTTCATAACGCAAGGCAACATCAAAGTTTACCCCGCTTTTTAAGCCTTTTACATATTCTTTCTGATCTCTTGAAAGGTCCGGTGATGTTTTGGCAAGCCTCCAGGCATATCCTACGGATGGCGTGATGGAAACTTTTTGGGCAAATGAAGCCATTGAAATGGAAAATAAACCCAGTGCGATAAGTTTTTTGATCATTAGTTCTAAAAATTTGCCGCAAAAATAACACGAATTGATGAATTTCGCCGTATGCAAATAAAATTTAACAGTAAAATTAGATGAACCTGAACTAGAAATCAGGTTAATAGACTGGAAGAGGGAAGCTTGATGCTGGAAGTTTTCTTATTGATTAATATTTAAACTTCCTGTTTTCTTTTTTCTCGGAAAGTTCCTTTTTGGTATCCAGTCTTTTTTGTTTTTGGTTTCTGGAAGGTTTCGTGGCCAAACGTTTTTTCGGAATTATTAAAGCGTGATTTACGATATCGAGGATTTTTTCAACGGCTTTGTTCTTATTGGCAAGCTGCGTCCTGCTTTCGGAAACGGTTAAGAACAGCAAACCATCGGCATTGATCCTGTTTTTTAATTTATTTAAAATTAAATCTTTCTGATAGTCATTGAAAACCCCGGATTCAGAAACATTCCACAGAACCGTCACCGAAGTCTCGACTTTATTCACGTTCTGTCCTCCTGCCCCACTGCTGCGGGAGGTTTTGAAGCTGAGTTCCCTGGTGAAATCTTTCATTTGAATTTTAATTTTTATGAGACAGAGCTTTTTTCAGTTCGATCCTATTCACTTTTCCGTTAGGTGTTCTGGGAATTTTTTCCACAAAGACAATCTCTTTGGGCCTATGGAATTTTTCCTGATAACCGATACGGGATAATTTCTGATTCAGTTCTTCCGAAGATTTCCCTTCAATAACCAATATCAATTTCTGCCCCAAACTTTTATCATCGATGCCTAAAAAAACCGCTTCGTTGGGAATTTCTTTCTTTACAAAAGCTTCCAGTTGCTCCGGAAAGATCTTTGCCCCTCCGGAATTGATGACGTTATCAACCCTTCCCAGAAACCTGAATTGGTTCCCGTTTTTGATATTAACCAAATCATTTGTCTGTAATATTTCCGAATTGACATTCGGTGCAAATATTTTCAAACAACCCATGTCATCGGTAGAAATTTCAACATTTTCAAAAGCTCTGAAATAGTCTTCCGTCTGTGGAGCAATCTGTCTTAAGGCAATGTGGGAAAGGGTTTCGGACATTCCGTAGGTTTCAAATATTCTCGTTGCTGCATTTGATGCTGACAAAGTCTGAAGGATTTTGTTTTTAAGGCTCTCCGAAACGGCTGCTCCGCCAATGATCAGGGTTTTAATAAGATGTAATTGATCCAGAGAGTTTTCTGCCTGCAGCGGTGTCATGGCACAGAAATCAATTTCATCGTTCAGATCCTCAACCGGTTTTACGGATGGATCGGTAACAATCAGTTTTAATTTTCGTACAACCGACCGCACCACCATCATTTTCCCGGAAATATATTCGACGGGAAGGCAGATCAGGGCGGTATTTCCTTCTTTTAATCCTAGGAAATTGCACGTCATTTCCGCAGAGTTCATCATTTTCTTTTTTTCGATCTCAAAAACCTTTGGTACCCCTGTGGAACCTGAAGTCTGAACTTTTACCGTCTTTGAATCCGAGAACCATTCACCGAGAAAATTTCCGACTTTTGTTTCAAACTCAGAGTTAAATGATAATTGATTCATATTGAGATTATTAAAATCGATCTGCATAAGTATGGTGTCTAAAAGTACGGTAAATTTAAAAAAAAGTTTAAAAAGTCCTTGCATGTAATGAAAAAAGCTGTAAATTTGCACCACTAAAAACAAACAGAGACTCATGGTGTAGCGGTAACACTACTGATTTTGGTTCAGTCATCTGGGGTTCGAATCCCTGTGAGTCTACGAAAAACCATCCTTTTTAAGGGTGGTTTTTTTGTTTTTAGGCAAATAAAAAAAGATGCAGAAAATTATTCTGCACCTTTAGATGATTTTGTTTTTAGTAAGCTTAAATTAAAGCTGGGCTGCACTGCTTACTGTAAGCTTCAGATCGCCCTCTCTCAAGATCCCTCCGTTTCCTACATACATCGAATCGATTTTGAATGTTGAATAGTAGATATCAGGTAATTTAAACCATAAATAAACATACTGATCCGAACCAACGTACTGACCGGCTGTTATGGCGGTAGAAACCGCTACATGAGTTTTTTTATTGATGATATTCCCTGAAGGCTTATAACAATATCCTACCCAGGTAATATCGATAATGTCCCCTTGCTGATAATTATATCCTGTAGCCCTCAAATGATACATGGCATGATGGGTATCGATCCGATACGGCAATCTGATATGGAAAATATTCGTTGTACTGGATAATGTAGTAAAGTACTTTAAGATTCCCTGTCTTGTGCTTCCTCTGTCTTCGGAACCTTCCAGGTTCAGTACAACATTTCCGGTCTGCCCGTTCACGGTCTGCACCAGGCTGTTCGGGATTCCCATATTGTTTTTAATATCCTGAAGGGAAATCTGTGCCACAATGGAGTTGTCCATTCCCCTGAGCCTCAGGTATCCGCTTTCGGTATTGATATTATTGGTAATCCGTTTAAGTTCCGGGCCGCTTAAATGGGCATAGCTATCCAAAAGATCCGCAAACTGACTCTCCGTAGGCCTTTTTGTTGCTTTAAAATATTCTTTTAATTCCGGTATTGTTTTTTTAGGCATTGGTGTTGTTTATTTGTGATTTTAACTGTTCTAATTCTTTATTTTGGGCTATCACGTACAATGTTAGCTCTTCAATTTTCTGAAGGAGTTTGATCTGGAATTCTCCAACCGTAACTCCATTCTCCGTCATTTCTTTTGCCGAAGGAATTTCCGGAAGATGCTTTTTTTCTGAAATGAATTTTTCCAGATCCTGTATTCCCCGAAGATTATAATCCTGAGCGAACACGAAATCGGCAGTCGGAGAAGCGGAGACTATAAAATCTTTGGCTTCCACCTTTCCCTGAAAAGCAGCATTACCGTTTGCGGCAAATCTGGCTTTTTCATTACCATTAAATTTAATAGCATAAGCTAAGATATCGGCAGATCCACCTCTTATAATTCCTGCGTCACAATATTCATTATACCATGTGTAACGGATGGCTGCGTTCATGGTATTTACGTAATTTGCAAATTGAACAAACTGAATGGACTTCGGTTCACCATCCCGAAATTGAAGATGCAACTGGGACTGAGGAGCATTGGTACCAATGCCCACATTCCCAAGATCCCTGTTCAAGACGGTATCATTACCTATCGGGTTTATCTGAAGTGGCGATAAATGACTCTGAATCCAGGTATACTGCCCATTATATCCCATTCTTAAATTAGGACTACTCTCCTCACCTAGAGAAAAAGCCCCATACTGGTCAGGCGTTGATGCGAAATTGAGCACCTGCAATTTTGATTTAGGATTTTTAGTTCCTATACCCAAATTGTCATTATAGTTTACATAATGTCTTTGTTGGCCTGCTAATGGTTTAGTATATATTGCAGATAAAACAATCTGATGAGCAATAGATTTTACGGCAGAATGATGAATAACTCTTAAAGCGTAATCATTTCCATTGGCATTCTTATGATAAACCGTGATTTTGTACTGATTGATTGTGCTATCCCAAATTATATCACTTATAAAGATATGATTAACAATTTCTCCGGAAGCTTCTATTATCCTAGATAACGACTGGTACCATACATTATTATCGGATTGAGCACCTATAACAATCTGTTTTTTTATAATTCCTACACTGTTCTGATAATTATAGAAGCCTGCAATTTCCACTTCGAGTGAACCATTAAGATATTCATTTCCTAATAAAATATCAACGGCTTGATCTGCTTGCTGGTTGGGAAAGGTAAATTTAAAGTCGTTACTTTCCCTATAATAAGTTGTAGCATCCAAATGAACATAGCTATCCAGTAAATCTCCAAACTGGCCTTCCGTAGGTCTTTTTGCAGCTTTAAAATATTCTTTTAACTGCGGTATTGTTTTCTTTGACATAATTACTATTTTTAAATGTTTGGCCTGATGATAAAAGTTCCCTGCATAATCATTCCGTCGGTTCCGTCCGAAGAAATTCCGCCGATATCCGACCAGGTTTCTTTTTTGTAAATGGTTAAAATTTTCTCCTGTGTGCTGTACATGTTCGATGTATTCTGCGCCACCAGCTTGAAGTGGTGATACAGCACATTTCCTTCAGCATCTTTAATAGGCATCGGATCCATTCCCAATTGATCCAGCGGCAGATAGAATTCATTCCCCGTAAGGTCAAAGGTTTCCTGAAGCACCCAGGATTCTGCACCGGTAGCCGCATTTGTTTCTGATAAATACAAGTTGGCTTTTGAGGTATCTTTAGCATCGGTATGGATTCTGGCCATCTCTTTCCAGTTACCCTGGTTACTCATTTTATACAGGCTGTACTTTCCTTTGTAACACACCTGCTGCCATGATAAAATCACCCAATTGATGGTATCAGAATCTTCAGGCACCGGTTCGGAATGATACTTCAGTTCAGGGGTCGGCGGATTATAATTTTCTACCAATGTACTCACGACAACCTTCGAAGGCATGGATGGCGCTTCTTCCACCACTACTTTTGAAGCAGGAGGAGATATGTTATAATCTGTTGTAGAATATTCCACTTTCCGGGTTACCACAACACGGTAAAACAAAAGATCTCCGTAAGGCTTATCCGCTAAGTCCTCAAACTCATCATACACTACCCAGTTATCGGATGCCGCATCAGTCTCCAGATCGGCTACATCTACCGTTTTAATATGCTGCATACTCAAAATTGAATCTGCATCCAGCTTATTGGTAGCGCGGTAAAGCGATACTTTGGTGATTTTCTGTACTTCCGGATAAGGATTGACTTCCACTTTCACTTTTGCCGTAATTCCCAGGGTTGCATTATCAACCACCGGTAAAAGACTGGCAATCTTAGGCGGTTCTGCCGGATTGGTATTCACCAGCTTGATCGGCCCTAGAAATGTACTGAATTCTCCCATCTGCATCTGGTTTCCAAACTCCCTTGCCCCGTAAAAATAGAAGTTGTCTGAAGCTCCGTCCAGCGTAAAGTCGGTAAACAGGGTGGAATGTTTCGGCACGGAACTGTATACCGCTGCCATCGGAGCCATATCGAAATCGGCATGGGTAACCGGTAAGAGGTATCCTGAAGCATCCCGGATATTCTGTTTCTTATTCTTCGGACGATGGCCGGCAGGATCGGAGAAACTCATATTTTTGATATGCTGATAGATCATCGGAACCTCCGTTAAGGGAAGGAAACAGTTGAAGATTCTTTCTTTGATGAAGTGCCCTAACCTTAATTCATCAGACTTGTTCGGAATTGCATGAATGACAATATGATTCAGGGGATAAGTCCGGTTTTTCCATGCCGTTTCATCCAACAACGGATTTTGTGCCGTACTTAAACTGAAATAACGGTTATGTTCTTTAACAAAAGCATTGATGGCTTTCAGGAAATCTTCACTATCCGGAATCGGCATCGTGAATTTTTTCGGTCCCACATCAGGAAGTTCCATATATGTTGTACTTCCGGCATTGGTCAGCATATCAAAATCCATAAAGTTGGTCCACCGGTTGTTGAAAAAGACTTCATCCATCCCGCCCAATTCGTTCAGGCTATTTTTAATCATCTCAATCGTGGATGGCTTATATAAAGCAGCCATCAGTAGAGTATTATTTGCCCTGAAAAACTGTACGGAATAAGGCTTGTGAGCGTATTCGGTGATAAAACTGTAGGTCGATTTCCCGAATTTATCCGGTCTGGTGGCATATTTCGATCCTGTAGGCTGCTTCGGCTGTTTCGGCTCAACAATTTTGTTCGCAAACATAACGGCAGGAACCCCGAATTTCGATTTATATTTTGCGCCCTGCATATCCAAGGTATCGTTATCTACACTTCGTAAACCGAAAATAGAATATCTTACATCTTCGTTGTCTCCCGGCAGGATGGCATCCTGCGTGAGGTTGTTGGCTACATTCTTATACAGATATACTTTGTAGGAAGGGTAATAATTTAGCTGAAGTGATGTCCCCAAAACAGGATCCGTAGGTTTGGCAGGAAGTGTTTGACCTCCCAACACGTGAAATATAGGCTCATGACTGCTATTTTCTTCAATAATGAAATTGTTATCATAGATATACAGGACCAGGTCATTATTGGTTCCGATATTTTCAGTTCTTACTACTTTGAATACGGATCTGGATTCTACAGGATTGCCATTGTTGTAGTCTTCATTTGTAAACATTCTTACAATACCGTTCTGCCATTCTACCCCCGCATTATCCTGTATATGCTTTGCCATTTTGAATCCGGGGAACGTAATCTTATAAACCCCTTTGTGTACATAAGGCCCCGCCGGATAATCGATCATGTCTCCCTGGCTGTTCTGATATACGGTGAGCTTTTCAAAATACTTTTCTACGGTAGCCTGTTTCCAGAACCCTCTGCTTTTTTCAAGGTACCGCTGGGTTTCTCCGTTAGACGAAGGGGTTTCGATAACTTCTCTATGAACAGTCCAGTCATTGGTTCCGATTTTTACCTTCAGTGAATTCGGATTTTTTATACCCCAGGTTGAGGTATTCTGCATGTTTTCCGTTACGCTGAAAAGTCCTTCCGTAGCGGGATTAATGACAGGAAGGGTCAAGCTGGCCTGGTCAATCAGAGGAGTGGTTCCCGCAATGATGGCTGCACTGGCCGCTTTTTTAAAGACGGTGAAGTGAAGACCTGTTGAGGTCTGGTCTATCCCGTTGATGATATAGCTGTCCCCATCCATCAGGAAGATCCCTCCGATATAATCGCTTGCCGTTGTTCCGGCAGGAATTTCGGATTTATACGTCTGTACCTGAATAGAAGGCTGTGTTACCCCGGCGTTTGCTGCTCCTGAACCCGGAACTACATAGTCTTTGGTTTTGATGATCGCCATCAGCTGGTTGGCATGCTGAACTACATCATAAGCTTTAGCCGAAATAATTTTAGGCGTATAATTCCTGTAAAAAATTTCTACTTCATCCGCAAATACTTCTTTATTATCCGGGAATAAACTTTCTGGATCCTGCTGATAGACCGTATTTGAAATTACGGAATCAAACGGAATGGAATATCCGATCATATCCTGGTAGATATGGTAATCATAGGTAAGCCTTACCAAAGTTTTATCCTCATTATTCGGTATCGCATTTAAACGCAGCTGCTCGTTTTGAGTGGTAAACGTTAAAGGAATTTCTTTCTGAATATTAAATACATTGGTTCCGGAAGGCGGCAACAGCCTGTTGGCCGGTTTGATATCCGTCTCAATAGACAATTCTTTTTCCCCGTATTGTGCTCTTGAGAACCAGTTGATCCCATATCCTTTATAGAAATACGTCCCGCTTTTATCCTGCCGGTGCATATACAGCGGAGCGTAGGTAGAAGGAATCTGGATCGGTAAGGTTTCCGAAGAATTATCCGTGTTAAAATACTGGGTATCATGACAAAGCTCAGGTTTAACCCAAATATACGTATCCGCTTCGCCAGGTTTTACCAGCCTGTGCTCAAGACCGGCATAAACGGGATTGGTAAATGAAGAGGCGTCAAAAGCATAGCTGGAATCAAAAAACGCAGGATTCACCTGAAAATCCGGAATCTGGATGTTATAAAGGCTGACATACCTGTATTTTCCGTCATGGGAATATCCCTCACTATTATAAAGGCCTGCCGAATTCGGGTTGTTCCCTTCCATCCCTTTGGAAATCTTCAGGAGATCTACCGGAAGGGATAATCTTTCGATCTGCGTAGATACCGGCAATGACATGGACAATAACTGGTAGGTCTTATCCGAAGAATTGATATCCAGATCTCTGTTGGTGTGATATTCTGCAATGTAAATAAATTCACTGCTCATAACATCATTGTTGATATCAAGATGCCCAAGCCCCAGCATCCTCGCCACGTGATAATCCAGTGCGGCAATATTTAAAATATCAAGGTTAGACACTTCTGTCTGACCATCCTGTACAGGATCTGTGGTAATGGTAACTGACGGATCATTCTGTGCAGCACCGAAATTCAGATTAAGCGTTTCATTAGCCTTAGGATTTGGTTGTGCATTACTCAGACTGATGTATTTATTCACTACAGTCTTTATATCTCTGTCTAAAGGCCCCTGGGAAGTATGTTCCCATTTGTCTTTATAATTTTTAGTATTAACAAATGCACCATCGTTATAACGCAGCCATGCTCCGTGTACCGGATTGGAATCCGGAAGAGGATCCAGCCTGGTAAAGGCTTCGGAACTATCTGCGGTTAAAGCGAATTCCCCCAACGATTTCCATGCCTGTGCCTGGTTGCGGCTGATGATGAAATCCGAATAAAATTCAAAATCAATCATCGATACAAGGCAGCTGTTGGCTTTGAAACGTAAGGTCTTACCGTTTTCCGCGTTGAAATAATTGGCGTTCACTCCGGTGCCGTACAATTCTTTTCTGTAAGTAAGGTTCTGCTGCGTCACAGAAGTGTTCTCCGCTACCGACAATGCTTCCAGCTGCAGACCCGAATAAGACTGCCCGTTGTTTATCTTTAATGAAGCTGCAAAGAAAAGATCGGTCTTACACTGCACCTCAATTAGCTCATTTCCGTATTTTTCAATAAACTGCAAAGGATTGGTAAGTGGATTAACCGCCTGTCTCACCTGGGTATAGACGTTTTTATTTTTAAAATAAACGTAGATCAGCCGTGTATTGTTGTTGAACTTATACACCCACATTTTCTGATTGTCATCAACCAACTGCGGAGCTACCGAAAAATCTAACGAAAAGACTGATTTTACATAGGGCGTTCTGTATACTTTAACGAAATCTTCCGGTTTGTTAAAGTTGTAGGAGTTAGAGGCTGCATTTCCTTTAGGCAAATGGTTTTCGCCCAGCTTTCCTCCGAAACTCCATCTCAAATGAATTCCTTTCGTACTGTCTGCCCCGGTAGAACCTGCTGCCTGAAGATAAAAACCGGGTGTCTGAAGACCCGAGAAGTCATCAAAGGCAATAGCCGATCCACCGGTTTCGCAGACATCATCATTGCTGTATGACAAATCAGTATAAAGGGATTTAGCCACAAACTCTTTATAAGTAGTATTTACAGCATTGAAACCGGTCGATAGTATCATCTGTTCAAAAACGCTTGGTCTCCAGACCTCAAGGTTAGACGTTTTACAATTATCGAACTGGGTTCCTAAAAATCCCGAGAATTGTCTTTCACCTACTGCTCCGTGAAGCAATGCCTGGTCATTAATCATCTGATCGATAGAAAGTGTGGAAACATCCATCTTTTTTATTGCCTGATGTACAAAGTTATAATCAGATTTTACAATTTCATTATCACTGTTAAAGATCAAAAAATATTGTGATCCGAAAACATATTTTGGATTTTTGTTGGTGTTTTCCTTGTAAGAATACCCATAGCTCTCATTAGGAAACATCAGTGCAGGTCTTCCATTCCATATCCCGGAAACAAGGAGTTTATTATTGGCGTAATAAATACCGTCCAGCGATATGGCAGTACTTCCGTCGGGCGAATAAATATATTTCGCATCGGTGATATTCAGGTTAATATCCGTAGAAATTGTAGTGCCTATCGTCTGACCCCGCTGGTTATGATTTCCGCAGATCGTCAGTATTCTTCCGGACACAACAGCCCCGGACACTTCAAAAGGACCTGTTACCTTGGGAGCAATTTCCTTTTTTACCAGTACGGTACCCGCTTCATTCACAGCCATCATAAAAGATTTGGCCAGCCGGGCATCGTAGTATACGATAAATGCTCGGTCATCATATTTTGCGGCGTACAAACGCCCCCTGACTGATGCGTCAGGGAAACTTTTGTACCATTTTACTTCTCCGCCGGCCGTGATGAGCATCAGAAAAGGAATTACCGAATTTTCAAATCCGAGAACCATGTAATCGCTTTTATGCGGCATGATCTTGATGAAATTAATCTGTCGGTCTTTGAAACTGTAGATTTTATTCCATACCAGGCCACCGTTTTCATTGAGCACCGTAATTAGTCCGGAACTAAAGTCACCACCGCCTACGTTAAATATATTTCCATTGTGGTGAAAGGTAAAATTAACTCTTGCACCGGAAATATCTGTGTAATTATGATATTTGAAAAAACTCATTTTTAATTTTAATTTTATAGTTGAATTTCATTTACTGTAACGGCAGATTTTTCTACGTATGCCGTTCCGTTCCAGGCTTTGTACCTGAACCTGCAGTTTAGTTTTGAATTGATGATCTTTTTGCTTTGATGCATCACCAGGATCTGTGAATAGTCTTTTGAATAAAGAACTTTAAATTCATCGTTAGGATTTCCGTTTTGGCTGAGAACCTCGAAGCAGTCTGACATATGGGTCAGTGGAATCTTCGGATCATTGAAAGGTTCCGGGTTCCTGATCAGTAACGCCACAACATTTTCCGTCGCATGATCCACGATCTTTACAAATTCCGTATTGTTAGGCGGATCCAATGGTTTAAGACCCACTACGCCTTCCAATGCCCTGTCGAAAACTTCGGAATAGGTATTGGCCAGGCTTTTCAGATGGTCATTTTCAGGACCTTTGGATACCAGTGTATACAGATCATTCAGCTTTTGTTGATTAAAATCCGTACGGATCCCATAAACCGCATTTCTTTCTGCTACCACAACCTGATGGTCATCATATTCCTTAAGCTTATAACTTTCCACCTGTTCCTTAAAGTTCTTATATCTGGATGTTTTAAACACAAATTCATGTACCGGAGGATTTTCATTATACGTTACTTCCGGTGATATCGGCCATGATGCAAAACCATTGTCTCCATTCGCATCGAACGCATTGGATATGATAGCGGTATACAGCTTTTCCGGATTCAAGTTGTCCAGCACGACAGAATAGCTGTTGGATTTAGGTTTTACAGCCTGGCCCAATGTGATGTTACATGTTAAGCTGCTGTTTGCAGAATTTACATAGTTTACGTAATTCATCATCTGCTGGATTCCCAAAGGCATATTCGGATCAGTATCCGACACCCATGAAGTAATGGTCTCAGGTACGGTTGCATGCGTCCAGTGTTCCGGCAGAGGATACGGAATAATCACATCCGTCACCGGGTCTTTGATGATGATATTCATTTCTCCTTCCATAAGATCAAGCCCCTGGCCTTCTTCCCATTTTTTCAGCATATTGTAGACATAAGGCTTGTTGAAAAACAATTGGATTTTGCATTCTTCATGACCGTAGAATAATGGCTTCGACATCAGCAAATCCCCATCTGCATTGGGATAGGATTTTTTCATATCGATATATGATTTAAGGGAAGTAATCGGATACTCTTCTTTCTTTTTCTTCTTCGGAGGAGTTATAGGAACTCCTTTCTCGTCCCGTACCCAATCGATATAATCCGGATTTTTCTGTTCGAAATGCCCGATAGGCCCGGCCGTTTTGAAGGTGAAATAATAATTGAAGTCATGCGGGGTATCCCCGTTTACGTTATCCCTGGTTTTCACATGGATACAGTAAGCACTGTTCGGTCTCCAGATCGGCTGCACGACTTTGGACATGGCATCCTGCATCAGCTGCATATCCTGCTGAACGGCTGCCTGCGCCGGAATGGTCTGCTGGTACTCATAATCAGTCACCGTCATCCAGGAAACCTGCTGAAGCATGGTATAACAGTTGGTTACGTAATCCACCGTATCGGTACATCCGCAATTTCCAAGGTTATACATAATATCAAATATCATCTGAGTAATTTCCAGGGCGTCTTGCGTGGTATAATCAGTAGCATATAAGCTTTCTAGTTTTTTTATAAGATCAGTCAGATATTCTTTACCGTTCAATAGTTCATAATAAGTATGCTCTCTATCAAAATTCCTTATCTGATCTATTAATATCTGGAAACATTTCCAATTGTCATGCAACGTACCAGTAGGATTCATCGAGAGACAAGCATTAAGATCATACATGATTTCGTTAAGGAATCCACAAAGAAGATCATCTTTCTGGCAAGGTTCCGTTTTTTCATCGCATCCGCAGGCTGGAGTAAACTTGAGACCGATCGGCTTCTGAGCCACCTTGTTTACTTTAATGATTACCGCTTTATTCGTTTTCTCTTTCGGATAGTCAGAAGAATAACAGATATCAATTCCGTCCGCTTTGTCGGAAATCCTGGAAATCACAGTATTTCTTTCGATAAATGTATTGAACGGGTTGTCCGGAAGATAAAGGAAGATCACAGAGTGGGTATTGAAATCCACATAAGGAGCAGGATTGCCGGACACGGTCTGCATATACATATTTTCGAATTCAGTCCAGTTATTTACAACTTGGGAAAAATTGAAATTTACAATTCCTGAGCTGAATAATCCTTTATAATCATTAACGGTTTCCAGCACTTCAAAATCAAGTTGGTTGCACTGGGCCGTCGTACATCCTCCGTCTTTTAGTTTATCCAGCTGAGCAACAAGTTCATCATAAAGATCCTGGTCTGCCTGAGAAAGAACTACGGAACTAACTTCCCCGTTTGTACTGGCGGCGGCATTGGCCCAGATCTGATCAATCTGTGCATTGATCGCATCAATCTGCGACTGGTTGGCATGATAAGGGATAATTTCAATCTTGCTCACATATTTGTTAAGCAGGTCTGCTTCATTAAGCTCAAGCTCTGTCATCAGCTCATCTTTTGTCCTGGTGATTTCAGTAATCAGATCATAACTCTGATAGATGGCATTGGAGAATACTTCCTTATACAGCCTGATCGTTACGTTGCTTGCCCATGTGGAAAGCTTCATCTTGATCTTGGCTGAAGCTTCAGGCAGGATAATCACCATGGCGCTTCCGTTGGTAATCTTCAGGGATTTTGCAAAGTTATGAGGATTGGAAGCGTTGGAAACTATCATATAATCATCGTCGGTCGCTGTCCCGAGGATATTGTAATATGCCCCGTTGATGAACTCATTCGGATACATTGTCGGCTGATGATAAATTGTCCCTACGGCTTTATCCAGTACATCGGAATGATGCCATACCGGCGTATGATCGGTACAGAACAATGAAGAAGCGGTGATTCCGTATTGTTCCGGAACAAACCATCCCGGCTGTCCTCCGTCCAGGAAAGTAAATGGCGTGGATGCCAGGATCCTGACGGTATCATATTTTTCATTGGTTTTCTGCCAGAATCCGACCTTAAAGTTATCGATGCCTGTAATGCCATTAGCCTGTTGTTCAGACAATACCCCCCGATAAGGATTATATTCTACCCAATCATTTCCTTTAGCAATCAGGATACGTACATCTTCCAAAGAGTACTGGTGTTTTACCTGACGGATCACGTGACCTCCCGGCTGTACTTTTTCAGGCGGTATCAGGTCGGTATATCCGCTGGCCCCGTTGGTGTGGCCACCGATTTTTTTGTCGACCAGCACTGTCGGGATCATCCCTTTTTCGACTTTGAAATCGATATAGGTATCCAGCGGGATGTATTCCACTTCCGGACTTGTTCTTACCGTATCAGGCGTAGGAATCTGATTCCCTGTGAAGGTTTTGATTTTAAAATCTTCATTGGTAAGCATGTTTACTCCTTTCGCAGCACTTTCCAGTCTGGCAACCTTCGGATAGTCAATTGCCGGATTGTCTGAAACATACGTGATAGGAGGAACGGCAGATGTATCCACCTCATTGTTTTTCTCCCATTTGATGGTTAAATGAATTTTAAACTTAACCTTGATAAACAGGACTTTTACTTTCAGTTCCAGCTTGAATTCGGCAAGGATCAGGAACGGTTTCACCAATTCCACTCTGAAGTAGATGGAAATGAATAAGGAAACTTTAACAATAAAAAGATTAATTTCCGCGCCTCCTTCTACATAAATATAACCACCGACCTGAGGACGTTCGAAACTGATCTTGGTTCCCACTTCAATGGCAGCCCATACTTTCAGGATCAGTAAATTGAGGTTGAAATCCACCCTTGCGCCGGCTTCGATTCCTTTGGCGGCGATCATCAGATACGCCTGTGCCTTGATATTCAGCGAGTCTTTTAACAAGGCTGCCGTAATCGGTTTTTCTTTTGTTCCGAAATTAATGTACCACGGCTTCTGGTTTTTAAAGAAGAATCCCATTTGCACCTCGGCTTTGATATCGATGAACGAACCGTTGTTCTTATTCAGCTGGAAGTTTCCTCCGGCACCGATTTCAAGAGAGTCACTGCTGACAATCACGAAAGCATAGAACGGCGGTAGGCGCGGATCATCTTCTGCCAGCCCGAGACGCTCGCTGATGATGGTTAAACCGGCATCAATGGCAAACATGCTCGGAACAGACAATAGTACCATCGCCCTTAGTGAAGCCAGACGTCCGTCCAGCGTGGCCAGGGAAGCTCCTGCCCCGATGGAGAACGGGAAGCCCATATCTTTGGTGTGCTGCGGACCGATGAATTTATCCATATGGATTCCCCGCTCCGGATGCACATAATAATCGTACCAGCTGTCGTTATCACTCATTCCGATGGCGCTCTTATGGGCCACATAGCGGTAGCCGAGCAGTCCCCTGAACCCAAAAATCCCAAAAGACCCGAGCGGAATCACAAACGGAAACTCTACATTGGCATCAATGAGGAAGCCCGGATATTTAGGATCGAATGCCATTTCGGCAGAACCGTAAATTTTCATCTGCGGCAACTGGAGGGCTACTTTTCCGCGGTATTCCGTAGAAACTCCAGGTTCAGGAATTGTTAATGATCCCTTGATAATCGCTACCGCAGCTTCTGCACTGGCCGTTCCCGGTATTACCAGGTCGATTTCCAGCGTTGAGATGTGGAAGTAATGATCTCCGCTTCCTCCATGTTCATCGTTATCATTGGTATAGTAGTATTTTACCCCGTTTCCTCGTACATCGATTCCCAAAGGATTCACATTGATTCCTCCGTCGAACCCGATGTAGTTGTAATTACGCATTACGTTACCGAACATTTTCTGCACCGTCCCGATGTGGATGGCAGAAACGCTCATGGTAACCGGCCCGATATTCAGGTTAAGATTTACGGGAATAATCGAATTTCCGCCGCCAAGCTCAAATTTTCCGCTGGCATAATAGCGGATTGACGGAAGATCGATCCCCTGCTCACCAAACAACTTTTCTCCGAAGGATCCTGCCGGGAAGAAAATCTGTGTATCGGCTTCAATATAGAAATTGTCATCTTTCTTTCCGATTTCAATACTCTGAAGGTTGAATTTAAGAATATCAAATAGATTCATGGTAAGCCCCATCGGTAAGAAGGCTGCGGCAAGCTTAAAGTTTTCTTTGCTTTCCCATTCCCCTACTACATCAATTAATAATTCTGAAGCACCATTATCCGGTTTAAATTTTTTAATTCTAAGCGCAGCATGTAATGAAGAATGGACAACCTTACCCTGATGGAAATCAATTTCAAAATTACTGAATCCCAATTCCCAGGATTTATCGGCATCTTTCCCAAGATTGAACCATAACGTCCGTTTACTGATATCAGCAAGTTGGTTGATATCAAGGCTGCTTAAGAATTTAGTATATTCCTCCTCTTTTTGGAATGTCCTATGCTGGCCTGCTGTAGTTGTCAGCTCCAAAGGAAAAACGAATTTCAGCTGTGCGGGGGATTCCAATCCGTTGATATAACCCAGCAAAGCCGTTTTATTGGCAATGGGCTGTATGGATGCTCCATCCATGGATTGTACTTTCAGGTTGGTATAATCCAGGTTAAAGAAATTGCCGAAATAATCGACTACCTGTGTGGTGTTGCCCACTGCTGCCGTACTGTAAGTAGGACGGATGGCAATATTTCCGGACAATCCGCCGGTACCGATCAGCAAATGGTTGGCAGAAATCCCGAGGGTCTGCCCGGTCTGCTGTTTTTTAAACCATTTTTTAGGCAGGAAGATTTCGGTATATTCCATGTAGACGCCCATGAATTCTTTGGGTCTTCCATCGGCGTCGGCTTCTGCAATGTTTTCCTTTTTGCTTAAATCGATCTTCATGTTGTGAATATCGATGGCAAAACCTGTATTCCCGATCAAGGCAGGCGAACTGGTACTGAGGGCAAGATCCATATTGTATCCGAAGCCTCTTTCGGTATCCGCGTAAAAGACGGCCTCACCGAATTTCAGCATGACTTTATTCGGAAATCCCTGTGTATTTTCCGGAATAGGATCCAACGCATTCGGATG
Source organism: uncultured Chryseobacterium sp. (assembly GCA_913777465.1). GTDB lineage: Bacteria > Bacteroidota > Bacteroidia > Flavobacteriales > Weeksellaceae > Chryseobacterium. Next base: position 93,491 of record CAJYRQ010000035.1, read on the forward strand.
ATTGCGGGGATAGGCCGGTGTTAAAATATTCCTGGGAAATTCAATCGCTGCCGAAAGCATCAGCGTCGCCTTGAATTTCGGGATGATGACTTCCTTGATGAACTCATCAATATCCTGCGGGATCAGCGAACGGAAAAATTCTTTTACTTTTTTCCCGGTTTCCTGGATATCAGTTGTTAATAAATAAGTGGCAAATGCTACTAATGAAGCATATTTCCCTGTTTTTGCGTAAATGTCTTTTACGACATCCGTTACCGTTGTGGCGTTGGTAACAGTTGCTAATCCTAAACTCTGATCCGTATCGAGTTGATCAACAAATTTCATCAACGGTGTAACATTCGGATCATCAGACTCTACGAGAGTATTGACGATATGGGCAATGGCCTGTTCTTCCGTGATGTTCAGCACTCTGAGTGCGACTTCAAAGATTTGCTGAGGCTCAAAGGAAAAGTTCCCTAAGCTGAACTGGCGCAGGTACGCCAGGATTTTCCATTGGTATTCGATGGTGATCGGAAAGGCCGAAATGTTAGAATCATTTCCTGCCAGGTCAGGATTAAGGACCAAGGAAATTCCGGTTCCCGGAAGTTCGATATCCAATCGCTTCGATACAAGGGACAAGCTGTAAAAAGCCGAATCTCCTTTCGGGCCTTTGCTGTACTGTAAATCTTTGTAATAGATCTTGTCGAGGAGCCCAATGACTCCGTCTTTTATGAATCCCAGGATGTCTGGAATCTGGTCGGGTGTAACCACAGAGGATAACCTCGGGTAATACCTGTGTGTTACCGGTGTTTGATTTGGCATGTAATTTTTTTGTGTTTGAGGTTTATTTAAAACAACATGATAGCATTAAATAAATACGTTCTCCAGGATAAAAGGCTCTTTTCAGTTCTTTGAAAGAAATGACCTTTGCCATTTTGCTGTGGAAACAGGATATTTTATTCCTATCATCTTTTTAAAATATTGAGAGCATATAAATGTCAATTCCCATTTTAGTGATCCGTATAAAGCTTTCTAATGATGTATCTGTCAAAAGCTTTATTTTATCTGGTAAATCCATTTTTATTATATACCCTTGGTGGAATAATTGGTTATTTCATAGGTTATTAGTTTTTAATTTAATCATATCAATCGGCCCATTGAATATCTAAAAATTTTATCAGGTAATACCTGAAGTTCCTACGCGCTGAGCTCTTTCTTCTGAAACAAAGGTATATAGGCAAAGCGCCAAAACTTGACGTGTTATCTTTTTATTTAAAAAATTTTGAAATTTTATTGTGGAATGAAAGGCAGGGAAACAAAGTGATTTAATTTCCCTACCTTAGAAGAATTGGATAAATAGTTCTGCTTCTAAATATTTATCGTTTAAGTAAATCATGAGATTTATTTATCACGTTGAAATTTCAAATAATTCGAGACGGTTTGCAATTTTTAAGTTTAAGACCTGCAATCCGGCGTATCTTTAAGACTTACTTATAAATACATCTCTGGAATCTTGTCTGGATAAACATAAAGTATAACTCTAGGTAATATTTGTTTATGATTATCTTTAATTAATATGTAAATTATTTTTGTTTTTGAATACCATTGAAACTCTAAGTGCATTCATT
>CAJYRQ010000036.1 GCA_913777465.1 uncultured Chryseobacterium sp.
ATTTGGCAAGATTCAAAAGAAAGACAAAATGCTATTCCAAAAAACAGTATATGCTGGAAAATTCATTAAAATTATTATTCTTAAAACTTAATAATCAATTGTGTATTTTAAATTAACAATACCAAAATTTTAAATCTGAAAGTTAAAATAAACGTCTTTAAACCGAGTGGCATCCTGTTTGAATAGTCAGCCTTACAAACCATTTAAGAAATATTATTATGAAAAAAGCAATCAAAATTTTAGGGTTATTCCTGCTGACGTTCTTTGTATTCACGGCCGTTTCATCATGCAGCGATGATGATGATCCTGCCAACAACGACTTCTTTGCAGGGACTTACAGAGGAAGCGTATCGTACAATGGCGATGGAAATAACATCAGCAGCAACGACGGAAGCGTTTTCGTAACAAAAATTGCGAGCGAAACGAAATACAACTTCGCATTTTCGAACAGCATTCCGGATCTAAACGGTGTTGAATTCAACCAACAGGGTGACAATACCTTGGTAATGGTAGGTTCTACCGCTACTTCCTACATCAGAATCGATAACAACGAATTGAAAATTTACTATACCAAAGATGGAAAGACATGGACAGCTAATGCGACGCGTTAATTAGCTTTTCATATTTTATGTCAGGGCCTGCTTTTCCTTTGAGGGAAAGCAGGTTTTTTTATTTATTGCAGTGCATTTGAATTTATAAGTGCTGAAGTTGTAATGTACATTTAAAATTCCGGTTACTGCATCCATGATACCACGGTTTAATCTTTTTTTAAGCTGTAATAAACTTTAGTTAAGTTTGAAAAACAAGGTTTTCCAGTCTGTTTTTTATATACCTTTGACTTAACAAAAAAACAAATTCATCCATCATGAAAAAATTTTTAACCGCAATGTCTGTTGTTTTAGGACTTGGACTTGCAACAGCTCAGCACACAACGCCTGCAACCGCAAAAACTCAAACGGTAAAAACAGTAAAACCGGTAAAACAGACGATGCCGGCGGCCACCATGAAACCGGCAGCAGCCCCCGCTGCGGCGAAAATGAAGAAAGACGGGACTCCTGATAAAAGATACAAGGAGAACAAAAACCTGAAAAAGGACGGAACTCCTGATAAAAGGTACAAAGCCAATAAGTAATCAACATTATAGTTGTTATTTTCATAATCAAATTTCGAAGACCGGTGTATACTCATTCATCGGTTTTTTTGGTGCCTTATTTTCAGAAAATACCCTGCAATTCTCCAGTTATTTATAAATTTGGGCTATGCTAAACTTCCTAAAGAAAAAAGCCGCTTTATTTTGGGCAAAAAAACATGTCCGCGACACAGAAGAATTCAAAAGGAATCCTGAGAAAAACCAGGAAGCACTGCTGCTGTCCCTCACGGCTACGGCACAGAAAACCCTTTTCGGAAGAGAACATGATTTTGAAAACATCCGATCGGTAAAAGATTTTCAGGACCGCGTAAAAGTAGGCGATTACGAAAACCTTAAACCATATATCGAAAGGGTGAAAAGAGGGCAGGCCAACATTCTCTGGACGGATGTTCCCGAATATTTTGCCAAAACTTCCGGTACCACCTCCGGCGCCAAATACATCCCGATTTCCAAAGAAGGAATGCCTTTTCAGGTGAAGGGTGCCCAAAGTGCACTTTTTCATTATATAGCGAAAAAAAACAATGCCGATTTCGTAAACGGGAAAATGATCTTCCTTCAGGGAAGTCCCGAGCTTGAAGAGGTCTTCGGCATCAAGACCGGCCGGCTTTCCGGGATCGTTGCCCACCATATCCCGCAATATTTACAAAAAAACAGGCTTCCGAGCTGGGAAACCAATATGATGGAAGATTGGGAAGCCAAGGTGGATAAAATTGTGGAAGAGACGGAAAAGGAAAACATGACGCTGATTTCCGGAATCCCACCGTGGCTGATCATGTATTTTGAAAAGCTCACCGGAAAGCACGGAAAAAAAATCAGGCATATTTTCCCCAATCTTCAGCTTATTGTAACCGGCGGGGTAAATTATGAGCCATACCGCGATAAAATGGAAGAGCTGCTGGGGGGACCGGTAGATATTGTTCAGACCTTTCCGGCTTCAGAGGGATTTTTTGCGTTTCAGGATGATTATACCAAAGAAGGATTGTTACTTTTGACCGATCACGGGATTTTTTACGAATTTATTCCGCTGGAAGAATACGGAAAGCCGGACGCAAGACGTCTGACCCTGAAGGAGGTAGAGCTTAATAAAGACTACGCCTTGATTTTAACGACCAATTCCGGGCTCTGGGCCTATTCCATCGGCGATGTGGTCAGGTTTACCGACAGGAACCCTTACCGGATCCTGGTAAGCGGCAGGACCAAACATTTTACATCTGCCTTTGGCGAGCATGTAATTGCCTTTGAAGTGGAAGAAGCCCTGAAGGCTGCGCTGGAAAAACATCCGGCACAGATTACGGAATTCCATCTTGCACCACAGGTAAACCCTTCTGAAGGACTGCCCTATCACGAATGGTGTATCGAATTTGAAAAAGAACCTGAAGATCCCGAACTTTTCAGACAGGAGCTGGACGACCAGATGAGAAAGCGAAATACCTATTATGACGACCTGATCTCCGGAAATATTCTGCAAAAGCTCCGTATTGCCAGGTTACGGAAAAATGCTTTTCAGGAATATGCCAAATCACAAGGTAAGCTGGGCGGACAGAATAAGATACCCCGACTGGCCAATGACAGAAAAATCGCGGATTTATTGGAAATATATAAACTTTAATGACATTTTTTCAATTCCGGAAACGTATATTGGAAAAAAATTATAAATTTGGAAAACTAAAAAATAATAATGAAAGCATCTGTACTTTTAAAATCATCTTTATTGACGTCCTTATTTGTCATTTCATCTTGTGCCACTACAAAATACAGTATGGATACCGCTAAAAACGATTACTCCAATCTTCAGGCAGGGAAAATGTACACGGTGATGATGCGGGATGGTTCGAAAAACCAAAAAATGTTGTTCCGTAATGTGGAAGGAGATAACCTGATCGGAACTGCAGGCAAAAAAGACAGTACAGTTGTAACGATTCCAAAGGCTAATGTAGCGGCTGTGAGAGACAGCAGAAAAGCAGGCATGGCCGCCGGAGCGGTCGTAATCGGAGCAGCCGGAGTAGCAGCACTAGTAATTAGTGCTTCAAGAGCGGACTAAAATAGATTTTATCTTTTAGTCCTCATTTAATTTTTCATTTAAAAAATTATAGATAATAATAGCCTCAAGTCAATATTTGAGGCTATTTTTGTCGGATGATGTCGTTTACCCCGTTACAGACGTTGAGAAACGTTGAATTCAGGAACCTTCTTACGGGAAGATTTTTTATTGTCCTTGCCTTCAGAATGCTTGCCACCTTGCTTGGCTGGTGGGTGTACCAACTTACAAAAGATCCTTTTTCTATAGGGCTTATCGGGCTTTCGGAAGTTATTCCGGCGGTAAGCTGTGCTTTATACGCAGGGCATGTAATTGATATGAATGAGAAGAAAAAACTGCTGCTGATCTGCAATTACGTATATATTTTCCTTATCGGGCTATTGCTGATTCCCGCTTTTCTGGACGTCAGGATGCACTTTACCGGCCATGAAATTACCTATTTCATTTATGGGGTCATTTTCTTTACGGGAATCGCCAGAGCCTTTATCGGCCCTATTATCCCGGTGATGATTCCGAAAATCGTAAAAAAAGAAAACCTCCCGAATGCCGTCACCCTGAACCAGGCAACCTTTCTGATCTCTTCGGTCTGCGGGCACGCCATCGGCGGTTTCCTAATCGGTTATTTCGGGATCAGATGGACGCTGCTGGTGATTATTTCATTGATATTTTTGGCCTCATTATTCTTTTTTCAGTTAAATAAACAGCATTCCGAATACAAAAAAGAGAATATTAACGTTATGGATAGTATGCGGGAAGGAATTTCATACATTTTTAAGACAAAAGAGATTCTGGGAGCGCTTTGTCTGGATATGTTTGCCGTTCTTTTCGGTGGTGCCGTTGCGATGATTCCCGTCTATGCAACCGACATCCTGAAAGTAGGGGCCGAAGGTTTCGGACTGCTGAACGCTGCGTCCGATATCGGATCGATGTGTATCATCACCCTACTGTCGGTCGTTCCCTTAAAAAAGAATCAGGGAAAGATCTTGCTTGCCGTTGTTACGGGGTTCGGACTCTGCATTATCGGCTTCGGATTGTCGACCTGGTACTGGCTTTCTTTCATGTTTCTGGTGATAAGCGGCATGCTGGACGGGATTTCAGTGGTCATCAGAGGAACCATCGTTCAGCTGAAAACCCCGGACCACATCAGGGGAAGGGTAATGAGCGTGAATTCCATATTCATTATGTCGAGTAATGAAATGGGGCAGTTTGAAAGCGGCCTATCCGCAAAATTATTAGGGGTAGTACGGTCCGTTGTTTTCGGAGGGACCATGACGGTATTAATCGCATTGGTTGTAGGAAGTACAAATCCTAAATTAAGAAAAATGCAATATTAAATAAATACTAGCTAAATTATTAAATAAATATTAAAAACTTAATATTAAATTTAATAATTTTTTATATTTGTTCATAAAATATTTTATATCATGGTAAAAAAACTATTCCTTTTCTTTTCACTGGCGGCAAGTGCCTGCAGCTTTGCCCAAACGTCAACTGAAAAAAGCTTAGCGACCGAAATTGCTAAATTTGAATCTGCAAAAAAATCCGAGGACCTTCAGCAGTCGAAAGATTACTTTATGCAATATGTTAACAACCTTGCCAGAGGTGCCAAAACTACAAAAGAAGACTGGAGGGCTTATTACTACGCTGCCTTATCAATGGTAAGAGGTGAAATCAACGCTCAGCGTGCAGGTAATATGCAGAATATTGACGAAACTTCAGCTTTGGCAGAAAAATACCTTGCCGGAGTGTTTTTGAAAAACCCGGATAACGTAGAAGTAAACATCCTTTTATCCCAGATTTCCGTACTGAAATCATTAAACAGTACAGACGGCGCAGCCAACCTGGCCAAAGCAAAAGAATATCTGGCTAAAGCAGAAGCAGCAGACAAAAACAATCCAAGAATTCAGGTAATAAAAGGAGAAATCGCATTGAATTCTCCGGTGAAAAACGAAGGAGATAAAGAATTGGCAAAAACCTATTTCAATTCGGCTTTGGCTAAATTCAAGACTTATAATAAAAAGTCAAGCCTTGATCCGAACTGGGGAAAAGAAGATGCCGAATACTATCTTTCTACCCTTAAATAACATATCATAATCCAGATAAATTTTACTGTTATGAAGAAAATCTACCTTATTTTATTATTAACCCTTTCACAAATCTTTTTTGCCCAGTCCGATTGCGCGACTGCAATCCGGGTTTGCGGAAACTCAGATATTTCCTATTTTCCTACCGGCCCCGGAGTTATTGACGACCAGGTAAATGCGAACGGAAGCTGTTTGAGCGCCAACGAACATTTTTCGGTATGGTATGAGTTCACCATTGCAACTGCCGGAACCTTAACGTTCACCATTTCTCCTCAGGCTCCTTTTACGGCCGATTACGATTTTGCAGTATATGGGCCTAATAAGACCTGTGGTACCAAAGGTGCACCGATCCGATGTAATTACGCCGGTGCCCAGCCCGCTCCCAACCAGACGGGATTACAGCTCGGCCTTACGGCTAATGCCGGTGCCTGGAGCCCTGCCATGAATGTACTTCCCGGAGAAACCTATTATCTTATTGTAGACAACTGGTCCGGTGCCAGTGCAGCAATGGCTTTCTCACTAACCTGGGGTGGTACGGCTACGTTAACTTCACCATTTAACGATCCTTCCATTCAGCCTAATCCGTTCAATCCGATCGGGCTTCCGGGAGCAACGCCTTCAGATCCGAGAATCATAGAACTTTGCGATATTACAGCGCCTTATAATTTCCAGAGCAACAGCGCCAATATTATTAACGGCAATCCGAATTTCTATGTAAAATATTACAGAACCTCCAACGATGCCCTAGGAGATGTAAATGCCATTACAGCACCGATTGTTGTAAACAACACAAACACCTACTATTATACCGTCCGGTATCAGGATCCGACGAATCCGAACAACCCGACGAATAAATGTTTCAACATCAATGCATTTAAGTTTAAAGACGTCACCTTTAAAGCAACCAATGCCAGTCTGACGGAATGTAACAACAACAATAACGGCACGGCGGTATACAACCTTATGAACACCACGTTATATACACCGACCCCGGGATATACCTATACGACGAAGTATTATCCGACGATTGCGGATGCCAATAACGGAACGAACGAAATCACAACGCCATGGGCTTACACCTCATCAACCGGAGATGTATATGCGAAAGTAACCACCAATCTGGGATGTACCGATATTGCGAAAATTACCCTAAACTTCTTCCCTGTGGTAACGGTTCAGGATATTACCCTGAGATCATGTTTCCTTGAAGCAAACCCTGCAATGGCTTCATTTGATATTACGGCAGCCCCGGTAACATCGCAGGGGGGAACCAAAACGTATTATCCGTCGATAACGGATGCCATCGCGGGAACCAATCAGATCCTGACTCCTGCAACCTACATTTCTCCTAATGGCGTAGTTTTCGTTAAAGTAACCAATTCAAACGGATGTTATGCCGTAGCAAAGGTAACCCTGGTTGTTCTTCCGCCGGTTTATTCCAGCATTCTGGAAGATAAAATCATCTGTATGGAAGACACCACAACGCTGGATGCAGGTCCGGGATTCACTTCTTACAAGTGGAGCACCGGTGCAACGTCTCAGACCATCAACAATGTATCGGTAGGTACTTATTGGGTAGAACTTAAAACCGGAGAATGCGTAGCAAGACAAACGGTGAAAGTATATCCTGCCGAACAGCCTGTTATTTCAAACATCGATATTACCAACAACACCATAACGGCAAATGTTGTCGGAGGAACTGCTCCTTACAAATATTCACTGGACGGAATCAAATGGCAGGACTCCAATATTTTCAACGATGTTCCGAGAGGAGACAATACCCTGTATGTAAAGGATGATTATGACTGTGATCCGATTACGGTAACGGTAGTGGTGCCAAACCTGGTCAATGTAATCACGCCAAACGGAGACGGTGTGAACGATGTGATCGACTATTCCGCTTTAGCAGGCAAGAAAGGTCTGGTTCTTAGTATCTACGACCGATACGGAGTAAAAGTTGGCCAGGCTGATAAAGCCACCGGATACAAATGGGACGGAACCACGCTGGGTAAAAAAGTACCTACGGGAACCTACTGGTATTCGGTAGAATGGAATGAAAACGACAAGAAAAACACACCGTTCAAATTCTCCGGATGGGTAATGGTGAAAAACAGAGAATAAAACGATTGACAATAGAAAAAAACCGCTTGGTAAAAGCGGTTTTTTTCACATTTAACAAACACGAAATTTAATCATATAAAATCAGTTATAATGAAGAAATTACTACTTCTGACTGTCCTGTTTCTGTCGCAGTTGCTGTTCTCACAATCAGATTGTGTATCAGCAGTTCCTGTGTGCGGAAACTCAGATATCTCCTATTTCCCTACAGGTTCAGGGACTGTAGATGATCAGGTAAATGCCAACGGGAGCTGTTTAAGTCTGAACGAACATTATTCGGTATGGTACCAGTTTACCATAGCAACTTCCGGAACATTAACGTTTACCATTTCTCCTTCTGCACCTTATAATGCAGATTATGATTTTGCAGTATACGGACCCAATGTAACCTGTGCTACCAAAGGGGCACCGATCCGATGCAATTATGCAGGTCCACAAGCGGCTCCAAATCAAACAGGATTACAGCTGGGCCTTACCGCACCAAGTGGTCCATGGAGCCCGGCGATGAATGTGGTGGCCGGTGAAACCTATTATCTGATCGTAGACAACTGGTCCGGTGCTACTGCATCAATGCCTTTTTCACTGACCTGGGGAGGTACCGCGTCGCTGACATCAGCCTTTAGTGATCCTGCTTTAACGCCGAACCCTTTTATTACACCAGGTGCACCTGCAGCAAACCCGGCTGATCCGAATGAGATCCTGAAATGTGCTTTACCGACGATGTTTGATTTCAGTACATTATCGGCAGGAATCATCAACAATAACCCGAACTTCACCGTATCTTATCATTTGACAAATAATGATGCCATTACAGGAAATGCACCGATCACTACCCCGATTATGGTGAATGCAACGACCGTTTATTATTACAGACTGAAGTATACGGATCCGGCGAACCCTGCCAACCCGGTAAACGGCTGTTTCCAGATCGGGAAGTTTAAATTCAGGTCCGGAAATATCGTAGTGAATAATGCCACCATAACCGCATGTAATTATGATGATACCGGTACCGGATATTTTGACCTGAACTCGGCAAATGTTTATGCACCTACGAATGTAACAAAAACGTATTACCCGACAATGGCCGACCTCAATGCAGGCACCAACCAGATCACAACGCCTTCATCTTATGCATCGGCTCCTAAAAAAGTCTATGTGAAAATCGTTACCAGCGAAGGATGTGTGGGAACCGGGGAAATTACCTTACAGTTCCTTCCGCCTCTGACCGTAGTTGCGGCTACCGTAAATACATGTAACAATAACAATGCGGGAACCGGGGTTTTCAACCTGACGACGCCTGATGTTTATCCGACGTCTACCAACGTTACGAAAAAATACTATCCTACCATCGTGGATATGAATGCAGGAACCAACGAGATTACCAATCCTGCTGCCTATACTTCTGCCGCACCGAAGACCGTGTATGTAAAAGTAAGAACGCCGCAGGGATGTACCGGGTACAACCAGATCAAGCTGGAATTCTACCCTGGAGTCGTGGTAAATGATGCGAGCGTAGAAGAATGCTATATTGCATCGAATGTGACCAATGCCGCATTTAACCTGACCCAGGTAAATGTAACATCCCAGCCGAGCGTTACCAAAAAGTACTTCAAAACCCAGGCAGATGCTGTTGCGGGAACGAATGAAATCCTGAATGCTGACACCTATATTGCCACGACAGGCGTTGTTTACGTAAAAGTAATCAGCATCCAAAACTGCTATGCGATTGCCAAAATCAACCTGAAAGTTCTGCCACCTGTAAAATCCAATGTTCTTAAAGACAAGATCATTTGTATTGAAAACAAAACGACACTGGATGCAGGGCCGGGGTTTGACGGCTACGAATGGAGCACCGGTGCTACCACTTCATCCATTACCAATGTAGGAGCCGGAGCCTACTGGGTAAAACTGAAAACAGGAAAATGCTGGACGTTGCAGGAAGTAAAAGTAAATGCTTCTGCCCAGCCTGTGATTACCAATATCGAAATTAACAACGATTCATTTACCGTAACGGCTAACGGCGGGAAAGGCCCTTACCAGTATTCACTGGACGGCACCAACTGGCAGGATTCCAATGTTTTCACCGGCCTTCCAAGAGGGGAAAACAAAGTATATGTAAGAGATTCTTACAACTGTAACCCGATCAGTGTTCAGGTAACGGTTCCGAATCTTCTGAACGCCATCACCCCGAACGGCGACAACAAAAACGATTATATCGATTACTCGGCTTTAGCGTATAAGAAAAATCTTGTTTTCACGGTTTATGACCGGTATGGAAATATGATCTATAAAGCAGACAAAATCAGAAATTATACCTGGGACGGAACTTCCAACGGTAAAAGAATCTTAACGGGAACCTACTGGTACACCATTACCTGGACTGAAAATGATAAGAACAATACCGAAACCAAATACAGCGGTTGGGTATTGGTAAAAAATATCGACTAAAAGAAACCAGTCCGTTTTCTAAAAAAAATCACCTCAGTCCTGAGGTGATTTTTTTATGCACATCGACGCAACGCCTTTCCTGCAATAAATCCGGATAAAGTTGTGTTTATAAATTGTTGAATACTATTTTTTAATTGATTTTCAAAAAAACTATCTTTGCACAACTATGGCGCAGAAAGAAACTTTATCTACATTGACGAACGGAAACTTTGCAAAAGAACTCTCTATTGCCGATGGGAAAATGCCTCCCAACGCACTGGATTTCGAAAGGCTGGTGATCGGAACCTTTTTAATTGATAAAAAGGGCCTCGACCATTCCATCGATTTGCTGACACCGGAGGTTTTTTATGATCCTAGGCACCAGGTCATTTTTTCTGCCATTTTAAAATTATACGAAGGCAACCAGCCGGTGGATTTGATGACCATCATCCAGTCGCTGAAAAAAGAAGGGAATCTGAACCAGGCCGGCGGAGACAGTTACATCATTGATCTGACGATGGGGGTAAGTTCATCCGCCCATATTGAATACCATGTACGGGTAATCCTTGAAAAATATATTTTAAGAAGCTTAATCAATGTTTCGGCAAACGTGATTGATGCATCCTACAAAGAATCGACCGATGTTTTCGAATTGCTGGATAAAGCCGAGCAATCCTTTTTTGAAATCACCAACGGGACCATTAAAAAAGGATTCGATACGGCAAACTCATTGGTAAAGCAGGCCATTGACACCATTAAATCCCTGAAGGACAAAGAAGGGCTTTCCGGAGTACCTTCCGGATTCCGTGATGTGGATAAGGAAACCGGAGGCTGGCAGAATTCCGACCTCATCATCATTGCGGCACGTCCCGCGATGGGTAAAACGGCATTCCTGCTTTCCATGGCCAGAAACATTGCCGTTGGCCATAAAATCCCGATGGCTTTGTTCTCGCTCGAGATGGCCTCGGTACAGCTGATCACCAGGATGATCGCTTCCGAAACAAGAATTTCGTCGGAAAAGCTAAGAAAAGGAACGTTGGATGATGATGAATGGCAAAGGCTTTTCTCCAACGTATCCGAACTGGAAAACGCACCTTTGTATATCGATGAAACCCCTTCCCTTTCCATCTTCGACTTCCGTGCGAAATGCCGCAGACTGGTGATGCAGCATGGGGTGAAAATCATCATGGTCGATTACCTTCAGCTGATGACTGCCGGAGGCGGCGGAAAAGGAGCCGGAAACCGGGAACAGGAAATCTCCATGATCTCCCGTTCACTAAAGGCCATTGCCAAAGAGCTGAACGTTCCGGTAATTGCACTTTCCCAGCTTTCGAGGAGTGTGGAAACCCGTCCCGGAAAAAGACCTCAGCTTTCCGACCTCAGGGAATCCGGAGCCATCGAGCAGGATGCGGATATTGTATCCTTCATCTTCAGGCCGGAATACTATAAGATCACCGTATGGGACAACGATGAGGAAGGACAGGAAACCTCAACGGAAAATCAGGCCGAGCTTATCATCGCCAAGCACAGGAACGGGGCAACTGCCGACGTGCGTCTATCCTTCCTTAAGCATTTCGCAAAATTTGCCGATATCGAAATGGCATTCGACGGCGGAGGCGGATCGATGGGCTACAGCTCCAACGGCGGATTGCAGGGAGAGCCGAGCGGTTTCGATAAGATCAAAACCACCATACAGCCGGGAGCCGCATTTGATCTGCCGGACAGCTCAAAACTTTCAGGATCTTCCATGAATGATTTTGACGACGATGATGATTTCCCTTTTTAAAAGTTAAGGTGAAATCTTCCTGAATTTTAAACTAAATCTGAGCCTTGGCCTCAAACTGAAATGAGAATTGAAATATACACCGACGGAGCATGCAGCGGAAATCCCGGAAAAGGCGGATATGGAATTCTCATGCGTGTCCCTGAAAAAAATTACCAGAAAACATTCTCCAAAGGCTTCCGGAAAACCACCAACAACCGGATGGAACTGCTGGCGGTAATCACTGCACTGGAAAAGCTGAAATCTCCAGACAATGATATCCATGTATACACCGACAGCAAATATGTAGCCGATGCCATCAACCAGAACTGGCTTGCCGGATGGATCAAAAGGGGATGGAAAAATGTAAAAAATCCCGATCTGTGGCAAAGATTTGCAGTCCTTTACAATCTGCACAAGCCGAAGATGCACTGGATCAAAGGCCATGCCGGACATTTTGAAAATGAGCTGTGCGATAAACTGGCGGTTGCCGCCACCGCTTCACCGGATCTCGAAACAGACCATTATTTTGAAAATCCGCAAAGCAATACTTTGTTTTAAGGTGAGTCTATGATATTCAGTGTATTTTAACGTGAACCCGAAGGAAAATAAGCAGGAAGAAGGAAACCGGATGCCGGAAGTTTCTCCTTTCAATATTACTATCAAAGGTATCAATTAAACATTCTGTTATTTATTAATAGAAATTTATTTAAAATCCTGATGTACCAAATTGAAAGCCAAACTTTCATATAAACAACTGAAAATAAATAAAATACGATCGGATTTATATTATTTCCAGGCTATTAAATAAAACTTCCTTGAGATTAGAAGAAATGCAGTAGGCTATCCAAAACCTTTGTCTATGATGTCAACGGGAAACTTCCAGCCCGTTAATCCTTTGAAAACAACCACCTACCACCCCGATCGAAAATTTTCATTATTTACTTCTTAAACTTATCATTTTTTGATGAATAGCCATCATTTCCGGCAAAATTAACATTAAATACGTATTTATTGCTTGGGATTTAATATCTTTGACAAGTCTAATTTTAAGTATCATATCATATGAATAAAAAACTATTGGCTTGTTTTATCCTGCTCGTATCTTGCTTTGTAGGAAAATTCTCTTCCCAGACATATCAGCTTACAGGAAACCCTGTAGTGACTACAGGATGGGATGTAGTTCCTTCGGCAACGGTCAGCGGCGATTTCATTCAGCTTACTGCCGACCAGACCTCTCAGGTAGGCGGTATCAAATTAAATGCTCCCATCAATCTTAAATTCTGTGACAGATGGAGGGTGGAATTCGATTTCAGGATCGACGGGAACGGAACCACCAGCTACGGACGTGGTGACGGTTTTGCTTTCTGGTACCTGGCCAATCCTCCCGCTGCCTACACTGCAGGAGGTGGTTTAGGGATTCCGGCCAACTCTACCGGATTAATGGTAGGATTCGACATCTTCAACAACAGTACGGAAGGGCAGATGAGCAAGGTGCATGTTCTTTACGGAACCAACAATACACCGGGATCGAATATTGAATACAACAATACGCCCGGAAGTACTTTCCATACCCCGGACCTCAATCCTACACAGCCTTTCGTGGGAGCTACCTACCGGCATGTGGAAGTATTGGGACAGGTAGATCCTTCCACTCCGACCAACTGGATCATCAGCATTAAGATCGACGGCGTTACGGTAGTTAACCAATCGTTTGCCCCATCCGGAGCAGCAGTTGGAATGACGCAGGGATACTTCGGGTTTTCCGCATCTACCGGAGCGGCAAGCGCCAGACACTCGATTAAAAACGCCAAAATTTTTACGGACAAGGTATCCATTAACCAGCCGTCTGTTTCGGCAAGTGTGTGCCCGAATCCGTCCAACGGTCAGGGAACCATCAATTTAACGACATTCCAGAGCCAGTTTGTAACCAATCCGGCAAATTATACATTCACCTACAGTGTCAGCGGAACTCCTGTTGCCAATCCTTCGAATTTCCAGTTCAGCGGAAACACTACCGTTTCGGTAAGAATCAAGGACAACGCGGGACTTCTTTGTGATAATCCGGACGGAACGATCCAGCTGACTCTTTCCCCGTTCACGGCAACGGCCGCCACCCTTACCGAATGTAATAACAATAATGCCGGAACGGCAACGTTCAACCTGACACTTGCCAATGTAAACGAGCCTGCCGGTTCTACGAAAAAGTTTTACACTACGATGGCCAACCTTAACGCAGGAACCAACGAAATTACAAATCCGACCGCTTATATTTCGGCAGCCGGAACCGTATATGTGAAAGTTACTACGCCACAGGGATGCCAGGGGTCCGCCCCGATTACCTTAGCGTTTTACCCGCAAATCGCTTCACAGGATGCAACCATCGAATCCTGCTACATCGATGCTGCACCGACGACGGCTTTGTTTAACCTGACACAGGCGAATGTAACCTCAGCTACCGGAGTGGTTAAAAGATATTTCAAAACCCAGGCGGATGCTTTGGCCGGGACCAATGAAATTATGAATCCGCAAGCTTATATTGCCAATTCATCTACGGTTTATGTAAAGATTACCAATGTTGCAAATTGCTTTGTGATCGTGAAAATAACCCTGAAGGTTCTTCCTCCGGTCTATTCTTCCGTCCTGAAAGATAAAACCATCTGTATCGATGCCAAGACCAGCCTTGATGCCGGACCGGGCTTTGACACCTATTTATGGAGTACGGGAGCAACCACGCAGTCTATCCAGAATGTTGCGCCGGGGCAGTACTGGGTACAGTTGAAAACCGGAAGATGTACGACTTTGCAGACTGTAAAAGTAAACCCTGCAAGCCAGCCGGTAATTTCCAGCATTGATATCACCAACAATACCATCACCGTTAATGTAAAAGGCGGGAAAGGACCTTTCCAGTATTCCCTTGACGGAGTGAAATGGCAGGATTCCAACGTATTTACCGGACTTCCGAGAGGTGAAGTTACCGTTTATGTGAAAGATTCCTATAACTGTACGCCGATCCAGGTTCAGATCACGGTACCGAATCTGATCAATGCCATTACACCGAACGGAGACAATGTAAATGACTTTATTGATTATTCGGCTTTAGCATACAAGAAAAACCTGGTATTCACCGTGTATGACCGATACGGTAATAAGCTTTATGAAGCCAACAAAATGAGAAACTTCAAATGGGACGGAACTTCCGGCAATAAAAAGATCCTGACCGGTACTTACTGGTATACCATCACCTGGAATGAAAATGACAAGAACAGTACACAAACGTCTTATAACGGCTGGGTACTGGTGAAAAACAGGGAATAATATATTTTAAAAGATCACTCCGTCCGGAGTGGTCTTTTTTATTTTCAATCCGACGTTTAATCAATTAAAACCATTTATTGCCCTTAATCCTATTTTAGAATTTCTGCATTTCAAAAAGGATTAAAGCCCTGAAACGGTTTATCATATTAATCATTAGCCAATTTGCTCAAATGAAAAAACAATTACTCCTTTATTTTTTTCTCATCTTCCTCTGTTTTAGCGGAAATTTTTCGGCACAGACGTATCAGCTTACCGGAAATCCGGTAAACACTACGGGGTGGGACCTTGTTCCCAATGCTACCGTAAGCGGGGATTTTGTACAGCTTACCCAGGATATTACCAGCCAGTTTGGGGTCGTAAAACTGTCGACACCCATCAATCTTAAATACTGCGACAAATGGAAAGTAGAGTTTGATTTCAGGATCGACGGAAACGGAACGCCGGCCTATGGCCGCGGTGACGGATTTACCTTCTGGTACCTAAGCAATCCTCCCACGAGTTTTACCGGCGGTGGCGGTCTCGGTATTCCATCGAATGCCAACGGACTGATGGTGGGTTTTGATATTTTCAACAATTCCACGGAAGGCCAGATGAGCAAGGTACACGTTCTTTACGGTACCAACAATCTACCTGCAGGAGCCAACAATATCGAGTATAATAATACACCGGGAAGTACTTTCCATACTGCCGACCTGAATCCAACCCAGCCGTTTGTAGGCTCCACTTATAAGCATGTGATTGTAAACGGAACCATGGATCCTCTGAATACCAACATTTGGAATATAAAAATCCAGCTGGATGGTGTGGTTCTGGTGGATCAGCCATTCACCGCTTCAGGAGGGGCTGTCGGGATGACGACCGGCTTCTTCGGGTTTTCTGCCGCTACGGGAGGCGCGAGCGCAAGACATTCGATTAAAAATGCGAAAATCTATATCGATAAAGTTCCGATCCTTACGAATACCATTACCCCTTTCGTATGTTCAAATCCTGCGACCGGCAGCGGAACAGTGAATTTAACTTCTTTCCAGAACCAGTTCGTGACCAACCCGGCCAATTATGTATTTACTTATTTGGGTCCCGGCGGAATACCGATTACCAATCCGTCAAATTACGTCTATCCTGCAGGAACGACGACCATCACTGTTGTTGTGAAAGACCCTTCGTCTACCCTGTGTGATAACGGTGACGGAAAGATCGTCCTTACTCCGACCCCTTTTGCCGCCACGGATGCAACGCTGACCGGCTGTAACAATGATAATGCAGGAGGTGCTGTTTTCAACCTTACCAATGCTGTACTATCTTCGGTCGCGGGAAGTACATCGGTATTTTACAATTCCATGTATGACCTGAACAACAACCTCAATCCGATCACCAATCCTTCGGCATTTTTCTCGCCGGCGGCTACCATTTATGCCAAGGTAACCACACCGCAGGGCTGTACGGATGTTGCCGATGTCACCCTGACGATCGCCCCGGTGGTTGTCGTACAGAATGCCACATTGAGAGCCTGTGCGATTGCAACCAACCCTTCAACCGGATCGTTTGATCTCATCACGGCTCTGGTCACTTCCCAGCCCGGAACAAAAACCTACTACCCGTCTTTAACGGATGCTCAGAACGGAACCAATCCGATCCCGACGCCTGCTGCCTATATTTCTCCGAACGGTACCGCATTTATTAAAGTAACTAATACCAACGGCTGCTATGCCATTGCGAAAGTTACCCTGATCGTTATTCCGCAGGTTTTCTCTACCCTTCTGGATGATAAGATTATCTGCATGGAAGATACCACGACCCTGGATGCTGGACCTGGATTTTCTTCTTACAAATGGAGTACGGGAGCCACCAGCCAGAGCATCAGCAATGTAACGGTAGGCACCTATTGGGTAGACCTGAAAACGGGAGAATGTACCGTACGGCAAACTGTAAAAGTATACGCTTCGGAACAGCCCGTAATCACCGGGGTTGATATTTCCAACACCACCGTTACCATTTTTGCAAACGGCGGAACCGCGCCTTACAAGTATTCCATGGACGGGATTCACTGGCAGGATTCCAATGAATTCAAAAATGTGCCGAGGGGAGACAGGCAGGTATATCTGAAAGACGCCTACGACTGTGATCCGATAACCGTTACCATTGTAGTCCCGAATCTGATTAATGTGATTACTCCTAACGGTGACGGCGTAAACGATGTCATCGATTACTCCGCTCTTGCCGGTAAGAAAAACCTGATCTTCAATGTTTATGACCGGTACGGTGCGAAAATCCATGAAGCCGACAAATCCAACCGGTACAAGTGGGACGGAACTGTTGGCGGCCGGAAAATACCTACCGGAAACTACTGGTATTCCGTATCGTGGAATGAAAACGATAAAAAGAATACGCCGGTAAAGTATTCAGGATGGATTCTGGTAAAAAACAGAGATTAGCGAAATAACCATTCCCTATATATGAAAGGATCACTTCAGAATTATTCTGGGGTGATCTTTTTTTAGCAGGTTATCAGCCAGTACCATTTGTCAATAAACATCACTGACTATAAAGCTGACGGGGAAAACTTCCGGCCTCCAGCTTTCCTCCGGTCTGTTTATAAAATTTCTACTTGAAGTCCACATTTTTTTAGTCTAATTTAGAATAAGATATTTTCGTTTATCCTTACTTAATTCGCATTCAATGATTAAATTTGTCTTATGAATTACTTGGAAGCTTTAAGCAGAAGATATTCTGTAAAGAAATTTAACAACGGTATCATCCCGCAGGAAACCCTTCATAATATTCTTGAATCGGGAAAATTATCGGCAAGCTCCCTCGGTCTTCAGCCTTACGAAATCCTTATCGTGGAAAGTGCGGAAATGAAGAAAAAATTAATTCCGGCTTTTTACAATCCGTCACAGATTTCCACCTGTTCCCATCTGATTGTTATCGTGGCTAAAAAAATAGTGGACGATAACTACATCAACGGATATTTCAGGCACATTTCCAAAGTAAGGGAAACGCCGCTGGAAAAACTGGACCTTTTCAAAAACAGCATCAATCAACATATTAATCAAAAAACACAAGATGAAATTTTCACCTGGGCAGAAAAGCAGGCCTACATCGTTCTGGCAAACCTCATGTATGCCGCAGCAATCGAAAATGTAGATACCTGCCCGATGGAAGGCTTCCGCCAGGAACTGATCGAAGAGCTTTTAAGCATCAATCCTGAAACCGAAAAAGTAAGCGTTACCCTTGCATTAGGCTACCGTTCGGAGGAAGATCATTTTCAGCACATGAAAAAAGTGAGAAAACCAAACGAAAAATTGTTTAAATTTATTTAATTATTTATTTAGACAGTTTTGTCTTAAACCAAGGATATGATAAAAGCGGATGTATTAGTAATCGGTTCCGGAATTTCGGGACTTTCTTATGCCATAAAAGTTTCTGAGCAGCTTCCTGATGCCAAAATAATCATTGTAACAAAGTCGGACGAAGACGAAAGCAACACCAAATACGCCCAGGGCGGCCTTGCGGTGGTAACGGATTCTAAAAACGACAATTTCCAGAAACACATTGAAGATACGATGCGTGCCGGAGACGGCGAAAACAAACGCGACGTGGTGGAAATGGTGGTTACGGAAGCCCCTGCCAGGTTCAATGAAATCGTGGAATGGGGTGCCAATTTCGACATGAAAAACGGTGAATTTGCACTGGGAAGAGAAGGCGGGCATACCGAAAACCGGATCGTACATCACAAAGACATTACGGGTTTTGAAATCGAAAGAGCTTTGCTGGAAACCGCCAACAAAAGCGAAAATATTGAGATTCTGGATCATCATTATGTCATCGACATCATTACGCAGCACCATGTTCCCGGAAAAGAACTGAACGAAGGCGACATCCACTGCTACGGAGCCTACATCCTGGATGAGAAGTCTAAAAAAATAAAAAAAATCACCTCAAAGATTACTCTGGTAGCTACGGGCGGAGCCGGCCATGTGTATAAAAACACCACCAACCCCACCATTGCCACAGGAGACGGAATTGCATTTGTCGCCAGAGCGAAAGGAAAGGTTTCCAATATGCAGTATTACCAGTTTCACCCGACGGCTTTATACAGCAAGATCGACGGGATGCTGTTTCTCATTTCGGAAGCCGTCCGCGGAGACGGGGCCAAGCTCAGGACAAAAAGAGGTGAAAAATTCATGCACAAATATGATGAACGCGAAGAGCTGGCTTCCAGGGACATCGTCGCGAGAGCCATTGATGCTGAAATGAAGGTAACCGGTGACGAATACGTAGGCCTCGACTGCCGTGAAATGAACCGTGAAAAGTTCCTCGAACATTTCCCCAATATCTATAAAAAATGCAGGGATGAAGGCGTTGATCCTTTCACCCAGCTGATTCCTGTGGTTCCCGCCTGCCATTATCTGATGGGCGGAATTGAAGTCGACCGGGACGGGCAGTCTTCCATCAGAAACCTTTTCGGTGTAGGAGAATGTACCAACTCCGGGCTTCACGGAGCGAACAGGCTGGCTTCCAATTCTCTCCTGGAAGGCCTTGTTTTCGGTCATAATGCGGCTATGAAAACCGTAGAACTTCTGAACGAAAACAATTTCAACTTTGATGATCTGAAGGCCGTTCCGGAATGGGACGAAGAAGGCATGAAGATCATGGATGAAATGGTGATCGTTTCTTACCTCAGAAAACAGCTTCAGGAAATGATGAGCGACCTGGTAGGTATCGTAAGGAGCAACCGCCGTCTGAATATGGCTTTACAGAAACATCAGGAAATTGCAGCGGCAGTGGATGAAATCTACCACTACTCCATTCTTTCCCCGCAATTATCGGAACTGAGAAATTTAACCACCGTGGCGCACCTCATCATTACCCAGTCAATGGAAATGACGGAAAACAAGGGGGCGTTTTATAATAAAGATTTAGCTTAAAAGCATACCTATGAAAAGACCGATATACATTACCGATAAAGTTTTAAAACAATTTATTAAAAATGCTTTGGAGGAAGACATCCAGGATGGCGACCACTCTACCCTTTCCACGATTCCGAAAGACCTGGAACAAAGTGCCAAACTTTTGGTAAAACAGGACTGCATTCTCGCCGGAGTGGAACTGGCCGAAATTATTTTTAAAACTTTTGATAAAAACCTGAAAGTTGAAACTTTTGTAAAGGATGGTGACGCTGTAAAGGTTGGCGATATTGCTTTTATCGTAACAGGCAGCGCACGGTCAATCCTTTCTACAGAAAGGCTGGTACTGAATTGTATGCAGCGGATGAGCGGGATTGCTACCCTTACCCACGACTGGGATTCCAGATTGGTCGGAACAAAGACCAGGCTTCTGGATACCCGGAAAACCACGCCGAATTTCAGGGTCTGTGAAAAATGGGCAGTGGCTATTGGCGGCGGAACCAATCACCGGTACGGACTTTATGATATGATCATGCTGAAAGACAACCATATCGATTACAACGGAAGCATTACCAACGCCGTGAAGATGGCCAAAGATTATATCAAAAAGAATAAGAAAAAACTGAAAATAGAAGTCGAAACCAGAAACCTTGAAGAAGTTCAGGAAGCCATCGATGCCAAAGTAGACCGCATCATGCTCGACAATATGGATGTGAAGACTATGAAAAAAGCGGTGAAGCTTGTTAACGGCAGCTGCGAAACCGAAGCATCCGGCGGAATTACCCGTGAGCAGCTCAAAGAAATTGCTTCCACAGGCGTTACCTATATCTCTGCCGGCGCCCTGACCCACTCGGCCGACAATATGGATTTAAGCCTGAAAGCCGTTAAATAGGGATTGAATTTTCAATAAAAATAAGCATATTCTGTTAAAAATTCAATAACGTGATTTTTTTCATACGAAATTTCAATTATTATTCAATGCATTGTAAATCAGAAATTTAAACCTTATCGAGAATGATTAAAAATTAACATACAGTTAATATTAGTTAAAATATATTTCCTCAATTTTGCAGAAAATTTAATCTAACTATTACTAACGATTATGAAATTAATCAACAAATCAATGCTTACTGCGATAATCACATTATCTACAGCAAGCGTTTATTATGCTCAACAGGTTCAGGATACTGTAAAAAATACAAGATCCAAAGACATTGATGAGGTAGTGTTAATCGGAGTTGCGGATATCGCAAAGGATAGAAAAACTCCGGTAGCTGTTTCTACAATTAAAGAAGCACAAATTGTTGAAAAATTAGGAAATCAGGAATTTCCTGAAATCCTGAATACAACTCCATCCGTATATGCGACTAAAGCAGGAGGAGGTTTTGGAGATTCGAAATTAAACATCAGAGGTTTTAACCAGAATAATATTGCCGTAATGGTGAACGGTATGCCTGTAAATGACATGGAGACCGGAGCTGTTTATTGGTCAAACTGGTCGGGTCTATCCGATGTTACTTCTGCAATGCAGGTTCAGAGAGGATTAGGTTCATCTAAATTGGCCATTGCATCTGTAGGAGGTACAGTAAATATTTTAACAAGAGCAGCAGATAAAAAACAGGGTGGTATTGTATCATTGGGCGTGGGTAATAATGATTATCTTAAAACTTTGTTTGCTTATAACACCGGAAAATCTGCAAAAGGATGGTCCTCTTCATTCTTAATGAGCAGAACAGCTGGTTCGATGTATGCTGACGGAACTAAATTTGAAGGATACAATTACTATTTTGCATTAGGATATCAGCCTAACAAGAAACATGATTTCCAATTTACCATCACCGGTGCTCCTCAATGGCACAACCAAAGATCATACGCTGTTACTATTGCAGATTACATAAAGTATAATCCTGATCATGATAACACCCCAAATAGAAGATACAACTCAGATTGGGGTTATTTGAATGGAGAAGAATATTCTGCAAGAGTAAACTATTATCATAAGCCAGTAATGTCCTTAAACTGGGACTGGACGATGAGTGAAAAATCAAAACTGAATACGGTAGTTTATGCATCTTTCGGTAGAGGGGGCGGAACCAATACGACAGGAAGTGCAAATGGTAAAAGCTTATCAACATTCAGAGATCCTGTAACTGGGCTTTATAATTTTGATGCTATTTACGCAGCTAACCAAGCTTCTACGCCAGACAAAGGAGTTTTGATCAGAAACGCATCTATCAACTCACATAACTGGTTTGGTGTAATTTCAAGTTTTAATCATACTCTGAACGAAAACATGAAATTTACGACAGGTATCGATGCCAGATATTATTACGGATACCACTACCAAGTTGTTTCCGATCTATTGGGCGGATCCGGATATCTTGATAAAAACAACAAAAACAATCCAGTAAATCTTGTAACTGCGACTTCCAATCCACAACCTTCATGGAATCCTTTTGGTGGAAAAATTAATGATATCAGCGAAAGAATTGGTTTTAACAATGACGGTGAAGTACTTTGGTATGGTGCCTTCGGACAGTTTGAATATACAAACGATAAGATTTCAGCTTTTGTTCAGGGATCAGTTTCAAATCAAGGCTTCCAGAGAATCGACAATTTCCTTATTGACGGAGTTACAAAATCCAAGAGAGGAGAGATCATGAATACCAAAACCGGATTCAAAAATCTTTTCGGATTTAATGTAAAAGGAGGATTAAACTACAATATTAATGAGCATCACAACGTATTCGGTAATATCGGGTATTATGAAAGACAACCGTTTTTCAATGCTGTATACAGAAGTAATGAAAATATTGTAGCACAAGATTTAACGAATGAAAAAATCTTTGGATTAGAGCTTGGATACGGTTTCAGATCTTCAAACTTTAATGCAAACGTAAATCTTTACAGAACAGCATGGGACGACAGATATTTAAGAAGAACGAATCTTCGAGATATTGTAGCCGGAAAAACAGCATATGTAGAAATGAATGGTCTGAATGAGCTTCACATGGGTGTGGAAGTAGATGCCAACTATAATCTAAATAATATCTTAACTGTAAACGGTATGTTTTCCGTAGGAGATTGGTATTATAAAGGAAATGCTACAGCAGCTCTTTTTGAAGACAGTACCAACCAGCCTCTTAACTTCCCGGGAAGTACAAGCAATGAAACAACTCTATATTTAGATAAGGTAAAAGTAGGAGATGCTGCTCAAATGACCGCTGCATTAGGCGTAACAGTGAAACCTGTAAAAAATCTAAGTTTTGATACCACATGGAGATATACCAATAATCTTTATGCAAATTTAGATGCCTTCAACTTCAGAAGCCAGGCAGCCGCTCAAAGAGGCACATTGGAATTACCAAGCTTCAACTTATTTGATCTGGGTCTTTCTTATAGAATCAATCTTAATAATAAGCAACAGTATTTTACCATCAGAGGTAACGTATATAATTTATTTGATACCACTTATATTGCAGAGTCCAATACAAGTAATCACGTAAAACAGTTATCAGATTTTACTACCACGACTTCCGGAGGGGTAACAACTACTGCACAGCAGAAATATGATGCATATATTAATAATTCTGCTAATTTCTATAAAGGCCTAGATACGAGCAACCAGGTATTTTTCGGATTCGGAAGAACATGGGCTGCAACACTGTCCTTCAACTTCTAATAATATATAAATTAGATTTTATACCTACCAATCCCGGCATTTCGCCGGGATTTTTTGTTATCTTTGTGTACTTAAAAAAAACAAAAAATAGATTATGGACTTTTACAACATTTTGCTTAATGCGCATAAGGGAATCGGATATCTGGAAATTCTTTTGGTGACCTTATTTGTGATTGCCCTCTTAACGACGATGTTCGGCTACAGCGGGAAAGTGAATAAGTTTCTGAAAAAGATTACCCTTTTTACGATGATCTTTTTCCATGTACAGTTTATTTTAGGAATTATTCTTTTGATTAATTTCTTTACTCAAGGAAGTGTTAATATGGGTGAAATTATGAAAAATTCTGCTCAGAGATTCCAATATGTAGAACATCCGTTTTCGATGCTGATCGCTGCGGTTCTGATGACGATCGTTAACAAAAAAGTAAAAACAAATCCTACGATTACCCTGGCTGTGGTGATTATGGGATTAATTGCCGTAGGTTTATTTGCATTCGCGTTCCCGTGGGCCAGAGTCTTCGGGGCATAAATATATTTTAACAAAATAATTTTTAATTAAATCAATGAAAGTAGCTGTAGTAGGTTCAACAGGAATGGTTGGACAAGTTATGCTTAAAGTTCTCGAGGAGAGAAACTTCCCGATCACCGAACTGATTCCGGTAGCATCCGAAAGATCCGTAGGCAATAAGGTGAAGTATAAACAGGAAGAATTTACGATTGTAAGCATGAAAGACGCTATAGCTGCCAAACCCGATATCGCGATCTTCTCTGCCGGAGGCGGGACTTCCCTGGAATTTGCCCCTCTATTTGCCGAAGCGGGCACCACGGTGATCGACAATTCTTCTGCCTGGAGAATGGATCCCGACAAAAAACTGGTGGTTCCGGAAATCAATGCGGACGTACTGACGAAGGAAGACAAGATCATCGCCAATCCGAACTGCTCCACCATTCAGCTGGTGATGGTATTGGGACCGTTGAACAAAAAATACGACCTTAAAAGGGTGATCGTTTCCACCTACCAATCCGTTACAGGAACCGGTAAAGCAGCGGTTGACCAATTAAACGGGGAAATCGGCGGAGACGGATCTACCGCAAAAGTATACCCTTACCAGATCTTCAAAAATGCATTGCCGCACTGCGATGTTTTTGCAGACGACGACTACACGAAAGAAGAGATTAAGCTGATGAAGGAGCCTAAGAAAATCTTAGGGGACGACACATTCAATTTAACGGCTACTGCGGTAAGGGTTCCGGTACAGGGAGGCCACTCGGAAAGCGTAAATATCGAGTTTGAAAACGAATTCGACCTGGATGAAGTACGGAGAATCCTGGCTGAAACCCCGGGCGTGGTGGTGATGGATAACGTGAAAAACAACGAATACCCGATGCCGCTGTATTCCGAAGGAAAAGATGAAGTATTCGTCGGCAGGATCCGGCGGGACCTGTCGCAGCCCAAGACCCTGAATCTCTGGATTGTGGCGGACAATCTGCGGAAAGGCGCCGCTACCAACGCGGTACAGATTGCAGAATATCTGGTAGAAAAGAACTTAGTGTAAACTAACAAACCTAAAAAGAGTCTCAGAATTGAGATTCTTTTTTTTATCAAACCTATGAACGTTCAGCAGAATAAAAACAAAGATAAACTTGCCTTTCAGAAACTGATCGCCGTTTTTGGGGTCGTCCTTTTTATCGGAAAAATTATCGCCTGGAAACTGACGAACTCCGATGCTGTTTTTTCGGATGCGATGGAGAGTATCGTAAACGTGGTAAGTGCCTTTATGGGATTGTATTCCCTGTACCTGGCTGCAAAGCCTAAAGATGAAGACCATCCGTACGGCCATGGAAAGGTAGAATTTGTCACTTCAGGAATCGAAGGGGCCCTGATTGCCATTGCGGGAGTCATGATCATTTATGAGGGCATCAACAGCCTTATTATCGGGAAGGTCCTGAGCAAGCTTGATCTTGGAATATGGATTATTGCTGCGACGGCTGTTGTTAATTACCTGCTAGGCTATATTTCCATTAAAAAGGGAGAAGCGGAAAACTCCCTCGTGCTGATTTCCTCTGGTAAGCACCTGCAGTCCGACACCGTGACCACCCTTGGAGTCGTGATCAGTTTAATTGTCGTTTATTTCACCAAAATTTACTGGCTGGATTCGGTAGTAGCTTTGGTTTTCGGGCTTTACATCATCTTGGTGGGGTACAAGATCGTCCGGAAATCTTTAAGCGGGATTATGGACGAACAGGATCCCGAACTGCTCAACCAGATCATCAAAGTCCTGGAAGAAAACCGCCGAACGGAATGGATCGATGTCCACAACATGAAAATCCAGCAGTTCGGAGCCAGCCTGCATATTGATGCCCACATTACCCTGCCCTGGTATTACAGCCTTCGCGATGCCCACAACGAAATGGAGAAAATGATTGTTCTTTTGGCCAAAAATACCAGTCGCAGCGTAGAGTTTAATTTCCATATGGACGATTGTAAGCCGATATCCTGTCCGGTCTGCCGGATTGCGGAATGCCCGGTCCGGGAAAAAGATTTTGTAAAAAGAGTAACCTGGACCCCGGAAAACGTAACCAATACGGAAAAGCACACTGCGGAATAAAAATAACCAAGGTTAGTTATTCAGGATTAAATTAGAATTTCTTTAATAAAGTGATAACAAATTGAGTTTGATGATCGGGACCTTTGATCCTGTATCTGACATGAAAAGCTTCCGGCATCCGGCTTCCCTTTTCCAGCCTATTGATGCAGGTCCTTCTTCGAGTTGACGTTAATTTAAAGTAAATCTCATTTGAGAACCGATACCCTTTAAAGTAATATTGACGAGACAAGCTTCCGGCATCCAGCTTCCCTCTTCCAGCCTGTTAATGCAATTTCTGCTTTAATTTATCTTCTCATTTAAATGTTTCCGGTAATAAAACATCGGGATAATCAGCAGCAGAATCAAAGGCTGGATGACAAATCGCCGCATGTAGAAAGAAAACAGGTACCCGACTTCAAACCGGTCATAAATGCAATACAGGTAAATCGGGAAAGTGATCAGAAAGATAATCGTTATTAAAATAGCTCCCTGGAGAGTCCATTGTCTGTTTCTGAACCAGAAATGGATGATCAGGCAGGAGAAAAAAAGATTGAAGGCAAAACGGAAAAGATGGCCGGCAATCAGCTTCACCCATTCAAAATCCGGAAAAGGAATATTCTTTTGGGCTTCGTGGAAATAATTCAGAAAAGGATCATAAAAGAGTCTGTCTTCCCATACTCTGACGCCAATTAATCCCAATATACCGAAGGCAACTAAAAACCAGCTGAGCACTTTCATTTTTTCAATGCAAAAAATTTAATCCAGACCAGCCACAGGGCAACCACCGTTCCGTAAATAATAGCCGGAAAAATAAAATCGTGTGAAATCTTTCCGTACTGTTTGTAGTCGGCCATAACGATATTTAAACCTGCAATCCTGAGCAGATTCATTACATACAGCAGAATCAGCCCTATCAATACAAACAGGAATGTTTTGGACCCTTTATAAAAGGCAAACACAAAAGCGACAAAAAGAATCATCACGGATACCGCATTACAGCCTTCCACCATCCGGGTTACATATTCCTGTTTTACATAAAACCATACCTGTTCGCCTTTCACGTCGTTGTACAGCTGCGTAGGGAAGCCGATGGAATTCTGAATACCGCTTACCTGCCCGGCAATCATCCTGGAAAAAGGATCAAGACCTTCCCCCTGAAAACGGTTCAGAAAGAACTGATAAGCAAAAAGCAGCACCAGATAAATGATGATGAAACGAAGCAAAATGCCCAAAACAGGTTTGAAATCCTTTAACATACTGCAAAGATAGAAATTAACCGTAAATTACTATCTTTGTTCCGCCTATGATTTCCGGATACGCCCAACGATTTTTTGAAAATTATACAGAAACACCGTCTTCTGAATTTATTGCGTTAGCTCAAAGCGGTTCTGCAAGGGTTAATTTTCTGGCAGCAGCCGGAACTAAAAAATACATCGTTACTTATAATGAAAACATTCAGGAGAACGAAAGTTTTCTTTATTATTCGGATACCTTTTCCCGTTTGAAGCTGAACACCCCTCAGATTTTTGCTATTTCCGATGACCGGAAAATCTACATCCAGGAATTTCTGGGAGAGCAGACGCTGTCTGAAATCATTGCCGGAGAAGGACTTTCGGACCGTATAAAATCTTTAGTCCGGCAAACGCTGGAAAAACTGTATCAGCTGCAGGTTTTAACAAAAGATAAAATAGATTTCACCAAAACCTTTGAATATGAAAGCTATGATGAGCTTCCGGTAACCCACGATCTTTATTATTTTAAAAATTTCGTAGCGGATGTCCTTGAGCTGGAATACCATAAATCTACCCTGCTGAAAGAATTCAAAAGCATTGTCAAGCTCATTGAAAGCCTTCAACCGAAAGGACTGATGATCCGTGATTTCCAGTCCAGGAACATCATGGTAAACGATCAGGATGAAGTTTCTTTTATTGATTATCAGTCGGCGATGAAGGGCCCGCTGATGTATGATGTCATTTCTTTTCTTTTCCAGGCCAAAGCCGATTTTCCTGAAGATTTTAAAAATGAAATGCTGGAATTTTATATTCAACAGTTTGAAGATAAGGAAACCAGAGACCAACTAAAAGCTTCGGTAAAGCCGATCCAGATGATGAGATTTCTTCAGGTATTGGGAGCGTACGGTTTCAGAGGACTGATTCAAAAGAAGCCGCACTTTCTCGCGAGTCTGGAAAAAGGAATTGAAAACATAACGGAATTTACAAAATCCTGGGAACAAATGAAAGACTATCCTGAACTGGAAAAAGTGATCAGCAGGCTGAATGCGGAAAAAAATAAGGATAAAATAGAAGGAATACTGAACCGTTAAGATATTTTAAGTTATTAAGAATATTAAGACATGACTAAAAGAGAAGTTACACAATTATCATACGAAATTACAGGCTTTGCAATTAAGGTACATAAAACTCTTGGTCCAGGCTTATTGGAAAGTGTATATGAAGAATGCTTGAAAATAGAACTTGTGAAAAATGGCTATAATGTAAAACAGCAACTTAATTTCCCAATAAATTATGACGGTCATGAAATAAACACAAGATTAATTGTAGATTTACTTGTGAATGATTGTATAATTGTTGAATTAAAAGCTGTTGAAGAAGTATTGCCAATTCATGAAGCACAGCTAATGACATATATGAAAGTTCTAAGAAAACCTCAAGGTTTGTTAATTAATTTTTTCACTAATAATATTACAAAGTCTTTGAAACCTTTTATTAACGATTATTTTAAAGAATTGCCTGACTAAAATTTGATTTATCAAATATCTTAATAAATCTTAAAATCTAAATAAGCCTTAATGGTTTAAATTTAAAAATAAAAGAAATGCTACATATTGATATACACAGTTTCTCTTATAAGAAAGGAGGAATCCCGAAAGATGAAACAGGAAACGGAGGCGGTTTTACCTTCGATTGCCGGGGAATCCTGAATCCGGGGAGAGTGGAAGAATATAAGATCCAGACCGGAAACGACATCGGCGTTCAGGAGTACCTGGAAACCAAAACGGATATGCCTAAATTCTTAGAGTTGATTAAAAGCCTTGTTTCTATAAATATCGATAATTACCTGGATAGGGGATTTGAAAACCTCCAGATCAACTTCGGATGTACGGGCGGCCAGCACCGGTCGGTATATTCCGCCATCAAGATCGCCCATTTCATTGAAGAAAAATATGGTGATCGGGTTGAAATCAGCCTTCACCACGATGAGCAGCATCAGCTTAATATAAGTAATGAGCAATAGGTAATGAGTAATATTTTTATTTCATTACCACCAACGGCTATGCATTTTATTACTTATTACCCCATTACCCATAAATTATGAAGGCTCTTATTTTTGCAGCAGGAAAAGGCACCCGGCTGAAACCCTTTACCGATCATCATCCGAAAGCATTGGCCAAGGTGAATGGCATTCCGCTTCTGGAAAGAAATATTACCTACCTGAAAAGTTTCGGCATCCGGGATTTTGTAATCAACGTCCATCATTTCGGAAACCAGATTGTTGATTTTTTAAAACAAAACGATAATTTCGGATGTAAAATCGAAATTTCAGACGAATCCGGAGAACTGCTGGAAACAGGAGGCGGCTTGATTTTTGCCAGAAAATTCCTCGATCACGGCGAAGATTTCCTGATTATGAATGCGGATATTCTTACCGACATCAACATTACGGATTTTGTAGAATACCATAAAAAGATAAAAGATTTTGCTACATTAGCCGTTTCGGACAGAGAGAGTTCGAGAAAATTACTATTCAATGACGACCTGGTATTGCGCGGCTGGCTGAATATACAGACCGGCGAACAAAGACTGGCTGAATTCAACAAAGGCTTTAAACCATTGGCTTTCAGCGGTGTCCACTGCATCAATCCGGTAATTTTTGAAAAAATAAAAAGAACAGGCAAATTTTCTGTAATGGAAGAGTATCTGGACCTGATGCAGACCGAGCATATCCACGGTTTTCTGCACGACAGCATCCTGATCGACGTCGGGAGACCGGAATCCGTAACAGAAGCCGAAAAACATTTTAAATAATTTGCAAATGGGAATGGAAGGAACCCGGGATGAAAGTTTGATCAATCCTGAATTTGATGCCAATGAAACCAGGCTGCACGACAGCCTGAAACAAAAAACCTGGGACGAAACGGTAACGAAGGACAGCTGGATGGTTTTTAAGGTCATGGCTGAATTTGTAGACGGCTACGAAAAGCTGGCGAAAATCGGTCCCTGCGTTTCCATATTCGGGTCTGCCAGGCTGAAACCGGAAAGCAAGTATTACGAAATGGCTGTGGAAATCGCTGAAAAAATCACCAAAATCGGTTTCGGGATCATTACCGGCGGCGGGCCGGGAATTATGGAAGCAGGAAACAAAGGCGCCTTCAATGCTAAAGGAAAATCCATCGGACTGAATATCGATCTTCCTTTTGAGCAGCATTTTAATCCATACATCAATAGATCCTACTCCATGAACTTCGATTATTTTTTCGTAAGGAAAGTGATGTTTGTAAAATATTCGCAGGGATTCGTTGTCATGCCCGGAGGATTCGGAACACTGGATGAGCTTACGGAAGCATTAACGCTGATCCAGACCAATAAAATCGGGAAATTCCCTATCGTATTGGTCGGTTCGGAATTCTGGAGCGGCCTGCTGGACTGGTTTAAAGCTACCCTGCTGAAAGAAAAAATGATCCACGAATACGACCTCGACCTGTACCGTGTGGTGGATACGGCGGATGAAGCGGTGGCGCACATCAAAGCGTTTTACGATAAATACTCTGTAAATGTCAATTTCTAGTTGGCATATTATTTGTGATTAAAATAAGGACCATGAGTGCAAATTTATTTTTTAAGATGAAAAAAATTTTATCTATATCAGGAATTTTAACATTATTTATGTTAATGAGTTTCACGTATGTAGACTTTTTCTCTTCAATGACCAAGGTAGATTATATCGACGGAAGCAAGACATTGAAGTTTACGACAAAGATGAATACAAATCATATTTCTGACGCCATCAAGATCAACCCGAATACGGCAGGATTTGAAGCAGAGGTTAAAAAGTATGTAAACAACAATTTTGATGTGTACGTTAACGGCGTTCCGAAAACAATCACTTTTACGGGAAGCCAGGTAAGCGGAGAAACAGTATGGGTCTATTTTGAAACCGGAAGTGTTTCAGACATCAGTACCTTAAGAATAAAGAATACGATTCTTCTAAGCACTTTTCCAAAGCAGATTAACCTCGTTAATATTGCTTACAAAGGAAGCCAGAAAACAATGAATTTCCAGCGCGGAAAAGAAGTGAATGAAGTATCTTTTTAAAGAAGATTCAAATTAGCTTAAAACCACTGCAGTTGCGGTGGTTTTTTATTTATTTCAATCGGACAATTAAAATAAATAGTGATTAGATTATTCATTCAAATCAGAATTTAGCCCAAATGATTAGAGAAGGATTAAGGATTTGAACACAGAAAATCATGGAGAACGTTTCAAGGTTATTACTATTGATCAATTACAGGATTTTATAATAAAAAAAGCTGCCTTCATCGGGCAGCCTTTTTATTTGAAATATCAGGAACTGTTATTGAACCTGAATATTGTCTAATTGAACAGTAGTTGTTACTCCACTTCCGTTTCCGGTATATTCGAATAAAATAAATCCGTTACCCGTTAACGAAGTCGGGAAGCTGTACATTCCGGCAGGTGTCAAGGTTCCGTAACCACTCACCGGAGTTTGTGGAATCGTTGTAAACGCCGAAGTAATATCTGTTTTCGTAGCCTGGGTAATATCGCCAAGTGGTGTATAGTTTGTCGTATAATATACTTTTAAGGCATTACCATTCCAGAATCCAACGTTAACGTCAAATTTCAGGGTGTTGGCAGCAGTAAAGTCTACCGGTACTGCAAAATATGTTACATAAGGACCTGTTCCTGAGTTTGCCCCCAACTGAATATATTTGTTGTTGTTGAAAGTTTTCAGCTGCCAGTACCTGTTGCCTAAAAGCGCATCATTTACATATTTAGGATAAACTTCAAGGTTACTTGGTGTTGTCGGGTAGCTTTCAAAGTTTTCAAGGAAAGATCCTGAATACGTAATGGCTGTTCCTCCTTTCGGCGGTGTCGCATCTACTCTGGTGCCTTTGAAATTAATGTCAGAAATACTTCTGATCAGCATCTGCCAGCTGGAATTATAACGGCTTACCACAAAAGTAATATTTCCGCTTCCGGTAGGAAGTAACTCACCGCCTGTTTTAAAGAAACCTGAATTTCTTATAACTGCCGTATTACCAAGTTTGTCCTCGATATTTCTATCTGTGTCCAGGCCTTGTCCTCCTGCATCATAATCAATAAATTTCTTTACTGTAGGATATATCTCGGAAATACTGAACTGAACGTCCGGTATACTCACCAATGTATTGATTAAGTTTGCATTTTTAGCATCGGCTAAAGAAGTAAGCTGTTTCGGAACAATAGTCTGAATATCCAGTCCGTTTCCATTACAAACACCAGAAACATATCTTCCAACAAGATTCTGAGGAATTCTACCTATTGCATAAACAGGATCTTCAGAACCCAGTTTAATCGTTCCTCTGTCATTTCCTATACGCAACCCTTTGGCATTGATTCTAATGTGGGCACCTACGGGATAATCTGCAAAATTGCTGGCCTTATCCACTTCTATCTGTAAACCTACGGTAGGATTTGATGTCTTATCCTGAAAAGAAATCGTTTTATAGAAATTACCCTGCTCATCAGAAGATATAATATAACCGTCAAATATTTGATCAGTCGTAATTAATTTATATCCTGTTGCCGGAGTCTGAGCCACGAAGTCTGCCATAGAGATCGTAGCGGCAGGAAATTTATTTGAACATTCGATCGGCGGGGTTTCCCACTCATCATTTTTTACGCATGAAGACATTGCAGATAATACACCTGCTGCCAATAATGTCGTTTTTAAAAATTTTGCGATATTATTCATGTTATTTTTATTTTTTATTAAAATCTAAATTGTAAGTTAACAAAGTAAGAACGACCCTGGGTATACCAGTATTTAGGTCCGAAAGAAGGTGCCGGGCTATAATAATCCGCTGCAAAATCAGGTGCTTTTGTTTCCCTGGTCTGCTCGAATCCTCCGGTAATATATCTCTTATTATTTAAAATGTTATTTACAGAAGCGGTAATCAATACATAATATTTACCGAATACGAATGATTTACCTGCATTTGCATTGAAAAAGAATGAAGACGGCAGTTTTACCGGCTTCAGCAGATCTCTTACATTTTCTTCCGTAAGGCCAACATAAGGTGCTCCCGTACTAGGATCCGTTATAAAGTTTTGGGTTCTTAAAGCCGGTGCAGGATCCAGGAAGTTATCGTCAAGGTAATTCCAGTTTGCTCCTACCCACCAGTATTTAGGATTGTTATAGCGGAAACCTAATGAAAAAGCCTGCTGAGGAGTCCCTCCCTGCTTATAGTTTTTAACGTAAGCTTTTCCGAAAGAAGTAACATTGCTTCCTGATGCATCCGATATCAGGTAAACGTCAGGATTGTTACGATAAACGAACTGCCCATAGCTGGCTAATCCCTGAACGGATAATGTAGGTAAAACTTTTACATCAACACCTAATTCAGCACCCATGTTTCTTTTTTCAACATTAGACATCACCTGCGTCACGAATGCACTCTGAACCTGAGAAACGGTTCCATCAGGATTGGTGTTATTCAGCTGAATTCCGTCGGCGAAAAATCGCTGCACATTGGTTTCATTCTGGGTATCCACCAAGTATCCTGAGGCTCTCAACTTAATAAAAGGAGTACTCATAACATAGCTAAGATCATTTGCCGTATAAACCGTACTTCTGATATTAGGATTAACCAATGCGTTAACTCTTGGGTTAATGAAAAGGTCTTCAAGGAATGGGGCTTGATTGTACATCGCTCCATTATATACAAAGAAATTCCTCCCGTTAAGGCGATAAATAACCTGCCCTTTCAGACCAAAATTCCAGAAATTATAGTCTTTGCTTCTTCCATAAGAATTTTCGTATAAGTAATGTTTAAACATACCTTCTCTGCTGGAAGATGAATATCCTGCCAAAGCAGATACGAAAACATCGAAATTTCCTGTTGAGAATTTTAATCCCGGATTTACTTTAGCTTCCTGTCTTCTCAGAATGTAATTGTAGGTCATACGATCACCAACCTTCAGTCCTACATTAGAATCGAGCGTATTGTAATATCCTGTTGATCCCGGTCTTGCTGTTTCTTTGAACGGGTCAACATTAATCGCGTAATCACCTCCCAAAAGATCTTTCACCTCACGGTATAATTCGGATCTGTAATTCTGATAGGAAGCATTTAAGATAAACTTGGCACGATCGTTAAAATTATACGTATAATGGGTTCCTGCGTTAAATATCTTATCATCGCTTACATCATCTACCAGATATACTTTGGAACGCTTACCGCTTAAGCCGTAAAGACGGGACATTTCAGCCTGATCTACAACGTCATTTTTCATATTGTTTTTGTAAAGCCTGTCCCAGTTGATCTGTGTAATATCAGGATCGCCGTTCACCCAGCTGTTCAGGCTGGTATTGTAAGCATCGGCCAAGGTAGTAAATTGTGCCGGTGTAAACTGCGGATTGTTCGTTGCATTATATATGATGCTGTTGACATAATAGCTTGGTAGGTTTCTGTAATACGTTGGAGATGGGTTTGAAACGCCATTCCAATCCAGACGGGAACCTCTGTCTTTTCCTAACTGGTAGGATACGCTGGTCCAAAGATTTGAGTTTTTATTGATTTTCCAGAAGTCCTGAACCTGGAAGATCGGCTGGAATCCTTTTCTTACCCGCTCGCTTCTCTTTTCGCCATCCTGCCATCCCCAGTATGAGTTATAATGCACCCCACGGTAATCATAAACTTCCTGCGTGCTTGGGCTGGCGGTAGACCTTCTGTATGGCGAACCGATAAAGTTGAAAGTCATAGTATGGTTATCGCTGAATCTTTTTTCAACTCCTAAATAAGTCCCGTAAGCATCATAGAACGTTCCTTCCTGAATACCTTCTTCTGCCCATCTTCGGGCACCCATTGCTGTAAATGCCCATCCGCTTTTGCCCATCCCCGAGCTGTAGCGTAAAGATGTTCTGTTTCTGTAATTTCTGTTGGTTAAAGACTGCGTAAACTGAAATCCTTTTCTGTATTCGCTGGCCTTTGTATTTTTATAAATTACACCGGTGCTCCCTCCGAAAGCATATTCTGAAGGCGAATGGTTAGCAGAAATCTCAGGGTATCTTGTAATTTCATTAAGTCCGCCCCAATTGCTGAAATCTACATTCCCGTTATCCACTTTTACCATAGAAACACCATTCATCATGCTTTCCCCGGTTCTGCCGTCAATTCCTCTCGGACGAAACCAATAGAACCCTAAGTCAAATGCCGCGATTCTGTTGAAAATATCCTGGGAGGACTGTAGTAAACCTACGGTAGAAGCCTGTCCGCTGCTACTATCTTCGTCATCACTACTACTATTGTCGATAATAGCTAAACCCTGGTCCGCGCTGGTAAGTGCAGAATAAAGGGTAATGGTCCCCAAATCCTTTCTCTTCTCATTGTCCATCACATCAAACTCCATTACTTTGGTTTCGTAATTCGGTTTGGTAATCACAATTTGATAATGCCCCGGCTTCAGGTCCACAAACTGGAAGTATCCGATTTTGTCAGCCGTTACATCATTGTCACTCCCTTTCATATCTACTTCTGCCCTTTCAACAGGCTTTCCTTCGGCATCCTTCAGATAAGCAGAGACGGTAGTCTGTGCAAAATAGTACGACGCCGGAAGTAAAGTAAATAAAGAGACTAATGATAGTTTTTTAATCATGAGTATATTTATTTTTAAATACTTTTCTTGTTAATTCTCAACAGTTTAAAAGTTGGGGCGACAAATTTAGTCAAAATTTAGAATTTACAACCTTTTTAAGGTTATTTTTTCTTAACATTGCAAACTTTTAAGAATCATTATAGATAAAAAACAGGAATACCATATTTTAAATTTACAAATATTTAAAATAGCGTCAATTAAAAAAAAGTAAATTTGCAGATTAAATAATATTAATACAACTCTAAGAAAATGAAGAAATTTTTGAGTTTTTTTGCCATCGTTTTGTCGGTTATGGCATTTTCACAACAGCAGGGAAAACTGAGGAAAGTAGCAACCGTAGGGTTTCTGAATGTGGAAAACCTCTGGGACACGATTCGTTCAGCAGATTATGTAGACGGGAACAAAGACCTTAAAAATCCGGCTTTCCACAGAAGCATTCCGGTAGATTCGATAAAATTCCTGGAGGCTGAAAAATACGACGGGCCCTGGAGCGACGGTGCCCTGATCGGTAAGAAAGCGGTACGTTACCAAAGCGGCGCCGACGAATTCACTCCGAAAAGCGCAAAGAACTACAATACCAAAGTATACAAAGCAAAATTAGCCAACGAAGCGAAAGTAATTTCCGAGCTGGGGGCCCAGTATACCAAAACGGCACCGGCGGTAGTAGGCCTTATCGAGGTTGAAAACAGACAGGTAATCCAGGATCTCATCAATGAGCCGGCCTTAAAAAAATACGACTACGGAATTATTCATTACAATTCTTACGACTACCGAGGAATTGATGTGGCTTTGATTTACCAGAAGAGAAGGTTTACACCCACCAACTCCCTGAAAAAAGAACTGAAAGTTTTCGGTGATGATGGCAGACGGGAATACACGCGTGATATTTTAGTCGTAACAGGATTTCTGGATAACGAAAAAGTAGCTTTCTTCATGAATCACTGGCCTTCCCGGAGAGGTGGCGAAGCAGCGTCTCTGCCTAAGAGAAATGCCGCCGCCGCTTTATTAAAACAGCAGATGGACAGTGTACGGGCAGCCGACCCGTCAACCAAATTATTCGCCATGGGCGACTTCAATGATGATCCGGTAAGCTCAAGCTTAAAAAACTATCTTAAAGCACAGCCAAGCGTGAAAGACCTCAGCGATACGAATCCGTATTTAAACCTGATGTATCCTTTATACAAAAAAGGGGTTGCTTCACTGGCTTATCAGGATGCCCCGAATTTATTCGACCAGATTATCGTTTCCAAAAACCTAATCTCAGATCAGGTAACGAAAGACTACTCCGTCTATAAAGCAGAAATCTTTGCACCCGCTTACCTGGTGAACAAGGAAGGCAATTATAAAGGCTATCCTTTCCGGTCCTGGAACGGGGATCAGTTTACAGGAGGATACAGCGACCACTTTCCGGCGTTTGTCGTTCTCCAGAAGGAACCCTAAAAATTTAAGGCACTCATTTTGAGTGTCTTTTTTTATAAATTATTCTTATGAAAAATGCCATCATCCTCTTAATCGTTTCCTTATTTGCTTTCAGTTGTTCGGCACAGACGCCTTCAAAAAACGATAATGAAAAGAACGAAATGAAACCTTCCAAAAACGAAGACGGAGAATGGGATCTTATAGTGATCGATACCCAGTTTGATTATTTCCTGAATGCGTTAGCCAAGCCAATCAGCCAGTATACTGAATCTTATTTAAAAAACAGGAATACGCAACTCGTGGCAGAATGGAATTCTTACTATTTTTCCGGGCAGTACCGCAATGTGATCGAATCATCCATTGATTATGACCCGAAAGAAAAATACGGGTTAAAGTTTGAATACAAGCTGTATCAGGTTTTCGCTTATGTAAACTGGCGTTACGGATTAAGGATGAACGGGCTTTCGGGAAGCGATACGACAAGGTTTTAATAAAAAAGGTTCAGCGCAATGCCGAACCTTTTTTGTTTTATAAACCGTAAAAAATTATTTGTTGAATAATTCCTCTACTTTATCCCAGTTTACCACTTCGAAGAATGCCGTTACATAATCAGGTCTTCTGTTCTGGTAGTTCAGGTAGTAAGCGTGCTCCCAAACATCAAGTCCTAAAACTGGGGTTCCTTTTACATCAGCTACAGGCATCAAAGGGTTATCCTGGTTAGGCGTTGAAGTTACGGTAACGGAACCGTCTGAATTTTTAACCAGCCATGCCCATCCTGAACCGAATCTTGTCTTGGCGGCATCAGAGAAATCCGTTTTGAATTTATCAAAACCTCCGTAAGTTTCAATAGCAGCCTTTACGTTTCCTACCGGCTCCTTGCTTCCGCCCGGTGTCAAAATTTCCCAGAACAACGTATGGTTGAAATGTCCTCCACCGTTATTTCTTACCGCCGGCTTATCGGTTCCGGTCTGGCAAACTTCTTCTATTGTTTTTCCTTCAAGGTCTGTTCCCTTAATGGCATTATTTAAATTGTCAACATAAGCCTGGTGGTGCTTGGTATGGTGGATTTCCATGGTTTTAGCATCGATTGTCGGCTCTAATGCATCGTATGCATATCCTAGTTGTGGTAATTCGAATGACATAATTATATTTTTTAATGTTATTACTCAAATTTAGTCATAATTTGATCCATAGTCAAAAAATGCAGATTACTTTAATAAATCTTTAACATTGATTGTTTGATTTAGAATGAATTAATTTTTGAAGCAGGGAATCTGGGAGTTTTCTGAATTTTGATTTTTATAAATTAATGTTAACCCGAACTCTATCTATTCTTTTAATGTTTTAAATCGGTTTTTATACTATCAACCGGGGCATTTCCAGCATCCGACTTGCCTCTCTCTCTTCTTAACCCGAATCCTACGTCAGGTTAACTGCAATTAAAAAATTCTTCAATATTTTTAAGTTATTCGGCAAAACAAAAAGCACGGACATTCAGTCCGTGCTTTCCATTTAATAAAATTCAATTCTATTATTTATTCATCGACATCAGGAATTCTTCGTTGTTGCGTGTTCCTCTGATGTTTTTGCTTACAAATTCCATGGCTTCCACAGGATTCATTTCAGATAAGTATTTTCTGAGGATCCACATTCTCTGGGAAGTTACTTCATCCAGAAGAAGGTCGTCTCTACGCGTGCTGGATGCTACCAGGTCGATCGCAGGATAAATTCTTCTGTTGGCAATTTTCCGGTCCAGCTGAAGCTCCATGTTTCCGGTTCCCTTGAATTCTTCAAAGATCACCTCATCCATTTTGGAACCCGTATCAATAAGTGCCGTTGCGATAATCGTTAAGGATCCGCCGCCTTCAATTTTTCTGGCTGCTCCGAAGAATCTCTTCGGCTTGTGAAGGGCATTGGCATCCACCCCACCGGACAATACTTTACCGGAAGCCGGGGTAACGGTGTTGTAGGCTCTTGCCAGTCTGGTAATCGAATCTAATAAAATCACGACATCATGGCCACACTCTACCATTCTCTGCGCTTTAGCCAGAACAAGATTGGCCACTTTCACATGCTTTTCAGCAGCTTCGTCGAAGGTAGAGGCAATAACTTCCGCATTCACGCTTCGTTCCATATCGGTAACCTCTTCAGGACGTTCGTCGATCAGAAGAACCATCATATAGACTTCAGGATGGTTGGCAGCAATAGAATTGGCAATATCTTTCAGCAACATGGTCTTACCGGTTTTCGGCTGTGCCACGATCATCGCCCTCTGCCCTTTTCCGATAGGAGCAATTAAATCCACAATCCTGGTAGACATCGTGGAATTATTTCCGGCCAGATTGAATTTTTCTTCCGGGAAAAGCGGGGTTAAATATTCAAAAGCAACCCGGTCTTTGATAAAGGCAAGATCCCTTCCGTTAACTTCCGTAGGTTTCAGCAAAGAGAAGTATTTCTCCCCTTCTTTCGGAAGCCTTACAATCCCTCTGACGGTATCTCCCGTTTTCAGGCTGTAGTTTCTGATCTGTGCAGTGGAAACATACACGTCATCCGGAGATGAAATGTAGCTGAAATCCGATGAACGCAGGAATCCATAATTATCCGGCAATATTTCCAGCACCCCTTCAATGCTTACCATACCGTCGAAACTGAACTCTTTCTTCTGTTCCTGCTGATGGTGCTGATTTTGGTTCTGGTTTTGCTGTTGATCGTCATTCCTTTCGGCGTGCTGCTGTTGCTGCCTGTGCTGATTGGGATTCTGATTCTGGTTATGGTTTTGATTCTGATTAGAATTCTGATTCCGGTTCTGGTTTCCGTTGTTGTGTTGCGGATTATTGTGTGGTGTTCTCTGGGAACGTGCCTGAACCTGAGGCTGATTGTTGTTCTGCTTTTCTTCTGCAGGTGCAGATTCCTGGATTTCTGAAGTATCGGAAGCTTCTGTTTTTTCCTGAAGCACTTCGGTATTGGCGGTATTGGCCGGGGAAACTCTTTTTCTTTTTTTCTTGGCCGCTGTAGTTTGTTCTTCTGCTGCGGTTGCAGGTTCTGTCTTCGTTTCCTGCGGTTCTGCCTGTGGTTCCTGTTGTGGCTCTTCGGCAGCAGGCTTTACTTCTTCTGTCTTCTCTTCCTTTGTGGGCTGAGGTTCTGCCTGAGCTTTAGGTTCTGCCTTTGTTTTGGCTGCGGTTTTTCTTGGGGCCGCTTTTTTAGCAGGAACTTTGGCTGGCTTCTCTGCCGGTTTTTCTTCAGTGGTTACACTGGTTTCCGTGGTGTTGAAATATTCTTTTGCCACTTTGGGATTTGACGCCTGAAAGTCAAGAATAGCAAAGATTTTGTCATTTTCAGTGCTGTTTCTTGCCACTTTAACGCCCAAATCCTTTAAGATTTTAGTCAGTTCCGTTACGGATTTTGACCTTAACGTTTCGATGTTAAACATATTTATGTAAAAAAATGTAATTAATTGTGAGTAAGAAAAGTAAGTCCGGTGACTTT
This sequence comes from uncultured Chryseobacterium sp., assembly GCA_913777465.1. GTDB lineage: Bacteria > Bacteroidota > Bacteroidia > Flavobacteriales > Weeksellaceae > Chryseobacterium. The sequence continues at coordinate 40,876 of CAJYRQ010000036.1, forward strand.
TGTTTTCAAGTACATTTGTATAATGCAAATCTACACTTATTTTTGAATTGTGCAAAATTTATGCTATTTTTGCCTGGAATTTATATTCCATGCTACAAAGAATACAAACTATTTGGACTTTTTTGGCCGTTCTGGCGGCTGTATTCCTGTTCGTTACGGCTCAGGATGTGATTGTTTCAGACAGTATTCCGGTAATTAATATCGGATGTGTGATCCTTGTTTTGGTTGGACTCCTGAGTGTTTTCAGCTTTAAAAACAGAAAAAGACAAATTTTGCTGAATACCGTCAGCATCATTATAAACGCTTTGTTGATTGGTGTATTGGTTTACTGGCTGCTAAATTTATCCGGAGGAATCAGTTTTCCTGAGAAGGGTATTGAGCCGATTTTTTCATTGATCGCGGTGATCTGTTTGTTTATAGCAAACATTTACATCAGAAGGGATGAAAGGCTCGTAAAATCTGTGGACAGACTTCGATAACCTTACAACGATTTTTTTGAGTGAGAACAGCTTCTTTTCAGGAGCTGTTTTTTCTTTTTAAACCTATTAAAGATCGGTATCTAACCTTAATTTTAAATATAAAAGCTTACAAAGCTGTTTTGAAAGCTGATATGTTCATGCTTACCAGGCTATTTCAACAGGCTCAGCCTAAACTGTTTTATTATAAAAAATCACAAAAGCTGATTCAGGTCGGTCAGGTTTCATTTCTTAATAATAATGTGGAGCGGGAAGCAAACGATGTATATGGCGTCAATCTTAAACTTTAAACATTAAACCTTGAATCTTAAACTTCGAACTATTGAACTTTTTAAAAGCAGTCTGCAACATTTCTCTACAAGTTACGACAGATTATGCATAATTTTATAGCATGAAAAAACTGACTTACCTTACCCTTACCCTGTTTTCTGTTTTCTCTTTTGCTCAGGAGGTTCCGCAGGAAAGAATCAAAACCGTGCTTTCCACATTGGCTTCCGATGAAATGAAGGGCCGTGAGATCGGCACTCAGGAAAATGACAACGCAGCCAATTATATCGCTAAGCTTTTTAAAGAAAATAATCTGGACTACTGCACCGGAAATTCTTATCTGGTTCCTTTCGACTATAAGGGAAAAACAGCTTATAACGTCTGCGGTATCAAAAAGGGGAAAACCGATAAGTACCTGGGTTTCTCAGGACATTTCGATCATATCGGGACCAGCAACAGCCCAAAGGATAATATCTACAACGGCGCTGATGACGACGCCAGCGGAATTACCACCCTGGTAGGCATCGCCGATTATTTTAAAAATAAAAAACCTGAATTTTCCATGGTCTTCATGGCTTTCAACGGTGAAGAAAAAGGAATGCTGGGATCAAGAGCCATCTCAACCGATAAGAACCTGGATAACATCTACAACAACATGACGGCCCTTTTCAATTTTGAAATGGTGGCCACGGAATCCGCATTCGGGAAAAATGCCCTGTTTATGACCGGTGATGAGTTTTCCGATCTTGATGAGCTGTTCAATAAAAATGCGGTCAACGGATTAAAAGTAAATCCTGATCCTTATGCTGCCCAGCAGTTATTTTACCGTTCGGATAATGTAAGTTTTGTAAAAAAGAAGATTATTGCCCACTCTTTCTCAACGGTTGATATGACGAAAGCTACGCATTACCATCATGAAAATGACGATGTAAACGTGGTTGATTTTGCCAATTTAACGCAGATCATCAATAATTTCGGAAAGACGCTGGACAGGCTTTCTCCGAAAAATTTTGCCCCGAAGTATAATGACAAAGTGAAATTCTAAATAACCAGACCGCCGAAGAGGCGGTTTTTCTTTTTACAGAAGGCGGATCTGCAGGATGTTGTAACAAATCCCGAAGATTTGAAACTTATTGTCTAAAGTAAAACGCCATTCAAAAACGTCTTATCATTTTAATTATGTAATTTTGCTATCCAATTTTTTCCATTGAATGAATCAATACATTAAAATACTTAAGTTCGCAAGACCTCATCAAAAATACATTTACGGAAGTTTGTTCTTCAACCTGATGTATTCCGTATTCCAGATTGCGTCTCTCGGGACCATTCTTCCGGTTTTAGGAATGCTTTTCGGAACCATCGAAGCTAAAAAATACAGCGCCCCACCTGTATATTCAGGAGAAATCCTGGATTTTTTTGATTATATAAAAGAATACGCCAATTATTATGTACAGAGTCTCGTTACCCAATATGGCGCACTTACCGTATTGGCCTGGCTGTGCGTGATTACGGCTTTCATGTTTTTACTCAGGAACCTTTTCCGGTATCTCGGATCTTTTTTACTGATCAATTACCGCGTCGGGGTTACCAAAGATCTCCGGGGTGCCATGTACAGGAAAATCCTGGCCCTTCCCGTTTCTTTCTTTACGGAAAGCAGGAAAGGCGATCTGATGTCGCGGATGTCAAATGACGTCGGGGAAGTGGAAGGGAATATCCTGGGAAGTTTAGTTGAACTGATCAATGCTCCGTTTATGCTGATCAGTACCCTGGTTACCCTGTTTTTCCTGAGTACCGAACTGACCCTTTTCTCACTCCTGGTATTGCCCGTAATGGGTACCATGATTGCCCTGATCGGGAAAAGCCTTAAAAAAGATTCACACGAAGCGCAGAACGAAATGGGAAATATTTTCTCCATTGTCGACGAAACCTTAAAGTCAACAAAAGTTATTAAGATTTTCAGTGCCGAAAAGATCATGGACAGCCGTTTCATGCAGTCGATGCAGAAATGGATCAACAGCTCCATCCGCTTGGGAAGAAAAAAAGAACTGGCCTCGCCGATGAGCGAATTTCTGGGTTCGGTAACATTCCTGATTATTGCCTGGTACGGAGGAAAACAGATTATCGTGGAGAAAAGCATTTCACCTGCCGATTTTCTTGTGTTCCTGGGGATATTCTTCCAGATCCTGCCTCCGGTAAAAAGTCTGTCCCAATCGATCTCCAATGTCCAGAAAGGGGAAGCTTCCCTGGAAAGGGTGCTTCAGATCCTGGATGCAGATGTAAAAATTGATGAAGTGCCGAATCCTGTAGCCATTTCAACACTTAATAAAGCTATTGAATTTAATAATATCGGCTTTTATTACGATAAAGACCATACGATCCTTAAAAATTTCTCCCTTAGCATTCCGAAAGGAAAGACCGTTGCCCTTGTCGGGCAGAGCGGAAGCGGAAAAACCACCATTGCCAATCTTCTGGCCCGGTTTTACGACGTTTCCGAAGGTGAAATCCTTATCGACGGAACGAACATCAAAAATTTAAGACTGAAAGAATACCGTAAGCTGTTGGGGATGGTAACGCAGGAATCCGTTCTTTTCAATGATACGGTTTACAATAATATTTTAATGGGCAAGCCGGATGCCACCCGGGAAGAGGTAATAGCTGCGGCAAAAATCGCGAATGCCGACTCTTTCATTTCCGGTCTTCCTGAAGGCTATGACTCGAATATCGGGGACGACGGAGGCAAGCTTTCCGGCGGACAGAAGCAAAGGGTTTCTATTGCCAGAGCCGTGCTGAAAAACCCACCGATCATGATCCTGGATGAGGCGACTTCCGCCCTGGATACCGAATCTGAACGGTTTGTACAGGATGCCCTGGAAAAGATGATGGAAAACAGAACGTCACTGGTAATTGCCCATCGGCTTTCGACAATACAGAAAGCAGACTGGATCGTGGTGATGGAGAAAGGAGATATTGTGGAACAGGGGACCCACCATGACCTGATCGCCAAAAAAGGCGTGTACCATAAGCTGGTAGAACTGCAGAATTTTGATTAAAAATATAATCCTTTTATAAAATAAAAAGAGAGAGCCGTTATAGCTTTCTCTTTTTATGGTTTGGAAATTATTTTTTATTTCTTAATCACTTTGTGCGTAAACCTGATATCGCCTTCCAGAGCGATATCCAGAATATAGCTATCAATAGAATAAGCATTTATTTTTTTATGACTTCTTTCATTGACAAAAGTTTTACAATATGCTGAAAATTAAGGAGTGAGTTTTATTTTCTATTATTCTTTCACTGCTATATATATCTATTATAATATGGATTTAATACAGTTTGCAGCCGGTAAAAAAACCATTTATTATCAACTAAAAAGAGGAAATCTTCCGATCTCCTCTGCTCATTTTATGTGTAGTAAAATTTAGTCTTCTTTCATTCTGGCGATAACATCCAGGCCTCCTTTGGTAATATCTCCGATCTTACAGACAATCTCCGTATCCAGCGGTAAAAACACATCCATACGGGACCCGAATTTAATAAAACCGAATTCATGACCTGCTTTCGCATCATCGCCTTCTTTACAGTAGAAAACAATCCTTCTGGCAACATATCCTGCAATCTGCCTGAATACTACCTTGTGATTTGTTAAACTTTCTACCGCAACGGTTGTTCTTTCATTTTCCGTAGACGATTTTTCATGCCATGCCACCAGGTATTTTCCGGGATGGTATTTTTTATAGATTACCTTTCCGGATACCGGATACCGGCAGATATGGACATTCAGCGGAGACATAAAGATGGAAACCTGAATGGCTTTGTCTTTAATAAATTCGTCTTCTTCCACTTCTTTGATCATGACTACTTTTCCGTCTACCGGTGCTATCACATTTTCTTTGTGATCCAGAATGTCTCGGTTTGGCACCCTGAAGAACCAAAATACCAGACTGTATACCACCAATAAAGGCAGAATGATCACCAGCGACCACATTTCAAGAAAATAAATAGCCAGTGCACTTACTATAACAAACAGCAAGGAGGCAACGGTGATGGTTCCTTTTGATTCTCTGTGTAATTTCATGAGATTAAATAAATTTTTCTAAAATAAAGTACAAATATACGACAGGAACGCAGATTAAAAAACTATCCAGGCGATCTAATACACCGCCATGCCCCGGAATAATGTTGCCGCTGTCTTTTACGGCAAAATTTCTTTTAAGCTGGCTTTCCACCAAATCCCCTACCGGAGCGAAAGCAGCCACTAAAAAACCGACCACCATCCAGTTTCCGCGCAGGTCATGCTGGTACTTTTCTATGAAATAAGAAAGAGCCAAAGTCAGCACTACCCCGCCGATATATCCCTCCCATGTTTTTTTGGGAGAAATCTTGGGAGCCATTTTATGTTTGCCGAAGAACTTACCGGTAAGATAAGCAAAGGTATCGCTGCTCCAGATCAGGATAAACAGGAACAGCACTTCCAGTGAAAAGCTGTCATCAAACCTTGAAAATTTAGGCAATCCCAAAGCAAAGCTAAAAGGCAACGCCACGTAAATCACAATAAAAATTAGCTTTCCGCTATCGAAATACAATTCGTTCGGGTATTTGAACAGCGTAACTACGGCAATTAAAATCAGGACCATGGCCAGAATCTCGCTCAGCCGGAAATCGAAAAAGAAATCGAAATGAAAATATCTTTTTGAAAAAATATAGAAAATAAAAACAACCAGCGGGAAAACAACAAACCGTTCATAGCCTTTCCCGAATTTCATTATTTTAAAACATTCCCAGGCACCGACACTCATTAAAAACGCAATTAATCCGAAATACAGGTATTCCTGTCTTACAAGGCCCGGCGAAATGCTGTTGATCAGCTGAGCGCCCAGCGGGGAAGTACAAAGAATGATAACGGCGACATAAACAAGCCCTGAAAGGGTTCTTTGAATGAGATTTTTGTCCAAAATTTTATATTTATAAGTTGATGCTTAATCCTCAAGCAACAATAAAAAAAGTTTCGTATTCGTATGCGAAGAAGTGTCGAGCTTGGAATGCCCCCCACTGATGGATGTAAGGTTCTTGATGTTACCGTTCCGCTTTATTTTTCCCATGGCATCGTTCAGGTTGCTTACGATCTGTGAGACATTGGCCATGATGATAATCTTATCCGGAAGTCTCGACGAATGATAATGCAGGATGTTGTTATGGGAAAGCATAATCCTTCCATCATAAGCGATAAGATATTCACAGGTAATGAAGCTGGCATCGTTTACCGTCTGGAGTTCCGGAGTGTAAGGCGTTTTTACCACATCCAGAAAATTCTGAAGGTCCTTATCCCAACAGAACATATTGTGGATTCCTTCTATTTTGATGATCTGGTTCAGTGTCTGAAGAGCCTCCGCTTCATCTGCACAGTAATTGAAAAATCCTCCTGAATGTGTAAACAACTGGGCAAATTTGTAGTCGAGATCCGCATTTTTCAGTGAATCTCCTAGCTTTTCCAGGCTTTGTTTCTGCTCTTCCTCAGGCTGGCTGGTAAGTTTGCTTACAATCTTCTTGAATAAATTCAACGTAGTTTATTTTTAGTCAACTTAATACAAAAATATAAATTAATCCCATAGAATTCCAAAAACATGCCGATAAATATGAAAAAACCTGACAATTTCAGAACTGTCAGGTTTTATGATGTTTAATTTTAATCGTTAAATCTGGGTAGGGCTTTCAGGTGCCTGAATTTCGCCTTCGCCTTCTTTTTCCTTAATGAGGATCTGCTCTTGCGGCTCTGAAGTAGGAATAGTGTTTGTTACCGGCTTCTCCGTCAGTTCCGGATCCCAGGCTCTTTTTCCGAAGACTTCTTCAAGGTCTTCACGAAAGATCACTTCTTTTTCAAGAAGCTTGGTTGCCAAAGCATCCAGCTTGTCTTTATTATCCGTCAGGATCTGTACCGCACGGTCATATTGCGTTTCGATAAGACCTCTGATTTCAACGTCGATTTTCTTAGCCGTCTCTTCAGAATACGGTTTCCCGAAATTGTATTCAGACTGCCCTGAACTGTCATAATACGATATATTTCCGATATTCGGGCTCAGACCATAGATGGTTACCATCGCCTGTGCTCTTTTGGTTACGCTTTCCAGATCGGAAAGTGCTCCTGTGGATATATTGTTGAATATCACCTGTTCTGCCGCTCTACCGCCTAGGGTAGCACACATTTCATCAAGCATCTGTTCGGTAGTGGTCAACTGTCTTTCTTCAGGAAGATACCACGCTGCTCCCAGAGAACGTCCTCTCGGTACAATCGTTACTTTCAGAAGCGGTGAAGCATGCTCTACCAACCATGAAATAGTAGCGTGTCCCGCTTCATGATAAGCTACTCTTTTCTTTTCAGATGGCTTAATGGCTTTATTTTTCTTCTCAAGACCACCGATGATTCGGTCTACAGCATCAAGAAAATCCTGCTTGCTCACCGAAGAATGATCGTTACGGGCAGCAATTAATGCCGCTTCGTTACAGACATTGGCAATATCCGCTCCACTGAATCCGGGAGTCTGCTTTGCCAAAAATTCACGGTCTACGTTATCATCCAGCTTGATTTTTTTCAGGTGAACATCAAAAATCTGTCTTCTTTCGTGCAGTTCCGGAAGATCAACATAGATCGAACGGTCGAAACGTCCGGCCCTCATTAAAGCTTTATCCAGAATATCAGCTCTGTTGGTCGCTGCCATCACAATAACGTTGGTATCGGTACCGAAACCGTCCATTTCCGTCAGTAACTGGTTCAGCGTATTTTCTCTCTCATCATTTCCGCCGGAGAAGTTGTTTTTACCTCTGGCACGTCCGATAGCGTCAATCTCATCGATGAAGATAATGGCCGGAGATTTGGCTTTGGCCTGGGCAAAAAGGTCTCTTACCCTTGATGCACCTACCCCTACGAACATTTCCACGAAATCCGAACCTGAAAGTGAGAAGAAAGGAACTTTAGCTTCCCCTGCTACGGCTTTTGCCAATAAGGTTTTACCGGTTCCCGGAGGGCCTACCAACAGGACACCTTTAGGAATCTTACCTCCCAGCTTCGTATATTTTTCCGAGTTCTTCAAAAAGTCTACAACTTCCTGAACCTCTTCTTTGGCGCCTTCCAGGCCGGCAACGTCTTTAAATGTCACCTGGATTCTTTCTTTTTCATCAAAAAGCTTGGCTTTCGATTTCCCGATGGAGAAAATCTGCCCTCCGGGACCGCCGCCACTGCCCATTTTTCTGAAAAGAATAAAATAGAATACTCCCAGGATCGTAATCCAGATCAATGCCTGAACCAGAATATCCATCAGCGGGCTTTTACCGACACCGTAATCTTTCGACGTTTTAATGGCCGGATTCTGTGCTTTTACCTGATCAAACTTTTGTAAGAAAAGCTGTAGATCTCCGTATTTTACGGTATAATCTGCTTTCGGAGCCATAGAAAAGGCAGAAAGCGGATCGTTCTCCCTGGTACTTACCGTTGCTGTTTTTGCTGCTTTGGTAAGGAATACGTCAGCTTTTTCAGTGTCTTTATAAATTATAATGTTCTGAACTTTCCCCGCCTGCATTTCCCTGAAGAAACCATCCTCATCAATAGACTTTGCGCTATTGTCTCCAAAAGAATTGGCTACAAAAAACAGCACAAGGGCTATAATCATGATCGGAAAAAACCAGTTAAATCCTTTATTATTCATTTATACTTTTTAAAATTAATATTAATTCTCAATTCTTGTGATGACGGCATCTCCCCAAAGTTCTTCGATATCGTAATACTCACGCACTTCTTTCTGGAAAATATGAACGACTACCGAAACATAGTCTACTAATACCCACATGGAATTTTCGGTACCTTCTACGTGCCAAGGGCGGTCTTTAAGATCGTTTCTTACTTTCTTTTCCACACTCCCTGCCAATGCCGAAACCTGTGTATTGGAGTTTCCGCTGCAAATGATGAACGTTTCTGCCACTGAGTTTTCGATGTTGGAAAGATCAAATATCATGATATCTTCGCCTTTTACATCTTGGATAGCCTCTACAATTTTATCTATTAGTGCTTGTTTTTCTGCTGTTTTATTCATTAAAAAATACTATAATCTGCAAATTTATTGTTTTTCTTTTACTTTAGCCTTACTTTTAACCCCCGAAAGTCTTAAAGTTTTCTTAAATGAGTCAACTATTTTACCTGAATGAATGCTCTTCTACTAATGACGAAATATCCAAGTTTTTACTTTACGAAAATTCAGATTTTGTTGCCGTATATACATTCAACCAGACAAAAGGACGCGGACAATACGGAAATACCTGGTCTTCAACGGCTGAAAAAAATCTGGCTTATACGCTGGCCGTCAAGGCTGAAAATTTCACGGCCTCCGATGTGATGTTCAATTATTATACCGCAATTGTCATCAGCGATTTCCTTGCCAATCTGGCTGAAAATCCGGTAAAAATCAAATGGCCCAATGATATCGTCCTTAAAAACAAAAAAATCGTCGGGATTTTAATTGAAAAGAAGAAAATCAACCATCACCCCTATTTCATTATCGGAGCGGGGTTCAACATTCTTCAGGAAACCTTCGGTGAAATTTCCAATGCTTCATCGCTTTTAACGCTTACGGGAAAATCTTTCGATCTGCACGAATTTGCCCTGCATTTGGATACTTTTTTAACAGAAAAGTTAAAATTTTTACCTTCCGAAAAAGTAATCCTGAATCTTTTCAACCAAAACCTTTTTCGGAAAGATGAAATTTCCGTTTTTGAGAAGGATGAAAAGCGACAAAATGGCATTATCCGCAAGGCTGACGAAAAAGGAGAATTGTGGATCGAACTGGAAGACGACGGCCTGCAGTCTTTCTATCACAAAGAAATCAGGCTGCTTTACTGATTGGCCCTCTTGATATAAAGATAAGCAGCAAGCGGGAAGAAGACAATATTCGGGAACCACATCGCCAGAGCAGGAGACATGCTTTTGTTCTCGGAAACCACTTTTAAAGCTTCGAAAGAGAATACAAAAACAAAGGCCAGGGAAATTCCCAGTGCCAGGTTTACCCCGAGTCCTCCCCTTTTTTTCTGAGAAGAAAGGGAAAGTGCCAGAAAGGTAAGGATCACGATGGAAACAGGCATGGAAGTTCTTTGATGCAACTCATTCAAGTGGGCATTCAGGTTGCTGTTTCCTTTTTCAGTTTCCCTATTGATGAATTTTAAAAGCTCAGGCGTGGTTTTATTCTGCCCCAACAGTTCGTTCGGGAAAAGTTCTTCGGGATCGTGCCCGTAATTTTTCTTCAGCTCAAAGCCATTGGCCAGCTTTTCCGTATCGTCTTTATTGATGGTTTTTTCCGTATAAGAATTCAGGACAAAGATTTTTTTATCCTTATCCCAGGAGACATCGGAAGCTTTGAGTTCATAGGTCATTCTCCTGTTTTTATCAAATTTCTGATAAAGGAACCCTGATCCTCTCTTCTCCCTTTTATTCCAGGTATTGATGAAGATATATTCGGTCTTGCTCAGCTGAGCGGAAACGGGAGCCGTTCCCAATACCTTTTCCTTGTTGGTGGCATTGTAGGTATAAGCCTCCAGCTGGTTTTTCTGGATGTTCGCCCACGGCAGCAAAAAATGATTGATTCCTAACGACAAAACAGCGATGAACAGGGACGTCAGCAAATACGGTCTTGCAAACCGGTGAAAACTGGCCCCGCTGCTGATCACGGCAACAATCTCGGTGTTGTTTGCCATCCTGGACGTAAAATAGATCACTGAGATAAATACCAAGATCGAGAGGAACGTCATGATCAGGTTGATGATCCAGAACGGATAGAAATGGATCAGGAAGTAGGTAACATTCAGCTTCGGATCAATCGCCGTGGCATTTTCAATCCTCGGGATTTTCTGTTGCACATCAATCACCAATACCACAATAGAAAGCAGGATCAGCATAAAACTGAATGTCCCAAGGTATTTTCGCACGATGTATCGGTCTATGATCTTCAGCATGTTACTGCAATTTTATTTAATTATTCCTGTCAGGATTTTTCTTTACTAATCGGCTACAGCCTCTGGCGCAGCACCGGAACTACAGAATCTTTCCACTGGTAGAAATCTCCTGCTAAAATATGCTCTCTTGCCGTTCTTACCAAATCCAGGTAAAAGGCCAGGTTATGAATCGACGCAATCTGCTTGGCCAGGTATTCTTTGGATACGAACAGATGCCTCAGATAAGCTTTTGAATATTCCCGGTCTACGAAACTCGTTCCAAATTCGTCCAGCGGCGAAAAATCCTGCTTCCACTTTTCATTCTTCATGTTCATCACCCCTTTCCAGGTGAAAAGCATCGCATTTCTCGCATTACGCGTCGGCATGACGCAATCCATCATATCGATTCCAAGCCCGATGGATTCAAGGATATTCCATGGGGTTCCTACGCCCATCAGGTATCTTGGTTTTTCTTTAGGTAAAATATCCGTTACCTCATCGGTAATGCGGTACATTTCCTCTTCAGGTTCTCCGACGGAAAGCCCGCCGATTGCATTTCCTTCGGCACCGGCTTCAGCAATCACTTCCGCAGAAATTTTTCTCAGATCCGAAAAGGTAGATCCCTGAACGATCGGGAAAAGCCTCTGCTTATGCCCATACAATTCAGGATTGTTTTCCGTCCATTCAATGCATCTCTTCAGCCAGCGGTGCGTAAGCTCCATAGAAGATTTGGCCTGGTTGTATTCGCACGGATATGCTACACATTCGTCGAAAGCCATAAAAATGTCAGCTCCGATCTGCCGCTGGATCTCCATCGATTTTTCCGGGGAAAACATATGATAACTGCCGTCGATATGGGATTTGAATCTCGCTCCTTCTTCAGACATCTTTCTGCTGCTGGCCAGGGAAAATACCTGGAAGCCTCCCGAATCCGTAAGAATAGGGAGATCCCATTTCATGAACTGGTGCAGCCCTCCTGCGGCCTGCATGGTTTCCATTCCGGGACGGAGGTATAAGTGGTAGGTATTACCCAGAATAATCTGGGCCTTTATGTCTTCTTTTAATTCTCTCTGATGAACGGTTTTTACACTCGCTACGGTTCCCACCGGCATGAAGATCGGCGTCTGGATCGTACCATGATCTGTCGTAAGCTCGCCGGCTCTTGCCTTTCCCTCAGAGGTTTTTTCTATAGTAAAAAACTTTTGCATCTTTCCTTTTATCTTGATAAAACGGGCGGCGGCTGAAGCTCTCCCGGTTTATTGCTTTTATCCTTTACATACTGATCCGCCTTCGGATCCCTTTCCAATAATATCTGCTGTGCATCTTCCGCGATTCCCTGCATTTTTTCCTTTACCACGTAATATTTGAAGCTTGCGATGAAATCTTCGGACTTTATGTTGTGCTGTTTCAAAACATACCTTGTTCCGGCTTCCAGGTTGGAATTCGGATAGATGAATGTAGCCTGGTCATTGATGGCCAGATCCGCCAGCACTTCCGCCATCTGGTCTTTGGAGAGCAGATTTTCAGGCTTATCAATATAGTCTCCGCAGGACAACAGGCCCATCAGGACGAAAATGAAGAACAGTTTTTTCATAATCTGTTGATCATGGATTTCCATTTTAAATTTAGCACGCCGAAAACGGCTTCATGAATAATTCCGCCGTTCATTTTGCTTTCCCCCAGGATCCTGTTGGTGAAAATAATCGGCACTTCCACGATTTTGAATCCTTTTCTGAAGGCTCTGAATTTCATTTCAATCTGAAATCCGTATCCTTTTAAACGCACATTGTCCAGCCCGATCTCTTCAAGCACTTTTCTTGAAAAACAGACGAAGCCAGCCGTTGTATCATGAATCGGAAGCCCCAGCACAAACCGTACATACTTTGAAGCAAAATAAGACAGCAGCACCCTTCCCATCGGCCAGTTTACTACGTTTACCCCTTTGGAATACCGGGAACCGATGGCCATATCCGCATTCAGGCAGGCCTCGAAAAGTTTTGGCAGATCGTTCGGGTTGTGGGAAAAATCGGCATCCATCTCAAAAATATAATCGTATTTGTTTTCGATGGCCCACCTGAAGCCATGAATATACGCTTTTCCCAAGCCGTCCTTTACTTTCCTTACAGATAAGTGGAGATGATGCGGAAATGCCTTCTGCAGCTCCTTTACCAGTTCCGCTGTTCCATCAGGAGACGAGTCATCCACTACCAGAATATGAAAGTCATCTTCCAATGCAAAAACTGCGGAAATAATATCTTCAATATTTTCCTTTTCGTTGTAAGTCGGAATTATGACCAGTTTTTTCATTTCAGTTTGCAAAGATAGTTTATTTAACCTTTTTATTTTATACAAAATAATCTATAATTTTGCAAAAAAATTACGTTGCCGCTATCACAAAACTTTATAAATCATACAAGAATACCTGAGAACAACGATTGGGTAATCTTTATATTGCTGGGCTGTATCTTTTTATATATTTTTATGATGAATATCGTGGAAAGGGAAGCCAACCTGAAAGACTTTCTGCTTCAGAAATATTTTGATGCCAGCAACAACCTGCCGAGCTGGGCCATCACGTCCTGCGTTATCGTTCTTACCTTATCGGTCCTGATCTCGCAGTACGTGCCTACAGTCCCGAAGTTTGTGGCAGACCTTCAGATTCTGGGATACCGGCTGAATAAATTCGGGTTCAGCCTGATTGCCGTTATCCTTTTTTACCTGGTGAGGACCAGCCTGGGCTTTTTGTTTTTCCAGAGCATCGGTGATGGAAAAAAGTGGACGGTATTTTATTTTACCGCTACCAAATTCTATTTTATCCTGTCTTTTCTGCTGATTATCCTGTGTGTGATGCACTATTATTTCCCGATCGACAGGAAGGAAATGTTTTTATATTATCTGTTCTTTTTTTCCTTTGTCTTCATTTTCAAAGTTTTTTTCTATTTATTTCACAAGAACAAGATATTACCCGGAAAATGGTATTATAAATTTTTGTATATTTGCACCCTCCAAATTGCACCTCTTTTGTTGCTTTGGAAGCTATTATTTTTTTAATAAATGTCAATGATGAGAATAAAGTCTATATTGGTTTCTCAACCAGCGCCAAGTGAGTCGTCTCCGTACCTGGAAATTGCAAAGAAGGAAAAGATAAAGATTGATTTCCGACCTTTCATCCACGTCGAAGGAGTTGACAATAAAGAACTGAGAACACAGAAGATCGATCTTACGCAATATACCGGAATTATTTTCACGAGTAAAAATGCGATAGACCATTACTTCAGATTAGCGGAAGAGCTGCGCTTTTCGGTTCCCGATACGATGCGTTACATCTGTCAGTCCGAAGCGATTGCCAACTACCTTCAGAAGCACATCGTATACAGAAAAAGGAAGATCAGCTTCGGGGAGAAGAATTTTGCCGACCTGCTGCCTCTTTTCAAGAAGTTCCCGACCGAGAAATATCTGCTTCCCTCATCAGATGTTCTGAGCCCGGACATTACCAAGACCATGGAAGCTTCCAATGTCGACTGGAAAAGAGCCATCATGTACAGAACGGTCTGCAGCGATCTTACCGACATCAATGTGAAGGATTACGATATGCTTATTTTCTTCAGCCCGCAGGGAATCAAATCTTTGCAGCAGAACTTCCCGGGCTTTAAGCAGGAAGATACGAAAATAGGTGTTTTCGGATCCACGACTTCAGCGGCTGCGGAAGAAGCAGGCCTGAAAGTAGATTTAATGGCACCCACAAGAGAAACCCCGTCCATGACCATGGCCCTGGAAAAATATATTAAAGCGCTTCACAAATAAGTTTTAATATAAAAAATATAAAGCAACCGTCTTTTCATACAGGAAAGATGGTTTTTTTTTAACTAAATTTGAACAACAATTAATATTGAATGGAAGCTCCAAAGGCAAAAAAAATAGAAAAAATCCTCGAAACACACGGTGACCAAAGAACGGACAGCTATTTCTGGCTCAATGAAAGGGAAAACCCGGAAGTCATTAAATACCTTGAAGAAGAAAACGCTTACGCCGACTTCGTGATGAAAGACACGGAGCCGCTGCAGGAAGAACTTTTTGAAGAAATGAAGGCCCGGTATAAAAAAGATGACGAGTCTTTACCTTATTTTTTCAACGGCTATTGGTACATCGTACGTTATGAAGACGGAAAAGAATACCCTATTTTCTGCAGAAAGCACCAGACCCTGGAAAATGAAGAGGAAATTATCCTGGACGTGAATGTCCTGGCGGAAGGCGAAAGCTACTTTGAAGTAGGAAGCGTTGCCGTTTCTCCGAATAATGAACTGGCCTCTTTTTCATCGGATAAAGTAAGCCGCAGGATTTACAGCATCAATTTCAAAAATCTGAAAACAGGAGAAATCCTTCCGGACCAAATTGAAAATACCACCGGAAAAGCAGTCTGGGGAAATGATAACGAACATGTTTTCTACATCCGGAAAGACGAAAGCCTGAGGGCTTTCCAGGTCTATCGCCACAAGCTGGGAACCGATGCTTCCAAGGATGCACTGATCTTCCATGAGGAAGATGAAACTTTCGACGTGAATGTTTTCAAAACGAAATCCCTGGAATATATTTTCATCGCCAGCTCCAGCACGATTTCGGATGAGCACCGGTTTATCCCTTCCGACAATGTTTTTGCGGACTGGACAATTATTCAGCCGAGGATCGATGACCTGGAATATTCCGTAGAACATTACGAAGACGAGTTTTACATCATCACCAATGCGGATGATGCTTTTAACTTTAAAATCGTAAAGACCAAAATCGACAACTGCAGCATGGAAAATTGGGTGGATGTGATCCCGCACCGTCCCGAAGTCCTGCTGGAAGGTTTTGAGATCTTTAAAAATTACCTGGTCCTTGAAGAGAGGGAGCAGGGTCTTTTACAGATTAAAATCATCGATGAAAAGACTGGCGAATCGCATTACCTGCCGTTCTCCGATCCTACTTACACGGCTTACATCGGGGTGAACCTTGAATTCGATACGGAAATCCTGCGCTATGGTTATACATCTTTAACGCAGCCGGGTTCGACATACGAATATAACATGAAGGAAAAGACCACCGTTCTTCTGAAGCAGCAGGAAGTACTGGGCGGAAAATTTTTCGCGGAAAATTATATCTCCGAAAGAATCTGGGCGGATTCCAGAGACGGGGAAGCAAGAATTCCAATTTCCCTGGTCTATCATAAAGACACGAAAAAGTCTGCAGACACTCCACTGCTGCTATACGGATACGGAAGCTATGGCCATACCGTGGATGCCAGTTTCTCGAATGTGAGGTTATCGATCCTGGACAGAGGTTTTATTTATGCCATTGCCCATATCCGTGGCGGGGAATACCTTGGCAGGGAATGGTATGAAGACGGAAAAATGCTGTTTAAGAAAAATACGTTCTTCGATTTTATCGACGCCGGAAAGTTTTTAATTAAAGAGAATTATACTTCCTCAAGACATCTGTATGCCATGGGCGGAAGCGCCGGAGGCCTGTTGGTAGGAGCCGTAATGAATTACGAACCTGCCTTGTTCAACGGGATAGTGGCACAGGTCCCTTTTGTGGATGTCGTAACCACCATGCTTGATGATACCATTCCATTAACTACCGGGGAATACGACGAATGGGGAAATCCGAATGATGAAGAATACTACCACTACATGAAGGAATATTCGCCCTACGATAATGTAGAAGCCAAAGATTATCCGCACCTCCTGATTACTACCGGGCTGCATGATTCCCAGGTTCAGTACTGGGAGCCGGCCAAATGGACAGCCAAACTGAGGGAACTGAAGACAGACAACAACCTTTTGGTATTTAAAACCGATATGAGTGCAGGCCACGGCGGGGCAAGCGGAAGGTTTGAATCTTTAAAGGAAGATGCGCTGGAATATGCATTTTTACTGAAACTGGAAAATAAAAATTAAGATATGACACTCCTGATTATTTTTATCGGCATTGCTGCAGTGTATTATCTTTTCCAAAAGAGCAGGATCAACATGATTGAGAAGCAAGAATACCTGCGGGTAAAGAAGGATGAAAAATTCGGGCAGCTTCTGGATCTGGCCAGGAAACAGGATGCGGCAGCGTACCCATAACAATCAGGAGAATTGATTTATACATTATGAATAACGAAGCAGAATACTGGCAGCAGGTAGAACAATTTTTCATTGAAAATTTTGATACCGAGAAAAACGCACCGATTGAAACCTATCTTTTCCTGATAGGCCTTCAGGAACTCGGCAGCGGCCAGCAGAAATATACAAAGGACGATAAGGTAAACCTCCTCCACATTGCCGTATGCCGGTTACTGGAACCTTTCGGGTATTACAGATTTTCGCATTACGACGATGACGGATATCCGCATTTTGACCAGCTGGAAGAACTTCCGGAGCTGAAGCCTAATGAGCAGCAGCTTTTAATGAAGAAGGCGATCATTCAGTATTTCCAGGATGAAGAGTTAATTTGAAAATGGCTTAATAAGATAATTTGAAAATTAATTTTCAGGATGTTAACTAAAAAGGAAAGTAGTTTTCTACTTTCCTTTTTTATCTTCAAATTATTACCTTTTCAAATCACTGAGAATTTCTTCCAATTGATAAAGTCCGGTTTTAAATCCTCCCTCGAAACCCATTTCCAATAGTTTCTTCATAGATTCTTCGCTCGAAAAATGGATATTGACGGTAATCTTTGTTCCTTCCTCCACACCTGTAAAACCGAAAAGCCATTTCACTTCCGGAAAATCAGGATTTGTTTTTCCGTTCTCATCACAGAAAGAATCGGTGCCGTCGAAGCTCCGGTGTTCGGTAATTTCCATATATTTTACTTTAGCATAATGCCGGTCTCCAGCCGGTCCGGCCATCGCGTACAGCCAAATACCGCCTTCCTTAAAATCCTGGGTCTTCGTCTCGCATTTCCAGGGCTTTGGCGCCCACCACTGGTCCAGCAATTCGGATTTTGTAAAATAATCCCAGACTTTTGATACGTCGGCATCATAGATTTTCATGACATAGATGCTGTTGGCATCAAGATCTTTATTAAAAATAATGTTGGATTCCATAAGAGATATTTTGTTTTATATAAAGCTACATTTTATTTTCAGTACCGTAATTTTAATGTACCACACTTTCAAAAATTCCTAAATAAATGTTAAAAAACATAGTTTTAAGAAAAATTACACAATTTAACGGCTCATTTTTTGTTTATCAAATCATAAAATAATAATTTTAACATTCATTATTTTAAGAAACTATTAAAAAACAATAAATGAATAATAAATTCATTCCAATAATTTCGGTGTTTATGACGATCTCACTGATTGTCTTCGTCACGCTCCAGTTTTATTGGCTGAAAAATTATTACGGCGCCCTGGAGCAGGATTTTTCCTCAAAAGTCTATTCCGCCTTGGAAGGAACAACAAAAAGTATCGGTGAAATCGAACTTGACAAATATTTAAATGTAGAAAACAAAGATTTCAGAAACAATATTCTGGCCAACAGCGATCAGCCGACTTTAACGACCATTCAGCAGGTAGAGGATTCCGGCAAGCAGCGGCAGATTATTTACCTGAAAAACATCATAGAAAAAAGCCAGCTTCCGATTTCTCAGAAAGGAGATTCCATCAAGCTTACCAAACTATACACAGACGAAGCAGCCTACAAAATAAAACGCGACACCACCGACCGGGGGATCCTCACGGCAGACCTCAATCAGGATATTGAAAACGGGGACTACTCGATGAAGGAATATGCCAAAATCGTTGGAAATAACCTTCCGATTTCCAAAAGGGTAAATCCTAAAGTCCTGGATTCCGTGATTACCAAAGAACTCAGGATTCGCGGAATTTCCGCTAAATTCGGATACGGCATCATTGATAAGAACAACAACCTGACGAAAGTGGTGAGCAGGGATTATAAAGACCGGAAAGACAATAACACCTACAGCTATCCGCTGTTTACCGACCAAAAGGAAAGAACTTTATACAGCTTAGCCCTCGTTTTTCCGAAAAAGGACTACTCTCTGGCGATGAACAACTGGCCGATGCTGCTGGGAACCTTTCTTTCTCTATTGACAATCCTCGGAATTTACATTATTTCCATTAATTATATGATGAAACAGAAGAAGCTGGCGGAAGTGAAAACGGATTTCATCAACAATATGTCCCACGAGTTTAAGACACCGCTGGCTACAATTTCCGTGGCAACCGATTCCCTGGCCAACGATAAGATTGCGACCAATCCGGATAAGGTAAAATACTATTCGGAACTGATCAAGCAGGAAAACCTGAGAATGAAAAAACAGGTGGAAAATGTTCTGAACATGTCGAAACTGGAAAGAAATGAAGTGAAACTGTTCCTGAGAGAAACGAATGTACGGGAGCTGATCCGAAGGACAACGGAATCTTTTAACCTGATCGTCCAGCAGAGAAACGGAAAGCTGATCCAGGAATTCAATGCGACCCATTATACTTTTAAAATAGATGAATTCCATATTTCCAATATGCTGGTGAACCTTTTGGATAATGCCAATAAATATTCCCCGGAAGCACCGGAAATTACGATCCGTACCAAAAACGAAGGCCACTTTTATGTGATTGAAGTTTCGGATAAAGGGATGGGAATGGAAACCCAGAACAAGACCAAAATTTTTGAGAAGTTCTTCCGGGAAGAGACCGGAAATATCCATAATGTAAAAGGACAGGGACTGGGACTTTCCTATGTAAAAAAGATTGTAGAACTTCATAAAGGACAGATTATCGTAGATTCCCACAAAGGAAAAGGAAGTACATTTACGATCAAGCTGCCGATGAGCTGATAAAATAATTAAACCAAAACAAAATACAGAAGAAGAGAGTGACGGGTTCATTCTGATTATTAACATTAATCATTTAAAATTATGAGCAACAGAATATTATTAGTAGAAGATGACCAGAGTTTCGGGGCAGTGCTGAAGGATTATTTAACGATAAATAATTTCGAAGTTACTCTTGCTACCGATGGAGAACAGGGATTGAAAGAATTTACGGAGAACGAATTCGACATCTGTATTTTCGACGTGATGATGCCGAAAAAAGACGGTTTCTCCTTAGCGGAAGACGTTAAAAAAATCGATAAAAATACGCCGATTATTTTCCTTACGGCAAGGAATATGAGAGAAGACATTCTGAAAGGTTATCAGCTGGGTGCCGATGATTATATCACCAAGCCTTTTGATACGGAATTGCTTTTGTATAAGATCAAAGCCATTCTTCAGAGAAGCTCCACCCTGGAAAACGAAGAACAGGAACAGTTCAAGATCAGCAATATTTTCTTCGATTCCATGTTGAGACAGCTGCGTGTGGGCGATAACGAATATAAGCTTTCGCCGAAAGAAAACGAGTTGCTGAAGCTCCTGTGCATCCACAGAAACGATTTCATGCCGCGGGATCTTGCCTTAAGAAAAATCTGGAAAAAAGAGAACTATTTTACAGCAAGAAGCATGGACGTTTACATTGCAAAACTCCGTAAGCTGCTGAAAGACGACGAAGGATTGGAAATCATTAACGTACACGGTGAAGGATTCAGGCTTCTGGTTAAGAATTAATTCGTAAATATCGATTACAAAAATAAAATTAGCAAAGCAATTCAAAATGTTTTGCTAATTTTGTTTTATATGAAGAATACATTTTTGGGTCTGATGATCTTATCCATACTAGCTGTTTCCTGTAAAAAAGACGAAAAAGCCACCTATATTACGGAAGAAGCGGGCGCTGAACAGCCGGCGGCTCCTGTAAACCAGGCTCCCAAGGCCTCTTTGATTGACCAGGCGGGCATTACTACGGGTTCCGGGACCGCAACCGTAACATCGGCCGGGATGAATCCACCTCACGGACAGCCGGGACACCGGTGCGATATTCCGGTTGGGCAGCCTTTAAATTCGGCTCCACAACAGCAAAACGCACAGAACGTCGCAGTAAATACCCAGCAGGGACAGGCCATCCAGATCGATCCGAATGCCTTACAGCCCGGAAAATTCACTGTTGATAAAAGCGGAAAAGCAAAAACGGTAACTGCAAAAGGCATGAATCCGCCGCACGGAGAGCCGGGACACCGATGCGATATTCCAGTCGGACAGCCTCTGAACAGCAAACCGGCTCCTGTACAGCAGCCCGCTCCGGCAGTGGCACAAAATACTCCGTCTCCGGCTTCCACACCGGCACCTACAGGACCAAAACCGGCAGTAAACCCTCCACATGGAGAGCCCTGGCACAACTGCGCCGTGAAAGTTGGTGACGTTTTGCCGTAAATTTTGTACTTTTGCATCGTGAAATTATTTCAGATCATAACACTTATTTTCTGTTTGGGAATTTTTCTGGTTCCTAAAGATAATTTCTATGCCCAGAATATGCAGGAAATCTGCTGCAAAAATGATTCTGAAATGAGCTGCTGCAAAAAAGAGCATCAGCATCAGCAACACTCCAAAGAAAATCATGGTAAGGAAGAGAATCAATCTTCATGTAACGACGATTGCTGTTCTACCTGCATTACCTGCTACACTTATATAGAAACGTCGTGCACAAAGAATCTGCAGGCAGAGATTCTGTATTACCCATCCAATAAAAATTTACTGTTCGAATATTCGGACCCTTCTCTCTCAGACCGTTTAAAAGAGATCTGGCAACCGCCGAAAATAGGTTAATTAAATACACTTAACAATGTATCAGTTTAGCAATTGATCAATGATTTTCAGATGATCACTTTGCTACATCGAGACATTAATTTAATTAATCTAAATTTTTTAAACCCATGAAATTATATATTTCCAGGATTATTCTTGGTATATTCTTAGTATCCGCCTCATTGATATCGGCTCAAAATCTTTCTAAAAACAGTTTTACGGTAAAAGGAAACTGCAACATGTGCAAAGAAAGGATTGAAAGTACTGCCAGAAAAGCAGGGGCCAAAACGGCGGTTTACTCCGTTGATCTTCAGACGTTAACCATAGAAACAGACAATGCCGTTTCGGCAGACGAAATCTTAAAAGAAGTTGCTGATGCCGGCCATGACAATGAAAAATTCAAAGCTTCTGAAAGCAGCTATCAGGCCCTTCCCGACTGCTGCCATTATGAGCGGAATTCACAGGCTGTAACAACAGAAAAGCACGATCATCCTGTAAAAAAGGAAAATGAATTTTACGTAAAGGGCAACTGCGAATCCTGCAAGGCCAGGATTGAAAAAGCAGCTAAAGAGGCCGGCGCCGATGCCGCCGAATGGAATGCGGAAACCCAGACCGTAGCTTTAGATTTTAATCCTACCAAAACCTCATCCGATAAGATTTTAAGGAAAATAGCAGAGGTCGGTCACGATAATGAAAAGTATAAGTCCAGCGACAATACCTATAAAAACCTTCCTTCCTGCTGCCTATACGACCGGAACATTGCTTTCGGGGAAGCCAATCCGAAGGTTCATTTGGAAGAAGCTGAAGCACAGGACCTTTCGGAACACAGTGTTTCCAGTGCTGAAATTTCTGCCGGAAAGGCCATTGAAGGCGTTACGGTGACGGGATCCAAAGCGGCCACTTCATTACAGAAAAAAGAGGCCGGACTCGTTTTTAACATCGATAAAAAAGAATTGCTGAAAGCCGCCTGCTGCAACTTATCCGAAAGCTTTGAAACCAACGCCACGGTAGATGTCTCTTTCAGCAATGCCGTGACGGGCACCAAACAGCTGAAAATGCTTGGACTGGATCAGAAATACACCAGCTTAACGAAAGAGTTGCTGCCCGAGATCAGGGGACTGGCCTCTCCATACGGACTGAGTTTCATCCCGGGACGGTGGATCGAAAGCATCCAGCTGACCAAAGGCGGGAGCACGGTATCCAACGGCTACGAAAGTATCACCGGACAGATCAATACCGAATTGCTGAAAAATGCCAAAGAGCCAGAGACTTCATTAAACTTGTTCGCCGATTTCAACGGAAGAGCCGAAGCGAATATTACCAGCGTTTTGCCGATCAATGAAAAATGGTCGCAGACCTTTCTGCTTCACGGAAACGGCACCTTCGGCAATACGGATATGAATGAAGACGGTTTCCTGGACCGCCCGAAAGGAACCCAGCTGAATGCCGCTTACCTTTTAAATTATAACGACCTGGAAAAATCGGGATTAGGTTCACATTTCGGGATTAATTTCATCAAGGATGAGAGGACTTCCGGACAGATTGGTTTTGATAAAAAAATCCCTCAGGAAAAGCAATCACTCTATGGAGTAGGCATTGATATTTCCAGATTCCAGGTGTGGAATAAGACCGGCTATGTTTTTAAAGGAAAACCGTACCAGAGCTTGGGCTGGATGAACCAGTATACCTATCATCAGCAGGACAGCTTCTTCGGATTGAGGAATTATTCCGGAAAGCAGCAGACGTATTATTCCAACCTGATTTTTGAAAGTATTTTAGGAAATACCAACCATAAATATAAAGCCGGGGCAAGCTTTATGTATGACGGCTATGACGAAACCTATTTAACAGGCAACTTCAAAAGAAATGAAATCGTTCCCGGAGCCTTTGCGGAATATACCTTAACCGGACTAAAATACACTTTGGTCGCCGGTGCACGGGTGGATTTCCACAATCTGGCAGGAACTCAATTCACACCAAGATTAAACTTTAAATATGATTTTACACCGCAAACCATCCTGAGGCTTTCTGCGGGAAGAGGTTTCCGAACAGCCAATGTTTTTGCGGAAAGCCAG
This sequence comes from uncultured Chryseobacterium sp., assembly GCA_913777465.1. Classification (GTDB taxonomy): domain Bacteria; phylum Bacteroidota; class Bacteroidia; order Flavobacteriales; family Weeksellaceae; genus Chryseobacterium. The sequence continues at coordinate 64,331 of CAJYRQ010000036.1, forward strand.
CAGTATTTTGCCTCCAACAGGAGCGTTCGTATTCTGGAAAATGGGGGCAATATCTATGGCCTCAGACCTGAAATTGCCTGGAATTACGGAGTCAGCTTACAGCAGGAGTTTAAAATCTTCGACAGAAAATCAACCGTTGTGGCCGATTTTTTCAGAACCGACTTCCAGGATCAGGTGATGGTGGATCTGGACCGTTCCCCTCAGCAGCTGGTCTTTTACAACTTGGAAGGAAAGTCATTTGCCAACTCCTTCCAGACCCAATGGGATTTTATGCCGTTTAAGAATTTTGAGGTCCGGCTGGCTTATAAATATTACGACGTTCAGGCCGATTACCTGACGGGAAGAAGAGAAGTGCCTTTTATGGCGAAGCACAGAGGCTTTGTGAATTTAGCCTATGCTACCAATAAAAACAGCAACGGCGGATTCTGGAGTTTCGATACCACTTTAAATCTGGTCGGAAAGCAAAGGCTGCCGGATACTTCCTCCAACCCTGCTTCATTTCAGCTTCCGGCGTACTCAGGATCCTATGCGGTTCTGAATGCCCAGATTTCAAAGAACTTCAATAAAAAAATCAGGGTTTATATCGGTGGTGAAAACCTGACTTCGTATTACCAGAAAAGCGCAATCGTAGATGTAAAAAGTCCTTTCGGAAATTATTTCGACGGCGGGATGGTGTATGCTCCCGTTATGAAAGCGAATTTTTATGTGGGGCTGGATGTGAGTTTCTAGTTTCGGATATTCATATCTTATTATAAAAGCATGGTTTCAGAAATGTAAATTTCCCGGAACCATGCTTCTTCTATATTAACTTTACGAAACTGAAAAATCACAAATCAATAGTTTGCAAATTATGGAAACTTTTTATATATTTAGCTTATGAATATTGAAGAAATTTCAACAGGCAAAATTTATCCGATAGAAATTTTACCGGTAGAAAAATCTGACTACAAATCATTAACGAAAGCAAGATATTTTTTTAACTGGAAGGAAGAAAAGGATCAGCAGATATACAAACTGGTTATTAAAGGAGACAATGATATTCTCGGACTTATTTCGTTCGAAATCATTCGTGAAGAATGGAGAATCCATATCAGGCTGCTTACCGTTTCAGAAGAGAATAAGGGGAAAGATAAGAAGTTTAATAGAATTGCGGGAAATCTGCTCTGCTTTGTTGCTAAGATTGCCGTAATGGAATTTGCAGAAATGGCCTGCATTTCCCTTAAGCCCAAAACTGCAATTTATAAACATTACGTTGATAAATATAAAATGAATATTACAGGCACTACTCTAAGTTTGGAAGTACCGGAAATATTAAATTTAATTAAAGAATATGAAAGCGACTCTTAAAGGAAATAGTAACGAAAATACTGAATTTGGTGTCGATTCCAGATATCATAACAGCAAAGAACGCGAATCTGATTCCGTCGCCTTGATGGAAGCCCGTTTGAAAAGAATGAAAAATTTGTCTAAAGAACAAATTATGCAAGCCAGGCTGGTACAATTGAAATTAAAAATGGAAAACTATATCAATGTAGAAGCTGATGATGCAAGGGACAGTTTTACCGGATTTCTGGAATCATATATTGACATATTGTATTCCAAAAGAACCGAATTTGCAAGTGATGTTAATATATCTGATGTTTTATTAAGCCAGATTATTAACCGTCATCGTGAAGCCAGTAAAGATTTTATGCTGAAACTGATGATTCATTCTGAAAAAATCTTTAGTGGTATATCTGATTTTAGAAAAGAAACATGGTATCATATTTATTTCCAGGAAAAAATACGTGATATGATAGCTACCCAAAAAGATTGGCGTCCCGAAATCGAAAAACAGGTAAAGCTTAAAGAATTAATTTAAATAATAAATGCAGCATGGCTTCCAAAATTCCAGTTCTCCGAAGCCATGCTTTTTTGTATCTTTCCTTAAAGAAATCCATCACCAAAGATGCTTATTTTTGAAGACCAATACAAAAAACTGGGTTTTGAAACCTTTTATGAAGAGAACCTGCAAACCTTTACAGAGACCAAATATACATCCGAAATCAGGATTTTCTATGTCCCTTCAGGATATGAACTGACGGTAGATTTTAAACAATACCGTATTGAGGAACCGGCCTTATTTTTCCTGACCAATCAGCATCTGCAGGTAGAGAAAGCATCGGGAGAATCAAAACTCCTCTACTACAACCGTGATTTTTACTGCATTCAGATCCATGATAAAGAAGTGGCCTGCGACGGGCTTCTGTTCCACAATGTTTTTGAAATTCCATTTGTGGAGCTTGACGAATCAGAAGATTCAGTCATTAAAAATCTATTTCAAAACATCAGAGAAGAACTCGAAGGCAAAGATTCTTCGGCCGAAGAAATGATCCGGACTTACGTAAAGCAGATCATCATCCGCGCTACCCGCAAATGGAAGAAGCAGAACCTGGATAATGATGACATCAAAATCCCGGGGAGCGAATTGGATATTTTCAGGGATTTCAGCCGGCTGCTGGAAATCCATTTCCGGAGAAAGCATCATGTTGCAGAATATGCGGAGCTCCTTCATGTTGCACCCAAAACCTTAACCCATAAATTCAAAAATTTAAGACTGGAATCTCCGAACCAGTTTATTATCAATCGGATTTTGCTGGAAGCTAAGCGGCTTTTGTTTTATACGGATAAGCCCGTGAAAGAGATTGCCTATGATCTGGGTTATGAAGATCCGGCATATTTCAACCGTCTTTTTACCGCTAAAACCGGAAATACACCTGCCCAGTTTAAGAAAAATTATATCTCGGGAAAAAAGTACAAGATTTAGTTCTTTTTATCTAACGCTTCGGAATAATATCTGCTATACCTTTGTCCTATTAAAATAACATATTAACAATAATAAATTAAAATAGTATGAAACGTAATGCAACAGCCGTTTGGAACGGTACCATCAAAGAAGGAAAAGGACATTTAACAACACAGAGCTCTACCTTAAACCAGACCCAATATTCTTTCAACAGCCGTTTTGAAGAAGGCGTAGGAACCAACCCGGAAGAATTGCTAGCTGCCGCACATGCAGGATGTTTCACCATGAAACTGAGTGCAGAACTTTCCCAAGCCGGTTTTACTCCCGAAGAACTAATCACTAAATCCGTAATTACTTTAGATCCAAGTGCCGGAAAGATTACAAAATCCGAGCTTACGTTAACGGCAAAAGTTCCGGGAATCTCTGAAGAAGAGTTCCAGAAATATGCAAAGATTGCCGAAGAAGGATGCCCGGTAAGTGCCGCTTTCAACTTTGAGATCACACTGAATGCTACGTTGGCCAATTAAAAGCCAGATACTTTATGATGATCCCGTAAGAATCTTAACCAAAAGATAGATCCCTAAGAAAGGGATGATATAAAAGTAGATTTAAATATCAATAGGAACGGGCTTTAGCCCGTTTTTTCTTTTAAAAACATTCCGATTGGCTTAAGCCAAAGCCTAAAAATCAACAGGGTAATAATCAATTTCATCAGATTGAAACCAATTAATTTCAAAATAAAATATACCGATCGGTATATTTTTATATATTTGTATTCTTATTCAGGCTTATGTCGAAAGCGGAAAAGACAAAACAATTCATTATTGAGAAAACAGCACCTTTGTTCAATACCAAAGGCTACACTTCCACGTCTTTATCCGATATTGCCGAAGCAACCGGTTTAACAAAAGGCAGCATCTACGGCAATTTTGAAAATAAAGACCAACTGGCACTGGAAGCTTACCGACATAATGCAGGTTTGTTGAAAGAGAATATGATTCTTGCTTTCAGTGAAAAATTCCCGACTGCCATTGATAAGCTGTACGCTTTTGTCGCTTTTTACAGAAAAAACTGGCATTCCGTATTTCTAAATGGCGGTTGCCCGCTGATGAATGCGGCAACGGAAGCGGACGATACGTTTCCGGATCTGAGAAATCAGGTAAAAAAATCCTTTGAAGAATGGATCACTAAAATTTCAGAAGTCATCACCCAGGGCCAGAAAACCGGAGAGCTGAATGTAAAACCGGATGCAGAGGAATATGCCTCCCTGTTTGTCATGATAATCGAGGGCGGAATTTTATTATCCAAAACCACAGGCGATGAGAAATTCCTGAATCTTGCGCTGGACCGTATCCTTAAAATCATTGATACCGAATTGACAATGGCATCTTCAGAGAAATAAAAATTAGATAGAATATGGACAAATTAGCAGTTCTGAAAAGCTTTACCGGGAAAGAATTCACGGCCTCTCCTTCCCCGTTTATGAAATGGCTCAATCCGGTCGTGGTTTCTGCCGATGAAGGCCGGATTGAATTTCAGTATACCGTCAGGCAGGAATGGCTTAACCCGATGGGTAACCTTCACGGAGGCGTTACCGCTGCGATCATGGACGATATCATCGGAGCTACGATGTTTTCCCTGAATGAGGAAACCTTTATTGTCACTATCAACAACAGCATTGATTATTTTTCAACTGCCCAGGAAAACGATCCTATTATCGCCAAAACAAAAATCATCAAAAGAGGAAAGCAGTTTGTCAACGCAGAATGCGAAATCTGGAATGCGGATAAAACCCGCCTGATTGCCAGGGGAACCTCCAATTTATTCAAAATCAGCAATTAAATGAAAAGAGTTGTTATTACAGGTCTTGGCGCAGTGACGCCTTTAGGAAATAACGTCGGAGAATTCTGGCAGAACAGCATCAACGGAACCAGCGGTGCCGGAACAATCACCCATTTCGATACCGAAAAATTTAAAGTCCATTTTGCCTGCGAGGTTAAAAATTTTGACCCGAAGGCCTATTTAACCCATAATGAAATCAAAAGAAGCGACCTTTTCTCACAATACGCCATGTATTCTGCCGCGGAAGCCTTAAAAGATTCCGGTCTTGAGCTTGAAAAGATGGATCCCTTCGATACCGGCGTGATCTGGGGAACCGGGCAGGGCGGAATGTGGACCTTCGAAAGCGAAGTGATGGAATTTACCAAAGGCGACGGAACGCCGAGATTCAATCCGTTCTTTGTCCCTAAATTCATTGCCAATATGGCTTCCGGCATGATTTCTATGAAATTCGGACTGCAGGGCATTAATTACACCACTATTTCTGCTTGTGCTACCGGGAATACAGCCATTATGGATGCATTCAACTACATCAGGCTCGGCAAGGCCAAAGTGATCGTCAGCGGAGGATCCGAAGCTGCCATTACTCCGGCATCGATCGGTGGATTTTCCATTATGAAAGCCATGTCTACCCGGAATGATGATTTTGCTACGGCAAGCCGCCCTTATGATGCAGACCGGGACGGATTCGTGATGGGCGAAGGAGCAGGTGCCTTGATTCTGGAAGAATACGAACATGCCAGAGCAAGAGGTGCAAAGATCTATGCCGAACTTGCAGGAGCTGCCATGACCGCCGACGCCTATCATATGACAGCACCTCATCCGGAAGGAACGGGAGCCATTAAAGCCATGCAGCTGGCATTAAAGGAAGCAGGCATCAATACCGAAGACATCGATTACATCAACCCGCACGCCACTTCTACCCCGATGGGCGACCTGGTGGAATTAAATGGAATTAACAAGCTGTTTAAAGGAAGCAAAAACCTGGACATCAGCGCCACCAAATCCATGACGGGACATTTGCTGGGAGCTGCCGGAGCTGCAGAAGCCATCCTATCCATCAAGGCTATCGAAAACGGGATCATTCCACCGACAATCAACCTTCACCGCATTGATGAAAATATTCCCAATGATCTGAATATTGTTTTCGGGGAAGCCAAAGAGAAGAATATCAATTATGCACTTAGCAATGCTTTTGGCTTCGGTGGGCACAATGCTACTGTGATTTTTAAGAAGTTTCAGTAATTTTGATAGGTTGGAAGAGGGAAGCCCAATGTTGGGAAGTTTTAATTGACAACATCTTAGTTAAGGATCCTAAAACAAATTTAAAATACTTACAAATACATAAAAAGCAGCCATCGGGCTGCTTTTCCATTGTACGAATTTACATAAACATCATATCATGATGTTGAGTTAGTCGGAATCTTTGTCTGCTACAAAAAAGTCGTCTGCGTCTTCTGCAATCGGGATGTAAAGTCTCTCCCAGACTTTGCTTTTTACCATATCCCAGCTGTGCCCTTTGCCTTTCAGATCTTCCGCCAGCAGTACCGTTCCCGGTTTGATCATGAAAGTGGATCCGTCGGTTACTTTGAATCTGATGTTTCCTTTGATGGTAATCACATACTGCCTTCTCGGTGCAGGATGGGCATTCTTTTCCCATTCTTCGGTTTTGTTGCTCATCCAGAACGTACTGGTGTTCATGTGCTTCAGCGTCGGGATCTTCCCTTTTTCAAAAGTGCAGGTACCGTCGGGCTTATTGATGAGCCTGATGGCCGGAATCGATTCCGTGGTTTCTTCTGCTTTAACGCTGACGTGCTTCTTGTGATGATCTTGTGCATTCATAAAACTCATTGTTGAAAATGCTACAACAAGGCTCATGCCTTTAACAAAGTTTTTCATTTCTAATCGGATTCTTTTTTTTAGGGGTTGTAAACGGTATCGTGAACCAGCATTCTTTCAAAGAACGGCTTGTATTTCTGTACGAGGGCCAGGTGTTCCGGAAGTTGCCCGTAGGCTTCAAGTTCTTCCAGGCTGTCGAATTCCATGGAGGCATTATAGGTAAAGCTATTGTCCAGAACATTTCTCGGACTTGATGCGGCAGGCTTTCCATAGCGGAGGTTTTTCTGGTAAGGAAGTTGGGCCAGTCCTTTGAAAAAGTTCTCAAAGTCTTTTACTTCAGCTTTGGAAAGGTCTTTCCGGAGCCAGAACAATAAATAATGGAAGTACACTTTTTTCTTTTTTATGGGGTTAAACATGGGTAAGGCAGAGGCAAACAGATTTCCTGAAACCAGCAATAAAACTGAAGCCTGTACCGAACGGAATAAAAATTTTCTTCTTTCCATAATCAATATATTTTGTTTAGGGTTGATGTTTAATTAATATCAATTCTGTATTTCAGGACGAACTGCCATTTCCGGTCTGACACCACAGCATTATTCGCAGCATCCGGTGTAAAGACAGGGCGGTTCTGCGCATCGAAAGTGAATCTGGAGGACATCCCGTTCATCAACAGGGAAATTCCGGCATCATAAATTACGGCATTGTCATGAAGGCCTTTCAGGTCAGACAGCTGGATTCCGACGGCAGGCTGAAGCTGCAGGTCTTTCTTTTCTTTGTTTAAATAAGGCAACGTTCCGCCCAACTGGAGATAATAGGTATTCCCGGTTCCGATCACGGGCATGGCATTTCCGGCCCCGTTAAGGCTGGCCAGGGAAGCATCCACCGAAGTTGCCGGATTATTGGTCCCGACGTAACGGATGTAATTCGGGCCGTAATCATTATGCATCGCCATGGCATAAGCACTTACGGAAGTTCCTTTTTCTTTATTCAGCGGCGCATCGTAGAACAGGTCTGCGGCAAAGCTTTTCATATCATCATTTACCGTATTTTTAGCGGCGTCCTGATGCCACATTGCATTGTGGATGTAATCGAATCCTGCACCCAAACTCAGGACATTCTTCTTTCCTACATACGTTCCGGAATTAAACGGAGTGGAAATATTTTCGGTATCCAGGAAAGCATACCGGAAATACCCTGAGAAATCTTTATGCGGCGAATTTTTACTGAATGTGGAAACATTGGGCTTCGGATCTGCGGTCGCCATCGTATACGGATCGGCTACGACCAATCGGTAATCAAATTTTCCCAGCTGCCCTTTGATGTAGGCACTGAGTTCGCGCACCGTATAGTCCGTAGCACCGGCATTGGAAGCAGCGTAGGCCGGAAGATCGTACAACAATGTATTCAACGGGCCCGTGGTAAAACGGGAAAGCCCTCTCCAGGTGGAACGTCCGGCCCCGAAAGCAATTTTATCGTTAAAAGAATATTCGGCATAGGCATCCAGCAGATCGAAATAATTGCTGCCTTTCGCATTCACATTCACATTGGTGGTTCCTCCCTGAAGCACAAACATCAGTTTTTCCGTCGGTTTGTACGTCATTTTTACCCTCACCCTGCGAAGTGAAAGATCGGATACGTCTGATTTTCTATCGTTGTTAATCCTACTTCCCGGATTCAGCTGGGCATAACGTGCCCACAATTCAGCATATCCGCTGAATGAAATATACCGCGTATGCTGGTCGTTCAGGTAATGCGTAAGTGCGGGATTGCCGAAATCGTTTTTTTTCTGTGCTTCTCCTTTCTGGCTCATCCCAATTAATGAAGCGATGATGAGTCCGGTTTTAAGATACCTTCTGTCCATAGTATTTCAGTGCTCTTTTCTTTGTTTTGACGGGGCAAAATTAGTTTTGAAAATCGGGGAATACTGTTAGAAAACTATTAGAAAACCTTTAGAAAACCATTAAACGGGAGATTCCGTTTTTCCATGAATAAAATATGAAATACCTTTGTATGGGATTTGTACAGGGTCGGAATCCAGACTTTTAAAAAACGCTGTCTGGCTGATCTTTCCTGTCTGAAACAGTATTCCAGATGAAAATTTTAATCATAGAAGACAATGCCCGGGTTTCTGCCCTGCTGAAACGGGGTCTTGAAAGCCAGGGCTATCAGATCTACATTTCGGAAGATGCGGAAGATGCATTGGTTTTAGCAGACCGGATGGAGTTTGGCCTGATCATTACAGATATTATGCTTCCGCAGATGAACGGCATCGAATTCAGTAAAATTATTAAGCAGAAACATCCCGACCTTCCGATTATTATGCTGACGGCCCTGGGAACCATTGATGAAAAGATCGAAGGTTTCGATGCCGGAGCCGACGATTACATGGTAAAACCTTTTGAAATCAGGGAACTCTATGCCCGGATAAAAGCCGTGCTACTGAGAAAATCATCATTGCCGAAAAAAGAGGAAACGCCGGATGTTATTCAGTACCATCAGCTGGTCATCCATCAGAAAACCAACCGCGTGTTCCGGGATGGAAAAGAAATTGTTCTCACACCAAAAGAATTTAAGCTGTTGGTTTTCCTGATGACTCATGCAGAGCGCATTCTGACCCGGGAAGAAATTGCAGAAAATGTCTGGGGCAACCATTTTGATACCGGCACCAATTATATTGATGTCTATATTGCCTATCTGCGTAAGAAAATCGATAAGGATTTCAATGAGAAACTGATTCATACCAAACCCGGAACGGGATTTATTTTTACCCGCAACTTATGAAAATCGCTACCCGGACTGCGTTGATGTACGCACTGATTACCGCAGGCATCCTCTTTGTTTTTGCCTACGTCCTTTATTTTGTTTCAGAAAGAAACAGGAATGATGAATTCAATGACCGCTTAGGCTACAAAATTATCTGGAGGGCCGAATTCATCTTCGATGCCAATATAGACGGCAACAAAATAAAAAAGCTTCATGAACGGAACAAAAAGATGCTGAATGAAGCCGACATCAGTGTCTATAACAGTAAAAAACAACTGATTTTCACAGACATTAAACCCAGTTCAAAAAATCCTTATTACCTTAACCGACTGATTAAAACCGGAAAAGATAAGCTTTCCTGGCAAAGAAGAGAACGGCAATACATGGCTTTCCGGTATGAATTTGACGGGGATAATTTTTACATCATCGGAAGCGCCGTCGATGTGACCGGACTGGCCCACATTAAAGAATTCAGGAATGATATTATTGTGGTTTACATTATATCGGTTCTTATTATTTTTGTCATCGGCTTCTTGTTTTCCTACTATACCCTAAAGCCTTTAAAGGATATTATCGTTCAGATCCGGGATATTTCAGAGCACAACCTTCACAAAAGGCTGGTGGTTCCCAAAGCGAAAGATGAAATTTATGAGTTGACCGAAACATTTAATTCTACCTTTAACCGGCTGGAGAAATCATTCAGCAACCACCGCCAGTTTGTGACCACGATCTCCCATGAATTCCGCACTCCGCTTTCCACCCTGATTGCAGAGCTGGAACTTGCCAAAGAACTGAATGTGACGTTGGACGATTATAAAATTTCCATTAATAATGCCCTCCAGGATGCAACGCATGCCTCCCAGCTTTCCTCTGCCCTGCTGGATTTCGCCAGGGCAAGCTATGATGCTTCCCAGATCAGCTTTACTGATGTACGGCTGGATGAGATTCTTGCCGATGCCAAAGTGGATCTGCTCCAGAAAAACCAGGATTACAGGATCGGCATTCATTATATGGATAATCTGACCGATAAGGACGAAAGCAATTACGATTTTCACGGAAATCCTTACCTGCTGCAGGTTGCTTTTCTAAACCTGATGGAAAATGCCTGCAAATATTCGGCAGACAGAAGCTGCCGGGTGGAAATTGAAGTTCATGGCCGGATCCTGGACATCCGCTTTATCGACCGCGGTGCCGGAATTGATGAAAAGGACCGGGATAAAATTTTCGATCTGTTTTACCGCGGAGCTAATAAAAATAAGGAAAAAGGCAATGGCATCGGGTTATCGATTGTGAAAAGAATTATTGAAATGCATCAGGGAATGATTTTGCTCTCCTCGGTACCCGGCAAAGGAAGTGTTTTTCAGGTACGATTCAACTCCGACAATAAAAAAAACAGCCTTACATAAGACTGCTTTTCTGTTTTATCCTGTTGTTTTATGCCTTCAGCCATTCGGATTTGGAAAGGTAATTCTGATCCGGGTAATAGATGAAAAGAAGGTTTCTTCCTTTGATCGTATTGATGATCGGCTGGGTAAGATCCCGTGGTACTGCCGGACATCCCCAGCTTCTCCCGATTCTTTTATGCATGGCGGCAAACTGGTCGCTTACATAATCGGCACCGTGCATAACGATGGCTCTTCTGTAAGCCGCATCGTTAAAACCTTTGTCCATCCCCAACAGTTTCAGAGAATAGCCGTTGTCCCCCTGGTAAGTAGCATCCGTGATATAAAATCCTAAGCTGCTCTGCAACGAACTTTCCGTGTTAGAAAAATTCGTCGCAAATTCTTCGCCTGTATTTTTACCGTGAGCTACCAGTGAGTTGAACAACACTTTTTTCTCATTCATGTCGATCACCCAAAGTCTTTTGGTGTTGGATGACATGGAGAAATCGCATACCGTCAGCAGATGCGAATCCGGATTAAGAAGACCAGCTTTCTTCAGGTTTTCAAATCCGGTCATGGCTTTAAAGAAAACGTCGGGATTAAGTTCGTGGCCCTGTTCAAAGGTAATTGAATGATACAATTCTTCGGATGAAGACATGGTCTTTTCTGCTTTCACAGAATTCATTTCAACTGATTTCTCAATTCTTTTGGTATTGATTTCATTTTTCATAACCGTCTTTTCCGGAGACCCGTAAAATGAAGTGGTAATCATGTAAACAATACCGAGTACGCTATAAATTCCTTTCATTAAAAATATTATGTTAAATACAATTGCGGGACAAATGTATAAAAACATAACGGGTCAGGCGTTATAACTCTAAAAAGTTTAACGCTATTTAAGAAACTTTAACGTGCTGGTTTCTAGAATTTAAACCAGTGTTTATTTTTCAGAATCCGGTAGAAACTCAAGGCTTACGGAGTTCATACAATATCGTAATCCGGTAGGCTGAGGGCCGTCATCAAAGACGTGACCGAGATGCGAATCACATCTTTTGCAGAGCACTTCTACCCTTTCCATTCCGAACGCCGTATCTCTTTTGTAATACACTCCTTCCTTATCAGCCTCAAAAAAACTTGGCCATCCGCAGCTGCTGGAAAATTTAGCATCCGAACGGAACAGGTGGTTTCCGCAAACAGCACAGTAATACTCTCCCAATTGATCGAATTCATTGTACTTTCCGGTGAAAGGCCTTTCTGTTGCCGCTTCTCTGGAGATTGCATACAAATCCGGAGAAAGAATGTTTCTCCATTCCTGATTCGGAATATCCAGTTTGGTACGGTCGGTCCGGGAATAGTATGGATTGTTTTTTGCTTCGTGTTCCATGTCATCTGTTTAACGTATTGATACCAGCTAAAATCAAACCATAACCGGATGAAAGTTTCAAAATTTAATTATTTTTAAGTAATGAATTCCGGATGACCATATTTGGCATTTTGTATTTATTTGATTTTAAATAAATTAAACCAAAATATATTCAGACAATAAGAAACTGAACCGGAATGAAATCATCAATAAACGTATACCGAACCTTATGAATGATGAAGCAAAAAGAAAACAGCTGAATAAGTACAAGGCTTTTGCCACCGGGCTATTCCTGCTGATGGCCATTATTTTTATTATTACGACCATTCTCCAGAAGCGGATGGATTCCCATTGGATCGGCTATGTCCGTGCTTTTTCCGAAGCCGCCATGGTAGGCGCCCTCGCCGACTGGTTTGCCGTGACTGCACTGTTCCGCCATCCGCTGGGCCTGCCGATCCCGCATACCAATCTTATTGAGAACAGCAAGCAGCAGCTGGGCGATAATCTGGGCGGGTTTGTCGTAGATAATTTCCTGTCTCCTCAAAATATCCGTCCTTACATTCAGAAGCTGAAAATTTCAACTTTTGTGGGGGAATGGCTCGGAAAAGAAAAAAATCAGGAAATCCTGATCCGGAATATTTCCGATATCGTCCTGGATATCCTGAACAAGCTCGACGACGCGGAAGTAAGCCTATTTATCAGCCGTAAAGTTTCTGAAATGGCCGGTGATGTAAAACTCAATAAAATCGTCGGCAACGGAATTACCTATGTTACGGAAAAAAATGACCATCAGCGGATGGTGACCAGCCTTTCTTCCCAGATCAAAAATTACATTCTTGAAAACAGCGAACTGATCAAAGAACGGGTCCGGAAAGGAAGCTATACTTTTATCCCGGCTTTTGTTGATAACAAGATTGCCGATAAGGTTACTACCGGGCTTTCCGATTTTTTTGCTGAAATCGAAGAAGATCCGAACCACGAGATCAGGGATCTGATTACAAAACGGATCCAGGAATTTGCCGCCAACCTGGCTGAAGACCCTCAATGGGAGCAGGAGTTTACGACCATTAAGAATGATCTCCTGCAGCCTGAGAAGCTGAATGAATATTCCCGGGATATCTGGGCTTCCATCAAAAAGACGGTTACCGAAGAACTTCAGCAGGAACAATCATCCCTAAAAACCTATCTTTCCAAAAACCTGAATGAATTTGCCCTGAATTTGAATACCAATGAAACCCTCCAGTCCAAAATCGATAACTGGGTCCGCGTAACCGCCTATAAATACATCCTGAAAAATACGCATCAGTTCGGAAACCTCATCAGTTCGACCGTCGGCAACTGGCAGGGAAAGGAACTAAGCGAAAAGCTGGAACTGGAAGTCGGCAAAGACCTGCAGTTTATCCGGGTGAACGGAACTATGGTCGGCGGATTGGTCGGGTTGATTATTTATACGGTAGCGCATTTTTTCTTATGATTCAGCACAACAGATACCAGGCTACACCCTGTGCTGAAATAACCCGCACCTCTGAAGCTATAGAACTAGACTATTATTCATCCTATTTTTTATAGCTTCTTGCCGTGTAAAATGATATGCTCAATTATTTAAATGATAAATTTTTAGTTTTTTCACCTATTTTTATATCTTTACTTTTATATAATTAATCATTTAAATAAAAACAACAAATGGAGCGAAAAATACATCAGGGCAGAAACATAAAACGATTCAGGGAAATGTTGGGAATCAAGCAGGAAGCATTGGCTTTCGATTTGGGTGAGGAATGGAATCAAAAGAAGATCTCACAGCTTGAACAGAAGGAAACGATTGAAGACCCTTTGCTTCAGAAAATATCCGGTGTATTAAAAATTCCCGTAGATGCTTTCAAGAACTTTGAGGAGGAACACGCTGTAAATATTATTGCTAATACCTTTTCCCTGGATAACGGTTCATTATTCAGTGCCCGTGACATGCATGGTACAAGCCAGGTATTTACACCGGTAGAAACCATTCTTAAAATCCATGAAGAAAAAATTGCCCTTTACGAAAGAATGCTTAAAGAAAAAGATGAAATATTGCTGAAACTTGAAACTTTAAGGCATCCTCAATAAAAGATTGATCAAATATGATCCTGTAAAATTAAAAAAGCAACATCTTCCGGACGTTGCTTTTATTATATATTTCAATAAGTTCTTCTTATTTCCTGTTCTTCATCCATTAAGCCAAGAGCCAGCTACCAAGGGTCTCCCGCCAGCAGCACTATCTCGGTAAACGGCTTGCTCTTTTAAGGACTTCCCGGTTGATATCGTTGATAAGCTCCGGGCCTTCATAGATGAATCCGGTGTACAGCTGCACCAGGGTTGCGCCGGCGTCCAGTTTTTCAATGGCATCTTTAGCCGAATGGATCCCGCCTACGCCGATGATCGGGAAAGCGCGATTGCTTTTCTCGGAAAGGTAGCGGATCATCCGGGTACTGCGTTCACGGATCGGTTTTCCGCTCAGTCCGCCGTTGCCGATCTGCGCCAGGACTTCCGGTGATGTTTTCAGTCCTTCCCGGTTAACGGAAGTGTTGGACACAATCACCCCGTCGATTTTCGTTTCTGCGATCAGGTCAATAATCTCATCAAGCTGGCGGTCATTCAGATCGGGAGCGATTTTTAAAAGAATCGGTTTCTGAACGCTTTTGGAAAGATTTATTTTTTTAACTTCGGTAATCAGCTCACGCAGGTATTCCACATCTTCCAGCTTGGCATGGCTTCCTACGTTGGGGCAACTGACATTCAGGACAAAATAATCGACATGCGGATGCAGGCCCTCAAAGCACTGCAGGTAATCGCTGGTGTAATTTTCCGGAGCCGTATCCGTATTTTTTCCGATGTTCCCGCCGATGATGATTTTGCCTTTGTTGCCTTTCAGCTTTTCGATAGCGGCCTCCAGTCCGTCGTTATTGAATCCCATCCGGTTGATGATCCCTCCGTCTTCAATGAGGCGGAAGAGTCTTTTCTTAGGATTTCCGGCCTGTGCTTTAGGCGTCACCGTACCGATTTCCACGAATCCAAACCCAAGATCTGCCAGTTCATTGAAAAGCACGGCATTTTTATCAAACCCGGCGGCAAGTCCGACCGGATTTTTGAACTTCAGTCCAAAAACTTCTCTTTCAAGACGTTTGTCTTCAATAGGTTTCGGTAAAAATAATTTAGTCAGAAAGCCGAAATTCTTAAGCATCGAGAAAGTAAAGTGATGCACGGCTTCAGGATCGAATCTGAAAAGGATCGGGCGGATCAGCGATTTGTACATGCCTGGTTTTTGGGGTACAAAGATACTGATTTTTAGTTGAAAGCCGAAATCCTTTATTTAAACCTCTCGTGCTCATCTCTTTAAAGATACTTATGCTTTTAACGAAAGATTTATTTTAAGATCGTAGCCGTCTGGGGAGCAAAGAATAAATTACCCTATTGATGGATGAGGCGAACTTTTATCATCCATTACATAGGCACTTAAATCCAGATTCAAAGTATCTCCTACTTTTTTGAACTCATCATCAATCGTCGCAGTAAGCGTTATTCTTTCATTGGTAATGGGATGAGTGAAAGCGAGCTCATAAGCATGAAGCGTCATTCGGGTCATCTCAAAAGTCTGCAGCAGCAGTTTGTTCTGCTTGTTGCAACCGTGTTTGCGGCAACCTAAAATCGGATGCAGAATATGTTTAAAATGCTTTCTCAGCTGATGAAACCGTCCTGTTTCCGGAATAGCTTCAACCAGGCAATACCTTGACGTCTGATGCTTTAGAAAAGGCAAATCGATTTCCGAAGTCTGCAGACGGCGGTAGTACGTCACGGCATTCTGCTTTACTTCATTTTCGTTGACTAAATCGTAATCGATGGTTTCCTCTTCTTTCGCCCAGCCTCGAAGAATGGCAATGTATTTCTTTTCGACTTCCCGGGTGGCAAACTGATCGCTCATGGCCCTCAGCGTTTCTTTATCTAAAGTAAACAGCAGAACGCCCGAAGTTTTCCGGTCTAAACGGTGTACCGGATATACTTTTTGCCCGATCTGCTTTCTCAGCTCCTGAATAGCATAGGTATCCGCTTCTCCGGAATAAAAAGACTTGTGAACCAATAATCCACTGGGCTTGTTGATGGCAATAAGATGTTCGTCTCGGTAAAGAATTTCTAACATGCGGCAAAAGTAGAGATTTTCAACTGATAATCAAGGCAGGACAGAAGCCATTCTTTTGCCCTTTCAAACGGCATTCGAATTTCCCTGTTTTTGAATTAAAAATTCATCACTTTATTCTTCAAACGTAAGGTTGATATTAAAAAACGGCAGCAGACTGTTCTCTATCCTGCCGTTCTCCCTGCTTACTTCGCTTCCGTGGGTTCCGATGTATTCTTCGGCTTCATGCTTTACCTTGAGCAGTTCAAGGGTCTGGCTAAAGCTTCTGCAGGTAACCGGGATATGGCTGAATTCGTCATTCCTTCCCCAGTCGAATTTAATGGCTTTTAATTTTCTGAGGTTTTCATAATGGGTGAATGGCAGTTCTGAAACGGAATTGTTCCTTAATTCTTCCAGGACCTCTGCATTGACTTTTATATTTTCTCCGTCGAAAGAAAACGGCAGGTCGGCAAAAAACGGAGGCTTGCGGCTGTTCCCGTTATAAGCTCTTGCAATCGCATAAAGAATCGTGGTTCCGGTATTTTCAGGTTTTGAAAGGTCTTTCGGTTCTTTGATACGGGTCGTATTTTTATAAGCCTCTATTTCCGTAAGGGCGAAATACCGGGCATCCAGCACACCAGGAGAAAGGGCATAGACGGAGGAAAAAGTTTCGGGGTGAAGAATGGCATTCCGCAAGGCACCGTTTCCACCCATGGAATGTCCTGCAATGCCGCGGCTGTCTTTGTTGGGGATCGTCCGGTAACGGCTGTCGATAAAATTGATCAGTTCTTCCGATGTAAAATCCGACCAGTTGCCGGAGGATTTTGAGTTGGCATAAAAACTCCCTTTGAAAACCGTGCTTTCATCCGGCATCACAACAATAACGGGTTTAATTTTTTTCAGATGAATGGCACGGTCGAAAATCAGATTGATTTTATCATTATTCACCAGCAGGCTGTCGCTCCAGAAAAAGCCATGTAAAAAATAAATCACCGGATACCGCTTTGAAGAGGCGTTATAATCCGGCGGAAGGTACACCGAAACCCTTCGTTTTGAATTCTCCCCGGCTTCGTTCTCCAGGGTTTTCGCTGTGATGTAAGTGGTAATTACTTTACCTGCCGGGATTTCCTGTGCAGATAAGAAGTTGGCAGACAGCAGTAGGATAATGATCAGAAAAAGCGGTCTTTTCATTGTAATTCATTTAATGATAACAAATATCGCTAAATTATCTCATATTGAGACAATAATAGTCCTAATGGATATTGATTCCTGAAATCTGCAAATCTTAATCTGTAAAACCTAACGGGTTTATGCGCTGCTTTATCCATAGTCCTGATTGCAGCGGCATCCTTTTCCGGAAGGCATGGCGCGGGCGGAAAAGATACAGCGGAAAGCAGGTTCCCGGCTCCTTATCCGCCTGTCCTGCAAAAACTTCCCGCTCCGGTCTTTTAACTTCCCTCTTTTTCACTACTTTTGCACTTCAGACGTTAAAAAAATTATGGCAAAGCAAGAAGATGTTTTCAAGAAAGTGATTTCTCACGCTAAAGAATATGGTTTTATTTTCCCTTCGAGTGAGATCTATGACGGGTTATCCGCTGTGTATGATTATGGACAGAACGGTGCCGAACTTAAAAATAATATCAAACAGTATTGGTGGAAAGCGATGGTACAGCTGAACGAGAATATTGTGGGGATTGATTCGGCCATCCTGATGCACCCGACGACCTGGAAGGCCTCCGGCCACGTAGATGCTTTTAACGATCCATTGATTGATAATAAAGATTCCAAGAAACGTTTCCGGGCAGACGTCCTGGTAGAAGATTACTGCCTGAAAATCGAGGAGAAAGAAAAGAAGGAGATTGAAAAGGCGGCCAAAAGATTTGGAGAAGCTTTCGATAAGGACCAGTTTGTAGCTACGAATCCGAAAGTAATGGAGTACAAAGCTAAAAGGGAAGCGATTCTTTCGAGACTGGCCAAATCCCTGGAAAACGAAGACCTTGCCGATGTAAAAGCTTTGATTGAAGAGCTTGAAATTGCCGATCCCGATACCGGATCCAAAAACTGGACGGAAGTAAGACAGTTCAACCTGATGTTCGGGACGAAGCTGGGCGCTTCTGCAGATTCTGCCATGGATCTTTATTTAAGACCGGAAACCGCACAGGGTATTTTCGTGAATTTCTTAAATGTACAGAAAACTTCCCGTCATAAGCTTCCTTTCGGGATTGCCCAGATCGGAAAGGCTTTCAGAAATGAGATCGTCGCAAGACAGTTTATCTTCAGGATGCGTGAATTCGAGCAGATGGAAATGCAGTTTTTCGTAGCACCGGGAACCGAGCTGGAATTCTACGAGCAATGGAAGCAGAAACGTCTGAACTGGCACCTGGCTTTAGGTTTAGGCGATGACAATTACCGCTTCCATGACCATGAGAAGCTGGCACATTATGCCAATGCTGCGGCCGATATCGAATTTAATTTCCCATTCGGTTTCAAAGAGCTTGAAGGAATCCACTCCAGGACAGATTTCGATTTGAAAGCCCACGAGGAATTTTCCGGAAGAAAGCTTCAGTTTTTCGATCCTGAAAGAAACGAAAACTACGTTCCGTACGTGGTAGAAACTTCAGTTGGATTAGACCGACTGTTTCTGGCGTTATTCTCCCACTGCCTGAGAGACGAAACTTTGGAAGACGGTTCAGAAAGAACGGTTCTTTCTTTACCGCCGGCACTGGCACCGATTAAAGCGGCCATCCTTCCGCTGATGAAGAAAGACGGACTGGCAGAATATGCCGAACAGATCTTCAACGATCTGAAATATGATTTCAATTTATTCTACGAAGAAAAAGATGCCATCGGAAAGCGGTACAGAAGACAAGATGCGATCGGTACGCCTTACTGTATCACCATCGACCACGATTCTTTAACGGATCACACGGTAACCATCAGAGACCGGGACACGATGCAGCAAGAAAGGGTTCCCGTTTCGGAACTGCGAAGAATTATCGACGAGAAAACAAGTTTCAGAAACTTACTTTCAAAAATATAGCAGCAAGCCCTGATTTTTCAGGGCTTTTTTTATTTAATATACCATAAGATGCAATTATGTCAAAGAAATAATTATTTTTGCGTGATTTTAAAATACATTGTAACCATGAAGAAATTATTTATTTCGACTGCAGCATTTTTTGCACTGGCAAGCTGCTCATCCACCGATACCGTTGAAGAAAACCAGCCTGTAGATCTTACGACCATTCTTCCAACGAAGTTAACTGAAACCAATAACAGCGGCCAGCCCTACAGCATGACGTTTAAATACGAAGGCAACAGGATTCTTGAGTCGGCTGAAGTCGGAGCCGCTAATAAAACAACCTATACCTACAACGGTGACCTGATTGTAAAGGCAGATGATTATGAAAACAACAAGCTGGTTTATACCCGCGAATTTACTTATACCAACGGAAAGTTAACTATTGAGAAAGTTACGGACAAGCACAACGGAACACTAACATATACTAAAAATTACCAGTATTTAAGTGATAACCACGTGCAATACAACGATTATGCAGGCGGCACTTACAATCCTGCAATCGGCATTTACAGCAACCTCACATTCTCCCAGAATGATGTATATATTTCCAACAGCGGGAACAAGATCAGTGCAACTTCTGTTGCAAATGGCGTATCGACCGTTTATACCTACAGTTATGACGGTGATTACAGCCCATTCAGAAATGTAAGGGGGTACAACAAGATTGTTCTGTTCGATTCTATGGACGGAGAATACGGAAACAACAATCTGCTGCACCAGACGGCAACTTCCAGCGGAGTGAACGGAGGCACAACCAGCATTACAGGAACCCATACGTTCAACAGCAACGGCTTCCCGGTAAAAAGTGTAATCGCAAGCTCAGGAAGCAGCGTTATTCCTCCTGCCTCCCATACTTACGTGTACGAATACAACAAATAAAAAGCAGAGCCCTGAGAAATCAGGGCTTTTTTTGGTCTGCATTTTAAAGCAGCATTAGCATTGCTCTATTGCATTCGGGAAAATTCAAGGCAACCACAAAAAGTGAATCATTTCGTTTCACGTCTTTAAATTTATTTTAAATTTGTTGCAGACCGATGATTTATGACTATTCTTATTTATCTTATTACATTCGTCATTCTCGCCCTCGCAGTTTTCTATATTCTGGGATACGGATATCTTTTTAACGGGATCTCAAAAACCTATTTAAGAGGAAAAATGAGCGCAAACATCGACGACGGAAAATTCTTCTCCGCCAACCTCATCGCCACAAAAGCGCCGGTGCCTTGGGAAAAGGCTCCGGAATACAATAAAAAAGAGCTGCCTAAACATATAGCCGATGACCTGATCCTTTCGGATACCGCTTCTTTTATCGTAATCAAAGACGGAAAAATGCTTCACGAACAATACTGGAAAGGCTATCATGCCCTTTCTACCACCAATTCCTTTTCCATGGCGAAAGCCGTAACGGTCATGTTGCTGGGAAAAGCCCTGGAAGAAGGAAAGATTGCGAGCATCGACGATAAGTTTTCGGATTATTTTGAAGAGTTTAAAAGCAAAGAATTTGCAGAACATTTAACGCTGAAAGATTTAGCCCGGATGGAATCCGGCCTCGACTGGGATGAAGATTATAAAAATCCGTTTCTGCCGAATGCAAAGGCCTATTACGGAAGAAGCCTGATGAAAGCCACCTTTTCAAGGAAGTTTAAATCCCGCCCGGGCGAGAGGTTCGAATACCAGAGCGGATCTACCCAGCTTTTGGGATTTGCCGTAAGAAAGGCCGTAGGGAAACCTTTAGCCAGCTACCTCTCTGAGAAATTCTGGATCCCGCTGGGCATGGAGCAAAATGCTACCTGGAGTACCGATGAAAGCGGCATGGAAAAAACCTATTGCTGCATTCATTCCAACGCGCGTGATTTTGCCAAGCTGGGCCAGTTATTTCTGGATAACGGAAAAGCAGGCGACCAGCAATTGCTGAATCCTGATTTTATGGATCTGATGAAGACCCCGACCCAACATTCCGAAGAAATTTACGGCATGGGCTTCTGGATCAATAACGACAACCAGGTTAAACATTATTATTTCCTTGGCCTTCAGGGCCAGTATATCATCATGGTTCCGGAGCACAAGATGGTGATTGTAAGAACCGGAAGCTACAACAACCTCCCGAAAACCGACCGCGGCCGGCCGGATCAGGTAAAGTTTTTGGTGAACGAGACGGTAAAGTTTTTTAGTGGAAATCAGTAATTTTAACATCCTCAAGTCGTTTTATAAATATAAATTTAAAAACGAAACTGCCGGTGTGATCTTTGTTAAAAATCAACCTTTTATCCGAAAAGTTGTTCCAGCGTTTTGGTGGCTATAAACATTTTTCCACTGTCAGGAAGTTTGATAAAATCATATTTCATATAAAAATTTTCTGCATCTTCATCCAGCGGATCTACTACTACTGCGAACGATCCTATTTCCTGCGATATTTCATAACTCCTTTTCAACGCATCAATCAGTAATACTTTACCGATTCCCTGACCCTGATATTTTTTATCAACGGCTAGTCGTCCAAGCAAAGTTACCGGAATAGAATGATATGCTCTTGGAAGTTTCTTTTGAATAGGTTCCGGAAAATTTTTTAAAGGAATACTGCTATTGGAAAGCGTATAATATCCTTTAATGGAATATTCATTTTCAGTCAATACAAAGCAAGCGGATAATTTTCTTTTGATATCCTGTCCTGCCTGTGTTTTTAAGTAATTGGTTAAAAGCTCTTTTCCACAGTCGAAATTTTCCCGCTTGTGCTTTTTATCTAAAAGCTCAATCATTTCTTTAAATCTGATATAAAAGCGTTATACTCTTCCAAAGCATTTTTTAAATTTTCTGAAGGTTTTGCCGGTTTTGTAATAGCCTCGAAAAAAATCCGGCTGTCTTTTTCAGAAGCTATAATCCGTTCTTTTTCCTGAATGATTTCCTTTGCTTTTTCCTGAACAGTCATAATAACAAAGTCCGTAAGGCTCCTAAAACCACCTAAAGATGCCGCTTTTTCAAAAAACTCTTTTTGCTCTTTGGACAGTCTTGCATCAAACCTTGCATGTTCTTTAACTGAGATGCTCATAGCTGAAATATTTTTACAAATGTACGGAAATAATCCGTAAAAACAACACACACGTACGGTATATATACGTACAATATTATTAAATATATTGCAATCTTTAATGTTATTATCAGTTGAAATAATTTAATCTATAAAAGATTGCTTTACCTCATCCCGTTATTGATCCTGTGCCTTGGAAGCCCGATTTCATGAGCTTGTGGATACGGTTTCCGTGAGGTCATGCTGATATCTTCCCGGATCCTGCCGTGTACCTGGTAATTTTTTTCCTGGTCAAAGGAATATCTGGGATCGGCGATCATCTGCATTTTCGCCATTTTATGGACGGTAACGGTCGGGAAATGATAGTCGATTTCCACTGTTCCGAGCAGCAGGTAACAGCCGCCGCCTTGAAAATCGTATTCTTTCAGGCTGTCAGGAAAATGGGCAGTATCGAAATATTCACCGTTCGCATCGATCCAGGTTCCGAAATACATCGCTCCTTTTTTGGTTGGCACATGTTTTCTGGAAATCAGGTAAGCCAGCATTTTCACCTGCCGCTTATGATATCTTGCCAGGTCTTTTACCAATACGGAACCCCGGTACTTGGTCTGCAGCAGATCAAAAGGAGTACATGAAACCGGGAACCCGATGATTTCAATTTCATCAAAAGCATCTTCAAAACGTTCTCTTTTCAGTTCCGGAAGCCGGAATTCCTGCACAGGTTCTTCAATCAGAAGCATTCCTCGGTTTTCAGGCCGGAAATTCACCAGCAGCATCCGGGCTTCCACCAACAGCTCATTTTTCTGCTTGCCGGTAAAACGGAAGGCGCCGATAAAAATTAAGGTCTGGATTGTTTCCACTCCTGCAGCCACGCGTCTGATAAAGTTTTCCAGAGAAGTATAACTTCCGTCCTTTTCACGTTCGTCCACCATTTTATTGACGATTTTTGTTTCAAGCCCTTCCAGCAGGCCAAATCCAAGGTAAATCCGGTCTCCTTTAAGCGTAGTCTGTACTTCACTTGAATTGATGCAGGGCAGCTGGATATCTCCACCGGACTTTTTCGCTTCATGGATATAGACTTCGGTACGGTAAAACCCGCCCTGGTTATTGATTACCGAAACCATAAACTCCAACGGATAATAGACTTTCAGGTACAGGCTCTGATAACTCTCTACCGCATAGGAAGCCGAATGGGCCTTGCAAAACGAGTAGCCGGCAAAAGATTCGATCTGCCGAAAGGCTTCAGCAGTAAGCGCCTCAGAATGTCCTTCTTGTTTACATTTTTCAAAAAAATTAGCCTTTACTTTCTGCAGTTTCTCAATTGACCTTCCTTTTCCGCTCATGGCCCTGCGAAGTGTGTCTGCATCTGCCAGGGAAACCCCTCCGAAATACTGGGCAATTTTAATTACATCTTCCTGATAAACCATGATTCCGTAGGTCTCCTTCAGGTTTTCTTCAAATACCGGATGGAAGTATTCAAACTGGTCGGGATGGTTATGCCTGAAAATATATTCACGCATCATGCCGCTTTGGGCTACGCCGGGGCGGATGATGGAAGAAGCGGCCACCAGGGTCCGGTAATTATCGCATTTCAGCCTCCGGAGCAATCCGCGCATTGCCGGGGATTCTATATAAAAGCAGCCGATGGTTTTTCCTACCGCCAGACATTCATTGGCTTTCGGTTCATTTTTAGAAATGCGGGTATCGCGGATATCAACATCAATGCCCCGGGTTTTCTTAATGAGTGCCACCGTATCGTTAATGGTACCCAGACCGCGCTGGGAAAGAATGTCCAGCTTTTCAAGCCGCATATCTTCCGCGGTATCCATATCGAACTGTGCGATCGGAAAACCCTTCGGCGGCATTTCCAGTGCGGTGAAATTGGTAATCGGCTCTTCGGAGATCAGAATTCCGCAGGCGTGCATGCTGCGCTGGTTCGGGAATTTTTCCATCAAAGCACCATAGCGGTGAACATGTTTTACAATGGAATTCACGTCGTGTTTTTCCACAGGATCGTTGGCGAGGCTGTCGAGTTCTTCTTTCGGTAACCCAAAGACTTTTCCTACCTCCCGGAAAATGGATTTGTATTTAAACTGAACATTCGTTCCGCAAAAGGCCACATGTTCTTTCCCGTATCTTTTAAAAATATATTCCAGAATCGTATCCCTGTCCTGCCAGCTCCAGTCGACATCAAAATCCGGTGGTGAATTCCGGTTCAGGTTCAGGAAGCGTTCAAAATAAAGATCCAGTTCAAGCGGGCAGATGTCGGTAATCCCCAAGCAATAACTGACGATAGAATTCGCTCCGCTTCCCCTTCCCACATGCATTAATCCCATACGATTACTGTAGCGGACGATGTCCCAGGTGATCAGGAAATAAGAACAGAAATTACTTTCATCAATAACCTGCAGTTCTCTTTCTACTCTCTGCCTGGCTTCCGCATGATCGACTCCGTATCTTTTTTTCAGTCCAAGATATGTCAGCCTCTTCAGCATCTGCAGGTCGGATGCTTTTGATCTGGTATAATGTTGCTTGTTGCGGACTTTTCCAAAATCAAATTCAAAGCTGCACTGGTTTATCAGCTGCTGGGTATTCCGGATGATCTCAGGATAAAACTGAAAGTCTTCGGTGAGCTCCCTTTCGGACTTAAGGTATTCGGATTTTCGGCAGATGTCATGCTCGGAGAGTTTGGACAGCAAAGTATTTTTGTCTATCGCCCGAAGGATCATGTGGAGATTGTATTCTTTCTGGGAAATGAATGTTACGGGCTGAAGGATTACCATCTTGTCCATAAGCCTGTTGAGTTCAGGACGCACAAGGAAGTTCAGTTCTTCTTCCCGGACGCCGATATATTCGTTGTCTTTAAGCTTTTTCGGCATATTTTGCAATGGATACACCACCCATACATTTTCAAAACCGGGAGCGGTTTCCGGAAGTTCTGCCCCGTCGCAGTTGTGGGCGGTCATCATCCGGTTGATTTCCCCGATCCCGGAAAACTCCCGGGCAATAGCAACATACAACAACCGGTTGTCTTTCCTGATTTCCATTCCGGCAACAGGCTTGATTCCTGCCTCGTCACACTGTTTTTTAAAATCATAAATCGCCGTAACGGTGTTGATATCGGTGAGCACTAATGTTTTAATGCCCAGAGCCTGGGCTTTCTGCACGAGTGCCGTAACGGAAAGGGTGCCGTAACGCAGGCTGTGAAAAGAATGGCAATTAAGGTACATAACAAAAAAGATTAAAGGGTTGTTTTATTTTCTAAATCGAATCCCGAAGCCCTGCCGACAGCATCCGCTCCGAAACGGTTTTTCAGGTAATCCATGGCCTGGTATAAATTCATCTGTTCTTCGGTATCTTCAAAGAGGTTCATCTGGTGGTTTCCGTGGACCAGGTCGGTAAACCGGAGGCCGATCAGACGGATCCGCATCCGGCGGGTATATAACCGATTGAAAAGTTCCAGGGCAACTCTGGATAAGGTGTGGTCTGCCGAAGTGTAAGCCACCCGGCTCTTTTTGGTTTCGGTATCGAAATTGGCATACCGGATCTTTACAACCACCGTCGACGTGAGCCATTTTTCCTGTCTGAGCTGGTAAGCCAGCTTTTCCGACATTCCGGTAAGGATTCTTTTCAGTTCCGGGATATCCATCGTATCCGTTGAAAAAGTATCTTCCGTAGAAATGGATTTGCGTTCGGAGTACGGGATTACCGGATTTTCATCAATGCCATTGGCTTTTTTCCACAGTTCTTTGCCGTTGTTTCCGATCATCTGCTGAAGGACCAGGACGGGCATTTCGGATAAGGTCTGAATGGTACGGACCCCTACCCTGGAAAGCAGCTGGAATGTTTTATCGCCAACCATCGGAATCTTCCTAATAGACAAAGGGTTTAAAAACGGCCGGATCTGCGTTTCCCGGATTTCCATTTTCCCGGCAGGCTTGGCTTCTCCGGTTCCGATCTTGGAAACGGTTTTGTTGGCGGATAAAGCAAAACTTATGGGCAAGCCGGTTTCTTTTTTTACAGCCGCTACAATTTCCTGGGTCCACTGATAGCAGCCGAAAAACTTATCCATTCCGGAAAGGTCCAGGTAAAATTCATCAATGCTTGCCTTCTCCATCACCGGCACCCTTTCCCTGATAATATCCGTTACAGTGTGGGACAGATTTGAGTACAGCTCATAATCCCCTTTGATGATCTTTGCTTCCGGGCAAAGCCGAAGGGCCATCCGGATCGGCATGGCAGACCGTACCCCGAACTGGCGGGCCTCATAGGAGCATGACGCAACGACTCCACGGTCGCCTCCTCCAACGATAAGAGGAATACCGTCAAGCTGAGAGTTGTTAAGCCTCTCACAGGATACAAAAAATGAATCCAGATCCATATGTACAATTGCTCGGTCCACGTGACAAAATTAGTTACGTTTTTAAACAAAATTTGTATTTTTGTTGTTACAAATTATAACAATGTCAGTTTTTTCAGATAACATCAGGTTTTTAAGAGGTAAGAAAGCTATTACCCAACAGGATTTGGCGGACACTTTAATCATTACCCGGTCACGGTATGTTTCTTACGAAGACGGGCGATCAGAGCCGCCGATTGAAGTATTGGTAAAGATTTCCAAGTTTTTCAATGTCAGCATTGATCTTCTGGTGTCGGTGGATATCCGGAAATATCCGCTGGAAGAAATCTTAAGGCTGCCTGACAACCGGATTGTCTTGCCGGTGGTCGTGGATCGATTGGGCAACAACAGCATTGAGATCGTTCCGCAAAAAGCATCGATGGGCTATTTGTCGGGGTACAGCGATCCTGAGTATATCGAAAGCCTGCAGAGAATTTCCCTTCCTTTTCTGGTTAACGGAAAGTACAGGGCTTTTCCTGCTAAGGGAGATTCTATGCCGCCGTTCAGGGATGGTTCTTATATTATCGGAAAATACGTGGAAAATATTGAAGATTTGAAGCCCAATAAAAGCTATGTTTTCGTTACCCTGAACGACGGCATTTCCTATAAAAGACTGAAGGCAAAGAAGAAAAAATCGATCACCGTAGCTGCGGACAATTCATTTTATCAGCCCTATGAGATCCCGTTGGGTGAAATTGTGGAAATCTGGCAATATGCTTCAGGAATTTTCCCGGAGGATTTCGAGCCGGACAATATGGAAAATTATAATTTAAAAGATATGTTCTTGGAATTGAGAAGCGACATTAGAAAACTGAATGATAAAATTTCCAGATAATATATTTATTGGCTTAATTTCGGACAGACCGTAATTTATATTTCTCATTTCCAGATTATTAGTATTAAATTTAATTAAACTGCGATAATAAATAATTATACGTCAAGTTTTGTCGCACCCCGCATTTACCTTTGTATTCCAGAACACTAACACATTGAGAATATGGACAAAGTAACTTTACAAAGAATTGCAAAACTTCATCCTTCGGTAAGAGCGGAAGTAAAACAGATTATTAAGGAATGCGACGAGGCCCTTACCGGAAGGGCAAAAGTAAGAGTCACCCAGGGCCTGCGAAGTTTTGAAGAACAGGAAAAGCTGTACGCCATCGGAAGAATTACCTCCGGGAAAAAAGTAACCAACGCCAAAGCAGGGCAAAGCATCCACAATTACGGATTAGCAGTCGATATCTGCCTGATGATCGACGGAAAAACGGCCAGCTGGGATACGGCAAAAGACTGGGATAATGACCAGGTAGCCGACTGGTACGAATGCGTGAAAATTTTCGCCAGACATGGCTGGGACTGGGGCGGAAACTGGAAAACGTTTAAGGACCTTCCGCATTTTGAAAAGAAAAGCATTGTAACGGCCAAGGGTACCATAAAAACCAGCTGGAGGACCCTGCTGAAAATGAAAACGGATAAAGACGGATATGTGATTATGTAACATCCATCCTGCAAAACCGAATTGAATGATTGCAGGAATCCAAATATACATCTGGTGGATGCGCAGGAAAAGAAAAGCAGTTTGCCGGAAGGTTCAAAAATTTCCCGGAATTATAAGATCCTGTTAATTAATTTCCGCTAAAAACCGATGGGTATTGAAAACACTGAAATAAATTCTCTAAAAAGAGAATTTATTTTTTAATACGACGAGTTTTGTCGCTTTGCCATTCTACCTTTGCTTCAGAAGAAACACCAAAACAACTTCATACCACGAGATAAAACCAATAGTTATTATATGACGCTATTGGTTTTACTTGTCTAAAGTTGCCTGATGTTTCGTTCAAAAAGCGAAAAATCATATGAAAAAGACAACCATTCTTTCTTTGGACGGGGGCGGAATCAGGGGAATTATCACCTGCATTATTCTGCGTTACATAGAAGAGCAGCTTCAGTTGCATGATAAACCCAATGCAAGGCTCGGCGACTATTTCGACTTTGTTGCGGGAAGCAGCACAGGCGGACTGATTGCGTCTATTATTTTATGCCCCGATGAACACCGTAAAGCAAAATATTCGATCCAGAAAGGATTGGAACTGTATGCTGAAAAAGGTGGCGACATATTCCAGGTTTCTTTTTGGGAACGCCTGGTCAATCCTTTCGGATTGCTGAACGAAAAAATATCCCAGGAAGCCCTGGAAAAGAACCTGAACGACTTTTTTGGAAATTTAGAATTAAAAGAACTGATTAAGCCCTGCTTAATCACAAGCTATGACATAGAAAACAGAAGAGCCAAGTTATTCAATTCCTGGAAAGCCAATCTGAGTACCGATAATTTTTATGTAAAAGACGTCTGCAGGGCTACTTCTGCAGCACCTACGTATTTCAGTCCGGTACAGATCAAATCCATGTACGGACAGATCTTCAGCCTGATCGACGGCGGAATGTTTGCCAACAACCCGGCACTCTGCGCATATGCCGAAGCACGGAAAATTCCTTTTGCAGAAGTTTTGAAAAACCATCAGAAAGCCAATATGCCGACTGTAAATGATATGATTATCATCTCAATAGGAACCGGAATCGAAGCCAGGCCGTATTCTTTCAGGAAAATGCAGAAATCCGGAAAACTCGGTTGGGTGAATCCCATTATTGATATCCTGATGTCTGCCAATGCGGAAACCGTGGATTATCAACTCTGCCAGATGTTCCAGACGTTAGGATTGAGAAACCAGAAAAATTATTACCGGTTGAATCCGTCATTGAAAAACGCTTCTCCTGCCATGGACAATGTAAGAAGATCCAACATTGAAGGTTTAATCCAAGCCGGATTGTGTTATATTGATGATCACAGGGAAACTTTGAATCAGATTGTACAGAAATTAATCAAGAATAAAATATAAGCTCTTAACCTTATAATTATGCAGTATAAGCTTTTTTGATTATATTAATTTAAATTAATATAGGAAACAATAAGATGAGAATCGCTCTTCTGATGAGCACCTTATTTTCATATCAGGTTATTTCATGGCATATTCTTTTCGATTATTTCATTTCTACCATTACAAAAGACGGGCACTTGTATATGCCTATGGAAAATGTCCCCAGTATCAGAAATCACAGTAAGGATCATCACAGTCATTTTTTTATCCTTGTCAGAAAGTATATAAAAGAAATTTTAAATTTTTTTCCAAATTAAAAAATAACACGTCAAGTTTTGACGCCGGCAGCCTATACCTTTGAAACATAAAATAAAGGAAATAAAATTAAACCTAATAACTTTTGAATTCAACACCCATTCATCCCGATTGTAAAACCAAAAACCGCAGAAAAAATATGGAAACAAAAAATTGTACTTCAGACATTACCTTTGATCAGGCACGCTATACCATAGAATGGAGCGATATCGAAAATACCGAAGCAGATTACGACAACTATCTCAACAATCTTAAAAACGTATTCCGGCAGGGTACGAAAATAATATATTCTTAAATAATTCACGGTTCCGCAGCTGTCCGACATTCTATTATTCCCCTCATCCTTTTTATGTCTCATTTCTTTGAATCACCATTCACACTATGCCGGACAGCGGGAACCGTGTTTTTTAAATAATTAGCGTATCTTGATAAGATAATTATGGAAATAATATAGAAATATATTAGAAAATAAATTGTGAGGCAAATAATAATTAAAAGAAAAGAAAATCAAGGTTTGAATATTTTAAAAGTATTGGCCGTTTTTCGTGATAAAAATTTAATTTTATCATTAGAAGATATAGCTTATTATTTAAAAATGCATGAAGATCATGATTAGATTATCGTAAAATCCGGTTATGACCATTTAGATAATATTTTTGAAATTCTCACCGACGAAGGGATCCATTTCAAAATTAAAGAATAAATAATGTAAATCAATGATATCTGTTCTACAAAAATTTTACGGATGATAAATCACCAATTAACAGAATGGCTGTATTACGAACACATTTACAGATGGGCTCTGGATAAATCTGAATATTACGATCCAAAATATGTAGAAATGTTACCTGAAAAAGAAAAATTCCTTGAATATATCATGACATGCAATACTCAGGAATTTATAAATGTGTTGATTTACATTTTCAAGGAAAAATATCCTGTAAATCATATGAGTATAGATGCTCGTCTTAGCTGGGATAAACAAAAAAAGACTGTATCGAAGGTAAATGTTTCCGTAAGGCTGCTGATATCAAGAGTATTTATTTTATAGAAGATAAGGATTATTACAATCTGGATAAAGTGAGGCTGGAATTTTCCTCTTCACAGCCTGATGCAAGAGACTGGGTAAAACAGGGATTGCTGGGAAAGACCTACCAAGAACAAAATGCTTCCAGAGAAACCGTTTTTTCTTTTCAGGACGAAATTTTACAATTCATAAAAGTAAGTGATAAAGGGCTCCTGATCCAGCTTAATCCGGATCAGCTTCCGGAATAAACAGATGCCGTCTCTTTGTGAGGCGGTTTTTTTAATTACAGA
Organism: uncultured Chryseobacterium sp.; assembly: GCA_913777465.1. Classification (GTDB taxonomy): domain Bacteria; phylum Bacteroidota; class Bacteroidia; order Flavobacteriales; family Weeksellaceae; genus Chryseobacterium. The sequence continues at coordinate 95,463 of CAJYRQ010000036.1, forward strand.
AAAAAATTAGAGCAGCCTATATTTTTGCGTGAACCTCCTGAAAGAATCTTTCAATTTTTTCAAATAAAAAATAACACGTCAAGTTTTGACGTTTCCCGCTTCTACCTTTGGATTATAATCATAAAACAGGACAGTAAAGCTGTCTGAAATAATACCAAAGGAAAACATGGAAACACCCAATCACAATTCCGATATACACTTCATTGAAGATCTTGATACGATTGAATGGATCGATATCGAAAACGCCGAATTAGACTCTTACAATTACCTCAACGATATTGAGAACTTTTTCCGCCAGGACTCTGAAAATAATATGTCCGAAGAAAAAATTTTCTGATCAAAATTGCCCGCTCCGCAACTGCCTGAACTTATAACCCTAACATACCCCCGAACGCCATTTACAAAACATAGACAGACGGAGCAGATTTTTATACACACTTTAAAACCCGTTAACAGAAGATTGAAAAATTTTAATAAGAAACACATCATGCTGTTTTATGTATCGCAACGCTGATCATCATTGTTAATTTTTTAAACAAAAATAAAATACGACAAGTTTTGTCGCATCAACCTCATATATTTGTGGTATAAACTTTTAGCAATGAAACGCCCGTGTTTCATCCTTTTAGGCAGACAACACATGGCAATATTAAATATTTCAGCATGAAAAAAGACTTTTACCTGACCCGATACGCACTCATTATCAAGAGACTGGAAACTTCGCCGGCTGCTTATCCGCAGCTGGAAGAGTACCTGCTCAACTCTTTTGAATTCCAGGACGCCGAGATCAAAAGCTATTCCATCCGCACCCTGCAGCGGGATATCCGGGAGATTGCGAATCTTTTTAACCTTTCCATCCATAACAAGAAAAAAGGCGACAACCGGTATTATATCGAAAGCCGGCCGGTAATGGAAGTGGATGAGTATAACCAGAAACTGCTGGAATCTTTTCAGGTAAGCAATGCCCTGAATCTTCATCCCGACTTTTCAAGCCTTATCTTTTTTGAAACCCGGAAACCGACCGGCGTCGAACATTTTTACGATCTTTTCTTTGCGATCCGGAACAAAAGAATCGTCCTGTTTGAGCATTACAACTATAAAAACAAGGTAATGTCTTCCAGGAAAGTCCATCCTTTGGCATTAAAGGAATCCAAGGACCGGTGGTATTTGATCGCGGTGGATACCAAGGATAAAATGCTGAAATCTTTCGGGCTCGACCGGATCAATTACCTGGATGTCTCGAAAAACAAGTTCAGGGAAAAATACAAATACAATTTCAGGGAACATTTTAAAAATGCCTTCGGAGTCATGAATCTGGCAGAGCAGCATCCGCAGACCATTGTATTACGATGCAGCAGGCACCAGGGAGAATACATCAGAAGCTTCCCTCTTCATCAGTCCCAGAAAGAAACCAAGGAAACACCGGAAGAGATCTTTTTCGAATTCTTCCTTCATCCGACCTACGACTTTATGCAGGAAATCCTCTCTTATGGAAAAGAAGTGCAAGTTCTGGAACCAAAGATTCTGGTTGAAGAAATCCGCAGGCATCTGCAGGAATCCCTAAACCGTTATCTGGAGCATTAAACGGGCAAGGTTGTGATTTTTTGATTACATTTACATAAATATATCAAAGTGAAACCTTTCCTTCTTTATTTGTTCTGCTTTATTTCATCGCTCTGTTTTGCACAGCAGACCGAGGAATTCAAATTGATTAAGAATTATTACAACCAGCACCGTTCCATGCTGGGGAAGGAATTCAGGAAAAAGTTCGACGCGGAGACCAATAACTTCCATAAAGCTTCCATCAAACAGGATTACCTGCTTTTTATGGAAAAGATGGACAGCATTGAAAATGTGGCGCTTACCGGTGCTTTATTAAAAACAAAAAATCTGGAAGACCTGGATAAATTAAAATTGCTCAATAAAACTTTGCCCGCAGCGGTTTCACCATCCCACTCTGTAGTCATCGATAAAGCCGCGGATTATCCAGGTGGGATTAATGAGCTCCGCAAAGAAGTCGCAGATCTTTTTTATCTGGGAGGAGTGTATTCCGACACCAAAACCGTAAAAGCCAATGTGGGATTTATTGTGGAAAGGGATGGCCGCGTTACCAACGTGCAGGCAGAGGGTGAAAATTTCACCTTTAACCGGCAGGCGGAAATCGCAGTTTATTCGATTTCTCAAAAATTTTCTCCGGCTATCGTCAACGGGGATCCTGTCCGGTACCGGTTCAAACTTCCTTTAACCATGAATATTGAATGATTATGGTATTTACCGATGAGTACTTTATGAAAATGGCTTTTCAGGAAGCCGAACTTGCTTTTGAAAAAGACGAGGTCCCGATCGGCTGTGTAGTGGTTTCCAACAACCGCGTGATTGCCAGAGCGCATAACCTTACGGAAACCTTAAATGACGTTACCGCCCATGCCGAAATGCAGGCCATTACTTCAGCCGCTAACTTTCTGGGCGGGAAATACCTGAAAGACTGCACCATGTATGTAACCTTGGAACCTTGCGTCATGTGTTCCGGGGCATTGGCATGGTCACAGATTTCAAAGGTGGTTATCGGCGCAAGGGACGAGCAGCGGGGCTTTATCAACAAGCACCTCAGCCTTCATCCGAAAACGGAAATTGTTACAGGCATTATGGAAAACGAATGTTCATCAATCGTCAAAGATTTTTTCAGATCGAAAAGATAATCATAAATTTTACTACCGATTAATTCTATATTGACAGCTATTGTTTGATTTAATAATAAATATCAAAATATTTACAATAAAAAATCCCTTTATATTGATTTAATGATTATATTTGATAAGATTTAAAACTAAAATAATCACTATGAGAAAGTTATCAAGAAAAGAGACGGCAAAAATTAACGGCGGAATCAGACCAGACCAGTGTTTTTATACAGATCCTAATACAGGACAGAGAAAATTAGGATGCAGGCTTCAGCCTGTACCAGACTGTTGTGGAGGATGGATCTATCCGATTCCGGGACAGGATTGCGTATCTTGTACTTTATAAATTAAAACGCCGTTTTACAAATTACAGACAGCCCTTTTCAGGGCTGTCTTTATTTATCTTTTCCCAGGAAATACAATCCTTTCAGGGTATGAAGCCGGTCCATCACATGGATCTTATCGGTAAGCGGTTTATAGACATGGGAAACGCCTCCTGTTGCTACCACAAAGCAATCATCACTTACTTCGTCGTTAATCCGGTTGATAAAACCTTCTACCATTCCGAGAAAACCATACACCATTCCGCTCTGCATGCAGGTAACGGTATCCAGTCCCAGCACGGTTTTCGGTTTTACGAGTTCGATGCTTGGAAGCTGGGCAGTCTGACTAATCAGGGAATTCAGAGCCGTTACAATCCCGGGAGCGATGATCACCCCTAACGTTTCTCCGTCTTCTGCAACACAGCTTGCCGTAAGTGCCGTTCCGAAGTCCAAGACAATTTTTTTCCGATCGGGATACATATTGTGTGCAGCCACGAGATTGGCGTAAATATCCGTTCCCATCTGCTTGGATTTCGCCACTACTCCGGAAGGTGTCGTCCGGTCAACAATTACTGGGTCAAGATCATGGATCTTTTTAATGGCCGCATTCATTACTTTGGTAAGCGGAGGAACTACAGAACCGATGATCACTTTACGGATTTCCTTCGGTTCGATCTTATACGTCTGGTACAGCATCGACATCTGGACATACAATTCATCCGGCGTTCTGTAGGGTTTGGTATTGATGACCCAGGAAATATCACAATTATCGCCGTTAAAAAGCCCGAACCGGATGTTGCTGTTGCCTATGTTGATTACGATTGAATTCATGCATCTATTTTAAAAAGACCGAAATCTTATGTTCATTTTGAAGCGTTAAAATTAATGATTTTAATAAAACTATACTTTATACTTTTGCCGTCTATCCGAAAACAATTATTTATATTTAAAAACTGAAATCATTTCAACCGCATCTTATGAAAAAGCTGTTTCTCCTGTTTTTATTTTTTATCGGACTGAATATCCCTGCACAAACGGCAGCGGCGGCAAAAGAAGTCTTTGAAAAAATTAAAAAGGAATCAAAGATCGACGGCAGCGACAAAACCGTTTATAATCTTCTTGATGAGTTTTATGCCAAAACCCTGCAGGCCGAAAATGACGAACTGAACGCAGAAACCATAGAAAAAACCCAAAAGCTCGCCTCCGACCCTGCTACGAAGAACCTGCACATCCTGATGCTTTTTCTGATGTACCAACAGCATATCAGCCAGACGGCGGCCGTCGGGAAAACACCGGATGCCGAATTTCAGATGGCCACCATGAAACTGCTGGAAGATGAGACCCGAAATGTCTATGGAAAAGTGCCTGCTATCGTTTACATTTATAAATACGAAGCCTTAGAAAGCGGAGATAAAAAAGAAGAAGCAAAAGCCGCAGCGGTACAGGGATTGAAAGAATATCCCGATTCGGTTCCTTTGAAAATGTATGTTTATTTAAGTACGAATGATGAAACCCTAAAAAATGACCTCCTTAAAAACCACGCCAACCATTGGATGGTGAAACAGTTCAGAATTAAATAGGCCTTGAAAGAAAGTTGTAAAAAAATAATCCCCGGAGAAAATTTCTCCGGGGATTTAAATATGTTATTAGGATTAAATTAACCTAAATTCAACCGTACGAATTCATTTCCGGTCGATTACTGAAACATCCGGCTTCCCTCTTAGCCTATTGATCCGATTTCTGTTTCGGATTCACGTTAAACTATTTTATCTCAACGAAATTATCATCCGGATTCACATCCGCAAGGCGCTGGCTGATATCGATTCCCACCATAGACAGCTGGGATTTTGTGTAAGGAACCGTAATGGTGTACTCCTTCTGTGTCCACGGCCAGTATGGCATCGTTTTGAAATCTCCGTAGGCATCCTTTGTTTTCCAGGTATGCGTCATATTCATTGGGATCTGGTAATTCACGATTTTTTTATCAGCGGTCATGATGCTGAAATCGATCGGCATCGGAACCTGCCCGTTATTCACCAGGGTGATGGTGGTGGATTTGGCGTCATACTTTATATCCTTGATTCCGTAATCGATGGTTTTGGTGGTATTGATCCAGTAGTTCTGGAACCATTTCAGGTCCATCCCTGAAACTTTCTGTGCAATATGCAGGAAATCCCGGTCGGAAGGATGCTTCAGGGCCCACTGGTCATAATACTGCTTCAGGGTTTTGGCAAGATTCTGCTCACCCATGATGTATCCCAATTCCACCAGGTACAATTCCCCTTTTACATACGACGCATAGGTATAAGAAGTTCCGTTGTCATGGTGATCGCCCAGCCAGATGGCAGGCTCTTCGATCCCCTTTTTAACGAAATTCCGATAGCCATTGATCGAATTGAAAAACGGATTCGGAAGTTTTTGGGCCGGTGGAAACAGCTGGTTCATGACATAGCCTTCCGCATAGCTGGTAAACCCTTCATCCATCCACGGACGCATCGGCTCGTTGGTCGCCAGCATCTGCTGATACCACGAGTGGGCTCCTTCATGGGCCATCAATCCCATCAATCCTTCAATATCTTTGGCTTCCCCTAAAATCATGGTACACATTCCGTACTCCATCCCGCCGTCGCCGCCCTGGATAAAGGCATAGGTTGGATATACATACTTTCCGAAATGGGCATTCATCAGCTGGTAATATTTTGTAAGATAAGGCTGTGCCTCTTCCCATACTTTTGTTTTGTCATTGTTCTGATACACCAAAAAGACTTTCGGACCCTGCGGAACATCGAAGCTTTTAACAATATAGTCTCGGTCTGCAGCCCAGGCAAAATCCAGGATATTTTTCGCCGTCCATTTCCAGGTGGCTTTGTTTTTATCGGCTTTTATTTTAGCATTGGCATCATAGCCTTTTACCTCTGCAGGATTTTCAAGGATTCCGCCTGCTCCGATCACATAATCTTTATTGATTTTAATGGTAACGTCAAAATCAGAGAACGGGGCATGAAACTCCCTTCCGATATAATCGAACGTTGCCCATCCGTCGTAATCGTACTCTGCGATCTTCGGGTACCATTGGGTCATCGTCATATCCACTCCTTCCCGGTTGTTTCTTCCGCTTCGTCTGATCTGCTGCGGAATGACGGCATCCCATTCCAGCGTAAACGTGGTGGATGAATTCGGCTTAACCGGTTCTGCCAGATAAACTTTCATCACGGTTTCCTGGATTTCAAACTTCAGAGTTTTCCCATTTTGCTTAATCCAATGAATATTTTGTGCGCCTTCCTGGTCTTTAGGAATCGAAGCCAGTCTGGAAACTCCGTCTTTCTGCAATCTGGAATCCCCGTTTTTTCCCTGTCCGGCCACCCGCTGATCCATCATCGAGCCGGGCTTAAAGGCATTCCAGTACAGATGGAAATACACCACATCCAGCTCATCCGGCGAATTGTTTTTATAGTCTAAAGTCTGTTTCCCTTCATAGGTAAATTTTTCAGCGTTGACATCAATATCCATCTTGTATTTCGCACTCTGCTGATAATAAGGACCCTGCTGGGCATGAAACTGTGAAATGATAAACGCAAACAGGATTGCAACCGATTTTTTCATTTAAAATTTTATTTTTCTAAAGGTAAGTATTTAAAATAAAAACCTCAAACAAAGAGGAATGATGAGGTCTTTTAGTTAGAATTAGATTAAATTTTTGCTGGCGGTTAAATCCGGCTGATCGCTTTATGCTAATTTGCAGTTGAAATTACCAGCTTTTTAATCAAAGTAATCTGCCCTAAATGATAATAGCAATGTTCAATCATTCCGTCAATATTTCTGAGGTAAGTCCCGTATTTTTCATTAGCGAAAGGTTCATTCATTTTAGCTTCGGGCATTTGTTCCAATAGACTTGCAAACTGTTCGGCATCACTTAAAAGTTTATTTACAAGCGTTTCCCATTGTTGCCGGGACTCAACCGGCGGAAGACTCAAACTGTATCGATCCCTGATCTCCAGATCGCCGCCTTCAAAAACATCAATTAATCCTGCGATATAATAATCGATATGGAAAGTCAGCATGGCAATGGTATTCAGCGAACCGACTTTTGCTACTGCCTGCTCCCAGGTTACATCAGAAAGTTGATCTTTAAAATTGGTATTGGCAATCCATAGACCGTCCAGTAATACTTCACGAAATCTTTTGGCTAATTGTAATACGGTACTCATTGGTTGTAATTTTTTTAAAGATAATTATTTTTCCTATTCTGAATGACGTATTCGGTTAAGATGGCAGACCAGTTTCTATAAAGGTCATGCATATTTTTATACGCAATCCTCCGTGAAAATCTGTATAATCTGTGGGAAATAAAAAAATCCTTCAAGGTTTTAAAACCTTGAAGGATGATAATATCATAAGACGTCAAATTAAGCGAAAAGCTCTTTCTTTGCGCTGCGCAAAATTTTCTCAAGAATTTTTAAAGTAATCAGATAAGTCGGTTTCACGCCTGTTAATCCCAAACCACCGGAAGAAAGGGTACTGCCGGTTTCCAATGGGTTATCCGAAGCGTAGTACGCATACATCACAAACAGATCCGGAGTAATATGATGCCTGATCTTGGAGGCCACCTGGATCGCTTTCTGGTAATGCGCACCTTCCATTTCGAGCCCGATCGCTTTCCATGAAGTATTCATAAAATAAGAAAGGATATCCCTGTTCTGCAACGAGGTTCCCAAAACGGTAATCATCGGCCCTTCGAATGCTAACAGTTCATCATCTTTAAAATCTTCCAGCTTCAGGGCATTTTCAAAAGGATAATTATCGGCCGTTCCTTCAAAAATATGAGAGGTCGGGATCATGATATCGCCTTTTCCGCCGGCAAGAATACCTGCTTTACCCATAATCGATACCGATTTTACTTTCATCATATACACTTCCCCTTTATGCTCGAAAGGCCTCAGCAATTCATCCATTACCTCAAAAGCCTGCTCGCCGAAAGCATAATCGAAGACCATGATCACATCATCTCCTCCGTATTTTATATCGCTGAAAGGCGTATTTTTAAGGTTGGTCTTGCTCAGATCAATAATCTGGACGTCGATGTTGCTTCCGCTCTTGTCATTAATATAGATCATCCCCTCGTCCTGAGCATATTTGGATACTTTGTCTCGAAGGTCTTTCTTATCGGAAATCTCGCCGTATAATTTATAATCGACTTCTTTGTGGTCTTTCTTTTTTAAGGCATCGTTGGCATACAGCATATTTTTCACTGAGTGCATGTTGGCAGAAATAATATGCAGCGGACGCATGTGAAGATCGTTTTCATACAAAACTTCCTTTACTTTATGAGCCCACTTTTCACCGAAGTAGTGATGCCCTACCCTTTCTCTGAGAATCGAGCTGAAATGGATTTCTCTTTCCCTTGTCTGTTTGGCATCTTCCAGGCTTACTTTCGCTAGGTTGTAGATGATTTTAAACAGGCGGTCCGGATTGTCATCGTCCCCGAAAGTATTGTATGCCCTCAACGTTTCATCAAAAGTCCTTCCTATTAAAGAAGACAGATGAATCAGCGCCACTTCTTTTTCCTTTCTGCTGAATTTTTTTTCGCCTTTCACCACTTCTTCGATGATCTTAAAAGCGCGGGTCGGCTTCCAGTTTTCATCCTGGGCAAAAGCCAGGTTACGGATCTTGTCCGCTTCTATAAATAAAAAGGTAAGGTGGGTAAGAATGTCATAAATCTCGGAACGGCCCAAAAGAACTTCAATATTCATCTGGTGTTCGTCGATCCGGTAACAGTTTCTTCTTCTCTTTTTGGGAACAATCGGTTCGAAACTTCCTTTATCAAACCCTTCATCCGAGGTAAGATGAATGAAAGCACATTCTTCAATTCCTTCCGGAAGCCTGTCCAGCACGTACATCAACCCGTCTAGCTCCAGCTTGCTCGGAATATTCATACTTCCGTAAATCTCAGGATTAATGGTCTTCAACAAACTTCTGATCGTCTCCCCCGAAACACCGGCAGGTTTAAAAAAACCTCTGTAAAAGAGGTGTCTCATAGAAATATACAATCTTTCAATTGCTTCCGTTGTTTCTCTTGCTCTAGAATTTGTCATAAAATAAATTTCACACAAATATACAAAATCTCCGCCCAACTTTATTTTAAGTAACTTTTAATAAGTGGCTTAACATTATATATAAGGTATGGAATGCATTTATTTGGCTCCGGCAGGTAAGCATTCCCGATCCTTTAAACTTCCATTACCACCTTCGTTATACATTGCGACCATCCGGCCGATCTTCAGGAGCCGGGAACCTGCTTTCCGCTGTATCTTTTTCGCCGAAGCAAAGGCCTTCCGGAAAAAGGATGCCGCTGCAATCAGGGCTAGACAAACAGGCTTTTATGAAAAAGCAGGCTTCGATGATATCATCCGCCGTTTTTTATTATCAAAATTTATCAGACATTACATATAAAGTGCTTTAATTTAAATGAAATTGAACGTAAATTTCAAACACATTACCAAAACCCCTCTTAAAAATTCAAATCTTTGTTTAATTTTTTGTTAAATTTAGATTAACCCCCTTAAATTTTAAGGGTAAAAATATTTTCAATTCAATTTTTTCGTAAATTTGCCCCGTAAAATCAAACCTAATATGTCAACTTTAAGATTCAAAGCGTTAGAAACTTTACCATTCAAGGACTTTAGAAGAGATAATTCTGTTGAAGTTCCTGTAAAACTGTCAGAATTATTCTGCCAGAATGTTTTCTCAGAAGAAACCATGAGAGAATATTTAACGAAAGAAGCATTCAATTCTATCATGGATGCCGTGAAAAAAGGAACCAAAATCCAGAGACACATTGCAGACCAGGTAGCCGTAGCAATGAAAGACTGGGCCATGAGCAAAGGGGTAACCCACTACACGCACTGGTTTCAGCCACTTACAGGAAGCACTGCCGAAAAACACGATTCGTTCTTCACCCCGATTGAAGGAGGAAGAGCCATCGAGAGATTCAGCGGAAACCTATTAATCCAGCAGGAGCCGGATGCATCTTCTTTCCCGAATGGAGGAATCAGAAACACTTTTGAAGCAAGAGGTTACACGGCGTGGGATCCTACTTCCCCGGCGTTCATTATGGGAACCACTTTATGTATCCCTTCGATTTTTATTTCGTATACCGGAGAAACACTGGATTACAAAGCTCCGCTGTTAAGAGCATTGAACGCAGTAGACGAGGCAGCGACCAATGTAATGCAGTACTTCGATAAAAACGTAACCAAAGTAACGCCTACATTAGGTTGGGAGCAGGAATATTTCCTGGTTGATTCCGCATTATACCAATCCCGTCCGGATCTTGTACTAACGGGTAAAACGTTATTGGGACACTCTCCTGCAAAAGGACAGCAGTTAGACGACCACTATTTCGGTTCTATTCCAACAAGAGTCATGAACTTCATGAAGGAGCTGGAAATCGAATGTATGAAACTGGGGATCCCGGTAACAACAAGACACAACGAGGTGGCCCCGAACCAGTTTGAGCTGGCTCCGATGTTTGAGGAAGTAAACGTTGCTGTAGACCACAACTCTCTGTTGATGGACGTGATGGCAAGAATCGCCCACAGACACCATTTCCACATCCTTTTCCACGAAAAGCCGTTTGCCGGTGTAAACGGAAGCGGAAAGCACAACAACTGGTCTCTGGCTACCGATACCGGGGAAAACCTGTTGAGCCCTGGAAAAAATCCTAAGAAAAACCTACAGTTCTTAACGTTCTTCGTAAACACCATCAAAGCGGTGCATGAGTATGCGGATCTTTTGAGAGCAAGTATCGCTTCTGCAAGCAACGACCACCGACTAGGAGCCAACGAAGCGCCGCCGGCCATTATCTCCGTGTTTATCGGAAGCCAGCTGTTCAGCGTACTGGAGGAACTTGAAAAAGTAACCAGCGGAAAACTTTCCCCTGAAGAGAAAACAGAATTAAAATTAAATGTTGTTGGAAAAATTCCTGAAATTTTATTGGACAATACCGATAGAAACAGAACTTCTCCATTTGCATTTACCGGAAATAAATTCGAGATCAGAGCTGTAGGTTCTTCGGCCAACTGTGCAGAATCCATGACGGTAATGAATACCATCGCAGCAAAACAGTTAAGCGACTTCAAAAAAGAAGTGGATGCTTTAATTGAGACAGGACTTAAAAAAGACGAAGCGATCTTCAATGTATTGAGAGAATACATCAAGCAGTGCAAAAGCATCATGTTTGAAGGCGACGGATATTCCGATGACTGGGCAAAAGAGGCTGAGAAAAGAGGACTGAATAATCTGAAAACCACTCCTGAAGCTTTAAAGCAGGAAATGGATGAAAAATTCCTTGCCCTTTATGAAGAGATGGGCATTTTCACGCACCGTGAAGTAGAAGCCAGAAACGAAATCAAACTGGAAAAATATTCTACCGTTATCGATATTGAGGCAAGAGTATTGAGTGATATCGCAAGAAACCACATCATTCCTTCCGCGCTGAACTATCAGAACAGACTGATCGAGAATGTAAAAGGTCTTAAAGAAATCTTCGGAGAAGGCGAATTTAAGTCTTTAGCGAAAGAACAGATGAGCCTGATTACAAATATCTCTGAAAACGTATCTAAAATTAAATTAGGCGTTGAAGACCTTATCAAAGCCAGAGAAGCGGCAAAAGCGTTAACGGAAAGCCAGAAACAGGCAGAAGAATACTGCAACACCGTAAAACCTTTATTTGATGTGATCAGAGAAGCTTCTGATGATCTTGAGATGATGGTAGATGATGAGCTTTGGCCAATGACGAAATACAGAGAAATGTTATTTACAAAGTAACATTTGTAAAGTTCCATATTAGTGAAACTCTCCGGCTCTGCCGGGGAGTTTTTTTGTGGTTTGCTGCTAATTTCCTTAAAAGATATTTTATGATTCATGAATAATGTTAAGATCTATTCTAAACCGGGCAGTCAAGGGAAATAGTGGAATTAAATCATCCAACCAAGCTTGTAATCAATTATTTATTAACACCTTTTAAAAAGCCGTTTTTTGAAATAAAGTTTTTATGACACTCAATTCTGACTGACTTACCGATAATTTTGTTAAAGAATCTTAATAAAAAAAACCGCAAGTCTACCTAAAATAGGCGGTTGCGGTTTATTTTTCTTTAACATACTTAAAAAATATGTTAAAATGTGTTAAATAAAGAACCTGACAATTGTCATATCAAGGTGCTTTTATGCGGATTCTATATTTTTGTATTGCTTTTGAAAATATACTAATCCTTTTAACACGGTAATCAAATATATATGAAGAAAAGAGTTTTGTTTTATCTAGTTGCTTTCGTTTCTACAGTATCGTTACAATCATGTGTTACCAACTACGTCGTTTCAAAACCAGCTACTTACGCTAAAGAGTACAAAACAGATGCCAAACTGGCTTCCCTTGAAACCAACAAAATGGAACAGGATAAGCAGAAACTTATCAACTCCTTTCTGGCAGAGAAAGCCGCTGCTTTGGCAAACGCCAAAAATTCTATTAAAAATTCCGAGATTGCAAAAGCAATCAAACACAATACCACCATCGACAACATTTTAACGGAAGCACAAACCTACATCGGTACCCCTTATCGCTATGGAGGAATGACAAGAAACGGGATCGACTGTTCTGCTTTCGTTCTTTCCGTTTTCGGCGCTGCTGCAGGACTTAGCTTACCAAGAGTTGCTGCTTCCCAGTCTGAAGAAGGAGAAAAGATAGACAAAGAAAACCTTCAGAAAGGAGATCTTATTTTCTTTTCTCATGGAAGAAGAATTTCACACGTAGGTATCGTAGAAAGTGTAGATGAAAACGGTGAAGTAAAATTTATTCACGCCGCAACATCGAAAGGGGTTATGATTTCATCACTGAATGATTCGTACTGGGGACCAAAATACAGGTTCGGAAAAAGAATCATCAACGCGAACGGGGAAGCCTACAATAACCTGGCAACAACTACTCCCGCTTCCAACGGAACAAGTTTTTAATTTTAAATAATTGATTTAAATAATGAAACCATCAGATGCTGATGGTTTTTTTATTTTTTACAACAATCATAAATTTTAATATAATACGACGTGTTTTGACGTACCACCCTATTACCTTTGAATTTAGAAAACTTCTTGCAAGAGTTTAGAGAATTATATTAAAATTAAAAAAATGAATACAATTGAATTAAATGATCCTTATACAGGAGAGTGGACTGTTTTTGAAGAGGCAGTATATACATATGACGGTGAACTTATCAGTAACATTGGAACTGATGGAATAATTTACAAAAATGTTGATGGCAAATATTATAGAAGAGTACTCCCAAATAATTATATAAATGTAAAATGGTTTGGAGCCAAAGGCGACGGCTCTACTGATGATACGGCAGCCGCACAGGATGCAGCAAAAATAAATAAGAATATTTATTTTCCTGAAGGAACATATCTAATTAATGTTATACTGGAAAAGAAAATCATCTTATCCGGTGCAGGTACTTCAAAGACTTGTCTAAAGCCGTTTGATATAACAAAGGCCGCTATCTTATATCGAGGTAAAGGCCCCTTCTGGACGTACGGAACCGAGTTTTCCAATTTTACATTAATGGGAAAAAATAAAACAGGCATTGGATTTTCTTTTTCAAAAAGTCATGAAAATGAATATCAACATGAAAAATATGATGAATATTCTGGAAATGTTGTTTTTAGAAACGTATATTTTAAAGATTTAGAAAAAGGAATTCAGGCTTTGTTTGGAAATATTGGTGTCGAATTTTATTCTACGGGATTTAATTCCAATAAATATGGCGCCTATTTTATTGATAATAAATTTAAAACAATAGGTGGAGGTGATGCGATGCATGCCGGAAATAAATATTTCTTTGGCGGAGAATTTTCATCTAATGAAATTGGAATTTATATACACAACCGTACAGATGGTTTTGGTGGCGTTGCTTTTAATAATGTAATATTTCAGCTTAATAATATCGCTACTTATATCAATACAGATAATATATTTTTACCGGTAATCTTTAATTCCTGCTGGAATGAAGCTAACGGGCAAATCTTTTCTGGCAGCCAAATCTCCATTGACAGCTGGAATAACTCGACTAAAAACTCTATCCTGATTAATCCGCATTCTCATATTTTCGAAGGAGAAAATTCAGTATACTCTGTCAATAACGGAAGACTAACTGACGTTTATATTAATGGAAGCAATATAACATTAAATGCTGTTGATTGCTCTGTAGAAGCAGATCCCGGCGTATTAGGAGCACCTTCAACGGTATTGGGAAATAACAGCAATATTTTACTTCGTAATCCTACAACCGTAAAAGGTTTACCTACCAGTGAAAATATTTATGTTGTTGACAATTTTAGCTTCGATAAATTAGCTGCTGTAGATAACAATTCTTATAATGCTGTAGCCAGAAGTGCCATTCTTCTTCCAAGAATTGGTAAAACTTCTAATTACATAAATAAAATCAATTCCATTTCACTTGAAAGCATAGAAAAATTCGGAGGCGGAACTTTCAATAATATAGACGGCCAGATTATATCCGATTCACGACTTTTTAGCAGTTCGAATAAGTTTATAATTCCATTTACTTCAAGTAATCAATATGTAAAACTTATAAACAGTGATGTCAATACGGTTAAAAAAGGCTGGTACATTATTACTTTTGATATAAAGATATTACAAGGTAATCCTGCTTTCTTTCTTTGGAATCGGGATAGCTTTCAACTCAGCCAATTTCAATCTTCCGCTAAGAACATATGGCAGACTATTGGTTCCTGCGCCTATGTTGACCATGATTCAGCAGATTCATTTTATCTGGATATATCTGATAAGACTACTACAGAGTTTCTGCTTTCTGCTTATCAGGTTTTAAGATTTGACACTTCAGCCGAAGCAAGATCCTATATGGAATCCAAGAATTTTGCTGTGTAAATCATATAAGAAGTAAAATCATTGATTTAATGGTTTTACTTCTTTTTTTATAATAGCTTGAGACTTCCTGCATCCATCTTCCCTCTTCCAGCCATCAATCAGCTGTTCCTGTCGATTTCAATATCTAAATGACCGAGAAGCCCGTGAATTTCAGAGAGGGAAAATCTGGCCTGTTTCAGCCTGTTTGACGAGGGATTAATAGAGTAACGGATCGAAGTCCTGAAATCCGCTTTTTCAAGGTTCGTACGATCGAAAACCGCTCCTGAAAAATCGCAGCCGGTAAAGACGGCATTGGATAAATCGGCTTCTGAAAAATCCACCTCCATTAACCTGGAATTTTTAAAGCGGAGTTTCTTAAGGGAAGTTTTGTAAAAAACAGAATTGTTGAGCAGGCAGTCTTCAAACTGAAAAGAAAGCCCGAATTCATTACAGTCATTAAACTGCAATCCGAACATCTTGCATTCTTTGAAAACCACTTCCCGGAAAGCGGTAGACACCAGTTTTGCCATACTCAGGTTGCATCCGGTAAATTCACAATCGTTGAAACTGCACCGGGAAAGATCTGCATATTCAAAATTACAGTTGCGGAATATACAGTTTTCGTATTCTCCTTTATTAAAAGATTCCTTTGTAAAGTCTTTGTTTTCAAAGTGCTGATCTGAGAAATAGCTGCCTGTCATTATTATTGGAAATAAGTTAACGTAAACACGAAGTAAATCTAATTAATCGGTTGGATAAAGCAAGCTGGAAACTGAAAATTTTTCCCGGTCAATAATATAATCAATCGCCCCAGTTCTCAAAAACGGTGTTACCGAAGCTTTTACTATGTTTGAAGTTCGAACGATCTGGAATTGTTATTTTGTTAAACAATTGTAAGCTTCCGGCACCGATCGTCCTGCTTCCGGCTTTTACACCAGGCTGTTCTTATCCGAATAATTCAGTTTAAAAAAGATAAAAGTCATTATCGAAAACGCAAGCAGCGAACTGCCTCCGTAACTGAAATACGGCAGCGGAATCCCTACTGTCGGGAAAAGCCCCATTACCATCCCTAAATTGATCGTAAAGTGCATCAAAAGGATCGAGGCAAAACAGTACCCGAATACACGGTTAAAGCCCGATTTCTGCTGTTCTGCCAGGTAATAGATCCGCCCGATGTAAATCATATAGCAAAGAATCAAAACGGCGCTTCCTGCAAAGCCCCACTCTTCACCTACGGTACAGAAAATATAATCGGTTTCCTGCTCCGGGACGAATTTCCCCTGGGTAACGGAACCTTCCCGGTATCCTTTCCCCCAAAGTCCTCCGGAGCCGATGGCTGTTTTGGAATAAAGTAAATTATAGCCCGAAGTATCCCGGAATGCCTTTTCCCCTTTGAAAAGAACCTCGATTCTTTCCCGCTGGTGTTTGGGCAGCTTTTCTAAAATGTAAGGCGACCCGAAAGCCAGGCCGCATAAAAGCACGACAGAACCCACAATGCCCGAAATGGAAATAACGTTCCACGACATTTTGTAATAATTCATCACGATGTATCCGCCGACAATCACAACAATGGCAAGTGCAACCCAGATAGGATCCACCGCCAATGAAATCAGGAATACGCCGGCAAATAAAAATCCGACCCCGAATAGCATTCCGCTTAACCCTTCACGGTATAAAGCAATAAAGAATGCGATAAACACCAGCATCGAACCGACATCGGGAATAGCCAGCACCACTACCGCCGGTACCCCTATGATAGCCAGTGTCGTCAGCAGGGACTTCCGGTTTTTCAGGTTAAATTCCGGACCGGAAACATAATTGGCGAGCATCAGGGCAGTTCCTATCTTCGCAAATTCCACCGGCTGCATCGTAAAGCTCCCGAATTTATACCAGTTTTTCTGCCCGAGAATCTCTTTACCGAATGGAAAAAGACCGACCAGCAGCAAAACACCGCCGATATAAATAATTCCCGACATGTTTTCGAAAAACTTGCTTCTTCCGACAAAGATGACCAATCCTACAAACAGGGAGATCCCGAAAAATATCAATTGCTTTTCGCCGAGTTTCTGGTCCACACTGTAAATATTTGCGATGGCAAAAGCACAAAGCAGGAAATACAGGCCGAGACCCAGTTTATCTATCCCTTCTGCCCATTTCATTGCTTAACCGTTTTTGTATTTTTAGGATTCTTCTCTTCGTCTATTTTTTTCTTCAGCTTTTCCTTCTGCTCTTTTACCAGCTTCAGGCTGTCCTGAATTCTTTTCTGCTTAATGGAATCTTCACTGGGCTTATACAACCCTTTACGCTTCAGGTCGGCAATCCACTGTCGTTTGTATTCGGGCATAAAGCTGGAGGTAACCATTTTTTTGTAAAGGAAATCACGTTTTACATCACCGGTAATATATTTTTCTGCAATAACCGTGGCGGCCGGGCCTGCCCAGGTAGCCCCGAATCCTGCATGCTCCATGACGGCTGCCACCACAATTTTCGGTTTGTCGGCAGGAGCAATCAGCACAAAAATAGAGTTGTCTTTCCCCTGCGGAACCTGTGCCGTACCGGTTTTGGCCAGCTGGGTAAAATCACTTGACTTTAACCCGTGTGCCGTACCTCTGAGTACCACCGCTTCCATTCCCCGCAGAACCGGATCGAAATGCTTTTTATCGACCAGCGTATAATGTTTTTTCCTGAATCTCGGATCAGGATTTGGTTTTCCGTCGATGCCTTTCACGATGTGCGGCGTATAATACCAGCCCTTGTTGGCAATGGCAGAAACATAATTGGCCAATTGCAGCGGCGTTACCAGAACGTCACCCTGCCCCATTCCGTTGTAAATGGCCCCGGTAGACATTTCATCCCAGTTTTTAAAATCAGTCCTTTTGGAACCGCTGGCCTTGATCATTGCCTTGAATCTTTTCTCATAGAAGTCTCCGGAAGGAATCCGCCCCCTTGCGCCTACTGCAAAATCGTTATTCAAAAATTCTCCGACCCCGAAACTGCTCATAATTTTTTTCCATTCATCAACACCTCTGGAAGGATTCAAAGGATATTTTTTAAGAATGGCAATAAAAGCATAGGTAAAGAAACAATTGCTGGAAACCTGGATCGAAGGGATCAGCGGATCTGCACCGCCGTGGCCTTTAATTCTTTTTCCTTTATAATAAAATCCGCCGCCACACGGGAAAATCGTATTTTCATCCATCACGCCCATCTGCATCGCTGCTAAAGCCGTCAGCAATTTAAAGGTGGAACCCGGCGGATAAGCAGCCTGCAGCGATCTATCGAAAGTCGGTTTGTTTTCGTAAATGGTATCTTTGGATAAGGCGTATAAATTCCTCGATTTGTTAGGTCCCGTAAATAAATTCGGGTCGATATCGGGACCTGTTGCTGCAACCAGCACTTCCCCGTTATTCGGGTCTATGGCTACGATGGCGCCATGCTTGTTCACCAGCATTTCTTCTGCCATGCGCTGAAGGTCGTAATCGATAGTCAGCGTAATGTCTTTTCCGGTAATGACGTCTTTATCCAGCGATCCGTTTTTATAAGGCCCTACGTTCCGCAGACGGATGTCTTTCTGAATGTACTTCATTCCTTTTACACCGCGGAGTTCCTTTTCGTAAGCCTTTTCGATTCCTGTTTTCCCGATGAAATCCCCAGGCAAATAGTAAGCCGAGTCTTTTTTGATTTCCCTTTCGTTTACTTCACTGGTGTACCCCAGAAGGTTTCCGGAAGTAGACACCTCATACTGACGCTGAGGCCTGGAAACGATGCTGAATGCCGGATATTTGAATATAATTTCCTGAACCCTGGCAATATCTTCCCTGCTCAGGTTTTTCATGAACGTCATCGGCGTCAGCTTGGAATAGTATTTTTCCTTTTTAATATTTTCGATTGTCCTGATAAAATCATTTTTCGAGATCTTCATCAGATTACAGAATCCTATTGTATCGAAATCAGGTCTCATCAGTGCCTGGGTGAAGGAAATTTCATAAGCCGGCTGGTTTCCTACCAGGATTTTCCCATTCCGGTCGAAAATAACACCCCGCTGCGGAATAACATATTCGATTTTAATGGAGGTATTGGCTGCATTAAGGGCGTACCGGTCCGTGAAAAGCTGTAAATAAGCAATTCTCGCTATGAAAATCAGGGCGAGAACAATGAGAACGGAAAATATTTTTAAATAACGTGTGTTCAAACTTTATGTTTGATTTTAAATATTAATGCGTAAATAATAATAAATACAAATGAAATTCCACTGGTTACCAATACATTAAGCAATATATCAAAAAATCTGCTCAGCTTAAAGAACTCGATATACTGTACCAAAAGCTGGTGTAAAAAGATGCTTGAAAATAAGAAGAGCAAAAACTGCGCCCATTGGAGGGACTGAAAGGAGAAGAAATCCGTAGAAGTATCGGTAGAAGTCCTGAAAATCAAAGTCCTGAAATAAGCGATCAGGGTAGTGGCAAATGCATTGATTCCCCAGGTCCCCAGAAAACCGTCTACGGCAAGCCCTATTAAAAAACTTAAAGCCAGAAACTGGAACCGGTTTCTGAAGAACGGATAGAACATGACGAATACGGGATACAGCACCGGCGTATACTTTCCGAAGATCGTGATCCTGTTCAGCACAAAAATCTGTAATGCCACCAGGAAAATCATAATCAATATGTCCGTAAATAAAGTCCTGCTAATCATTTTCCTTTTTTATTACAGCCTGCATGGTATCCTGGATTTTCTGAACTTCAGCTTTTTTCAGGTTTTTCACTACGTATACTTTACTCAGCGCGCCCATTTTTTCACTCAGTTCCACGGAAATATCCCAGAAGCCTGTTTTATTATCAACGGAATAGCCTGCAATGGTTCCGATCATCACCCCTTTCGGAAAAATGGCGGATTTACCGTCTGTTACCACGGTATCCCCTACTTTCAGGGCTACATACTTGGGAATATCTGCCAGATGCATAACCCGTGAGTTTTCTCCGGTCCAGGTAAGTGTCCCAAAATAACCCGAATTTTTTAAGGCAGCATTGATCCTGATTTTATTTACACTTAAAACCGACTGCACCAATGCATAACTGTCGGTAGCGTTGATGACGATCCCGGCAATTCCCTTCGGCGCCATAACGCCCATCTGTGGAAATACGCCGTCCCGTCGCCCTCTGTTGATCGTAAAATAATTATTTCTCCGGTTGATGCTGTTGAAGACGATTTCCCCATCTACAAAAGTATAGATTTGGCCACCGCCCAGGGTATCATGAACTTTTCTGAACATTGGATTTTTAGCTCCCTGTTTTCCGTAAAGTTCAGTCATCAGTGCCTTATTTTGGGTGACAAGGTCTTCGTTGGTCTGTTTCAGCTTGAGGTACGAAACCCCTTCATCTATATAGCCGGACACCCAGGAATTCAGCGCAGCCGATTGGCCCGCAATCCAGGATTGCTGCATGGCATTTTTAGAGAATATCAGAACAAGAGCAATGATTTGCAGAAATATAAAGAAGACAAAAAGTGCATTCTTTGAAAATAATCTCAGCAAAAATCCCATTCAGATGTGTTTCGTAAAAGGTTAGAATTATTTAATCAGGAAATTGAATTTATCCATATTCTTAAGGGCAATACCGGTTCCGCGTACAACCGCTCTCAACGGATCTTCCGCTACAAATACCGGAAGGCCTGTCTTCTTATGCAACCGGTCTGCAAGACCTCTCAGCAAAGCTCCTCCTCCTGCAAGGTAAATTCCTGTTTTGTAAATATCTGCTGCCAGTTCCGGCGGAGTTAAGGAAAGGGTTTCCATTACGGCGTCTTCAATCCTGATAATGGATTTATCCAGTGCTCTGGCAATTTCCTTATAGCCGACCATAATTTCTTTCGGCTTCCCGGTGATCAGGTCTCTTCCCTGTACCGGAATATCTTCAATATCCACATCCAGATCTTCAACGGCAGAACCTACTTCGATTTTGATTCTCTCCGCAGTTCTTTCCCCGATATAAAGGTTATGGTGTGTTCGCAGGTAATAAGCAATATCATTGGTAAATACGTCTCCGGCAATTTTTACGGATTTATCGCAGACGATACCTCCCAAAGCCACTACGGCAATTTCGGTAGTACCACCGCCTATGTCGATGATCATGTTTCCTTCCGGTTTCTGAACGTCGATCCCGACTCCTATTGCAGCCGCCATCGGTTCATAGATCAGGCGGACTTCTTTGGCATTTACTTTCTGTGCCGAGTCTCTTACCGCCCTTTTTTCAACTTCCGTAATCCCTGAAGGAATACAGATAACGATCCTTAAAGCAGGCTGAATGAATTTACCCTTGATTCCCGGAATCTTTTTGATGAACTCCTTAATCATATGTTCAGAAGCGTGGAAATCGGCGATCACCCCGTCTTTCAGCGGACGGATGGTCTTAATGTCCTCATGAGTTTTACCTTGCATGTGTTTTGCCTGCTCCCCTACGGCAATCGGTCTGCCGGTAGAACGCTCAATAGCAACAATCGACGGCTGATCTATAACAATTTTATTATTATGGATGATAAGGGTGTTGGCAGTACCAAGGTCTATCGCAATCTCTTGCGTAAACATATCGAATAAACTCATACTTTTTACTTCTGGTATTTTAAGGAATTACAAAGATATAAATTTAAGACGTGTAAAGAAATTTCACGCGTATTTAATTTGGTTAAAATTTTATTAAAATTTCTGCACGGTTATTAACTTTTACGTGAAGTATTTACAGAGCCTGAATTCAACCATATTCAAGATTTTCCCAGTATTGAAGCGACATTGAAGAAAGGCCTGAAGTTCACAGACTGAAAATATGAAAAGTATAGAAAATATTCAGGCCTGAAATTCTTAAAAACATTAACGGACTTTCAGGTGATCCGGAATTGTTTCATCAGAGAAAACCCTTATTTAGAAGCATCCAAAAATAGTTATTTACGATAATTATCATATACATTTTCAGAAGGTGTTTTGTGAAAAAAAACGTAAATTTGCCCCGCTTATGTTACAGTATTCCAACATACATCAGACCTCGAATTTCGCCGTCCTTTCCATCAGTTTCGAAAAAGCTGATACCGAAACGAGAGGGAAGTTTGCATTTTTTGATGAAAACATCAAGAACTTCGTTACCCGGATTCATAATGAAGACTTAGGGGACGCTTTTGTGGTTTCTACCTGTAACAGAACCGAAATCTATACCACTTCGCCGAATTATCTTCTTGTGGCTGAAGAATACTGCAAAACCATTGGCGTCAACCTGATGGACTTTATGCAGTTTGCCAATATCCTGACGAAAGAGGAAGCCCTGAAGCATCTTTTCCGGGTAGCAGCCGGTCTGGAAAGCCAGATTATCGGAGATTTCGAAATTATCGGGCAGATTAAAAAAGCTTACAACCGTTTCAAAAAGGAAAGACAGAATTCCAATCCTTATCTTGAGCGGGCCATTAATTCAGCCATTCAGATTTCAAAGAGGATCAAGAACGAAACGGGGATTTCCAACGGAGCGGCTTCCGTTTCCTACGCTGCCGTGCATTACATCCTGAACAACCAGAAAAGGATTACCGAAAAAAACATCCTGCTGCTGGGCGTCGGGGAAATCGGGCAGAATACGGTAGAAAACCTGGTGAAGCATGTTTACCAGCCGAAAATAAAGATTGCGAACCGGACGCAGGAAACTGCTGAGAAGATTTCTGAAAAGTACAGGATCCCTCATATCGACTATGCCGATTTCGACAAGGAACTGAGCGGAACCGATATTTTAATCGTCGCTACCGGAGCACGGCATCCGATTGTTAACAAGTCCCACTTCCCGAACGGAAAGGAAACGCTGGTGATCGATCTTTCGATCCCGAACAACGTAGATAAAAACGTAACGGATAATAAGAATGTGACGCTGATTGACGTGGATGAACTTTCCAAGCAGATTCAGGAGACCATCCAGCAGCGTGAAAAAGAAATCCCGAAAGCAGAAAAAATCATCAAGGAGATGACGAAAGATTTCCTGGAATGGGAGAAAAAGCGAAGGCTGGCCCCGAATATCCACCATTTTAAAGCGGTCCTCAAAAATATGGAACGCAACGAAATGCACAATTTTTACAAGAAAAATAAATACATAAACATCACGGACATGGAGCTTTCCGATAAAATGATTCAGAAAATCACCAACCGTTTTGCAAAATATATCATCGACAACCCGTTAAAAGCCGAAGAAATTAGTAAATTAATGCACGAAATATTAGTTGAACAACCCAACAACGAATTCAATGAAAAGCATTAGAATCGGAACCAGAAATTCCGCGCTGGCCCTCTGGCAGGCGAGAGAAGTTGCGAGGCACCTTCAGAACAACAATTATTTAACGGAAATTGTCCCTATCTTATCTTCAGGGGATAAAAATCTTTCCCAGCCGTTATATGCCCTGGGAATTACAGGGGTTTTTACCCGGGATCTCGATGTCGCGTTACTGAATGACGAAATCGATATTGCCGTACATTCCTTAAAAGATGTACCCACCAAACTTCCTGAACATCTTGAAATCGTTTCTTACTTAGAGCGGGATTTCCCTCAGGATGTTCTGATCCGTAAAGAATCGGCAAAAACTAAAGAACTTCATGAACTTAAATTAGCGACCAGCAGCTTAAGAAGAAGAGCTTTCTGGCTGAAAAATTTCCCGCATGCAGAGTTTTCAGACATCCGGGGAAATATCCAGACCCGTCTCCAGAAACTTGAAGAAGGAGACTTTGACGCTACGATTCTTTCTCTGGCAGGCATCAAGCGGATGAAAATGGATATTGATTATGAAATGATTCCGTTTATGATTCCCGCACCTTCCCAGGGGGTAATTGCCGTAGCCGGGCATTCCGGTAAAACCGAAATCAACGAGGCGGTAAGACAATTTACCAACCACGAAAAAACACAGCTTTGCGTAGAAATGGAACGGAATTTCCTGAGTACGCTGGAAGGCGGTTGTACAGCGCCGATTGGGGCATTCGCCGAAATCTTTGAAGACCAGATCCGTTTCAAAGGAGCGCTGTGCTCACTGGACGGCAAAAACTGTATCGCTACCGACGAAAGCTTTGTGTATCATCCGGAAGAAAATTTCGGGGAAAATTTTGCCAGAGTGGTTCTGGAAAACGGAGGCAAAGAATTGATGGCGGAAATCAAGAACCAGATTTAAATTCAAGATTCTAAGTTTAAAATTCAAAATTTAAGGTTAAGAATTTGATTATCGATGAAAAAATATTTTTCCATACTGATCATCATGCTTTCTGTGGTTTTACTGAAAGCCCAGAACCCCTTTGCGCTGAAACTTTCCAATGCTGCCTTAAGCCTTACGAAAGATAAAGTGAATTACGATCCTGCTTATTTTGTCATTCCATATCCGAACGGTGACGTTCCGGCCAATAAAGGCGTTTGCACCGATGTGGTAATCAGGGCATACAGAAAGCTGAACATCGATCTTCAGAAGGAAGTGCATGAAGACATGGCAAAAAATTTTTCAAAGTATCCTAAAACGTGGGGCTTAAAAAAGCCGGACACGAATATCGACCATCGGAGGGTCCCGAACCTGCAGGTCTTCTTTGCCAAATACGGCACACCGAAATCCACAGAAACAAAACCCGGGCTGTATATTCCCGGAGACATCGTCACCTGGCTCCTTCCCGGAAATTTAACGCACATCGGAATTGTGGTAAACCGGAAATCTGCCGACGGAAAACGCTACCTGATTGTCCATAATATCGGAAAAGGACAGGTTGTGGAAGACTGCCTGTTTAAATTTAAGATCACCGGACATTACCAATATCAGAAATAATCAGGATGAAAAAGATATTCTATTTTTATGTTATTCTGATAATCGGCTTTGTAAAAGCCCAGACCGGAGAACCGAAAATCATTCAAAAACCGATCAGCTATTCCGAAGAAAGGGTTCGCCTGAGCCTGGAATATCTAGAGGAACATCATGGCCTGGTGCAGAAAACCCCGACGATTATTCCTAAAATGATTGTTCTTCATTATACCGCCAACGGAAATGTGGAAAGCAATTTTAAATATTTTAATAAAACCCATCTTGAAGGCGGCCGAAATACCCTGAAAAAGCAGAGCACACTGAATGTCTCTTCCCAATATCTCATTGACCGCGACGGAACAATCTATCAGCTGATGGAGCCGGACCGGTTTGCCCGGCACACCATCGGGCTGAACTATTGCGCCATCGGAATTGAAAATATCGGCAGCAAAAAAGAGCCGCTGACCGAAAAACAGGTTGCAGCGAATGCCCAACTAATTCGATATTTGACAAAGAAATATAAAATCGAATACCTCATCGGCCATTCGGAATATGGGGCTTTCAGGAATACAAAGCTCTGGAAAGAATCGGATCCCAATTATTTTACCGTAAAGGAAGATCCGGGAAAAGAATTTATGAATAAAGTAAGGCGGCAAATTGCCGATCTGCATTTAAAAGACTAACCTTAATGAAGATTTTATTTACCAAAACCATCGATCCGGTCCTCCTGGCCAAAGAACTGGGAAAGGACATCCTGGTGGATTGTGTTGAGGTAATCCGGACCAATCCTGTAAAAATTTCCCCATTCGACCTTAAAGATTATTCGCTGATCTTTACAAGCGCCAAGGGAGTAAGCTCTTTCTTTGAAAACGGCTTTACCCCCAATGAAGATTTTACGGCAAAAAACTATAACCGGATTTACTGTGTCGGTGAAAAGACCAAAAAAGAATTGCGGCAGAATGGTTTCGGCACTTTTAAAGTCTTAAGGAATGCGGATGAACTTTCAAAATTTATAGTTGTCCACTGCCAGCACGAAAAATTTCTGCACTTCTGCGGAAATATTGCCCTGGATGTGCTGGACCGCAGCCTTCCGCTGCAGAATATCAGCTACCGGAAAATCATTGTGTACAATACCGAGGAAATCAATCCGGTAATAACTGAAAAATATCATGCTGCTGTATTTTTTAGTCCGAGCGGAGTTCGTAGTTTTGCAAATCGGAATTCCTTTGAGGATATGAAGCTGATTTCCATTGGTGAAACAACGGCCGCCGAACTGAGGAAGCAGGTTTCACAGCCGGTGCTTGTTTCGGAAGGAAATACCCTGAAGTCGGTCCTGAAGCTGATCCGAAAGGAAATTTTAAACAAAGACTGATATTTTTAATTGTCATTTTTGGCAGTAAACGTCTACGATAATATTATGATTAAAAACGACCTATATTTAAAAGCACTTCGCGGAGAAACCGTAGAAAGACCGCCGGTTTGGATGATGAGACAGGCTGGAAGATACCTGCCCGAATTCATTGCCCTGCGCGACCAATATGATTTCTTCACCCGATGCCAGACGCCGGAACTTGCTTCTGAGATTACCGTACAGCCGATCAGAAGGTTTCCGCTGGATGCCGCGATTTTATTTTCCGATATCCTGGTAGTTCCTCAGGCGATGGGCATCGATTTTAAAATGAAGGAAAATGTAGGTCCGTGGCTGGATACCCCAATCAGAACCATGGAACAGGTGCAGAACGTTGCGGTTCCGGATGTGAACGATACATTAGGATATGTTTTTGACGCGATTGAACTGACTTTACAAAAATTAGACAATGAAATCCCGTTGATCGGCTTTGCCGGCTCACCGTGGACGATCCTGTGCTATTGCGTGGAAGGAAAAGGAAGCAAGGCTTTTGATATCGCGAAATCATTCTGTTTCCAGCAGCCTGAAGCAGCGCATTTGCTGTTACAGAAAATTACGGACACCACCATTGCTTACTTAAAAAGAAAGGTTGAAAAAGGCGTTTCTGCCGTTCAGGTTTTCGATTCGTGGGGCGGAATGCTTTCTCCGACAGATTACCAGGAGTTTTCATGGCAGTATATCAGCCAGATCGTAGATGCACTAAGCCCGCTGACGCATGTGGTGGTTTTTGGAAAAGGATGCTGGTTTGCCCTGGAAGAAATGGCCAAATCGCCGGTTTCCGCATTGGGGGTTGACTGGACGATTACGCCCGAGCTGGCCAGAACATTTACCAGCCGCAACATTACCCTACAGGGAAATTTTGATCCCGCAAGGCTGCACTCTACTCCGGAAACCATTAAAAAAATGGTGACCGAAATGATCAACCGTTTCGGTAAAGACCGGTACATCGCCAACCTAGGCCACGGTATCCTGCCGAATATCCTGGTGGAAAATGCGGAAGCGTTTATCCGTGCGGTGGTGGATTGGAAGCCGGCTG
This sequence comes from uncultured Chryseobacterium sp., assembly GCA_913777465.1. GTDB lineage: Bacteria > Bacteroidota > Bacteroidia > Flavobacteriales > Weeksellaceae > Chryseobacterium. The sequence goes on from CAJYRQ010000036.1 coordinate 122,634, forward strand.
TTGAGTTTTAAATCTTATTTTCAGAAATTCTTTTCTAAAGCATGGTTGAGATTCCTATGGATTGACAAGCTCAGTAGAAGATGGATATAATAAAAGCACCCTTTCATTTAATGGACGGGTGCTTTTATTATTTAAAAAAAATTTATACATTTGATTATCAATATTTTTATAATGGATATTCAAACCAGAAAATTAGAATTTATACAGGCTTTCCTTAATCTTAAGAATGAGGAAGTTATTGCCCAGTTTGAAAAACTACTGAAAAATATTAAAACGTCTGAAGCCGGAAACTCTTTTGAGCCTTTTACTGCTGAGGAATTCAGTAAAAGAATCTCAAAGTCTGAGGAAGATTTTAAAGAAAATAAATTTAAGAACACCTCTGAACTTCTTTCAAAATACCAGCTGTGAAATACGAAGTAATCTGGTCTTCATTTTCTGAACAGCAAATTGATGATATTTTCAATTATTATGAAGAAACTTCTAAAAGCCATCAGGTTGCATTAAAGATTATTACCAATATTCTTTTAGCACCTGACAAACTAAAAGATCATCCTAAAATCGGCCAGAGAGAAAATCTTTTAGTATATCATTCTATTGAATATTATTATATTGTAGAATCTAATTATAAAATTGTCTACTCTATTGATGAGGAAAACCATTATATTAAAATTGCTGATGTTTTTGATACAAGACAAAATCCTGAAAAAATAAATCGTAAAAAATAGAAAACACCCTTTTTCTCATTGAAAAGGGTGTTTCTCTATTCTCCTGTAAATTTAATTTAAATTTTCCGTTACAGTAACGGTTTCTACCGGCTTTGAAATCTGATCCGCAAAATACTGTTCCAGATCTCTCAGGGTTTCCGGATTGGTCTGGATGTCTTTCACCTGCTGTCCTTTGTTCACCACCACAATCCTGTTGCAGACTTCGGTGGTGTGCGAAAGGTCATGGCTGGAAATAAGGAAGGTGACACCATCCTGCTTGGATAATTCTTTGATCAGATTTTTCAGTTTGATCTGCGTGGAAGGGTCCAGATTGGCGAAAGGTTCGTCCAGGATAATGATTTCCGGATTCCCGATGATCGCACCTACGATCCCTACTTTTTTCTGGTTCCCTTTCGACAGGTCGCGGATATATTTCCCGGAATTTAAAATTTCCCCGCTGAAAAGATCATGGAACTGTTTCAGGAAATCGTCTACCGATGCTTTATTCTGGCCTCGCAGCTCACCGATGAAGTAAAAATATTCTTCCGGCGTCAGGTAACCGATCAGGAAAGAATCGTCCACAAAAGCAGAAACTTTGTTTTTCCAGGCTTCGGATTCATTCACTTTAATGCCGTCGATGCTTACAAAGCCTGTCGTAGGCTGAATAAGATCCAGCATCAGGCTGAAAAGCGTTGTTTTCCCGGCCCCATTATTTCCTACCAGGCCGAAAGTTTCCCCTTTTGGAATTTCAAGATGCTCTATATTTAAAACGGTAGCTTTACCGTACGTCTTTGTTAAATTATTAATTGTGATCATATTAATCTTTGTTTTTGAATGCTTCTAATGTACTGTATTTTTCTACCTTGTAATGTCTGACGATAATATCGAAGATTTTTTCCCTGAGTAAAAACCCGATCAGCCCCAAAACAGCGATGCTGATTATTCCTGCAGTAATATTAAAATAGTATTTCATCAGGGCGAATACAACCATCGGCAGGATCATTTTCGGAATCAGCAGCAGCAGGGCTTTCATATTAAAACTGTTCTTCTGTCCGAATCTCTTTTCTTTTGAATTCAGATCGATCTGCATTTTGTTGAAAGCGCCGGACCAAAGGGTAAACTGTGAATTTACCCCGATGTTGTAAATTCCTGCAGCAAAGAAGGTGAGATACATATCCCAGCCGAAATAAGCATAACATATCGCCAGAATCATTGAAATGCCCGTTACGATATTCATCAGCCACCATTTGGCTTTCAGGTATTCTTTGTAAGGTACATTCAGCGTCATCATCAACGGGTAATAGGAGCTGTCGAAGGCAGGCACCCGCTGACCGAACATAAACTGGAATCCCCCCGTAACGAACAGCCCCATAAACATCATCATCGCCGGTGTTTTATAAATGGAAGAAGAAAACATCAGCATGCCGTAAAAAAGGAACATGAAGCTCCCCCATATGATGCCTTTGGTTACTTTATTCCTTTTGAGCATCTTAATATCGATATTGATAAAAGTTCCGATAGCTCCGAATTTATTTAAGAAAACGATATTTTCCGTTTTTCCGACTTCTTTCTTTGCTTCCAGGCCCTGATCCAGGTAAAAAATCCTGCGGATATGGCTGAAGCAGATCTTCCAGAGTCCCGAAAATAAAAGGATGGAAATTACGACAAAGTACGGCCTTTCATAAAAGTTGTAAAAAAACCTTCCGGAATACTCCAGAACCGGAACAACGTTGTAGTAAGCCAACCCCACTGCCGCAGCAAATATACAGCCGACTGCGATGGCCACCGCTTCCTTATCGTTGAAAAGGATATTGATAAAATTGTTGAGGTAAAACAATAACGAAATTCCGATCAGCCAGGCAACCATTCCCACAGCGTTGTAGCCGTTGAACAGGGCGATAACGGTAAAAGTAATCAGAAACAGGGAGTTCAGCCAGCTGAATGCATTAACAAAGGTTTTACCCAGCATGTAATTCACCAGCGTTTTCTTCGGAATATTCAGCGTAAGGAACGGCTTGATGTTCTGCGTCGGCAATTCCTGCCACATATACTTGGCAATCAGGTCAGCGGCCCAGGCTATAATCATGAATTTGGACACCACCGTTACAGGATTCTGATGCATTTCTTCCTGGATATAGAAAAAAGCACCGAAAGCCCCTCCTACCAGACAGAGCATAAAGTAAAGGATTCCGATAAAACGGAGAATTTTCATAGCCAGATTGATCCCTACAGAGCTGCCGCGAAAAAAGCTTTTGATTTCTAATCTGAGAAATTGTATAAACATAGTTACCTTTTTCTTATTAGTTAAGGGAATGGTAAAAATGTTACAGAATTTCTGGATCTTCATCAAGTAAAAAGACAAAACCACAGAAGTTTCTGCGGTTTTATCTTGTAAAATAAAAGGACAATATAGACCAATTATTTAATTTGATTTTTCAAAAATTTATTATTTTTTTAATTTTCTGCAAATTAAGACTTTACATAAATCTTTATCTGCCAGATAATTTATTTGCGACAATGCATATTCAGGATTACTACCCTGTAAATTATTATAAATTCTATATTTTACAATATCATCAATAAAACTTTTAATAATTTTCTCATCAAGCGCACTGATATTATTTTCATTGAAGTTTTTTATTCCCAATAAATATATATCAGTGTATTCTTGTTTACATAAAAACATCATAGGTATTTTTTGATGGACTTCCATAAAGATATCCTGACTTGTTACCAATACAATAAACGGTCTCGATTGACTATAGCTTGAATTAATATACTGATAGGTAGAATATTCTTTATTATCAATATTTTTAACATAGTCAGTTATTTCACATTTTATATTTTGTGAAAAGGCTGCTATAAATAGACAAGAAAAAATTAGAATAAATAAACTTTTCATATTTTTATCTTTAAAACTACGTCAGGTCTTAAACTTCAAGATGACTGATTATCAATATTTTTAGTCTTTTTTTATTTGATCTTTTTCTTGATAAAATCTCTAATTCTTTGCTGTTATAAAAATCTAAACATCCATTTACTATATTTGAATAATCATCCAAATCTCCTCCTTTATACCAAACATTTCTCTCTTTAATAATATCAGAATATCTTTTTCCAATAGAACCCGTTTCTGCAATTATTTTAAAATCTCCTAATATCTGAAAATTTATTGATGGAGATGCATCTTCCTCAATTTTAGCGCCTGAATTTTTCACACATGAACAAAGAACATTTGCTTTATAAGCCGTTTTCCAATCGTTTTTTTGTTGACTTTTACAGGATATTAAGAGTAGAATTAATATAACTATAATTATTTTGTTCATATTTTTTAATTTAAAATCCAAATATCTACATCATCTATCGGAGCAGGTGGAATATCCTGAAGATGACAGCCGCCTTACAAATACCATTAGGATATAAAATATCTGCATGACCATTAGACCAAATATGATTAGAAGATACCATTGAAAATATCAGTTAAGGCAAAGACAAAACCACAGAAGTTTCTGCGGTTTGAGATCTTACTTTAGTTCAATTTTTTCTAATCTAAATCTTCTTTCAAAACCTCTTATATCATTTTGTGTTTCTAAGATTTCTAAAGGATAATATTTCTCTAAAATAGCTTTATCAAAAACGATTGGATGATATAAGGATTTTATTTTATCAGTCACCCACATTTCCTGTTGATAAATTGTATTTTCTGCATACTTTGAATAATCATCATCAGCATTTTCGTTATTTTCTTTATATTCATAGATTACTTTGTAGCAGTCATACCCTTTTATTATTTTCTTATTTTTTTTATCTTCTGAAATTTTTAAGATGGTATTTTTTGAAAAATTTTGAAGATTATTCTCAAATTTATATTCGTACATTTCTGTTTAATCTTCAGTATAGATCATTTTTAGTGCATCAGCTGACATACTGCACATTTCTTCGATTTCTTTTTCTTTTCCCTTGTTTTCTTCTTCTTTAAATAAAGAGTTTTTAAGTGATTCCTTAAACTTTTCTTTTACCGTCTTTAATGATTCATCAAACAATTTTTTGTCTGTAATTTTAGAAGTTTCTCTAAAAACAATTTCACCTTTGACAGGTTTATAGATTTGGGCATTAATGCCCAGACCTATAAACATTATAACTATTAATAATTTATATTTTCCCATATATTTTTTCTCTTTCTTTGCCTGTACCATACCATTCATTATAACTTATATCAATAGGTCTAAATTCAATCCCAGTGATATTATTTCTTTCAATTTCATTTTTTAAATTTTCTGAAACTATACCTTTATTTGCGTTAAAAAACCGAAGGAAGAAATCTATCGTATACTATCAATTACAGCAATCTTACCAAGTTTTTTATCTGAATAAACTTTAAAATAAACTTTAATTAGATCATCAATGTGCCCATTTTTACTGTTTTTATATTTTTCTCCAAATACTGGAAATTTATCGGGATTTTTAATCGGGAAAGAATAAATTGTATCTTTCGTTATATTGCTAAAAGAAAAAATAGTGGTAATATCCTTAATACTATTTAGTTTATAAAGGGTTAAAATTTTATCATCTTTTTCATCAAATGGAATAACATATCGTGATTGATAGAGATCATATCCCTTGACACAAAACGTAGTTTTTTTGTTATTTTTCAAGAAGCCAATTTTATCCAAATTTTTATAACTAATTTTTTCAAGTTTTTTATCAGATGAGTGCAACTTTTTATTACAACTTACTATAAAAATTAATAGTATCAGTGATGTTATATTTTTCATTTTATTTGCTTTTTCTAATCATAGTCATTATATAATCATACTCTGTTTCCTCTCTATAACCTGTACAATGAGTTACCCCTGTAAAAATTCTTTGAGGATATTTAATATATAATTTATTTTCGGGGTGAGCTCCTTGAGCCGGATCTCCAGATGCATTATCATAAAATTTAAAATATCTTCCTTTTGAGTCCGTTCCCATACCGACAATTACTACGAAATGATCTGTAGAATTATCTAAATTTCCAGGATGCCCAGTTTTATCATCGATACCAACAATGACGGGTACACCCTTTGATAAAGCATATTTTAGATAACTAATACCTTTATATAAATCATTTAAATTTACACCATTTTGTTCAGTATATATTTGAAAAGTTTGTTTATTACCTTGTGAATCTACATCATAATAATTTGAAACTTTATAACCCATCTTTGCAATTTGAGCTTTTGCATAATCCATACAATTTCTTCTAACACCATTTGTTCCCCAACCTACAAAATCAGACAAAGGAATAACATTATTTATTGTTGGCCATTGAGTTTGTTGATTTTCGAAAGTAAAATCTTCAAATATTGTTTCATCATAATTTCCAGAGGTATTATCCTCCATGTCAATTCCTGAATTTGGTTCTGCTTTATGTTTAGTAGTCCAAAACTGCTCCCAAGTGGTTATTGGATTATCTAATTTAAACTGTGCGGCCCAGGTTATAAAAGATTTTGCTTCATCGGCAGCATTAGTTGCATAATAGTAAGCGCTGAGCCCGTTATAGAATTCCGTATTTGCCGGATTATTCAGCAGGTTGTTCAAATCCGCCGGAAGGCTTTTTATAAATATTGAAAAAGGGGCCGATAAGTTAGGAATAGTTGGAATTCCCGAGCATCCGTCAGCATCCGTTATACCGGGCTGTTGGGGCTGGGTCAATATCCCTGTCCCGTTGCAGGGAAGGTTGGAAGGAGTGTCTCCCTCACCGCCTCCGCTGCCGCTGCTTCCCCCACCTCCGCCGCCTGAATCCATACTGCCGGGACCCTGGTCGGTTTCCAGAAGGCATACATACTCTTCTACTGTATAAGCTCTGGGCGGGGTACCTTCCGAAGGATGGTTTACAAAATAGCACTGGTGGAAGTTGGATCCGTCGTGAAGCCCTTCGCTGCAGGAAACCCATACGGTCTTATCCTGCCAGTTGCAGGTGGTCCTGGCCAGCTGCCCGCCTGTGTTGTAGGTTCCTTTGGCCAGCTCCGTAACACTTACCTTTCCTTTGGTATCTACCGGAATCCCTTGTATGATATCCTGTTTTTCAGCAGAAGACAGATCATAGGTAAAGAGCAGTTCCCGGTAGCTCC
>CAJYRQ010000037.1 GCA_913777465.1 uncultured Chryseobacterium sp.
TCGGTTTCCAGAAGGCATACATACTCTTCTACCGTATAGGCTCTGGGCGGGGTGCCTTCCGAAGGATGGTTTACAAAATAGCACTGGTGGAAGTTGGATCCGTCGTGGAGCCCTTCGCTGCAGGAAACCCATACGGTCTTATCCTGCCAGTTGCAGGTGGTCCTGGCCAGCTGCCCGCCTGTGTTGTAGGTTCCTTTGGCCAGCTCCGTAACGCTTACCTTTCCTTTGGTATCTACCGGAATCCCTTGTATGATGTCCTGTTTTTCAGCAGAAGACAGATCATAGGTAAAGAGCAGTTCCCGGTAGCTCCCGTCTGAAAGCGGGCTTAATACAAGGTTTTCCAAAGGAGCGTTCCCGGGTACATTTTCTCTTTTGATGTGAAAGGTATAGGTGTGGTAATCCGGCCCGTTCTCAATGTAGATCACATCATCGGTATCGATGGAAACGCCGTTCCCGTAGCTGACGGTTTTTCCGGAGACCTCTGGTTTCAGGGATTTCAGGAAGGTTTCCGCTTTTGAAAGTTCCGGGGAAAGTTTTTGTCTGTGCTTGCTTTCGTTTAAAGAAATTCTTTGGGAAGTAAGCTGGAAACTGCTGCTGTTCTGGAAAGCTTCTTTTTCAGGCAACATATCGTTCCTGCAGGACCAGGAAATAAGAAAGACCGCCATACCGGCAAGCCACGAAACAATTTTTTTCGTCATAGTCATTTTGTTTTTAATGGGTTAAATATATAAAATTTTTGATTACTCCACAAAGGTGTGAAAAAAAAATGGAGAAAATACAGTAAAAAATTACTGCTTTCCGTTGTTTTTTTCTAAAAGAATTTTTTATGTACTTTTGAAGGAAATACTTTTGTGCTATGACGTTAGGTGAAAAAATAAAAAAAGCGAGACTCGGTAAAAACTTTACCCAGGAATATCTGGCGGAAGTGCTGAATGTTTCCCAGAAAACCTATTCCAACTTTGAAAATGATAAAACCAAACCTCATTTCCATCAGGTGGAGGATATTGCGAAGGCGCTTGGAATAAGCGTGCTTGACTTTTTAAGCGGGGATAGTATAACTGTTAATCAAAATAATAATGAAATTGCCGTAGCACAGAATTATGCACCCATCACATTATCTGAAAAGTTAATCGAACAATATGAGCAAAGGCTGAAGGATAAAGACACTGAGATCGAATTCCTTAAGCAGCTTATCGATAAAAAATAGAAACTTCAAAATTTTTTGAAGTTTTTTTATTTTTCATGTAATAAAATGTAAAAACCGGTTGTCTTACTTATAGAAACAAAACTTATGACTCAGGAAACCTTTAGGGATACGGTATTCAGTCTCAAAAATGAGATGTATCGCTTTGCGAAAAGGTTTGTGATGAGCAGTGATGAAGCGGAAGATGTGGTACAGGACCTGATGATGAAATTCTGGCAGAAAAAAGAAGAGCTGGCACAGTTCGGGAATCTGAAGTCCTACGCCCTGAAAGCGGTACGGAACGAATGCCTGAACCGGCTGAAGCATCATGAAGTAAGACAGGGATTCGCCGATATGCAGCTTCACCGCTCCGAACTTTACAGCATGGAGGTAAATAACCTGAAGGAGTACATCATCGGTTTTATCAATGAGCTTCCGGAGAAGCAAAAGACAGTGATCCATTTAAAAGATGTAGAGGAGTATGAAATTTCGGAGATTGCCGGAATGCTGGAAATGGAAGAAAACGCAGTACGGGTAAACCTGATGCGCGCAAGACAAAAGGTAAAAGAGCAAATTTCACAATTGATGAATTATGAGCAAAGACAAATTTCAAGATAAATACAACGAGATCTTCCGGGACATGAAGGAAGAAAAAATGGACTGGGATTTTGAAGATTTCCTGAAAAAAGCGGAACAAAAAGAAGATGAGGTTCAGGAGAATAAGCAGACCCAAATTATCCCCATAGATACAAAAGCAAGACCTTCGTTCCCGAAATGGTTCTGGATGGCGGCCAGTGTAATCGTATTGCTGAGTGTAGGTTTTATTTTTAATATGAATCAGCATTCCCAAGTAGAAGACCAGGCGAAACTGGTGGAAAACCAAATTAAGCGGCAAAAAAACAATTTCATCGAAGAAAACAGTGATATCCAGGAGCAGGTAGCCCTTAATCCTGCGAATGATTCCCTTTCCGGAGCCAGAAAAGATTCAATCTCGGAAGGTGAAGGTGGTAAAATAGCGGAAAAAGATGTGATGGATGAAATCCTGCCGAAAAGGGGAAGGCTGAAAAAAGAAAGAAAGCCGAAATATGTTTATCATTCCCCAAAAGCCGATTCTACCGGCTATAAAGATTCTTACGTGATCGTAAACGGGAAAAGAATCGACAATGTAGAAGAAGCCATTAACGTGACTAAGTATTCATTCCAAATATTTGCAAATAACGTCAGTGAAAAATTAGTACAACCTAAAGTCGTTGACGACGATTATTAATTAACCTTAACCAAGATTATGCACCTGATCAGGCATCTGTAATCAAATAAAAATTGACTCATGAAAAAAGTATTCATCATATTCGCATTGGCCTTTACCCATTTTTTCAATGTGTACGGGCAGAAAGATAAAGTAGACCAGCTTTTTGATAAATATCAGGAAGTGGAGGGCGTAACGACCATTAAGATTGCCAAACCGATGTTCGGGATGCTGAGCAGCCTGGACCTGGGAGATGCAGAGCTGGACCAGATCAAGCCGCTGCTTTCTAAGATCAACGGATTAAAAGTTTTCATCGCTGAAAAGCCCCAAGAGGGAAGCTCGGCAAAAAAGCAGGAGCTGGCACAGATCAATAGAGACATCAAATCATTCCTGAGCAACCTGAACTACAGCGAAATCATGTCGATGAACAGCAACGGCGCGAAAATCAAATTCCTTTCTGCAGAAGAAAAGAACGGAGTTCTGGATGACCTATTGCTCAGCATCGATAACGGCGGGGAAGAAAACATACTGATCAAGCTGGATGGAAAACTGTCGATGAACGATATCAACAAAATCATCAACTCCACGGAAACCAAGATCAACCCGGTCACCAATTCCCGGAACAACACGATTTCCGAGAATACCTCATCTTACCTGAACGGGGAAAACCGGAATGTGGGAGAGTTCTCAGGAATCCAGGTAAGCACAGGCGTGAATCTGGTTTTCAAACAGGAAGGGTCTACGAGCGTAAAGGTCATTGCCGACGCCGATAAGCTTCAGTACATTATTACCAAAGTAGAAAACGGGGTGCTGAAAGTATATGTCGATAATAAAGGACAGAAAGATTTAAAGTTCAAAAACATCAGTGTCAATGTGTCATCACCAAGGATGAACAATATCAAAGCATCTTCCGGCGCCCTTTTTACAGCTATCAGCCCGGTCCGAGAAAATAATCTGAGTATTGACGCTTCTTCCGGGGCTATGGTAAAAGGAACGTTTGATGTGGCAAATAACGCAAAAGTTGAAGCGTCTTCAGGAACAAGCATCAACGTTGAACTGAATGCCAAAAATATGACCTTCAAAGGTTCAAGCGGTTCCGATACCAGCATTGCGGGAGAGGCGGAAACGGCAGCCTTCGACATCAGCAGCGGCGCTCTCTGCAAAGGGGAGAACTTCAAAGCAGATCATGTAGAAGCGGAATCTACTTCCGGCGCAAGTCTGTCCGTAAATGCATCGGATACCCTGAAAGCCAAGGCATCTTCAGGCGGTATGATCCGGTACCGGGGAAACCCTCGGATTACGTCTGATATCAGCAAAATATCCGGCGGTACTTTAAAGCAGATCAATTAATATTTAAATACAGTTTACCATGAAAATAATAAGAACCATTTTTCTCATGCTTTGCACCATGCTGATGATGCAGTCCTGCATCGTATCTCACGGAAAAGCGAACATGACGTATTTTTCAGACTCCGGAAAAGAATTCAAAGGCGCACAGTTTACAAGCATCAATCTGCCAATGTTCCTGGCAAAACCGGTCATCAAAAAAGCACTGCGGGAAGATGGGGAAGATCATGAAGATGTGGTCCGGCTCATCAAAAAGATTTCAAAAGTAAAAGTGTTGACGGTAGAAAACGGCGGAAAAGAAATGCTGAGGGATTTTGCATCTTATTTAGATGATAATAATTATGAAGACTGGGCGACGATTATGCATGACGGAGACCGGATCAACATCCGGGTAAAACAGAAAGGGGATGCCATTAAAAATATGCTGATCACCATTAATTCAAAAGAAGAGCTTTTATTCGTAGATGTGAAAGGAAATTTTACAACCAATGATATCTCTAAAATGATTGCATCGGCATCGGATAAATAACCTATTCTGCTGATCTGCAAATAACATTCAAATTTCTAAAAATGACTTATAAGGTGAACTGTCATCTTAAAAAGGATAAATTATTTTGTTAAGAACCATTCCGCAAGGAGTGGTTTTTTGATTTAATTGATTGATTATTAAGTTTTATTTAAACTATTAAAATGAATTTTCGTATTCCGATAAAATACCTTAATTTTGCAAGAAAGTAAAGATGTCTATTCATAACAAAATTGTAGAGACAGCCATCACTTTCGATGACGTGCTTCTAGTCCCTTCTTATTCAGAAGTTTTACCTAATCAGGTTTCATTAAAATCAAGACTTACCGACAAAATTACGCTGAATGTTCCGATTGTTTCCGCTGCAATGGATACGGTAACGGAAGCTGAACTGGCGATTGCCCTGGCAAGAGTAGGTGGTTTGGGTTTCATCCATAAAAATATGACCATTGCCGAGCAGGCTGCCCAGGTAAACCGGGTAAAACGTTCCGAAAACGGAATGATTTCCGATCCTGTAACGCTTTCTAAGGATGCAACGCTCGGAGAAGCCAAGGAACTGATGGCAAAGTACAAAATTTCTGGATTGCCGGTAGTAGATACTGAAAATATATTAATCGGAATCATTACCAACCGGGATGTGAAATATCAGGAAAATCTTGGAATGAAAGTGGAAGAGATCATGACCAAAGAAAACCTGATCACTTCTGATAAAAATACCAACCTTGAGAAGGCCAAAGAAATCCTTCTTAAAAACAGAGTGGAAAAACTTCCGATCGTGGATGCTGAAAATAAACTGGTTGGCTTGATCACCATTAAGGATATCGACAATCAGCTCGAATACCCGAATGCCAACAAAGATCAGAACGGAAGACTGATCGTTGGAGCAGGGGTTGGAGTCGGAGAAGATACTTTAGAAAGAATCGAAGCCTTGGTAAAAGCCGGTGTGGATATCATCGGTATCGATTCAGCACATGGCCATTCCAAAGGTGTTTTAGATAAAATCTCAGAAATCAGAAAAGCCTATCCGGATCTGGATATCGTAGGCGGAAATATTGTAACGGCGGAAGCGGCTAAAGACCTGATCGAAGCCGGTGCGAACGTTCTTAAAGTAGGGGTAGGGCCGGGTTCTATCTGTACGACGAGAGTGGTAGCCGGTGTAGGCGTTCCTCAACTGTCTGCGATTTACAACGTGTACGAATATGCCAAGACCAAAAATGTTGCGGTAATTGCCGACGGAGGAATCAAGCTTTCCGGAGATATCGTAAAAGCGATTGCCAGCGGAGCAGGAGCAGTTATGTTGGGATCACTTCTGGCAGGAACGGATGAAGCACCGGGTGAGGAAATTATTTTCCAGGGCCGGAAATTCAAAACCTATCAGGGAATGGGAAGTCTTTCTGCGATGAAAAGAGGTGGGAAAGAGAGATATTTCCAGAGTGAGGCTAAAAAATTCGTTCCGGAGGGAATTGAAGGAAGGGTGCCGAGTAAAGGAAAACTGGAAGATGTTATTTTCCAATTAACCGGAGGCTTAAGAGCCGGAATGGGCTATTGCGGTGCCAAGGATGTAGAAGCTCTACAAACGGAAACCAAAATGGTGATGATTACCGGAAGCGGATTAAAAGAATCCCACCCGCATGATGTGATCATCACACAGGAAGCTCCGAATTATTCTTTGTAATAAATAATACATACATAAAGCAAGGCTGTTTCATTTGAAGCAGCTTTTTTTGTTATCAGTGTTCGATCTCTTTCTTTATGTTGGTTTTGTACTGATTATCATATGATTAAAAACAACTACCCGTACGGGTAGTATTTAAATAAACGGGCAAGAACTACCTTTCGGGGTAGTTCTTTGTCTTTAAGGCAGTGGTTAATTTTGCAGACTATAATTTACTTATGAAACGAATATTATTTTTTGCCGGGATCTGCTTTTTCTCCAATGCTTTTTCCCAATCTTTACAGGAGCCTTGTAATTTTGATAAGGTTCAGGCGGCCATTGAAGCCAAAGACCCTAATGTGAAAAAAGTCCGACTGGAAGCAGAAGCAAGGCTTTTGGCTACAGATATCCAGAAATACCTTAAAGATCAGGGAGTAACGGGCAAAAATGTTGCCGATGCCGTTTACGATATTCCTGTGGTCGTGCATCTGATGAACGACGGAACCTCTCCATTAAAGACAGATGCGGAAATAAATGCATGGATAGACAACTGCAATAAATTTTACAGCACCACGTATGGTGGAGAATGGTACACCACTGCTCAGGGAGGAACGGTCATCCCTTTCAGACTGGTTCTTGCCAAAAGAAACGCATCCTGTAATGCAACCAGCGGGATCGTGCAGGTAAACGTGACTTCCACATATCCTCAATATTCTTCAAAAGGGCTGAACTCAAACAATACCGACGGTGTATCGGCCGATCAGGTAAGGGCTCTGTCAAGATGGGATACCAATCTGTATTATAACATCTATGTGGTAAATACCTTTGATTCTGTTCCGCTTTCCAATACGGCGGGACTGCAGGGATATGCCAGTTTTCCGACCAATCCGGATGCTTCTTTCGATACTTTCATGAAGGCTTCCGTAGTGACCAACACTTCCGATCCTACAACGCTTCCTCATGAATTCGGACATTCCATGGGATTGCATCACCCTTTCAATACCGGTACGGAAACTGCTTGTCCTACCGTTACGGCAGGAGGCTGTGCCACGGATAACGATATGGTATGCGATACGCCTTCCACCAAAAGTTTGCTGAGCGTACCGGCTTCTTCCCTGCCTTCCAATTCTTCGTCCAATCCTTGTGATGCGGCAGGCTGGAATAACGTACAGTACAATGTGATGAATTATACCCCTTCCAACAGGCTGTTTACGCTTGGGCAAAAAGACAGAGCGGTAACTTTATTTATGCAGAACCGTAAGGTCCTGACCAAATCATTAGGGGGAGTAGCACCGGCAGGTTCTTCAGCCGCTACCATTGCCGGCACCAGCTGTATTCCTAATGTTGCTGCCCAAAATACGGGAAATTATAATTTCGGACCCACGTATGTAAAAATCGGTGATATTGAAAACCAGTCCGCGGCTTCCTCTACATCAAATAACAACAAAGTCTATTATGATTATACAGCATACGGCTGTACTTCCACAGCTTTCAAGACCAACCTTTCGGCGACGGGCAATCCTCAGACGCTTACCGTAGCCTGTACAACCAATCCGAATAATTTTTCCGTATGGATCGACTACAACAACAACGGAAGTTTTGAAAGCAGCGAGCTGGTCGTGAATAACCAATCAGTTGCTCCGGGAGCCAATACCAATCTTAATTTCAGTATCCCTGCCACCGGCGTTATGCTTAATACGCCGCTCAGAATGCGTATTATTGCTGATTCAAATGATATGAGCAGCACTCCATGCGGGCAATTGGCTTACGGGCAGGTAGAAGATTATGAGGTTTCGATTACCAATAGCACGCTGGCCACACAGGACATTAGCGGCAATAACCGGGAATTTGTTCTCTATCCTAATCCGTCTGAAAATGGCACATTCAACATCAAAACACCGGTAAATACCGTATTGGATGTTCAGGTATTGGATGTATCGGGAAGAATCGTTTATAGAACCATGGAAAAACCGCAGAACGGTATTGTAAAAATAGATTCCCACCTTACCAAAGGCAATTATGTTGTAAAAATAGCTGCTAAAGGAAAAGTAAGAAGTGAAAAATTAATGGTAAAGTAAGACTTCATTTTTTGATTTTATAAACACTCTCGAAAGGGAGTGTTTTTCGTTTAATACAACTGAAAAAACCTTTACCGGATGCGATTTATTTTTATACAGTATAAATTTAGTATGAATTCTGCAGGAATGCTTTCCTGAAATTTCTTTATCGTTAAAAAAAAACTAATTTTGCATCATCTTTTATGAATAAAATTTTAGTTTTTCTATTGCTGATTTCCTCTGCTGTACAGGCACAGAACATAAACTTTTCCGTCTTGGAAAAAGAGATTTATCATAATAACCAACAGGGAAAACATGATCAGTCTCAAAAGATGCTTCTTAAAATCTTAGATGGTAAAAATATTGACCTTAAAGAAGAGGTCACCGTAAACTTTCTTCTGGCAAGTACCTTCCGCAGCCTTAATGATTATCCCACAACGGTAAAATATCTGGATAAAAGCATGGAACTGGCCAAAGACCTTCCTGATACGGAGGATTCTTTGCGGATGCGTATAAAGGCTGAAACGGCTTTTAATTATTTTGATCATCATAAGTATACAGAGTCCGGTAAAATAATGCAGGATATTGTGCGGCTGAATTTCCGGAATATAGATCCGGTAGACAAAGCTTATATTATTATGCAGACGGCTTACTTAAAATATCTGAAAAAAGATTTTTCCGCTTCCGACAGGATGTATGAAGAGAGCCTGACGATTCTCAAGCAGGTATCACCCTGCAACCAGCCTGTGGTCTTAGTGAAAAAAATGCAGCTGTACGGTGAATTGAACAAGATGGATTCGGTACGCAGCATTTATGAAAAATCTATTGCCATTGCCGGTAAATGCTCGATTCTTAAATATAAAATTTATGCTACGGAAGAGCTTCTGGAAATTTATAAAAAAAGAGAGGATGCCGGAAAAGTTTTTCAATATGTAAAGATTCTGGATTCTCTGAGGAATAAGGACAACAGGGAAGCCCGGCTTTCCAAAATGCAGATCGATAATCAGAAAGACCTTAAGAAAGAAGATATCGAAGAAGAAAAGGGTTTTTTCTGGAAAAGTATTCTTCTGGAAGTTTCAGCACTCGGCCTGCTCATTGCCGGATTTGTTTTTTACCGCCGGTCCCTGAAATATAAAAAGGAACATTCCGGAATCAATACCGGTTTTCAGCAGATAAAAGAAAAGCAGATGACTGCCGACGAAAATCATACGAAAGAAGAAGATCCGGAGCTGCATGAAAATAAGCTTACCGGCCGGCAGAAGGAGCTTCTGGAACTTATGGCTAAAGGCCTTTCCAACAAAGAAATTGCCGGGAAGCTGTTTATCTCCGAAAACACGGTAAAGTACCATATCAAAAACATTTACCTTGCCTTAGGGCTAAAAGACAGGAAAGAATTGTTTATGAAGATCGCTTCGAAAAATAAATAGTTTGTAAATTAATTTGAATTCCAAATAAAGCAGGAGGAAAAGGCTGGAAGAGGGAAGCCGGATGCTGGAAGTTTCTTTGGAGAATGAAGTCAAGTTACGCATAACAGCGTAATCATCTGTGAAAATCTGCGAATCTGTAGGGAATAATAAAACATAAAAACCTCAAAGCTTACTATGAGGTTTTAATTGAAATATGATCGTCTTTACTATAAAGATTATTTGCCGAGATTATCCTTAAAATCATCAATCCGGAAATCCGTCAGGGCATTTCCTTTTTCTACCTTTTCCTTGGTATACAGGCGGAAATCGTTTTCGGTTTTTTCCAAAAGGTAATCGTAAGGCCCGACATGGGAAATCAGTTTTACGAGTACCGGCGAAATTTCAAGGCAGATGAAAAGCCCCATGATAAAAGTGGCTGCCAGACCTATGATGGCAGAGTTTTTACCCAGTTCGTCCAGTGCCTGCAGCCTTGCGGCAAAGCCGTTGAATTTATCTTCAAACGTTTCCGTAGATTTTCTTTCCGTTTCAAGATTGGTATAGACTTTTGAAATCTCCTTATCCAGATATTCCAGGCGGGGTGCGGCCTGCTGCCTGTAGTTTTCGAGATCCTGCCGGCGTTGTTCTTTCAGTTCCTGCTTACGCTTGGCATTGGGTCCGAAGCCTTCTTTTCCGCTGGTCAGACCGGATTGTTTTCCCAGGATTTCTTTTTCCAGCTCCACCGATGCAGAGTCGTATGATTTCTGATAACCGGCAATCTTATCGGCAATCTGTTTCTTTTCGGTTTCAAAAGGGCCGCTCTGCTGAAGGATCCTGCCGCTCATTTCGCCCTGAAGCTGTTTTTTGTTTCTCTGGATAATGGTGTTCAGCTGCTTGTTCACTTCTTTCTCGAAAATTTTAAGCTCCAGAGGTTTGGAAATAATAATCCCAAGAAAAGTAGCCAGAATCAATCTTGGAATGGCCATCAGTACCTGATTCCACCAGGTTCCCGTTTTTTTGATGGAAGATACGATATAGCGGTCCAGGTTGAAGATCATCAGTCCCCATAAAATCCCGAAGCCGATAGCCGTCCAGATGTCATCAAATACCGTATACATGGCGTATCCCGCAGAAAGTGTTGCGAAAACGGCGGTGAAAAGGACAATGCCGCCGATACCTGCGAATTTATTCCATTCGCTTGGCGTTTTCCTTAAAATATGGATGTTCCCTCCGGAGCAGACCATCAGAAGCTTCTGGAACCAATTGATGTTATGATTCGTTTGATTTATAGTTTGTTGGTTGTTTTTCATGACAGAAAATTTATACAAAGGTACTAACTAAAATCCATACCAATGTAAAAGATAGTATTATGTTTTACCAAGTATGTAAGCTGTTTATGTTATTTAATTGTTAATCAGGTGATTAAATTTATTAAAGAAAATATTATTATCTTTAAGTAACAATCATTAAAAATTTAAATATGAAAAATGCAATCAGTCTTTCTCTGGTATGCCTTGGTTTGGCTCTCACTTCATGTAAAAAGGAAAACAAAATTGATGATGATCTTAAGGAAGTAGCGGCGAATATTAACAAAACCACACCGCAGGTTCTGGCCGATGGTGTCCGCCTTGACAGTGTTTCGGCACAGCCCGGGAAAATTTTCAGGTACAATTATACTTTAACGGATGATGCCAGGGAAGGAGTAAGTCCGGAGCAGATCGAAGTTTTCAAGACTTCAGCCAAAGAAGGTGCCCTGCGGGTCATTAAAACCTCTCCTGAGATTAAGGAATTCCGGGATAATGATGTAACGATGGTCTACACTTATTATGATAATACAGGTAAAAAAATGACCGATTTTAAAATTGCACCGGAAGAATACAAAACAAAATAAATTCCTGCAAATAATAACAAATCCCGCAAATGGTACATTCTGCGGGATCTTTTTATTTTAAACGTCCGGGGTTCTGCTTCAGGAAACTTTCCCAGCCCGTATAAGATTTGGTATCGGCAATCGTTCCTGAATTGAAATGATGGCAGACCGCTACGGCCAGACCATCGGAAGCATCCAGGTATTTGGTGGGGAATTCTTTCAGCTTAAAAAGACTCTGCAGCATTCCGGCCACCTGTTCCTTGCTGGCATTTCCATTGCCGGTAATGGCCATCTTGATCTTTTTCGGGGAATATTCCGTAATCGGGATATTCCGGTACAGGCTGGCAGCCATCGCCACGCCCTGAGCCCGTCCCAGCTTCAGCATACTCTGTACGTTTTTACCATAAAACGGAGCTTCCAGCGCGACTTCATCCGGATGGAATTCATCAATCAGCGCCAGGGTCTTATCAAAAATATATTTGAGCTTGGTTTCGTGGTTCGGATATTTATTGAGCAACAGTTCATGAATGGATACCATTTCCATTTTGCCTTTTTTTACGGAAATAATCCCAAAACCCATCACCGTCGTTCCCGGGTCGATCCCTAAAATAATCTTCTCTGCAATCATTGCGTCAAAGATAAGGCTTTCTGAATTTCTTTATCAGAATATTTTCAACTAAGAAACTAGTTGTTTGGTTTGATTGTTAAAAGTCAGATAAATCCAATACATAAGAAAATTATGCATATATTTGCAAGGTATGAAAGATTTGATATTGAAGAAGAACAGTCTTTATAAAGGAACCCTGCAAAACATCATTCTAAAGCTGCTTGCCAAAGAAGTGAAGATGTATGGGTACCAGATCACTCAGCGGGCAAAAGAACTAACCCAGGGTGAGCTTGAAATGACGGAAGGTGCCCTTTATCCTCTTTTGCATAAGCTGGAAGCGGAAGGGATGATTGCTTCCGAAATACAGAAGATCAATGGGAGGGACCGTAAATATTACCTCTTAACTGACAAAGGAAAAAGGCAGCAGGCGGTTCAGGAAGAGGAAATGAAAAGTTATCTAACCCATCTAAATACGATTTTTAATATATGATATCATCAGACCAGGAAAACCAGATTAACATTTATCTTCTCTCAAGAAAATTATCTCCGCAAATAATGGCAGAAGTTAAGGATCATTTTATAATGCAGATCACCGGCTTAACGGAAAACGGGGATGTTAGTTTTCAGGAAGCATTTTTAGCAGCCCGTATCAGCTGGCAGAAAGAACTTGAAATGGTAAAGGCCGACTTTTTCTCTTTCCGTAAAATAGCAAGAATAGAGAAAGAGCTTTTGCAGACAAGATTTAATAAAATGACCCTTACGGCAGTGCTCGTTTCATTGATCGCGGCCGGAATCTATTTATTTTCAGGTGAAATATATTATTGCTTCCAGGTTTTTGCCTTGGTTTTATTTATATCGATCATAATATTCGGGATTGTTTCCGGAAAAATAAAATTTATTGAATACCAGCGGATCAGCTTTCATCCGCTGATTATAAGAAACATTATCCTGGGGATGATTATTTTTCCGGTAGGATGTTATTTCACGGGAGAATTTGAATTCTGGAAACCGGTCTGCAACCAGCTGCTTCTCTTTTATTCGGTGACGATACAGATTCAGCTGCTTTATTTCAGAATCAAAAAAGTTAATGTTCTTGTCCAATAAACTTCAAAATACCGTTACCCATGTTTTCACAACAACATGAGCAGGCCATCACCGATTATTTAATTCTTCATCAGCTTCCACTGGATATCCTGCTGGAAGTAAAAGATCACATGATGTCCCAAATTGCGGATATTCAGACTGAAGAAAATATAAATTTTGAGAAGGCTTTCCATAAGACACAGAAACTCTGGGAGAGTGAATTCCGGATGACGAAGTATTCCGTTTTTTATGCAGAAGAAATCCCGGTCATTGTAAAAAAAATCGTCAGCGCCAGGAATAATAGCCTGCTGAAAAAATCAGTTCTTTTTGGACTGGTTTCGTTAGCCATGACATTCGCTTTTATTTTCCTGGCAAACGATACAGATCAATATACGGATCTTTTCAGGATACAGAACGGATTTTTTATTGTTGTTCCCATCATAATCTGGGCCTTCAATTACAGAATGCTGAAGTATATCAGATATGACAATAAATACAAGGGAAAACTGTTCTACACCATGTATCAGCAAAACGCGGCTCTTACACTTTCAATGATCGGACTCATGGCACAGATTATTGTGAAAGAAGGAAAATATTCGTACCTGTTTTTCAGGGAGCACAATTACAGCGAAATCGGATATGTGTTGGTAACATTGCTTCTGCCTTATTTTGTGCAGGTAATGATTATTTTTGTGATGCTGAGCTTTTTCGGGCATAAGAAAGCGATAGTTCGGGTAGAAAGGTTTCTCAATCCAGGATAAATCACATTTTCATTTGTTTTTGTTTGTCAGCATCCATTGAGGATAGGATATTTTCAAGATCATCCGCAATGCTTTTAATTTCAGCGTGGGGCCTGAAGATAGATCCTTTGCCTTTTTCTTCATCAGCAATATTTGATAAAATGATAACCGAAGTTTTTGTTTTGGGATAAAAGATATTTAGTGAAGGTGATCCTTTAACATAACCGCTATGAAAAAATGCATCGGGCTTTCCGGTGT
This sequence comes from uncultured Chryseobacterium sp., assembly GCA_913777465.1. Taxonomy (GTDB): domain Bacteria; phylum Bacteroidota; class Bacteroidia; order Flavobacteriales; family Weeksellaceae; genus Chryseobacterium. Next base: position 13,975 of record CAJYRQ010000037.1, read on the forward strand.
TCGCCATGATCCCGTATCCATAGCCCATCTTTCCAAAAATAGGGTGATGCCTCTCAGCGCTCTTCGCCTCAAATTTTCTGAGGGTTTCATTGTTCAGTATTTTTCCGCCGTAAAGCGCACTGTTCCACTGATGAAGATCCACAATGGTCGATAAAACCCCGCCTGCGGGAATCCCGATGGCTTTGCTGCCCAGCCTTTCGGGCATATTCTTTACCTTCTCGTACACTTTACCGTTACCCAGATAAGCCCCGGCAAAATTTTCTTCCGTATTTTTAAATGAAGTTCCCGTAAAAGAGTGATCCATGCCTGCTTTCTTAAATAATTCAGACATATTTTCGTCAAATGGTTTGCCCGTGACCTTTTCCACAACTTTTCCCAAGACATTAAATCCGTCATTGGAATAAAGGAAGTCCGTACCGCTTTTAAAACGGAGTTTTTCACCCATTATATTCAGTCCTGACGTATGATTTAAAAGTTGGTGAATGGTGATATTTTCATAAGTCTTGTGCCGGAATTCAGGCAGGTATTTTGAAACTTTATCCTCTACATTCAATTTTCCCTGCTCCATCTGAAGCAGGATAAGGGCAGCTGTAAACTGTTTGCTCACAGATCCTATGGCAAAAATCGTACGGTCATCGATTCTAACCTGATTTCTGAAGTCCGAAAATCCCTGATTTCTTCTGTACAGCTCAACGGAATCTTTAAAAACGGCTACAGTTCCATTAAACTGATATTTTTTAAAAACAGAATCAATTTGATTTTTAAGAAGGCTTTTTTCGAAAATAATAACCGTGCTGTCAATAATTGCTTGTTTATCGACCGTAGCGGTTCTGGTTTCCTGATGATTTTGCTTACAGGAAATTAACAGGGATAGAAAATAAATTATAAAGAAGCTGGAAAAGGTTTTTTTAAGCATTTATTGTTTTTCATTTTTAAGCAATATGCATGCCTTAAGGAAAACCATTTTAGGTTTACTTTCTCGTTATTTTTCCGTCAGATCACAGAACCAGAACACATAGTCGCTACTACCTTCATCAGTGCCAGATTTGGGTTTCGGATAAGTTTTCCTTACCGTTTCTCCGATTTCAAACTCGATGGGACTTTTAAAAATAGGTCCTTCATAAGTAAAAGTATGAAATTCACCGTTTTCTCCGCAGGGATCTACATTTTCCGGTAAATCCTTAATAAAATCCTGATCAATGATTCTTCCCGCAAAGCTTCTGTCCAGATACGTCTCATTAACGCAGGTAACAATAGTTTTAAAACCAAGATCCAGAAATTCATGGATGAGGTCTGGCGTATTGATCTTCCACAAAGGAAAAACACCGTGCATTCCGGCTGCTTCCAGCTGATCTTCCCTGTATTTCCTCAGATCTTCCAGGAAAATATCCCCGAAAACCGAATGCGTAATGCCTTGGTCTTTGAATTCATTCATAGTCCTAAGCATGAGCGCCTGGTATTCTTCCATCGAAGGTTCTTCCGGAAGTTCCAGCTTTACCAGAGGCAACCCTAAACTTTCCGCCTGCGTTTCCAGCAGTGAAACGGGTACCCCGTGCATGGAAATTCTCCGAAATTTTTTATTTATGCTCGTCAGAAGGGAAGTGATTTCAAACCGGTCTTCCTGTAAAATCTTATAGAGGGCCAGGGCGGAATCTTTTCCGCTGCTCCAGTTAAAAATGGCTTTGGGTTTCATGTCTTAAACTTGGAAAAAGTTAAATAAAAATCCCGGAACAAATTTATGTTCCGAGATTTATATTTTTTTTTAATTTTATTTTAAATGTACATTCCTTTCTTCCTCTTTGGCTTTATCTAAAGCTTTCCTTACGCCTTGTACTGAGTTCTCATAATTATTATCTTTCCATTTTTTAAGTACTTCATTTTTCATATTCATATCAGATAGGACGAGACTTTGATCTGTTAAATTAATAAGGCTTGTATTTAAAAAAACATGTGCCATTTTTCCGGTTTCAATCATCCCATAATATGAAATCATGAAGCCATAGTTGACATCTGTTATTAATAGCTCGTCCACATTGTATTTGTTTTTAAAGCTGCTAAAATCATAACGCGAATATTTTTTACCCTCAGTTCTGGGTCCTTCAAATTTAGGAGCTGTTTTCGGATCAAATACTTCATCAATGATTACAACTTCTTTACCTCTTGATTTCAATATCTCAGAATATAAACTGATTAATTCTTCTTTAGGTTTAATTCTTTCTCCAATTACATTCAGCCCTTCCTGATATTTGTCTCCTGAAGTAACAGCCATATCTAAAAGCCCTTGAGATCCTTCTTTATATTTTGCCGGAGCTCCTGAATTAATTAAAATACCAACTTTCGAAGGTTGATTCCAATATTCCGGTGTCAAAGCTACTTTTGGAAGACAGCTTGTTAATAAAGTTAATGCTGCAAAAACAAGAAATAATTTTTTCATAGTTATTTTAAATTTGGCGCAAAACTATAAAAAACTCTTGAAGGAAAACAGGCTTTGTAAAAAATTAACCTTTTAATAAATAAAAACCTCAAAGAAAATTCTCTGAGGTTTATTTATAAACTATTGATACGCTTAGTAGTCAATAATTGTCTACGGCACAGCCGTTACATATTTCTTCTGTACTTGCCGCCCACTTCAAAAAGCGCGTTAGTAATCTGTCCGAGGGAGCAGTATTTTACGGCGTCCATCATCACTTCAAACAAATTTTGTTGGTTGATGGCAGCATGTTGTAAAGTTTTCAGGGCTTCTTCCGAATGATCGGCGTTGGATTTCTGGAAGTTGTGAAGCATTTCAATCTGGGCCTGCTTTTCTTCTTCGGTGGAACGGATCACTTCACCCGGGCGGACCGTCGGCGAACCGTCTTTTCCTAAGAAGGTATTCACCCCGATGATCGGATATTCGCCGGTATGTTTCAGCCATTCGTAATGCATGGATTCCTCCTGGATCTTCGAACGCTGGTACATGGTTTCCATCGCTCCCAATACCCCGCCTCTTTCGGTAATCCGGTCGAATTCTGCATAAACGGCTTCTTCTACCAAATCGGTCAGTTCTTCGATGATGAAAGAGCCTTGAAGCGGATTTTCGTTTTTCGCCAGTCCTAATTCTTTATTGATGATCAGCTGGATCGCCATCGCTCTTCTTACGGACTGCTCAGTCGGCGTCGTGATTGCTTCGTCATAAGCATTGGTATGAAGCGAGTTACAGTTGTCGTAGATCGCATACAGTGCCTGTAAAGTAGTACGTATATCGTTGAAATCGATTTCCTGCGCGTGCAGCGAACGTCCGGAAGTCTGGATGTGGTATTTCAGCATCTGGCTCCTTTCGTCGGCGCCGTATTTCAGCTTCATGGCTTTGGCCCAGATTCTTCTGGCGACGCGCCCGATCACCGAATATTCAGGATCGATCCCGTTGGAGAAGAAGAAAGAAAGGTTAGGAGCAAAATCATTGATGTCCATTCCTCTCGAAAGGTAATATTCTACATAGGTAAATCCGTTGGCCAGGGTAAATGCCAGCTGGGAAACCGGGTTGGCACCTGCTTCCGCAATATGGTAGCCGGAGATCGAAACCGAATAGAAGTTTCTTACTCTTTCTTTAATGAAATATTCCTGAACGTCTCCCATCAGCCTTAAGGCAAATTCGGTAGAGAAAATACACGTATTTTGTGCCTGGTCTTCCTTTAAGATATCGGCCTGAACGGTTCCACGAACGGTAGCGATGGTTTTGGCTTTAATTTCGGCATATACTTCGGCAGGAATGACTTCATCACCGGTAATTCCTAACAGTTTTAAACCTAAACCATTGTTGGAAGGTGGCAGTTCGCCGTTGTATTTCGGTCTTGCCAAACCTTTATCATCAAATTTTGCTTTTAAAACTTCCTCAACCTTAGCTTCAAGCTTATTCTCAATAATGTATTTTTCAACGTTCTGATCGATCGCGGCGTTCATAAAGAAAGCCAACAGCATCGGGGCCGGACCGTTAATTGTCATGGAAACGGACGTCAACGCATTCACCAGATCAAATCCGGAATAAAGTTTTTTAGCATCGTCCAACGTCGCAATAGAAACCCCTGCATTCCCGATTTTACCGTAAATATCCGGCGGGAGGGCAGGATCCTGGCCGTAAAGCGTCACTGAGTCGAAAGCGGTGGACAGCCGTTTGGCCGGCATTTCCGCAGATACATAATGGAATCTGCGGTTGGTCCTTTCCGGGCCGCCTTCTCCGGCAAACATCCGGGTCGGATCTTCTCCGGTCCTTTTGAAAGGATAAATTCCTGCGGTATAGGGGAAGCCCCCCGGAAGGTTTTCCTGGCCTTTCCACTTGATCAGATCGCCCCAGTCGGTATATTTCGGTAAGGCAATCTTAGGAATTCTCAGATGGGATAAAGATTCCGTTGAGGTTTCCACTTTGATTTCTTTTCCTCTTACAAAATAGGAATAGAATTCTTCATGGAAGGCTTTCTTGGTGTCCTCCCAGGTTTTCAGGAAGTCGATGTTTTCCTGCTGCAACTCCTTCTCAGCCTTCTGGTATTCGGCATCCAGAGCTTCATTGGAAATAATTTTTTTAACGCCTTCAATATGATACATCGTTCTGGCCAGTGCAGCCTGTTTCTCGACATTGGCATCATACTGTCTGTTGTTTTCAACAATTTCAGAAAGGTATCTGACTCTTTTCGGCGGGATGATCGTTACTTCATCCGTAATTTCCTGCTCTACGAAAGTCTGGAACTGGGTAGCTTTTTCACCCTGAGCCTGTCGAAGGGTTTCGTTTAGTTTAGAAACCAGTCTGTTGTACAGCTCAGTTGTTCCGTGGTCATTGAACTGCGAAGCTTTTGTAGCATAAACCGGCATTTCGTCCAAAGGCTGTTCCCATAGCAGGTGGTTTCTCTGGAACTGTTTTCTTACCGCCTGAAGGGCATCCAGTGCACCTCGTTTATCGGATTTATTTAAAGCAACCAGATCAGCGTAATCCAGCATGTCGATTTTTTCCAGCTGCGTAGACGCCCCGTACTCAGGCGTCATGACGTACATGGAAACATCCGCAAAATCCGAAACTTCCGATCCCGATTGTCCGATCCCGGAAGTTTCCAGGATAATCACATCCGGGTGAGCCAGCTTCAATACATTCAGGGCCGACCGGATGAACGGGGAAACGGAAACGTTGTTTTCCCGGGTGGCCATCGAGCGCATATAGACCCTCGGATCATTGATGGCATTCATCCGGATCCGGTCGCCCAAAAGGGCACCTCCCGTTTTCTTCTTGGAAGGGTCGATGGAGATGATGGCGATTTTTTTATCCGGATTTGAACGCAGGAAACGTCTTACCAGTTCGTCGGTTAATGAAGATTTTCCCGCTCCGCCGGTTCCCGTAATCCCAATGATCGGGGTGTTCAGGTCTTTGGATTTTTCGTCAATCGCCTTTACCAGCTCGGGTTTTTCCTCAGAGAAATTTTCCACTGCCGAAATAATTTTGGCAATGCTGGTCGGATTCTCAAAGCTGATGGCATCAAGATCCTGGGCCGTTGTTTCTTTTCCGGTAGCGAAATCCGACCTTTTAACCAGATCGTCGATCATGCCCTGAAGACCAAGCTCACGGCCGTCGTCCGGAGAATAAATCCGGTCGATCCCGTAATCCATCAGTTCTTTGATTTCTTCCGGCAGGATTACCCCGCCGCCGCCGCCAAAAATTTTAATCTGCGGGGAATTTTTTTCGCGTAAAAGATCGTAGATGTATTTAAAATATTCGTTGTGCCCGCCCTGATAAGAGGTGAGGGCAATGGCATTGGCATCTTCCTGAATGGCGGTATTCACTACTTCTTCAGCCGACTTATCGTGTCCTAGGTGAATCACTTCGCATCCCGTTCCCTGGATCACGCGGCGCATGATGTTGATCGCCGCATCGTGGCCGTCGAACAACGAAGCAGCCGTCACGATTCTTACTTTATTGTTTGGAGTATATTTTTGGGTTTCCATAAAAAATCTAGAAAATTTCTGAATTTCCAAATATAACAATAAAATAGAAACCGGTAGTTTAATAATAATTGATTGTATTTCAATCAATTAATTTGAATTGATTAATTTTTCTGCCGACCATTAAACTAACATTTGTTAGAAACTATTGGTGCCGAGAGGTGTTACGGGAATTTCCTTCCGATCATTTTAAGATTTAAAATTAAAAATTCTACTTTTGCATATTATTATCAGGATATGAAAAAGGCATTGCTGTATTTTGCGTTGGGAACGGTTTTAAGTTTTTTAATCAATTATCTTTTCTACAGTTCGGAAAACATCGGCCTGGATATTTATTATGCAGTTGCTTTCGGCTGTGCCTGGGGAATTGCCTATTATCTCGATACTCCGGATTTTACACTGCCGCAGAAACTGGGATTGTCTTTTGTGGCGATGGGCCTGCTGGTACTTATCGGCACACTGATCTTTACCCTCGAACTGGCAATTCCGTCGATCCTGAAGTTTTCTACCGTATTTGTAGCCTATTATCTTATTGCAAGCTTCAGGGCGAATAAGACGCTTCGCCGTTAATTTTATTCTTAATTAAAATGCAGATTAAAAGCTGGACTTATTTAAATGGAAGCCAGCATTTAAGATCTTGCCTTTAATTTCTTACATTCGCCACTTCCGATTTGTTCAGCTTACCGTGCTTAACAATCTTTTTTTCAATTGATAAACCTCCTTTAAAAGGAAATGTGCTGAGATTAAATAAAATATGTTTTTGCATTCCGGAAATAATTTGTACCTTTGCACACCCTTTTAGGGGAAATTATGTTTAATCTTTAACTAAAACGTGTGAATACATTAAGTTACAAAACTGTTTCAGCGAACAAAGCTACTGCTAATAAAGAATGGGTTGTGGTAGACGCTGAAGGACAGCCGTTAGGAAGACTAGCTTCTACGGTTGCAAAGATTTTGAGAGGTAAGCACAAAACGAATTACACACCTCACGTAGATTGTGGTGATAACGTAATCGTTTTGAACGCTGGGAAAGTTACCCTTTCCGGAAACAAGTGGAACGATAAGACGTACATCTGGCATACAGGTTACCCTGGTGGACAGAAGTCTATGACAGCTCTTGAACTTCAGAAAAAAGATTCTTTAAAAGTATTGGAAAAATCCGTAAAAGGTATGCTTCCGAAAAACAGATTAGGATCTGCATTGCTTAAAAACCTTTATTTATATGAAGGAACTGAGCATAAGCACGAAGCTCAGCAGCCGAAAACAATTAATGTTAACGAATTTAAATAATTAAATTATGTCTATAGTTCACAAAATCGGAAGAAGAAAAACTTCTGTAGCCAGAGTTTATGTAAAGCCAGGAACTGGTAACATTACAGTAAACGGTAAAGACGCTGCAACTTATTTCTCTACAGACGTGATGGTTTACAAATTGAACCAGCCGTTCATCCTTTCTGAAACTGTTGGTCAGTATGACGTTACCGTAAATGTTTTCGGTGGTGGTAATACAGGTCAGGCAGAAGCTATCAGATTAGGTATTTCAAGAGCTTTATGCGAAATCAATGCTGAGTTCAGATTGGCTTTGAAACCTGCAGGTTTACTTACGAGAGACGCAAGAATGGTGGAAAGAAAGAAGCCAGGTCAGAAAAAAGCAAGAAAGAGATTCCAATTCTCAAAACGTTAAGATTTGCTGTTGGCGAATGGCTATTGGCTGTTGGCTGCAGAAATGTACTACATTTTATTTAAACTTAATCTCGGCGAAAAGCCAGTTGCTATCAGCAAGAAGCCGGACGCCCTATTGCCCGTTACGTTTAGCATCCAAACGCTTCTCCCATCTAAAGAAGTTGTTGATTGTTTAAAAAACGGAAAGTAAACTAACAAAAACAGAAAACATGGCAAAAGCAAATGTAAAAGACCTTTTAGAGGCTGGCGTACACTTCGGTCACATGACCAGAAAGTGGAATCCAAATATGGCTCCATACATTTTTATGGAGAAAAACGGTATTCACATTGTAGACTTACATAAAACAGCTGTTAAATTGGATGAAGCGTGCAGCGCTTTGGAAAAATTAACTTCTGCAGGTAAAAAAGTTCTTTTCGTAGCGACTAAGAAGCAGGCGAAAGAAGTAGTGGCAAAACACGCTTCTGAACTGAATATGCCTTATATTACAGAAAGATGGCCGGGAGGTATGTTGACGAATTTCGTTACGATCAGAAAGGCTGTAAAGAAGATGAACTCTATCGACAAGATGAAAAAAGACGGTACGTTCGAAACTTTATCTAAAAAAGAAAGATTACAGGTAGACAGACAAAGAGCTAACCTTGAGAAAAACTTAGGTTCTATCTCAGACATGGTTCGTCTTCCTTCTGCAATCTTCGTTGTAGATATCATGAGAGAACATATCGCGGTAACGGAAGCTAAGAAATTAGGGATCCCGGTTTTCGGTATTGTTGATACCAACTCTGACCCAAGAAAAGTAGACTTCGTAATCCCAGGAAACGATGATGCTTCAAAATCTATCGATATGATCTTAAACATCGTTTCAGATTCTATCAAAGAAGGTCAGTCTCAGAGAAAAGCTGATAAAGAAAAATCTAAAGAAGAAGGAGAAGTAGTATCTGCTGATAAAGATGCTGATTTCGACGCTGAATAATTAAAGATTTCTTTAAAATATAAAACCCGCTGAATCTGAGATTCAGCGGGTTTTTGTTCATATGAAATATTATTTCTTAGGACATACGGTAAATTCAGGAAAATCAGGATCACCGGTCTGAACAACCACTCCCATTCTGCATACACCGCCACAACATATTTCCCCGCCTTCAATATTACAACCGTCAAAACAGCTTCTGTATCCTCCTTTAATGGTTCTTAACTCATTTCTTGAAATTTTTTTTAAATTTTTCATAGCTTTTGTTTTGTAATTTTCCTACTCTGTATGCTTTTCGGATTCCGCAATGATTATTCAAATATAATCAATTATTAATTACATCACTGAGTTTTGAAAAATAATTTAATCGGTAATTGATATTTCCTGTCAACTTACAGCAATTAATCCGAAACGGTTGTCCGGTAGGGTTCTGATATAAATTTTGTTCTTTGGTACACGGCACTGCAAACCATTCCCGAAAGGTTGTAATTCTGGTTTTTAGGAACCATGACCGCCCCGATCTTACCTGCAGCTACAGGAATCTTCTTAAAATAATTATTCCCGCTGATCGTCAGAACCATATTGCACCGGGATTTGTTTTCTACGGTTACAGGCGCCTTGTCCTGATCTTCGGAACCATTAAGAATAGCCGTTACAACTGCAGCTGTTTCCGATTTGTAGGTTTTGCTCAGCGTCTGATACTCGGTTTCTGTCTGATTAACAGGTGGTGTTCTTATGATGGCGCCGGAAGCCTTAGGCGTTCTTCGTACAGGTGTTGCGGTAGTTTTGTGATGCGTTGCTTCACAGCTGTTCAGAATAACAAAAGCTAAAACAGGAAAGGAAAAAAGACTTTTCATTAATGCTGTATTTTAGCTGTAAATGTAATCTTTTTACTTCTTTTAAGGAAGAATTTTATTCCCGGTCACAATCGGGTTATTAATCGTTAAGAACAGGCTTTTGCTGATTTCTTTCTTCGAGCTGTAGACCATATCGCATACATTGCTGGTCAGGATGTAGTTTCCTTTATTGATGACCATAAAATTTTCATTCCTGGCCGGGACCGCCAGGTTATAGAAATTTTTCCCCTGAATTCTTACAATCATATTGCAGTCCGAATCATTCCTGAGCAGCAGGATCACTTCTTTGCTGCTGATGTCTTCATTGAACATGGCATTAAGAAGTCTGACGGTTTTTTCGGAATGCTCCTTAGCCGTAGATGCAATAAGGCGTTTAAACTCTTCTGCTTCCGCCGAACTGGAGTTCTTTAAAAGATGTCCGGGAATTTCGGAAATAACGGGCCGGGCTTCCATAGGCCTTGCGTTTTTACTACCTTTCATCCATTCCGAATTTTTCAGGGCAATTAATTTGGACTTCAGAACATTTCTTTTTGGATCGTCGGGGTGGCAGGTCCTGAGAAACCGCTCTATTTCCGGAATGTTTTTGCTGTCCAGGATGTTTTGAAAGCCGTATTCAGGAGAATTTACCTTGCAGGACACAAGGAAAAAGCATACTGGAATAATCAGGATAAGTTTTTTCATGGTTAGTTTTTATGTTTATATATGGCGATAAAAGGATGTAAATGTTACAGCCTTATCGCCATTTTATTCAGGTTTAAAAATATTTACCTGAAAATTACCGTTTGATCGTGAAGTGCAGGAGGTTTCGAAATAGTAATGTTTTCATTATAAACTTTCACGGTTTTTTTTAGTTTATTTTAAATTTAATATAGGTAATTGTTTTTCCTTTTGCTGAAAAAAGCTCTTCGTAATAGGTACGGATATCTTTCAGATGGGGCGTGTCCGGATTGTATTCCACCGCTCCGTAGATGTCATGATGGGCCGTAAGAATTTCATATCCTGCGCCCTGCAGATAACCTAAGGTATAGCCGTGCAGAAACTCGGAATCGGTTTTCAGGTGAACAATTCCGCCGGGCTTAAGGAATTTTTTATACCTTTCCAGAAAATCCGGATGGGTAAGCCGGTGTTTCGTGCGTTTGTATTTGATCTGAGGATCAGGAAAGGTGATCCAGATTTCATCCACTTCGTTTTCACCGAAGAAATAATCCACAAGTTCAATCTGCGTTCTGAGGAAAGCTACGTTATGCATCCCGTTTTCAACCGCTTCCTTCGCACCGAACCAGAACCGGGCCCCTTTGATATCAACGCCTATAAAGTTTTTGTCGGTAAATGTCTTGGCAAGACCTACGGTATATTCACCTTTTCCGCAGCCTAATTCCAAAACGATAGGGTTTTCATTCTTAAAAAAGTCCGTTCTCCATTTTCCCTTCAGATCAAAGCCGCTTAAAGCCTCTTCTCTTGTCGGTTGGATGACGTTTGGCAATATTTTGTTTTCTGCGAATCTTGCTAATTTATTTTTACCCATGAGAAATTTATAAAATCCCGCAAAAATAGCGAATTTTACACAAATGCCTCTTTTTTAGAGTTGAAAATAATGCTAAGCGGATTTATTTCTTCGACGAGCTTCCTAAAGCTACCATCAGCGGTTTCTGGATGGTTTTCTGGGAAGCATACTGTGCCCCGCATACGATGCTTGTAAAAAGATAGTCTCCTTTATCCACCACAATAGAATTGTCGCCGTGAGAAGGCACGGGGAGCCTGTACTTGGTGGTACCGATTCCTTCTATTCTTACAATAATGTTGCAGTCGGATTTATTTTCGATCATAATGATGCATTCCTTCGCATTCGGGTCGTTATCAAAAAGGGAGTTTAATATTTTTACGGTTTTATTTTTGTGCTCCACGGGATTTTCCGCCATCAGCATGTTGAATTCTGCTGCTTCAGCATCCGGAAGGGCAGAAACGGCAGCTGTTGTTACGGAAGGGGCGATGTAGACATTCTTCGGATTACTTGGAGTATAGACTACCGCAGCCTGGCCTACCTGGAGCTCTTTCTGGTATTTGGCAATCTGCTTCTGCTTAATGATGGCATTCATCTCATCAAAGGATATTTTTGTGGAAGGCCGTCTTTTCAGCATCGCCAGCCAGTCCTGCATCTGTTTTACCTTCAGGTCTCCGGGCTTGGCATTTTTGATGTATTCCTTCATCATTTCCATTACGCGCGGCTTCAGAACGGATCTTCTGGGATCATCAGGATGGGCATCACGCAGAAAGGCATTGATCTCGTAGATGTTTTTGCTCCGTAGAATATCGCTGTAATCTTTACCTTTCGACTGGGCAGAAAGATGAATAGAAAGCAGAACACTGAAAAATAGAAGTAATTTTTTCATTTTACTAATATTTGGGATTAAAAAAAGATAGGTGTTATTTCTCTCTTTAATAAGCTTTCAGGTTATTGGTGTATCATTGCATCCTTCATTTTCCCGGCTGATGTAAACGCTTAAATTTATGCTAAAAATAAACATTATTTGAATAAAACAAAAAATGTATACTGCATTTTGCAATATACATTTTTTTGATCCCTCAATTATTTTACAACATCCTGAAGATGAGAGTTTCTTAGTCTCCGCTGATAAATCGGCAGATACTTTTCAATAGGGATTTTTATTGCTTCAAAGTTTCCTGCCAATACATAAGGCTCAATATTTTCCGAAGTATATACAAACTGGAGGAAATTATCAATCAGGTTTTCAGGAATTTTAAACCGGGTAAAATAATCTTTCCCCAAATAATTTTTGATCTGGCTGATGGATCCGTTCATCCTTTCATATGCTACATAACGCTGTTTTTTCTTCCGTTCCCCGGAAAGGATGTCATAAATACTCTCCAGGCTGAATGTAAGTCCGCCATCCCGTAGTCCTGCCACCGGCAGCTGCGGAGAGGTTCCGTCGCCTTTCGGTTCCGGCAGGCCGATTACTTTTTTAATGGCTAATGCTTTATCTTCTTTGCGGATCGAGTTGATGTCGTACCTCAGATTTCCCGTTGGCCTGAAACGGCTGATGACCACTTCCTGAATATCATGATAAGCTATTTTCAGTTCTACCAAATTTCTCTGTTCCATCATCTGCGGTGTCAGTTTAATATCCTTCCGTTCCGTTACAATGGAAGTAAAACGGATAACGTCACCCGGATTGGCAGATATGGAAAAATCCCCGTTATAATCGCTCAGCACGGTCTTCAGTGTTGTGAGGTTGGTAACATACATCTGGTTGAGATACAATACGGAATTATCCTTCAGAAAAACTTCGCCGGAATAGGTTTGTGCGTTAATTTTTGCCAGAAAAACCAACAGCAGGAGGGTAAATAGCTTATTCATATGATACGGCAAAATTACACAGAAATTGTACCAACTCATACTTCGCTCAGCCATGAAAACAGGTTAAAATTATATTAAACTTTAATTTAAAACTGTTAATGAATGTTATAAGAATTCATTTGTTTAAAATATTCCGGTCGGCTTTGTTTTTGATCTTTGTAATTAATAATTTTTTACCAGCAGCCAGCTTGTGTATTTCACGGTTGTTGTTCCTCCGAATTCCGTCCAGCTGATGAAATACCAGTAAGTTCCGGTATTTACGGGACGTCCCGTTATTTTCCCGTCCCAGATAAATCGGTTGGCGGAAGAACCTCTGAAAACCTCTGCACCGTACCGGTCGAAGATCCTGAAAATAATATTCTCATTATTCATGAGTGCGGAATAATCGATCGCATCGTTATAACCGTCCAGATTCGGTGTGATGGTATTGATGAGATTAATGATCACAAAAGTTCTGGTGGCTTCTTCGCATCTGTTGGAATCGCGTACATGCATCGTATGGTTTCCCCGCGGTACATTATAGAATACATTGGAGCTCTGCCAGCTTGTGCCGTCCAGGGAATATTCATAAGGAGGATTGCCGCCGCTTACTCCGATGGTTACCGTATTGCCGTTAATTTCAATCATCGTGATTACCGGAAGGGTAGATTCCGTAACGTCTACCGTCTGCCGGTAGGTACATCCGTCAAATGTAAGATCTACATAATAAGCCCCGGAAGAAACATTGGAAATCGACTGGGTAGTTGCCCCGGTACTCCAGTGATAGCTGTCGAATCCGGGTCCCGCATCAAGGGTCGTCAGTGTGTTGGGACAAATGGTTTTATTCACCAATGCCGGCGAATATTTAGGGATCTTAACCGTTATCGTAATTGAAGCAACATTCGGACAGACACCGGATTTCTGGAATCTGATATAAACGGTGGTTGAGCCCGTTAAGTTCATGGGATTCGTCAGTGCAGCCGTATTATTCTGTGCATCCAGTAAGGTAGGGTGAAAGGTTGCCGTTACCTGCGGATCTGTAGTGAACTGATTAATGAAAGACTGCAGGTCGAGTGATTTGGTTCCGTCCAGGTCATCATCGCACATCGTCATGGTATGGCTTGCTTTCAGCAGCGGCACTTTGGCACCGATCGTAAATATAAGCGGCTTGATCACCGGCGGGCATCCGTCCGGAGATTCCACTCTGATGTAAATGGTGGTGGTTGTGGTGTAAGACCAGTTGTTGGGCAGTGTATTTGTACTTCCTGAATTGGCTTCCGTAAGTGTTGCATAATATCTTACATTGGTAAAATAAGAAGGGTTGCTCAAAACAATAGGGGTAATGCTTGATAAAGTAACATTCACAACACCATCCAGATTATCATCACAGAAACTTCCCGTATAATTGCTGAGCACGTTTGCAAAAGGATATAAATTAAGCGTAATCTGCGCAATCTCCTTACATCCGATATTATTTTTTACCACTGCATAAATGATGGCCCCATTGGCAGCGGTATAGGTCGCAGGTGTTGGAATTTCCGTTCCGGCCGTTTCGTTCTGTGCATTGAGCAGGGATGTATAATAAGTAATGGTCACCGGTGAATTGGTGGTTACATTTGCCGTGGTTAAATTGAATATCCCTTGTCCGGAACCGTTGTCGCAGGACTTAAGCGTTGCGTTGGTCACCGTCAGGACCTGAATGTTAACCGTTACCGTTACCGTTTCACAGTCGGGAAAATCAGGATTGTTTCCGCAGAAAGTGTAGCTGAATGTATCCGTTCCTGTTGTTCCGGGCGTAGTTACCGTATAAGTAATCGCTCCGGTCGCAGGATTTATGGTTGCTGTTCCCAGGGTAGGAGAGGTAAGGATCGCTACCGTTGAAGGGACCGGTGTCTGGGTAGAATTCGTAAATGCCGGTATAATGGTTCTGGCTGTACATACGCCATAGGTGGAATTGGTAAGCCGGGTACAGTTTAATACTTTAAATTGTTCGGTAATCAGAGGTGCGCAGCTTCCCATGGTAACGGAGCAGGTATAATAGCCGGGCTGCGTCGGAGTAATCGATGAACCCGTGGCTCCCGGGATCAGGACACCGCCGACATACCATTGGTACGTATCGTAAATAATAGGATCTACCGTAAGCACGATTCCCGGTATACAGGTTCCTCCGGATCTCAGAATGACCGGCTGGGTGGGGAATCCGGCAAAAAATCCGCCGTAGCCTACCGCATCACTTCCGGCATTGATCCCTGCCGTAATCGCTTTTGAGGAATTGATGGTAATGGTACCGGTAATATTCGGGATGCCATAGGTAACCCAGTTATTGGTTCCCGTCATATCAAAAGGGCCGGTCGTAGCGGGTGGCACACCTCCGTTTACGGTGACAACAGCACCTCTTTCGGTAATCAGGTTCAGTTTTGTAGGAATATTCAAAATCCCGTTTGGATTTCCTTGGGAATAAACAAAATTCTCATTAATAAGACCAAGCTCATTGATCTGTTTCGGAAGGTAGCAGTTGAGCGCAGGAATAAAATTAAAGCCACCTGTGGCTACTTCATCTCCTGCAGTGCCATTACCGGCAAGCACCTGATAAATGTAAGCGTTTTTGGTAGTTTTAATGTACAGGTTATAATGCCCGTTCCCCTGAAGCTGGTACTTCGTACCGGGAATCATAAAATATTGCCCGATATTTAAAACGGCAATGGGTGCGGTTTCGTTGTTAACCCGGACTTCCGTATTGTTCTCAGTGGCAATGACAAGGGCACCTTCCATATTGGCTCCGATGCTTCCGTTGCCTTTTACAAGAGCAAATTCATTTCCCAGTCTTTCCACAGGAACGGCCTGATCCATCAGGATATCAGAACTAGAAGGAATGTTCCCTGCATACTGTCCGTTAAAGTTTCCGTTGGTTACATTTATGTTTTTATTGGCCACGATCTTGGCTCCGATGAAACCGTCGGAATTTCCGGTATTGCTGCCGCTCCCGTCGATGATGTATGATTGTCCTTTGTTTAAAGTAAACGTCATGGTAGGGGTAGTAGCTCCTGTCGTTCCGTTCGAAAATTGTACGGTGGGCTTATATCCCGAAACGGTAACGGTGGTGTTATCATCCGTTGCGAGAATACTCGTCATAAAATTCAGGATCGAATTGTTAACGGTAATGGGAGCAGCGGCTGCATAGAACAGTTTTCCGGTAGAGGGTATCCCTTTTGAAGTTATAATTTCGGCATGATTGTAAACTGAAAACCTCAGGTTGGCATAAAAGGGGAATTCGGCTTTTACATAAATCCCTTTTGTGGTTGGCGTGAAGAGATCGGTCTGTTGGGTGGTAATGATATAATCCCTCAGGATATCAACTTTCTGGGGATTCCCTTTGCTGATGTTTATCGTCGCAATTAAAGTATTGTTGTTGTAAATACTTACCGGAAACGGTGTTGTACGGTTAGTAGAAAGGTACAGTTTCTGATAAGGATTGGGATTTCCCGTGCGGTCTACCATAGGGGCAAACCAATGTTCCCTGTCCAGCTGCGCAAATGAAAAGGTAAAAAAATAAAATATAAATAAAAGGGATAGAATTTTCTTCATTTAGGTTGCCTTTAACACAAATTTAATAATAAAAAGCATTATCCTGTTAAAAAATTAACAAAAAACCATGATTTCAAAATCATGGTTTTCAGTATTTTAATAAGAGGTCTTAGTCGATGTTTTTTACAAGGATCCAGCCGGAGTATTTCATTCGGGTCTGCGCCTTATTCGGTTCGGTCCAGGTAATTTCATACCAGTATGTTGCGGTAGGAAGCTTCTTGCCAAACATGCTGCCGTCCCATTTGTAATTGCTGAATGCATCCGCCTGGTGGATCTTATTCCCGTAACGGTCGTAGATATTGAATACCAGGTCTTTCTTATAAGATAATTCAGAATAGTCGATATAGTCATTTTTGTTGTCTCCGTTCGGAGTAATGGCATTTAGCAGATTAGGTACGGTTATGGTAACATCAATCGGTTCACAATTGTAAAAATCTTTTACATACACCCGGTTTTCACCTCTTGGAAGATTTTCAAACAAATTGGAATCCTGCCATTTGATGCCATCCAGCGAATATCTGTAAGCAGGCGTTCCGCCGTTTACCTGTATGGTAATCGTATTGTTTTTAATATCAAGCGCTGTAATCACCGGTTGTGCTGCCGGGCTTACTTTCACCGGCTGCATGGTATAGCATTCCCCTGATTTCAGGTTTACCCAATAGGTTCCGACACCGGCGCTGATGGTTTGGGTGGTCTCCCCCGTGCTCCACTCATAGCCGTCAAATCCCGGCCCGGCATCCAGTACCGCTTTGTCTTCGATGCAGATGGTCTTATCTTTTAATACGGTGGATTTTACCGGAGGGATAACCACCAGCGTGATCTCGGCAATGCTGGAACATCCGTTTGAATTCGTTACTTTCACATAGACTTTCGTGTCAGAGGAGATAAAAGTTGATGCCGGTACGATAACGTTCGTTCCGTTGTTTAGATCGGCAAGGGTTGGGTAGAAGGTTTTCACTACTCCGGTTGCCGTCGTAATAGGTGCGGTTTCCAGATTGAACAGCGCGGTTGTAGGTTTTGCAGCAATATAGCAGGATCTTACGGATACATTTTTTACCACAGGGTTGGGATCGACGATCATGGTCATGATTACCTGTTCGCATCCTACACCTGTTGCGGGGTTGGCACAGAAATGATAAACCAGAACATCATTACCCACAAATCCGGCAGCCGGTGTATAGATAATGTTCCCTGTTGAGGCTTCGATAACAGCCGTCCCATGAGCAGGCGGCGTATCAATCTGCAGGGTACCGGCAACAATGGCCACCGGATGGTTGGTAAATTTCGGAACAATGGTTTTCTGGGCATCGCAAACCACCATGCTTTTGGTAACCTGCTCATAGCAGGATTCTACTAAGAAAACGGGAGTGGTGGCGAAGCATCCTCCCATTCCTACTTTTACAGTATAATTCCCGGGAAGCAGAGGGGTGAACGTATAGCTGTTGGCCCCGGCGACAGGATTGGGTCCCAGGAACCACTGATACGATTCAAAACCGTCTCCCACCTCTAAGGTAATTCCCGGTGTACAGTCTCCTGTTTTGCTGATGACAGGTATTGAAGTAAAGCCTGCAAAGTAACCGCCGTATCCTACCACACCGCTTCCTCCCGCGATTCCTGCCGTAACGGCTTTGGTGGAATAGATGGATACATTTCCCGTAACGCCTGTAATGGAGTAGGAAACCCAATCCAGCGTACCCGTTACATCGTAAGGCCCCTGGGCGGCAGTAGGAGTCACCGGTGCTCCGCCGTTGATGCTGTAGGTAACGGCAGCACCTTTTTCCGTTAAGATATTTAATTTAATCGTATTTGATGTGTTGGGCGGAAGTTTCTCAATCATTCCGATTTCATCGATTTTTCTTGGCAGAAGGCAGTTTAGAGGGGGGATGTAATTAAATCCG
This sequence comes from uncultured Chryseobacterium sp., assembly GCA_913777465.1. GTDB lineage: Bacteria > Bacteroidota > Bacteroidia > Flavobacteriales > Weeksellaceae > Chryseobacterium. The sequence continues at coordinate 32,282 of CAJYRQ010000037.1, forward strand.
ATCGTTGCGCTGGAAGTCGGCGTACCGGCTAGAAGCTGATACACATAAGCGTTTTTAGAGGTTTTTACATACAGGTTGTAGTGGTCGTTCCCCTGGTTGATATAATTGGTATTGCTGATCTCATTGACCCGGTAATGCTGCCCTTCGTTAATGGTGGCAACGGCAACGGGATTGTTATTTACAAAAATCTTGGTGTCGTCTTCCGTAGCAACAATCAAAGCATCCTCCGTAGCAGCGGCTATATTTCCGTATCCTTTCACTAGTACGAATTCTTTTCCGAGCCTGTCGGTAGGTACCGACTGGTCCATTACAATATCTCCGTTGGTAAGTGGGGTTCCGATATTGTATTCACCGAGGAAGTTCCCGTTGGTAACTGAAATGGGTTTGTCTGAAACGATCTTTGCTCCGATGAAGCCTTTCAGGTTTCCCGGCTGGTTTCCGCGGCCTTCCACCATATACGATTGTCCTTTGTTCAGGGTAATCGTCATTGCAGGCATGGCGGCTGCAGTCGTCCCGTTGGTAAAAACAACATTGTTGGCATATCCGGAAATGGTAACGGTGGTATTGTCCTGTGTAGCAAGAATCCCCGTTGTGAAGTTCATAAACGTGCTGTTATTGGTAAGCGGCGCAACCACGGCATAAAACTTTTTACCGATTCCTGCTTTTCCTTTGGAGGTTAAAATTTCACCGTGGGCAGGAACAATAAACCTAAAGGTCGCGAAAAACGGCTTGCTCCCTTTCAGGTAAAGTCCTTTGGTACCGACGCTGAAGAGGTCTGCCGCAACCGACCCGATCATGGTGGCTGCCGTAATATCAAAAAGCTGCGGGCTGCCTTTACTGATGGTAACGGTGCCGATAACAGCATTGTTGTTGTAGATGTCTACCGCAAAAGGTACCAGGGAATCCGTAGAAAGATAAAGGGCCTGTTTTGCCGTTGTTGTGGAAAAGTTGGCAGAAGAGAAAGGTGCGAACCAATGTTCGGTGTCCCTTTGTGCCGACAGATGTACATATGACAAAACAAAAAGAAGCAGAAAGTACAGGTGTTTTTTCATGGTCTTGAAATTAGCTTTTTAGCAAAAATAGATTTTTATTTTTAATTAAATGAAAAAATAATAAAAAAAGCACAGTTTTGAAACTGTGCCTGTAATAATTTAGCTTAGATTTTATTAATCTCTGTTTTTAACAACAATCCATCCTGAATATTTAATCGGGGTCTGTTTGCTGTTCGGCTCGTTCCAGCTGAGATCAAACCAATAGTTTCCGGTAGGTACTTTTGTGCCGCCGACACCGCCGTCCCATTTGTATCCGTTGGCTTTATTCCCCTGGTGCATTTTTGCGCCGTATCGGTCAAAGATATTAAATACAAAATTCGGTTTGTAGGCCAGTGCGGAATAGTCCAGCACATCGTTAACCCCGTCTCCGTTTGGAGTAATGATGTTGATGAGGTTCGGTACCGTAACTTCCACATCAATAGGGTCACAATCATAGGAATCTTTCAGATAGAAGGTGTGATTTCCCCGAGGAACGTCGGTGAATACATTCGAGTCCTGCCATTTGATGTTGTCCATGGAATATTGGTAAGGGACAGTTCCTCCTGCTGCGTTTACGGTAACGGTATTATTTGAAATATCGATGCTTGAAATCACAGGCTGCTCCGAAGCATATACTTTTACAGTCTGTCTTGTCGTACATTCGCCTGTTTTAAGATCTACCCAGTAGGTGCCTACCGTTACATCGTTAATGCTCTGGCTGGTTGCGCCGGTGCTCCATTTGTAGGTTGAGAATCCCGGACCTGCGTCCAGCGTCGTCGTATCTTCCATACAGATGATCTTGTCTTCAAGAATGCTTGAATAAACCGGAGGGAGTACCACCAGGGTAACTTTGGCTATTCTGAAACATCCGTTTGCATTGGTTACCCTTACGAAAACAACCCCATTCGGAGCGATATAATTTGAGAAATTTGAAATTTGGTTTGTTCCGTTTTGTGCATCTGTTAGAGAAGGATAGTATTTTTTAGTAGTACCCGTAGTACTGGTTACCAAGGCTGTTGTTAAATCGAACAGGGCCATCGCCGGAGTAGCGGTAATGAAACATGATCTTAAAGTCGCTTCATTCACATCCGGACTTGCCGAAACGGTGAAGGTTAAGGTTACCTGTTCGCAGTCTGTAAATTCAGGATCGTTTCCGCAGAATTTGTAAACGATGGTGTCCGTACCTGCAAATCCAAAAGTCGGTGTATAGATGATAACCCCGTTCGGATCGATAACCGCCGTACCGTTTGCCGGAGGCGTGACGATGGTTACGGTACTCGGAACATAGGTTTGGGTAGAATTGGTAAATGTAGGAACCACACTCTGGAAACCTTCACAAACCGTTAATGACTTTGTAGTCTGGTTAAGACAGGTAAATACTTTAAATACCGGAGTTACTACCGGAGCACAGGTACCTACAATAACCCGTACCGTGTAATTTCCTGCCAGAACTGGAGTAAAGGTATTGGAAGTGGCTCCCGGAATGGCGGTATTGTTTCTGAACCACTGGTAAGAATCGAAGCCGTCATCTACCTCAAGAACCAGACCCGGGATACAGTCTCCGGTTTGTTTTGCAATTACCGGAATCGATGAGAATCCTGCAAAATATCCACCGTATCCTACCACCCCGCTTCCTCCGGAAATACCTGCCGTTACGGCTTTTGTAGAGGTAATCGTCATGTTCCCCGTAACGTTCGGGACAGAATACGAAACCCAGTTGTTGGTTCCCGTTACGTTATAAGGGCCCTGAGCGGCGGTAGGAGTTGCCCCGTTTACGGTAACGGCAGCCCCTTTTTCGGTAAGGATATTTAATTTTACATTATTCGTTGTAGGCGGAAGGATGTTGATCATTCCGATTTCGTCGATTTTTCTTGGCAAATAGCAGTTCAGCGGCGGGATATAGTTGAAACCGATTGTTGCGTTGCTGGAAGCTACCCCTGCCAATAGCTGATACACATATACATTCTTTGTAGTTTTAATGTACATGTTATAATGGTCATTCCCCTGGTTAATGTAATTGGTGTTGCTTACTTCATTTACCCTGTAGCTTTGCCCTTCGTTGAGCACTACGGCAGGAGTTGTTCCTGCGTTGATGTAAACTTCCGTATTGTCTTCGGTGGCAACGATCAGGGCATCTTCCATTCTCTTGCTGAGGTCCCCGTTTCCTTTTACCACCACGAATTCATTTCCGAGACGGTCCGTAGGCACCGATTGGTCCATAACGGTATCCGATCCATCGTAAAAACCTGTGGTAACAATAGCAAACTGCCCGTTGAAATTTCCGTTAGTTACCGAAACAGGTTTATTGGAAACTATTTTTGCACCGATGAATGCTTTTTTATTGGCTGCCGTATTTCCGACCCCTTCTATAATATAAGATTGCCCTTTATTTAAGGTAAAGGTTATTGTCGGATTCGTTACTCCTGTCCACCCGTTGGTAAATGTGATGTTTGGGGAATATCCGGAAACCGTAACGGTAGTATTGTCTTCCGTGGCCATAATCCCTGCCATAAAGTTAAGAAGGTTACCAGAGGCAGATCCGGACACAATATTTTCAATGGGAGATACCACGGCATAAAATTTTGTGCCGATGCCTGCTTTTCCTTTTGAAGTAAGGATTTCTCCATGGCTGGATACCGAGAAACGGAGCGTTGCATAATAAGGCCTGGTCCCTTTGGTATACAATCCTTTACTGATCGGTGTAAACAGGTCTGTTTCCGCAGAAGTGATAATGGCTGCAAGAGGAACCGTAAACGTCTGGGGGCTTCCTTTACTGACGGTTACCGTACCAATCAGCACATTGTTGCTGAAGATCTGTACGGGAAAAGGAGTCACGGAGTCCGTAGAAAAATACAAAGCCTGCTGCGGACTCGAGAGCACAGAGCTTCTGGCTGCCATCGGGGCAAACCAGTGGTCGGTATCCCGTTGTGCAAAAACTGTATTGATTCCCAGAAAAATCAATACAAACGATAATAAAATTTTATTCATAATATGGAATATGGATTCTTGCAAAAATAATAGAAAATTCTTTTAAATATTAAATTATTATTAAAATTTATATTCAGGCATGAAAAAGCCACGATTTAAAATCGTGGCCTGAAGATTTTTTTTAAGGATATCTAATCTATGTTTTTCACCATGATCCATCCGGTGTATTTGATTGGCGTCTTTTCTTTATTTGGTTCATTCCAGTTGATGTGGAACCAGTAAGTCCCTGTGGAAATCTTCTTATCGAAATGTCTGCCGTCCCATTTATAGTTGTTGAATTTATCACCGGTAAACACTTTGTTGCCGTATCGGTCGTAAATCATGAAGCTCAGGTTTTCTTTATAAGCCAGTTCACTGTAATCGATATAGTCATTTCTGTTATCACCGTTCGGCGTGATGGCATTTACCAGGTTCGGTACGGTGATTTCCACGGAAACCGGTGTACAGTTGTATGCATCTTTTACATAAAATATATGCTGCCCTCTGGAAAGTCCTGTGAATACATTGGAATCCTGCCAGTTTGAAGGGGTATCTACTGCATACTGATAAGGTGCTTTACCGCCTTTTACCCGGACGGTTGCCGTATTGTTGGAAATTTCAATCTCGGAAATTACCGGGTCTTCCGCTTTTTTCACGCTTACCAGCTGCTTTACGGAACATCCGTTGTCTTTAAGGATTACCCAGTAGTTACCTACGGATACTCCGGATATCGATTGTGTCGTAGCTCCTGTGCTCCACAGATAAGACTGGTAACCAGGTCCTGCATCAAGATTGGTTCTTGCATCGATACAGATCGTTTTATCTACCAGAACAGGCGATCTTTTCGGAGGGATTACAACAAGGTTTACTTTGGCAATGGCATAACATCCGCTTGAATTAAATACCCTGATGTAAACGTTTCCGTTTCCTGAAATATAAGCCAAAGGATTCAGGATTTCATTGGTTGCGTTGCTGGCATCCACAAAAGTAGGGTAGTATTTCTTCGTGATCGGCGTCTGTGTTGAAACATTGGCCAGAGAAAGGTTGAAGGCAGCCTTCGTTTCATCCGCTTCAAGGAAGCATTCGCTGATGGTCGCTTCAGTCACTACCGGTGTCGGAAGGAAATCCAGGGTGATTTTTGCATTTCCGGTACAGCCTTCATTGGTCGTTACCTTTACATATACAAAACCGGCTCCTGAGAAATAGTTGGTAATATTGGTCGTGATTTCATTCGTGCCTGCATTCAGGTCTGCCAGTGTCGGGTAGAATTTCTTAACTACAGGATTGTAAGTTGTTACGTTGGCTGCTGTAAGATCAAAGAATCCTTTTCCGTTGTACTGGCATGCTTTGATGGTGGTATCCGTTAAAATAAAAGGCACTACCGTCAGGTTCAGGGTAACCTGTTCACAGTCTACAAACTCAGCGGCGTTTCCGCAGAACTTATAAATAATGGTATCAGGTCCCAAATATCCCGGATTCGGAATATAGGTAATCTGACCCGATCCGTTGATGGTTGCCGTTCCGTGGATAGGCTGGGTAACAATGGTTATGGTACTGGCCAGCGGCGTCTGTGTTGTCGTAAATGAAAACGCAGGCGTGATGATTTTCGTAGCACAGGCATTAATGCTGGTTGTGGTATTTCTTATACAGCTGGTTACTTTATAAACCGGCGTCGTAACCGGCGGGCAGCTTCCGATCGTTACCTTCACGGTATAATTCCCTGCGGTTGACGGGGTAATGGTATTTTGGGTGGCGCCGGCAATGGCTACGCCGTTTAAGAACCACTGGTACGTCTCATAACTGTCGTCCACTTCCAGGATAATCCCCGGAATACATTCACCGGTCTGCTTGGCGATTACAGGAATGGAAGAGAACCCTGCAAAATATCCTCCGTACCCTGCGGTACTGTATCCTCCGTTAATTCCGGCAGTTACTGCTTTGGTAGAGTTAACCGTAACATTTCCTGAGATTCCTTCGATCGCATATGTTACCCAGTTGGTATTTCCTGTCAGAGGATAAGGCCCTTGCGCTGCTGTCGGAGTAGTTGCCGCACCTCCGTTAGAAGTATACGTAACGGTTGCGCCTGCTTCCGTTAAAATATTCAGTTTTAAGCTGATCCCTGAAACACTTGGCATTTCGTCGATCTTCCCGATCTCGTCTATTTTTTTAGGCAGGAAACAGTTCAACGGAGGGATGTAGTTGTATCCTCCCGTATTGTTTGCCGTTCCTACGCCTACCAGCTGATACAGGTACACGTTTTTGGACGTGGAAACCAGCATATTGAAATGTCCGCTTCCCGGGGTCTGTTCGATATAATTTGTTTCGTTGATTCTGTACCATTGTCCTGCATTGATGGTTGCCAAAGGTGTTGTTCCGCCATTTACAAAGATCTGCGTATTGTCTTCTGTTGCAATTACGATTCCTCCTTCCATATTCTCAGAAGGGGCAGTAGACTTTGTTTTTACCATGGCGAAGGTACTTCCTAATCTTTCTACGGGAACCGACTGGTCCATAATAAGGTCGGAACCGGAAGAGCCTCCCGCTCCGAAGTTACCGTTGGCACTTCCGTTAGTTAAAGTAATAGGCTTATCAGAAACAATTTTTGCTCCTATAAATCCGGTAAGATTGGCTGAATTTCCGTTATTTCCGGCCATGATATAGGATTGCCCTTTGTTCAGTGTGAAAGACTGCGAATTTCCTGCCGGCGATCCACCGATAAACGTTAGTCCCGGCGTCGTCCAGGTTACTGTGACCAATGTATTGTCTTCGGTAGCCAGGACGCCTGCCGTAAAATTATTTGAAGAACCGGTACCCGCATTGGTATTGGGTGCATTGGCTACGTAAAATAATTTTCCGATTCCGGCCTTTCCTTTAGAGGTAATAATTTCACCATGAGAGATCTGTGCGGATCTCAGGGTGCAATAGAAAGGCTTGTCTCCTTTCAGATACAGCCCTTTTGTAATTACCTGAAGGGCATCAGTTGTTGCAGTTGCAGATACAAGTGCCGCAGCTACAGTATACGATTGTGGGCTTCCCTTGCTGATGGTAACCGTCTGGATCAGGTTATTATTGTTATAAATCTTTACATCAAAGGGGGTGGTTGAATCTGTCGAAAGGTATAACGCATTGGTATATCCCGACGTGGATGCATAGTAAGGTGCGATCCAGTGATCCGTATCCCTTTGGGCAAAAACGGTATTAATACTTAAAAGTAATAATACAAAAGATAGTAGAAATCTTTTCATGTACAATGATTTAGGATTTCTACAAATTTAATTAATTATATACATACCGTTAACAAAATGTAAATAAAATTTAAAATTATTCACGATTTTTTATTAAAATCCATCCTGAATAAGAAACCGGCAATTTGGTGTCCGGCTCATTCCATCGCAATAAATACCAGTAAGTTCCGGTTGGCAGGGGTGCTCCGTTCATTTTTCCGTCCCACGTATAATTTTTGTCGGAAGATTTATGAACAATCGCTCCGTAACGGTCTGCAACCTCAATGGAAACATTCTGCTTAATTCTCAGGTCGGAATAATTCAGGACATCATTATGGCCGTCACCATTCGGTGTTATGGCATTAATCAGGTTCAGCACTAAAAATTCAGCACTTACCGGCGAGCATCCGTCCGCGCTGATTACGTATACCGTGTGCAAGCCTCTCGAAAGCCCGGTGAAAACATTGGAAGACTGATAGTCGATCCCGTTCAATGAATATTTATAAGGCGGCGTCCCCCCCGATACGGTAACTGTGGCATTGTAGCCTGAAACTTCAACCTTGGTAATTTTCGGTGTAGGGGCTGTCGTCACATTTACAGACTGGCGGTAAACGCAGCCGTTGAATTCAAGATCTACATAATAGCTTCCTTCTCCTACATTTACAGTCTGGGTAGAGGCTCCCGTGCTCCACAGATAAGAAGTGAATCCCGGACCGGCATCTAAAGTGGCCTTATCATTAAGGCAGACTACTTTATCGGTCAGCACGGTGGATTTTTTAGGGGTCTTTAAAGTAATGGTCAAAATGCCGGTGTTCGGACATGCCGCAGCACTTGTAAATCTTATGTAAAAAGTCTGGTTTGAGGTAATGGTCTGAACAGAAGTGACAGCATTGGTTCCCGCCTGTGCATTGGCCAGTGTACTGTAAAAGGTCAGACTTACCGAAGGATCAGCGGTAAAGAGGTTCTTGTAATCATTCAGGTTGGCACTTTCCGAACCATTGACATCAATGTCGCAGATTTCGGCACTGCCATTTCCTGAGGTAAGTGTAATCCTGTTGCCGATCTTGAAATTAATCTGTCCGAAAGCAGCGGGGCAACTTCCGCTAAGTGCATCCACTCTTACATAAACCGTTGTATTGGCCGTATAGGTCCAGTTAGCCGGTAAAGTATTGTTGTTCCCGGCAGTGGCATCTGCCTGCAGCAGATAATACCTTACGTTGAAGCTGGCGGAACCCGTTACGATCTGTGGTGTAATGGCGGGAAAATTCACATTCACAATCCCGTCAAAATTATCATCGCAAAGGGTTGAGTTATAGTTGTTGGTATTGATATTAGGCAGCGGGGTAACCGTTAAGGTAATCTGTGCAACCTTTGAACATCCTGCCGATGAAGTTACGTTGGCATAAATAATCCCGGAAGGCCCTGAATAGGTTGCCGGATTGGTAATCTGCCCCGTCAGGTTTGAATTGGCAAAATAAGTAATGGTTATTCCGGGATAGGAGGAAATAGCGGCGGAAGTAAGGTTAAAGGTCCCGTTTCCGTTGGCGTCTGCGCAGGCTGTTAACGAGCTGTTGGTCACGTTAGGCAATGGATTTACCGTTAGAGTAATCTGAGCCGTTTTTGAACATCCCGCCGGTGAGGTTACATTGGTATAAATAATCCCCGAAGGCCCTGAATAAGCTGCCGGATTGGCAATCGGCCCCGTCAGGTTTGAACTGGCAAAATAAGTAATGGTTACTCCCGGATCGGAAGAAAGATTGGCGGAAGTAAGATTAAAGGTTCCGTTTCCGTTGGTTCCGGCACAGACCGTCAGGGAACCGTTGGTCACATTTGGCAAAGGATTTACCGTTAAAGTAATCTGAGCCGTTTTTGAACATCCTGTTGAGGATGTTACATTGGCATAAATAATCCCGGAAGGTCCTGAATAAGCTGCCGGATTGGTAATCGGGGTTCCCGTTAAAGCAGGATTGGTAAAATAAGTAATGGTTACTCCCGGATCGGAAGAAATATTAGCTGAGGTAAGATTAAAAGTTCCGTTTCCGTTTGCTCCTGCGCAGGCCGTTAACGAAGCGTTAGTAACGGTTGGTGCAGGGGTGATTGATAAAGCGATCTGGGCCGTTTTCGAACATCCGTACTGGGAAGTTACATTGGCATAGATGGTTCCCGCAGGACCGGTATAAGCGGCTGGATTGGCAATGGGTGTTCCCGTTAAAGCAGGATTGGTAAAATAAGTAACCGTTGTTCCGGGATCGGGGGTAACGCTTACGGAAGTCAGGTTATATGTTCCGTTTCCGTTGGTGTCCGGACAGGAGCTCAGGCTGCCGTTGGCAGTCTGAAGAACATCGGTATTAATGATGATCTTAAAATATTCGAAATCGGCGGGATTTCCGTTGCCCTGAATATAATAAATAAACGTATCGGTAGTATCAGCGGTCAGTCCCGGATTTGGCGTATAAGTAATCTGCCCGGTTGCCGGATTTATGGTAGCCGTTCCTGAAGTTGGTGCCAGAATAATACTCGTGTTGGAAGGAACGATGGTCTGCGTTGAATTTGAAAATGCAGGCGTGATTACCTTGGTGTTGCAGGACCCGATATTATAAGTTGTCGTTGTGATAGGCGGACAAAGGGTATATGAATAAGAATTGGTTGCAACGCTTCCGCAATTGTTTTTCGTTACGGTACAGGTGTAGTTTCCGGCACCGTAGGTTTCCGGATTTATGGAAAAAGCAGTGGCTCCCGGAATAGGAGTCCCGTTGAGGTACCACTGGTAGGTGTCATAGGAATTATCCACCTGCAATACAACCCCGGTATAGCAATCCCCGGTTTTGGAGATGACAGGTACTGATGAAAACCCAGCGAAATATCCGCCGTAGCCCACCGCACCGCTTCCTGCGGCAATTCCTGCCGTTACGGATTTTGTAGAATTCACGGTTACCGTTCCGGTGATGTTAGGAACGGTATACGTTACCCAGTTCGGATTTCCGTTTACAGGGTAAGGGCCGTTGGCCGCTGCAATAGGAGTTCCGTTTAAAGTAACGGTAGCCCCCGTTTGGGTAATGATATTTAATCTTGTATTGAAAGTCTGGTTTCCGATTTTATTAATAAATCCGATTTCATCCACCTTATTCGGCATATAGCAGCTCAGGGGCGGAATAAAATTCATTCCTCCCGTAGCATATTCGTTTCCGCTGAGGTTAGAAACACCTGCCAGCAGCTGATAAACGTAGATGTTATTATTCGCCGAAATTCCCATATTGTAATTATCCCCGGTTCCGTGCTGGATGTAGTTAATGCTCGGAACCATGTAGTATTGTCCCGCATTCAGGGTAATTCCGGAAGGGATGCCGTTGATGGTGATATTGGTTCCGTTTTGGGTAGCGACAATCAGTGCCGTTTCCATCTCCGAAGCTGCGGTCCCGTTTCCTTTTACCACCACGAATTCCTTGCCCAAGCGGTCCGCCGGTACGGCCTGGTCCATCAGGATATCGTTATTGGTGAAGTTTAAACTGGTATAAATTCCGTTGAAGTTTCCATTGGTTACGGAAACCGGCTTGGTCGACTGGATCTTTGCGCCGATCAGCCCGTCCAGGTTATTTACCGAGTCGGTACTCAGGGCATCCAGAATATAGGATTGTCCTTTATTTAAAGTAAACGTTTTGGTAGGGCTGGAAGTCCCGTCTGAGAAAACCACATTGGGATTATAGCCCGAAAGCACAACGGAAGTATTGTCTTCTGTTGCGGTAACACCTATGGTGGAATTAACGTAAAGGGCGGTCCCGGTGATAGGAGCCATCCCTACATAAAAAGTAGTTCCAAGGCCGGCCAGTCCTTTGGATGTAATGATCTCCGCATGATTGGGAAGAGAAAACCGGTAGTTGGCGAAAAACTTTTTGCTGCCTTTCAGATACACCCCCATGGAGTTGGGCGTAAAAAGATCAGACGGGTTATCCGTAATCAGGAAATTATTGGGAATACTTACCTGTGCCGGATTTCCTTTACTTACCTGTACCGTTGTAAAAAGGGAATTGCTGTTGTAAACCTGCACGGAAAAAGGCGTGGCCTCATCCGTAGACAAGTATAAAAATCCCTGCAGATTGGCGGTTCCTGCCTTGGAGGCCATTGGAGCAAACCAATGATCCGTATCAAGCTGTGCATTGAATAATAAACAAAGAAAAGTACAAATGGTTAGTAAAAGTTTTTTCATATTTCTCAATAGGGGATGCAAATGTAAATATTAAAAATCAAATTTTTACATAAAATTTAATTACTAATTTCTATAATATTGAATATTGTTGAATTTTTAATATTTTTTTAATATCCAGGCATATTCCATAAACGGAGAAATAAAAATCCCGATGAGTCTCGGTCATCGGGAAAGTATTCTGTATTTTTAAAAATACGTTTATTCTCTGTTTTTGATTAAAACCCATCCGGAATGGGAAACGGTCAACTGGGTTTCCGGCTCAATCCATTTCAGGATATACCAGTAGGTTCCGGTAGGAAGGGTTCTGCCGCCGGATTTTCCGTCCCAGGTGTAGGTATTATCGGAAGATTTATAAACGGAAGCACCGTAGCGGTCTGAAATTTCAATAGAAACATTCTTTTTTATCCTTAAATCCGAGTAATTCAGAACATCATTGATCCCGTCGCCGTTTGGGGTAATGGCATTGATGAGGTTCAGCACCAGAAATTCTTTAACAACCGGTGAGCATCCGTCTTTTCCTAAAACATAAACGGTATGAATTCCCCTGGTAAGTCCGGTAAAAGTGTTGGAAGACTGATAATCGATTCCGTTTAACGAATACTGATAAGGTGGGGTTCCGCCGGTTACCTGAACAGAAGCACCGGATCCGGTAACATTAATGCCGGTAATGCTCGGAGCCTGGGAAACCGTTACATTCACATACTGGCGGTAAGTACATCCATTGTAGCCGAGATCTACATAATAGCTTCCTGCACCTGCCTGGATCGTCTGTGAAGTTGCTCCGGTGCTCCATGCATACGATGTGAATTCCGGTCCGGCATCCAGCAGTACTTTTTCACTGGAACAGATGACACGGTCTTTTAAAGTATCCGATTTTTTAGGTGTTTTCAAGGAGATGGTAAGCGTTCCGGTATTGGCACATTCCGTTGCGCTGACAAACCTCAGGTAAAATGTTTTCGGGGAAGCAATGGTCTGGTCGGGAGAAATGGTATTCACTCCGTTCTGGGCATCTGCCAGAGTTGCATGGAACGTTACCGTAACAGCCGGATTAACGGTGAATGCATTTTTATAATCATTTAGGTTGATATTTTCGTAACCGTTAAGATCATTGTCGCAAACCTCTGTGTTGACGGTGCTGGAAATTAAAGTCGTCCGGTTTCCAAACTTAAAGGCAATCTGTCCGAAAGCAGCGGAGCAACTTCCGCTAAGTGCATCCACTCTTACATAAACCGTTGTGCTGGCCGTATAGGTCCAGCTAGCCGGTAAAGTATTGTTGTTCCCGGCAGTGGCATCTGCCTGACTTGCATAATACCTAACATTGAAATTTGCAGAGTTGGTAACGATTTGAGGCGTGATGGCCGGAAAGTTCACGTTGATGATTCCATCGAAGTTATCATCGCAGAGGCTGACGTTGTAATTTGCCGTATTGATGTTCGGGGAGGGTATGATGGTCAGATTGATCTGTGCAACTTTCGAACATCCTGCCGATGAAGTTACGTTGGCATAAATAATCCCTGAAGGCCCGGAGTAGGTTGCCGGATTGGTAATCTGCCCCGTCAGGTTTGAATTGGCAAAATAGGTAATGGTTATTCCGGGATCGGAGGAAATAGCGGCGGAAGTAAGGTTAAAGGTCCCGTTTCCGTTGGCGCCTGCGCAGGCTGTTAACGAACTGTTGGTCACGTTAGGCAAAGGGTTTACCGTTAAAGTAATCTGAGCGGTTTTTGAACATCCCGCCGGTGAGGTTACATTGGCATAAATAATCCCTGAAGGCCCTGAATAAGTTGCCGGATTAGTAATCTGCCCCGTCAGGTTTGAATTGGCAAAATAAGTAATGGTTACTCCCGGATCGGAAGAAACTATAGCAGAAGTAAGATTAAAGGTGCCGTTTCCATTGGTTCCGGCACAGACTGTGAGAGAACCGTTGGTCACATTTGGCAAAGGATTTACCGTTAAAGTAATCTGAGCCGTTTTTGAACATCCTGTGGAGGATGTTACATTGGCATAAATAATTCCGGAAGGTCCTGAATAAGCTGCCGGATTGGTAATCGGTCCCGTCAGGTTTGAATTGGCAAAATAAGTAATGGTAACTCCCGGACCGGAAGAAATATTGGCTGAGGTCAGGTTAAAAGTTCCGTTCCCGTTGGCGTCTGCACAGGCCGTTAATGACGCGTTAGTAACGGTTGGTGCAGGGGTGATTGATAAAACGATCTGGGCCGTTTTCGAACATCCGTACTGGGAGGTTACATTGGCATAAATGGTTCCCGCAGGACCGGTATAAGCGGCCGGATTGGCAATCGGTGTTCCTGTTAAAGACGGATTGGTAAAATAAGCAACTGTTGTTCCGGTATCGGGGGTAATGCTTACGGAAGTCAGGTTATATGTTCCGTTTCCGTTGGTGTCCGGACAGGAAGTCAACGAACTGTTGTTGACCTGTAAAACATTGGTGTTGATAATGATCTTAAAATATTCAAAATCAAAAGGATTTCCGTTGCCCTGGATATAATAGATAAATGAATCGGTCGTATTTGTAGTGGCAGGATTTGGCGTGTAAGTAATCTGCCCGGTTGCAGGATTCACCGTTGCGATTCCTGATGCCGGCGGTGAAATAATGCTTGTAAGGGATGGGACAATGGTTTGCGTGGAATTTGTAAATGAAGGAGTTATTACCTTGGTATTACATGATCCGATCGTGTAGGTTGTCGTGGAAATCGGAGGACACAAAGTATAATTATACACGCTGGTTAACCGGGTTTCGCAGTTGTTTTTTGTAATCAGACAGGTGTAATCTCCTGCACCGTATAATTCCGGATTGATGGAGAAGGTGGTTGCTCCGGCAATCGGTGTTCCGTTCAGAAACCACTGGTAGCTGTCGTAATTGTTGTCTACCTGCAAAAGGACGCCTGCATAGCAGTCGCCGGTCTTGGTAATGGCCGGTACCGAAGAGAATCCGGCAAAATATCCGCCGTAGCCCACCGCTCCGTTTCCGGCGGCAATTCCCGCCGTTACGGGAAGTGTGGAATTAACAGTAACATTCCCCGTTACGCCCTGAATCGAATAGGTTACCCAGCCCGGGTTTCCGGTTACGGAATAAGGTCCGCTTACCGCACCGATGGGACTTCCGTTGAAGGTCACACTGGCGCCGGTCTGGGTGATGATATTCAGCTTAGTGTCAAAAGAATCGTTGCCAATTTTATTAATAAATCCGATTTCGTTTATCTCTTTCGGCAGGAAGCAGCTCAGAGGAGGGATAAAATTCATTCCGCCCGTAGCATATACCGTACTGCCGGAAGTTCCTGCAAGGAGCTGATAAACGTAGACGTTGTTGGTGGCGGAAATACTCATGTTGTGATGGCCGCTTCCCTGGTTGATGTAGTTTGTCCCTTGTACAATATAATATTGGCCGGCATTTAACATAACATTCGCCAGCAGGTTGCCGTTGACGGTAAGTTTGGTATTGTTTTCCGTCGCAATCACCAATGCCGCTTCCATTCCGGAACTGGCCGGCCCGTTTCCTTTCACCATCACGAAGTTTTTTCCCAGTCTTTCCACGGGAACCGCCTGATCCATCAGGACATCCACGTTGCTGTTATTCTGGGTGGTATAGATGCTGTTGAAATTCCCATTGGTAACGGAAATCGGTTTGTTGGAGGTGATTTTTGCCCCGACCAGCCCATTCAGGTTATTGGGGGATAAATTGCTTTGGGCTTCGATGATATATGATTTGCCTTTGTTGATCGTGAAAGTTCTTGATGTAGCGGAAATCCCGTCGGAGAATACAACGCCAGGGTTGTATCCCGATAATGTGACGGTGGTATTGTCTTCCGTTGCAACCACGCCGATGGTTGCATTTACATACGGTTTCGCAGTAGTATTCGGGGCCACGCCGACGAAAAAGTTTTTTCCGATGCCCGCCAGTCCTTTGGATGTAATGATTTCTGCCTGGTTGGTAACGGCAAAACGGAAATTGGCAAAGAATTTTTTGTTTCCTTTTGCATGCAGCCCCATGTTCCGCTGGGTAAAGAGGTTCGATGGGGTAGAAGCGATCATGTAACCGTTGGGAACCGTTACCCGTACTGGATTGCCCTTGCTTACCTGTACGGTAGAGAAAACAATATTGTTGTTGGAGACCTGTACCGGAAAAGGAACCGTTTCGTTGGTGGAAAGATACAGGTAGCATTCCGGGTTTCCCTGAAGCGAGCTTGCCGACATCGGCGCAAACCAGTGCTCCGTATCCAATTGGGCATTAAAGATTAAGTAAAAAAAGGTGTAAAAGATTAGTAGAAATTTTTTCATGTCTAATAATAAAGGGCTGCAAATTTAAACATTAATAATGGGCTTTTGGTTTAAATTTTACTTCAAAATATGTTAATTCATGAAATTATTAAATATTTAATAATCTGTTAATATTCCGATAATCTGATAATTCAATTAGCAGGCTGGAAGAGGGGAGCGTGATGATGGAAGTTGATCCAATAAACATTACTTCCCAGAGATTATTATTTAATGAAATCTGTTTAAAATCCTGTCTTATTTAACGGATTTCTACTTATTAAATGACCAATAAGATATGAATAGAGTCTGATTCCCTTTAATCGGGCATAAGAAAATCCCGGTGATAAAATCACCGGGATTCTGTATCTTCAATCTAAAAAGATTATAAGCTTACTCTTACAAATCCTGTTACTTTTAGGTCTCCGTTTACAGATTTTACATAATCGGCAACAGACATGCTGCTGTCTTTAATGAAATCCTGGTGTACCAAAGTATTGTCTTTGTAGAATCTCTGCATTTTACCTTTAAGGATGTTGTCGATAATGTTTGCAGGCTTCCCTTCTTCCGTAAGTTTATGTCTTTCGATTTCCAGTTCTTTATCGATGGTAGCCTGAGAAACAGCGTTCTCATCAAGAGCGATCGGGTTCATGGCAGCTACCTGCATAGAAACCGCTTTAGCTGCTTCGCTTGCTCCTTCTACGTTTGCAGAAAGCGAAGTGATGGAAGCGATTTTGTTTCCTGCGTGGATGTAAGCACCTAAGAAAGGACCTTCGATTCTTTCAAATGCTCCGATCTCGATTTTCTCACCGATAACTCCGGTCTGCTCGATTAATTTTTCAGCAACCGTAAGTCCGTGGAAATCGGTAGCCAGTAATTCTTCTTTTGTTGCTGCGAAAATTGCCATTTCAGCCAATTCGTAAGCCAACTCGATGAACGCTTCGTTTTTAGCAACGAAATCGGTCTCACAGTTTAGAGAGATTACAACCCCTAAAGTGCTGTCTTCGTTTACTCTTGCGATTACCGCTCCTTCGGTAGACTCTCTGTCTGCTCTGTTAGCCGCAACTTTCTGTCCTTTTTTTCTAAGGATGTCTACTGCTTTTTCGAAATCTCCTTCAGCTTCTACTAAAGCTTTTTTGCAGTCCATCATACCTGCACCTGTTTGGTTTCTCAATTTTGCTACGTCTGCAGCAGCTGGTGTATAAGACATAATATCTATTATTTTTTTATTTAAGGTTTAGTATTAATTTTTAGCTTAATTTTAAAGCGATGCAAAGATAATGATTTTAATGATAAACTAAAAAATGACTTTTTGCGTTATTTGTATATTTAATAAAATTTTAAATGTTTGCTTAATGAAAAAAATATTCCTCCTCATATTTCTATGCATTTTTACCCTCGGTTTTTCTCAAAAAAAGAAAAAAACGAAATCCAAAGCCATCGTAGAAAAGGAAACCGCGATCATCTACACCGAGAATGATGCGGAAACAACAGCCGAAGCCAGGGTCGTAGCGGGCTTCCTGAAACAGAATCCCGGACACGCCAAAACCGATTATTTCAAAAAGAAACTCATCCAGATGATCATGGCCAACAATTCTCCGGAAGCCAAGCCAACCATTAAAACGGTGAGCGAAGACAAAATCCGGCAGTTGGTGCTGGATAACAACAAACTGAATAACGCCAAGACCATCGCTGCTGCCGGTGCCGCAAACACCGAAAGAACCGTGAACTATGCCGGTGCTTCCGGAACCAGCAAAAAATCTTCCGGAGCCAGCGAGCAGAATAAGAAGACCGCGGCCATGCTAACCCATCTTTTCAACAACGACCCGATGGATAAGGAAGCCTACATCAACATTAAAAACCGTTCGAAATGCCGGCTGATCGTAAAAATAAACGGGAAAAAGTATTATAACCTGGATGTCCCGCCTAATGGGCAGAATTTCCTGCTGGTGGAAAAAGGGGAATATGTTCTTACCACCATGGTCTGCGATGCCAAGTATTCTTCTATCAAGAAAATTAATAAGGATATTGAAATCGAGCTGAATCTGAGTGAGTAGGTTATAAAAGAGCGGTTAAGAATTTTTCTTAACCGCTTTTTGTTTTATCCTTTAAATTGCCCCATGGCAATAAATTTGTCCTGTCTCTGGGTTTCCAGCTCTTTTCCTGTGAATTTTGAAAAGGCTTTGATATTCTGTAATATCGAGCTTTTCAGGTTTAGGTAGGTGGTCTGGGGATCGTAATGTGCTCCGCCCAGCGGTTCTTCTACAATGCCGTCGATGAATTTCTCTCTTAAAGCATCTTTCGGGGTAAGATTCAGGGCGTTGGCCGCGTCTTCCTTGTGGTCCCAGTTTCTCCAGAGGATAGAAGAGCAGCTTTCCGGCGCAATTACCGTATACCAGGTGTTCTCCAACATGTATACTTTGTTTCCGACACCGATGCCCAATGCCCCGCCGCTGGCGCCTTCACCGATAATGTAGGTGAAAATAGGCGTTTTCAGCATCGTCATTTCGAAAATGTTTCGGGCAATGGCTTCACCCTGTCCTCTTTCTTCTGCTTCAAGTCCCGGATAAGCTCCCGGTGTATCCACTAATGTTACTACAGGAACTCTGAATTTTTCAGCAAGCTTCATCAGGCGTAAAGCTTTCCGGTATCCTTCAGGATTTGGCATTCCGAATCTGCGGTGTTGTCTTTCTTTGGTGGTTCTTCCCTTCTGGGTACCGATGATCATTACTTTCTGGCCGTCAAGGGTAGCCAAACCGCCGATCATAGCCGGATCATCCGCGAAATTCCGGTCGCCGTGAAGTTCCAGGAAGCTTCCTTTATCCACCATTCCGTTTATATAGTCCAAAGTGTAAGGACGATCCGGATGACGGGAAAGCTGTACTCTCTGCCAAGGGGTAAGATTTCCATAGATCTCTTTTTTCTTTTCTATGATTTTATCCTCGATCTGGCTGCATGCTAATTTTACATCAACACCACTTTCTTCTCCTACTAAAGAACAGGTTTGGTATTGGTCCATTAATTCTTTTATAGGAAGTTCGAAACTTAAATATTCCATTCTTGAAGTAAATTAAATCTTTCAAATTTATGAAAAATTATCAAAATCTATTTAAAATTATTCACGGCATTGTTTATACGGGCAGTAGTTTCCTCTTTTCCAAGAAGTTCCATAA
Source organism: uncultured Chryseobacterium sp. (assembly GCA_913777465.1). Classification (GTDB taxonomy): domain Bacteria; phylum Bacteroidota; class Bacteroidia; order Flavobacteriales; family Weeksellaceae; genus Chryseobacterium. The sequence continues at coordinate 51,150 of CAJYRQ010000037.1, forward strand.
TATCCGGAACGTCCGGTCCTTTCAGTTCGCCTACCAGGGATAATCTCAGCGGCATCATCACTTTACCCATCCCCAGGCCTTTATTTTCCGCAAAATCATGAATGGCCTGCTTTAGATTTTCAGCACTGAATTCTACGGTTTCCAGTTGTTGGGCAAGCTCCTGTAAATTTCCGGAAGTTTCTTCGTTCCATGCTTTTTTGGCAGCTTTTTCATCGTAAGATACCGGGGCTTCAAAGAAAAATTTCCCGTTTTCATAAATGTCTTTCGGGAAAGTGGCCCTTTCTTTCATCAGGTGAATCACTTTCAGTAATTTATCATCGGGAAGCGTCAGGTTTAATTCTGAGCTTTTTAAAATCTGAAGTAAGTCTTCATCCGATTTCTGCTGCATATACTGATGGTTGAACCATTCCGCTTTTTCTTTGCTGAATCTGGCGCCGGCTTTATGAACTTTATTCAGATCAAATTCTCTGGCCATTTCGTCCAGTGATAATATTTCCTTATCGTCTGCGGGAGACCAGCCCAACAGGGCTACCATATTGATGAAAGCTTCAGGAAGATAGCCGCTTTCACGGTATCCTTTGGAAACATTTCCTGTGGCAGGATCCGTAAAATTCAGCGGGAATACCGGAAATCCGAATTTGTCGCCATCCCTTTTGCTCAGTTTTCCTTTGCCTTCCGGTTTTAAGATCAGGGAAAGGTGGGCAAACTGAGGGGCCTGCCAGTTCATGGCCTCATATAATAAGGTATGCAGGCCTAAAGAAGGCAGCCATTCTTCACCGCGGATCACGTGGGAAATTTCCATTTCATGGTCGTCGATGATGTTGGCGAAGTGGTAGGTTGGCATTCCATCGTTCTTCACCAGAACCTTATCGTCTAAAGTATTGGTATTCACGGAGAATTTTCCACGAATGATATCTTCAAGGTTCAAGGTACGGTCTACCGGCATTCTGAAGCGCACCACATAAGGCGTTTTTTCATCCAGCAACTGCTGAACTTCTTCTTCAGAAAGCGTCAGGCTGTTTCTCAGCTGGTTTCTGGTTTTGTTATCATAAGAAAAAACATCGCCTCTTGCTTCATATTCGGCACGGATCGCATCCAGTTCTTCTGCTGTATCAAAAGCGATATAGGCATAATCCGTTTTTAAGATCTGCTCGGTGTATCGGTCGTAGATGTCTCTTCTTTCGGATTGTCTGTACGGAGCAAATTTTCCTCCTTTCTTAGGACTTTCATCGGCAATGATTCCACACCATTCAAGGGCTTCCTCAATATATTCTTCCGCTCCTTCCACATATCTAGCGGTATCTGTATCTTCTATTCTTAATACAAATTCACCGCCCTGGTTTTTAGCAAAAAGATAATCATATAATGCCGTTCTTACGCCGCCCAAATGTAAAGGTCCCGTAGGACTCGGAGCAAAACGTACTCTTACTTTGTCCATTTCAATTTTATTTTGGTGCAAAGTTAAGGGACTTCCGCTAAAAAAAGGAATTCTATTTTAGATTTTTAAGAAGGATATAGTTTTTATATTCCCCGAAACGTATTTTCAGCAAATCCTCGATCGGCTGCAGGTATTTGTCTTTCTTTTTCCATACTGCCTGGGATTTGTCATGGTTGAAAACAAAGGTATAAGCTGCAATGGCTTCTGCCATTACCTGGGGATGCGTTCCTTTGAATCGGGTTACCCGGTCTACCGTATTGTAGTTGAACTCATCTTTCGGAGCTTCTTCCATTTTCTTATCGGTATGTCCGTAATAATAGACAAAATTATTGGCCTTTAAAGACATGGTTCTCTTGGATTTTACGGAACTGTAGTGGTAGACAGGTGCATTTAAGGCCAGTACCTTCAGCTTTTCTCCTTTCTCTGAACCATTTTCATAATTTTCAATGGAGTTGAATTTCCTGAATCCCTGGGAATCGATATAAGCTCTAATGTTGGGATTGTATTTAAAAATTCTGATCTCGTTCTTATGGACCCGTCTGCTGTTCCGGATATGGTTGTAATCCCCCCAGAAATGGATGAACGGCTGGAGCAGCCCTTCCACTTCCTTGTATCGGTCGGCTTCCTTCATCTTCTCCAGAACCTGAGGGTAATCTTTTTCGTGCAGTACCTCATCCGCCTGAATATGAATAACCCAATCTGCTGATGGCGACACGTGGGTAAATGCAATGTTGCACTGTTGGGCAAAAATTTTACCGCCGCGCGTCAGTGAGTCGTCCCAGACCGTATCAATGATCTTTATCTTGGGATCTCCGATATTTTCGATGGCCTCCCGGGTTCCATCCGTGGAATCTCCTACTGCAATCACAAATTCGCTGCATAAAGGAAGAACGGATCTGATTGATTCTATGAAAGGTACTCCATAAGTAAAGCCATTTCTGACATAGCTGAACGCGCTGATTTTCATTTAGTCCTATTAGTAAGAAGCAAAAATCTTACTTTTTTTTTGAAGCCGCAATTATTTTGGAAAATTAATTTGTATTCTCATAGGTTTACTTGTAAGGAAGGTATGATTAAACAATGCAAGCAGAATTTCTTATACATCCAGGAATTGGTATAGTAATTTACTAACTGACGGAAAAATTAAGTGTATTGCTTTTTATTATAATCCGGATGATGAATTATGTAATAAAAATTTATTTTAAATAAATTTTTATGAATAAATGTGATTTTTGTTTGTCAAGGTGTTATTTTAATTTTCAATATCTAAAATAGTTTTTTTGTTCACTTGTTATTTTGAAAATTAATTTACTTTTGTAACCTTAAACATCAGAAATATGTTAGAAATCGGAGAAAGACCCTGGGGGAAATATTTTGTTTTGGCAGATGAGCCGAATTACAAGTTAAAAAGAATTGAAGTAAACCCGGGGCAGAAACTGTCTTACCAGTATCACCACAAAAGACAGGAGCAATGGACGGTTATCGAAGGAAACGCCACTGTGATTCTGGATGATAAAGAAATCAGTTTAAAATATGGCGAAAGTATCTTCATTCCTCTCGGAGCAAAACACCGCATGATGAATCTTTCTGATAAGCCTGTTGTTTTTATCGAGGTACAAACGGGGACTTATTTTGGAGAGGATGATATTGTGAGGCTGGATGACGAATATGACCGGCAGTAAATAATTATACACTAAGGATGTCCGCTTATACAAGAAGACAGAATATGCTGATTGTTCTGCTTCTGATTTTTTCGTTTTCCTGCTCAAGAGAGGAAGAAAGTTTGTACGCTGAAAATGTAGAGCCTATCTCAAATGAGAACACTTACACAGGCCCTGTAGATTACCTTACCGATATAGGTACTATTAATATTAATGTTATAGCAAACGGAAATCATCCGGGAAAGAACGATCCTGCCTTTTTCAAAAATATTAATTCACCTAATGTTGGCTACTGCCATCCGGATGTTCAGTATTTTCCAAATGGATTCAACGGATACAAGTACTGGATGGTTTTCACTCCGTATTTCGGTACGGTAGGCACTGCCCAGGATTCTAAAAGGTATGAAAACCCTACCATTGTGGTCTCTAATGACGGTCTAAACTGGAGTCCTGCAACTGCAGTTCAGGGGCCGCTTCAAAAGGCACCCTCTGTTAATGAAAGTATTTCAGAAAAAAAAGATGAACCCAAACAAGGTTTTTGGTCTGATGTAGACTGGACTTTTGAAAACGGTAAGTTTTCTTTGTATTACAGAGGAAGCTTCATTAAGGCAATTGCATTTAAAAACAGAGGGGCAAAAAGCCAGAATAATATCCGGAAGACTGATAAAAATGCCCAGCGAACGATTGTAAGGCAGACTTCCACAGACGGGATTCATTGGGATCGTCTCGAAATAGCCTATACGAGCAATCTTCCTTACTCTCCTAAAAACAATCATATTATCTCACCAAGTTTTGTTTATAATGGAAAAGGATATGTAAGTTATGAAGTAGAAAATAATCTAAGCCCGAATTTTCCTGGAAATGATCCTTCGTATGTTATCAGAAGGACATCTGCGAATGGACTGGATTTTTCAGATTTTAAACAAAGCAAGGTTGTTAATTTTATTAATAAGCCTTGGGTACAGGCAAATCCTGCATTTGCTCCCTGGCATATTCAGGCAACCTATGTAGATGGATACTATTTTCTATGCATTGCTGCCGGCGACGTTAAAAAATGTACTGCAGATACACTTTATCTGGCTTTTTCTAAAGACGGGATGAATTTCAAAGTGTTGCCTAAACCTTTAGTTGAGCATAATACCTACAGATCATGTGTTTTCCCTATGACCACCACCAGCAATGTTATTAATTTCGGTGCTGTGATCGCTTATAAGACCGGGGTTTTTAAATACAGGGAATTTCAATTAAGTAAACAAAAAATAGACGATTGTCTCTCTAAATAAAAATGTAATGAGCCCTGAGAAAAATAAAGTTCTTGTATCTGTTATTATACCGGTGTATAATGTAGAGAAATTTCTCTCAGAAACCATTGAAAGTATTCTTGATCAGACCTTAACGGATTTTGAACTTCTTTTGATCAATGACGGAAGCACCGACAGCTGCCCGGAAATATGCAGGGAGTATGAAAAAAAAGATAGCCGGATACAATATTTTTCCCAGGAAAACTCAGGAGTTTCCGTTGCCAGAAATTCAGGACTTTCTTATGCGGTAGGGGAGTATGTATTTTTTATGGATTCTGATGATACATTAGACCCGGATTTTCTAAAGACCTCTTATATTGCTGCGAAAACCCAGAACAGTGATATCGTTATTGTTGGTGAAGAATTTTGCAAACGTTTACCTGCTGTACCCGCACTTCCGACATGTGCTCAGTTTCTAAGATTAAGTTTCCTGAAAAAATACCCGGATGTAAGATTTCCTGAAAAAATTCAACCCTGTGAAGACGGATTGTTTTCACATCAGCTGATCGCTCTTACAGAGAAAGTCGGCACCAATCCCTCTGGTATTTATCATTATCGGCATCATGAAAATCAGAATCATTTAAAAATTATTGAAAATTCCGAAAAAGTTTTACTGCAGATTCCAATTTGGCTCGACATTTTAAAAGGATTTTATAATAAATATGATTTATACAAAACGCATGCACTCCATCTGGCCCTCTTTATGGAGCATGAGCCTTTTGAATTTAGGTATTTGGGCCTTCCTCTCAATGCAGAACAAAAAGAAAGATTATTTAATATCATAAAAAAATTTACGGTTACAAATATCCTACCTTATCTTAAAGAAGAAGAATATTCCCATCTGGATATTCCATTTACCCGTTTTATACAATCAAATAATGCAGCTGAATTCGATCTGTTTTACGGGAAGTATGTGAAAAATAAAGCTTTGAATAAAAAAATTAGACTGTTCCTGGCAAAGCTTGTTCCTTTTGGAAAAATTCGTCGAATGCTTCGTCATAATATAAATCAAAAATATTCCTAATGAAAGTTCTTTTAATTCAGCATCATAATTTTCTCAACGGTTCGGGGGGGACAGAGAAAATATGTACTTTTCTGGCTAACGGACTTTCAGAGTCAGGACATCTTGTAGAAATTGCCACCTGCCAGAATATTGATGGCATGCCTGTTTTTCCTCTAAATGATCAGGTGAAGGTAACCAATATTTTTGATAAAAATATCTTTCAGATTGAGTTGAAACCTACTTTTAATTATAAAGGTTTTAATCCGGTAAAATGGTTATTATATAAAATTAGGAAGAAGAGAGTAAAAAAGCAAAATAAGGAGATTTTAAAGAAGTTTGGAGGCAAAGATGGTTTATTTGAATATAATCTCAGGTTACGTGCAAAGAGATGGAAAAGCTATATAGACTCTCAGAAACCGGATATTATTATTACAATGTCCATAAGTTCTTTGCTGGAAATCACTTTTGAAAATGAGTATGAAATTCCTATCATAAATTCCGTTAATGGAAGGCCGGATTATGATTATTCGGATATTCTTTGGTACCGTAGCCCTTCTGAAATGACTTTATTAAAAAATGCATACAGGCACCTCACAGGAATCCAGGTTTTATTTGAAAGCTATAAAGAATTTCTTCCGGAGACCTTTAATGGTAAAACGCAGGTTATTCCAAATCCGGTTCCTCAGTTCAAAAAACAAGACATTGTTAACCATAATAAAACTAAAGAAATTTATAAAATTATAAATATCGGTACTTTAGCCAGTGATTGTAAACAGCAACACCTGGCTATAGAAGCATTTGCTGCTGTTGCGGAAAAATATCCGGAATGGGAACTTCATTTTTGGGGAGAAGGCAATGATTTTAATTTTTTAAACAATAAAATTAGAATGCATCAACTTCAGAAAAGGATTTTTTTGAACGGATTTACCAATGATCCGGTTTCCAAGCTGAAAGAGGCTGATATCTTTATTTTTCCAAGTAAATATGAAGGTTTTGGTTTAGCCTTGGCAGAAGGAATGTCAATCGGGCTTCCTGTTTTAGGTTTGGCTACCTGTTCCGGAGTTAATGAATTGATCAGGCATAATGTAAGTGGCTTTCTTGCCAAAGATGATAATGAACTGAAATTATATCTTGCAAAACTGATGCAGAATGCTAGTTTAAGATCTGAAATGGGAGAAAACGGCCACTCTGAAGTAATGGAATTCGATGCAGACAATATTTTAAATAAATGGAATTCATTTTTGAATGAATGTATAAATTATTAAAAATGGAGGGTTATAAATAGCCCTCCCATATTTCGAATTATATATTTTTGATTTGAGATAAGAATTAAATCACGATTAATATCTCTGGGTTAAATTTAATCGTAACCATACATTCATAGCTTCAATACTTTTATTCAAATAATTTAAAAATTTCATCTTTTTGCGCATCAATGGAAAAAGGGTAAATTCCTTTTTCAGAATTGTTGTGAAGGGTATTCCAAAGCTCTTTACAGGTGCAGATCTCGATAATATTATCTGCAAACTTCTGATAATCGTCATTGCCGGCGATAAGCGCCGTTACTCCGTCTTCAAGAAACATCCCTTCAGCTCCTATCTCTGTAGTTAGAACCGGAAGCGCATATTCCAAAGCTTGTCCGATCTTACCTTTTACGCCTGCTCCGAAACGAAGAGGTGAAACTGAAGCGAGACAATTTTTATAAAAAGGAATAATATCTTCTACATAACCGGCGATCTTGAACTTTTCAGAATTCATCTTTTCAATGGATTCCGGAGCTTCCGAACCAATAATGGTAATGGTAAGATCGGGCATTTTCTGCCACACCAGAGGCATGATCTGATGATACAGAATTTCGACAGCATCTACATTAGGATCATGTAAGAATGTCCCGATAAAGAATATACCTTCTCTTTTTTCAAACGAAGGCATGTCTTCAGGTTTTACTTTGAGGTTATGAACATTGCTTACCGTTACAAGTTTCGATTCATCGACAAAGGATTTCATGAACTCTTTTTCTTTATCGCTGATGACCGCAATTTTATCCGCTTTTTTACACAGTTCCGTTTCAATGTATTTGTAATGGGATAATTCTTTAGCCCGGTTCTTATCATATTTTATTTCAAGGCCTCTTTCCATTCTTAAATAATGGATGTCTACCATATCATAAATAATTTTTGCCTGCGGTGCTTTTTTCCTGAAAAAATTCAGGTAATATTCGAAAAGCTCTGGCCGGTGGCACCACACAAAATCAATCTCGGGAAGTAGATTGTTGATAAAATGTTTTTTCCCTCTCATAATACCGAACTTATTGATAAAAGGGGTGTAGACCATAACATTATGATCGTTCAGGTTCTGAATATATTTTTTCAGATCAACGGTTGGAATGGATTTTCTCCAATCCATCAGGTAAACATTATAATATCTGCCCAGGAATTTAGCAATTTCGGTTAACCTGTTGGATGCTGAATCCTTATCAAAAGTAGGAATCTGACTGTCTACGATGAGAATGTTTTTTTTGTTTTTATCAGGAATAACGATCTTATCAGATAGCGGATAATACTTTTTGATATGGATATAATTTTTTATTTTTCTTTTAATTCCCATGGGATTTCAGTTTAAAAATGTTATTGATAAAAGTTTTTATACTGTATTTTTCAACAATATGCTGCGGAATTTCTACATAAGGCAGTTCAAGAAATTCTTTAGTCTGCGCGGTATTGATATTCTGGCTGTCAATAATCAGAATATTATTGGGATGGAAAAAGTCGTAGTCTTTTACCGCAGTATTTGTTGTAATTAATTTTTTCCGATATCCCAGGCATTCGAAAGTACGGAAGGATAGTCCTTTCTGATCCTTTCGCTGAATATCGATAATCGCTTTCGACTGCGAAATAATTTCTTTAGTCTCCTGAAGGCTGAGATACCTTGTTGTAGAAATCAGATGTGGATAATTTAATTTTTCATACCAAAACAAGATAAAATTAATCCTAAGGCCTGCCTCAGATAAAATTTTAGATATAGCATCGATTTCATGAATTCTCGTATCATAAGAAGAGATATTGAACAAGTCAAACTTTATTTCTCTCTTTTCTATCGTTTGATCATAAACAAAGTTTGTCGTTTCAATAAAATTATATTTTTCAATATCTTCTTTCTCGTACGAATATATTTCATCAAAAAAATAAGCTATTTCAAGCTGCTTAGGATATTTTTTACAGCTGTCATAGTAATAAGCAATAAAACTATTGGTTTTCTTTTTAAGTGTTTCCAGAACGGAAATATCCATGAGGTCAGGACGTATAATAAAAATGATATCCTGCTTCTCTGTGATCTGGTTAAGAATCTGATTGTTGAAAAATTCTCTTTTGATATTTTTACCAAACAACTTGGTGATGCCATTCCAGACTTTTATTGCAGGATTAGGATATTTATATTTTATCATATCCGTTTTTATATCCGTAACGATTATATTGGAGTGAGATTTTAATTCATCCGCTATGAGATCGATATAACCATAGGCAAAAGGATAAATAAGTGTGATTTTCTTTCTCATTATTTCCTGAATATTTCCTGTAACTTCCTTTCAAACAAAGTCTCTTCTCTCAAAACCATTTCTTTATAAACTTTAAAATAAGGGATATGTTGTGGATAATTTTCCAGAACGGATTTTATTTTGTTGATGATTTCAGGAATTAGGTCTTCCTTAAAATCAAATTTATATTCTTCGGGAATCATCAGGTCTTCATAATAAGCTGAAGAGCCGTTTTTCCCGGAAATAATGCAGCAGTCCTGTGACACAGATTCCCTCAGCATTTTGTCCCTGCCCGGATTTTCCCCAAAATCCACATACAACAAGGATTTTGCCATCAGCTCTTTGATCTGTATGGCATTCATATTCCGGATCGGGATCCATTCCAGTTCAGGAGAAGCCTGGATCAGTGCGGCAATTTCCTTCTTCCCCTTTTTCGGGTTATAGAGGATCGTTTTATTGTTCAGATCTTTTGAAACAGGTTGTTTGCTTTCCAGAAACAAGGGATTGATGTAATCGCATACATAATCGATCCTGCTTTCAGGTATGCCATGGTCCTTTAAGTAAAGTCCGGACCGGAATGACTGCGCCCACTGGAAAACATTCGGAAGCGGCTCAAAATAATACTCCCTGTCTTTTTGCTGATAAAATAATTTCGTGTAAAAGCTTTGCTTTCTGATGCGGTAATCCATTAAAATCTTGTAGAAATCCACACTCAGCCACCAGATGATTTTCTGGCTTCGAGGGTATTTTTTAATAAGGTGGGTCATCGACTCAGGAATAATCAGGATGTTGTTTGGATGGTCTTCAAATGACCGGATTTCCCGGGTCTTGTAGACCTCATAGTTTTTTGCTTTGGCATTGCTCCTTTGCGGAACATAATGCATAAATACATTTTCATAATTCAGCTCATAAAGCTTGTTCGACAGCTGATGCAATGCTTCCGGACCACCAGTGACTTTTCTCGGGGGACAGAATATGATGATAGAGGAAGTATTTTTATAAGAGATCATAAAGGCTTTTAAATAATTGAAATTGAAAATTTTTCCCAGTTAGAAGTGCTATAATACCATTTAATTTTCAAAATTACAATTTATTACTCAACCAATTCATCCACCCAGTTATCGATCAGGTATTTATTGAAAATATGTTCCGGGATCTCAATATAGGAAGTATTAAAAAACGATTCGGGAATCCTGATGTTGTTGATGTCGGTAATTACAAAAATATTTTCGGGATTGTAAAAATCGTAAGTCACGATGTCCGTATTGGTGGTGATGAGTTTCTTTTTTAATCCCATACTTTCAAAAACTCGGAAACTTAACCCCTGCTGTCCGGCTCTGCTGACATCCAGCATAATTTCAGATGTTTCCATAAGGGTATTGATTTCTGAAATAGAAAGGGGGGTGCTTACAAATTCAAGATAAGGTTCACTTTTTTTCTTAGGCTTGAAAACAATGATTTTACTATTGATCTTCATCTTATAAAGCGCCTTCGCAATCTTCTCTAAAACGGGGAGTCGCCTGTCGTAGGAACTGATGTTGAAAACTTTATATTTATAGGATGAAGGACTTTTGTCTAAGGTCTTATAAATAAAATTGGTCTTAAAATTGAGATGGTATTTTTCACAGTCTTTTTTTTCAAATGAGAAAACTTTGTCGAAAAGGGAAAGGATCTTTTTGGTTTTCGGATACCGGTTGATGGAATCGCTGATAATGAAAACCGATCGGCGTGATTTTTTGTTGATGGACTGGATGGTAACCGGGGATAAAAAGTCAGCTTTTATATAGATGGCGACATCAATGGATTTTATATCTTTGATTTCATTGAGGATAACCTCATTATAATGGATATGCTTAAGATTGGAAATCCCTAAGTTTTTGGTGAAAAAATTTAAAGCTTTATGTTTGAAGCTGGGATATTTATACCGGAAACTGTGGAAATTGATATGTTTTACCTCGTATGATTTTTTTTCAAGCGCATCGGCAATGTATTGGTTGTAGCCCCAGTTATCGTAAGTGATAAGAAGAATAAGTTTTTTGTTTTCTGTCATTTCTGTTTTTTTGAGTTTTTACTGTGTTTACACCAATGTTTTTTCTAAAAATTTTTCCAGTTCATCTTTGAAAAGAGAAGGCTTAAAATCCTGATAGCCTGCTGGATCTTTTACAAAATCGGCAACGTGCATAAACCGGTCTACGTCCGGACGACTGCTCCATGCCCAATCCGACAGCTGGATGTGCGGGGAGAAAATGGTAAACGTAGGAATACCCAGCGCCTTGCTTACATTGGTGGCCCCGCCTTCATTGCCGATAAGGCAGCTGCATAAACTGGTGACGGCTGCAAATTCGCGTAAATCTTTGGTGTCAAAATCCTGTACGATAGCTTCTTTGGTTTTATCGGATACCAATGTCAGCAATTCTTCAAAGAGTTGTTTTTGTGAAGGAAGATAATTGCAGAGAATTTTCGCGTCAGGTTTACAGGCAGCAATATCATTCAGCAATTCTGCCATATATTCTATAGGATAGGTTTTCTCTTCTGAACTTCCAAAGGTGCTGATCATGATTAAATGATTATTTTCAGACAAACCGTATTTGGCTAAAACTTCATGGGCATTACGGACTTCCTCATCCGTCAGATAAACTTTCGGAAAAGTTTCCTGAAACGGGATCCCCAACGGCTCCAGCAGCAGCAGCCGGTGCTCAATTCCTAAGGTTGTGTTCTTTGATTTTACCTGATTATCCCTTTTTACAGGATGATTGTAAAAAAAACGGGTATATTTTTTAAAAAAACCGATCCGTGTTCCTGCACCGGAAAAAAAGGTAATCGCCGCCGTTTCCAGTTTGGAATAAAGATCGATCACCATGTCGAATTTTTGGGCTTTTATTTCAGCTAAAGTATCCTTCAGGCTGTCTTTGAAAAAGATAACCTGATGGATGTAAGGATTCCCGATTAAGATCCGGGCATGTTTTTCCTCCAGCAGAAAGCTTATTTCCGCTTCCGGATATTTATCTTTTAACAGAGGCAGGATCGTACTCGTGACAAGTACGTCTCCCATGAATTTTTTCTGTATAATTAAAATCTTCATTAATTTTTGTATTCCAGCACTGTCTTCTCAATAATCCTCACACAATCCATCAGCTGCTCTTCGGTGATCACCAAAGGTGGAGCTAACCGGATGATATTTCCATGCGTAGGCTTGGCCAGTAATCCGTTTTCTTTGAGTTGCAAACAGAGATTCCACGCGGTGGAACTGTCAGGCGTATCGTTGATCAAAATAGCATTGAGCAATCCTTTTCCTCGTACTTTGGTAATCAGTTCCGTCTTTTCAATCAGCTGATCGATTTCAGAACGGAATAGTTTCCCTAATTCTTCCGCTCTTTCGGAAAGTTTTTCATCAGCAACAACATTTAAAGCAGCTACGGCTACGGCGCAGGCAATCGGGTTTCCTCCGAAAGTGGAGCCGTGCTGCCCCGGTTTAATGACGTTCATGATCTCATTATCGGCCAGAACTGCCGAAACAGGGTACATCCCTCCGGACAGGGCTTTGCCTAAAATCAGGATATCCGGTTGTACGTCCTCATGGTGGCAGGCGATCAGTCTTCCCGTTCGGGCAATACCGGTCTGCACCTCATCGGCAATGAAAAGGACGTTGTGCTTTTTACACAGTTCGGAAGCATTTTTCAGGAAGCCCTCATTCGGAACGTAGACCCCCGCTTCTCCCTGGATCGGCTCTACCAGGAATGCGGCAATGTGTTCGGCTTCCCTGCTTAAAACCTCTTCTAAAGCAGTAAGGTCATTGTAAGGAATTTTAATGAATCCCGGGGTGAATGGCCCATAATTCTGGTTCGCATCCGGATCATTGGAGAAAGAAACAATAGTGGTGGTTCTTCCGTGGAAATTATTTTCGCAGACTACAATTTTTGCAGCATTTTCCGGAATCCCTTTCACTTCATAGCTCCATTTTCTGGCTAATTTTACGGCAGTCTCCACGGCTTCAGCTCCCGAATTCATTGGTAATACTTTATCAAAGCCAAACAGGGTCGTGATCTTTTGCTCATACTCGCCCAGCTTTGAATTGTAAAAAGCTCTGGAAGTTAAGGCCAGCTTTTGAGCCTGCGCTACTAGTGCTTCCACGATTTTAGGGTGAGAATGTCCCTGATTAACAGCAGAATAAGCGGAAAGAAAATCATAATATTTTTTCCCTTCCACATCCCATACAAAGACGCCTTCCCCGCGGTCCAGAACCACAGGAAGCGGGTGGTAATTGTGGGCACCATGCTTATCTTCAAGGTCAATAAAATATTGTGAGTCTCTTACTGTTTCTGCTGTTGACATAAATTTAGGTTTTGACAAATTTAAACAATATAAATGACATGAATAAAAACAGAATTCACTGGAAATTTATCCGGATGAAGTATGTTTTGCAAGCAATAAAAGAAGGCTCAGAAATTATTACTGATGCAGATCAGGTCTTAAAGTTTTAATATCTTTTTATTGATGCTTAAAATTTTTCTCTGTAAAAATGCTATTAATATATTCATTGTAATATTTTTGTTAAAATTTCTTTAAAATAAAATGATAATATCAATGGGAAAATATATTTTATCAGTTCTCTTATTAATCTCACTTCCATGTAAAAGTCAGGATCAGTTATATTATAGCCCAATGCAACCGGGAAATAATATGGTTGAATTTTATAAAATCACTGCAGACAGTTCGATTTCTTATACCAGATATTATTATGGAAATGGCAAAGAAGAGATATCGGCAGGCCAAAATAAAATTACAGATAAAGAATCCTGGAGAAGATTTTTAAATAGTGTGAAACCTGTTTCATCAATAAAGACGGATACTCCTGAAGATTTTAAGATGAAAATGCTCCATAAAACTTTCTTAAAGGAACATTATGGGGAAAAAGATCCATTGATATTTTATGGCAATTCAATAATTCTGGGTACTCCTACGCTGACACGGAATATGAGATTAGCTTATCCAAAACAGAATCCGGAGCCGGATAATAATTTCTTTAATGGTTATGAATTCAAAGAAATCAACGGAATTCATTTTTTGAGATATAACACCGTACTTTATCTTCTAAATAGTGATACAATTATAGAAAGTATTTTTCCGGGCTCAAAAATTACGGAAGTTTCTGATCATATCGGAAATACGGCAATGGCTTCGATGCTTAGGATAAATGAAGAGAATAGTTTGTACGGTATATCCGATAATATCGGTAAGACGGTTCTTCCTGCAAAGTTTCAGGATATTATGATCTGTGCAGATGCGGTTTTAGCTAAAAGAGAGGACAAGTGGTTTTTTTACGATTTTTTCGGAAAACAGATTTCTAAAAAAGGATACCGGAAAATTTTACCGCTTTCGTTGGTTGATCTCTCATTCCGGCAGCTGGACCAATTGCAAATGGGGCAAGGTGGTATATTAAAATATGCAGTGCTGGATGGCAAAAATCTAAAAGTTATTGATGATATTTATAAAGAGAGTAAAGGGTCTAAATTTTCTTACCAATATGGTGAGCTAAGTATTTGTGGGAACAGATCGGGATCTTGGATTTCGCAGTCTTTAAATCTGAAGATTCAGAAGAGCAATCTGGTAATAAAAGAAAATGCATATTTCCAAAATTACCCGGTAACGGATATTGATGGAGCAGAAAAGATTATAAAAACAGAAAAGACGCAAGCTGTAGATTTAAATTCCTCTTTTGGCAGATTGGAATTTTTTACAGAAAAAGATAGTACTTCTGCGTATTCATATACAAATAACCGATGGGTAATGCTTTTAAAAAGAGTGAATAATGGCAAAGAATATTTTTATCCGATTAAATTTACAAAAGAAGAAGCTGGCTATTTTTCTATCTATAAGCCGTTTTCTGAGCCTGAACCATTAGATAAAATTGAAATTGTAGAAACGGGCTACAGTTTACTATGTCTGCAGGGAGATTATGATTATACTTATGGATTTCGTATTGAAGATTTATTGGTAAATAATAATTTCAATCCCAATATCTATTTTAAAGTTACAAAAGATGGCAAATTCGGATTTTATTCGCCTTTCAGCGGCTTTGCCACTAACTTACGGATTAAATATAAATCCCTGGGGAATTTAGAAAAAAGATTTATGCGTTTTACTGATGAAAACGGGAAATCCGGCTGGCTTAGCGAGACGAATGAAGAATTTTACGATTAAAAAACCGCTCCAAAATGAAGCGGTTTTAATCGTATATCCAATAATCTTAATGATTATCGTATTTTCTGTCCATAACAAAATCTTCCATGAATTTCGTCGTGTAGTTTCCGGCAAGGTAATCCTCGTGATCCATCAGCTGTCTGTGGAAAGGAATAGTGGTCTTCACGCCTTCGATGTAGAATTCCTCCAAAGCTCTTCTCATTTTGGCAATCGCCTCTTCACGCGTCTGAGCGGTCGTGATCAGCTTGGCAATCATAGAGTCGTAGTTGGAAGGGATGGTATATCCTGAATAAACGTGGGTATCTACTCTTACGCCGTGCCCGCCCGGGATATTCAATCCTGTAATCTTGCCCGGAGACGGTCTGAAATCCATGTAAGGATCCTCAGCGTTGATCCTGCATTCGATGGAATGAAGCTTAGGGTAGTGGTTGATTCCGGAAATCGGAGTTCCTGCGGCCAATAGGATCTGCTCCCGGATCAGGTCATAATCGATAACCTGCTCCGTGATCGGATGCTCAACCTGGATTCTGGTATTCATTTCCATGAAATAGAAATTCCGGTGCTTGTCTACCAGGAATTCGATGGTTCCTACTCCTTCATATCCGATGAATTCCGCTGCTTTTACGGCTGCTTCACCCATTTTCTCACGAAGTTCGTCCGTCATGAATGGGGAAGGGGTTTCTTCGGTTAATTTCTGGTTTCTTCGCTGTACGGAACAGTCTCTTTCAGAAAGGTGGCAGGCTTTACCGAACTGGTCTCCGGCAACCTGGATCTCGATATGTCTTGGCTCCTCGATCAGCTTTTCCATATACATCCCGCCGTTTCCGAAAGCGGCTACCGCTTCCTGAATGGCAGATTCCCAATGGTCTTTCAGGTCTTCCGCCTTCCATACCGCCCGCATTCCTTTTCCACCGCCTCCGGCAGTGGCTTTAATCATCACCGGATAACCTGTTTCTTGAGCAATCTTTACCGCATGCTCATAAGATTCGATCAGGCCGTCAGATCCGGGTACACAAGGAACGCCGGCTGCTTTCATAGTGGCCTTGGCGTTGGCTTTGTCTCCCATCTTTTCAATCTGCTCAGGCGTTGCACCAATAAATTTGATACCGTTTTTCTGGCAGATTCTGGAGAAATTGGAATTTTCGGAAAGGAATCCGTAACCCGGGTGGATGGCATCTGCATTGGTAATTTCAGCAGCTGCGATAATGTTAGGGATTTTCAGGTAGGAATCTTTGCTCATTGCCGGACCGATGCAAACCGCTTCGTCAGCAAACCTTACATGAAGGCTGTCTTTATCCGCAGTTGAATATACCGCCACGGTCTTGATCCCCATTTCTTTACAAGTACGTAAAATACGCATTGCAATTTCGCCACGATTGGCAATTAATATTTTTTTGAACATCTTAATATAATTTGAAATTTGAAAATTTGAGAATTTGAGATTAATTTTTAATCAATCATCAATTATCATTAATCAATCATTAAGATGGATCTACTAAGAATAAAGGTTGATCGTATTCTACCGGAGTAGCGTCATCCACTAAAATCTTAACGATTTTTCCGCTTACTTCAGATTCGATCTGGTTGAATAATTTCATTGCTTCGATAACGCATACTACTTTCCCGTTGGAAACTTCGTCGCCTACGTTTACAAAAACATCTTTATCAGGAGAAGGTTTTCTGTAGAAAGTACCGATCATCGGAGACTTGATCGTTACATACTTGCTGTCATCAGATGCCGCTTCCGTATTTTGTGCAGGTGCTGCAGCCGGGGCAGCAGCGGGTGCAGGTGCCGCCATTTGCTGAGGTGCCGTGTGGTAAACCGCAGGCTGTGCATAAGCCACCTCGCTTCCTGCTAATGGAGTTTTAATGGTGATTTCGAAATCTTTAGTCTTGTATTTCACTTCAGAAACTTCTGCCTTGGATACAAACTTAATAAGATTTTGTATGTCTTTAATGTCCATAAAATTGATATTTGATTTTGCTTCAAAGATACCAAAAAAACATAAAAAACAACAAAAAACCGCCAAATTTTATCAAAATTGGGCGGTTTTTGTATTAAAACGAGTGTTTTCAGGCGAAAACGGGCTCTTAGTTTTCTTCAGTAGATGCTACTTCTTTTTCCAATACTACTTTACCTCTGTAGTAAAGTTTCCCTTCATGCCAGTGAGCTCTGTGGTAAAGGTGAAGCTCTCCTGTTGCTGCATCTTTAGCCAATTGAGGAACTACCGCTTTGTAGTGTGTTCTTCTCTTATCTCTTCTTGTGGACGATTGTCTTCTCTTTGGATGTGCCATTGTGTAATAACTTTTTTAATTGATGAGCGATGAGATTCATCATCTCATCATTAAACTATTTAATTTTTATTCTTCAAATTTTTTAGCGCGTCCCATCTCGGGTCGCTTTCATGTTCTTCTTCCTCGTCATCTTCTTTCGGACTGAATTTATCCAGGATGGCCAGGTCTTCCTCGCTGACGTTGGGTGAAATCTTTTTCATCGGAATGGAAAGAGCCACGTTCTCGTAAATCAGCTGGGCGATATTAAACGCATGGTCTGCGGTAGGAATCGTAATGACATCTTCTTCGCTGTCGTCATATTCCTCGCCGAATTTTACCAATACCTTAATTTCATTTTCAATAGGGTGGTCGAAATTTTCGTTTGAAATATCACAAACCAATTCTACGGTCCCTTTTACTCTGATCTCAAATTCCAGAAATGTGCTGTGCTTGTCCAGTAGAACATCCACCGCAATTTTAGGATTTGTAAATTCCTGTTCAGTGTCAAACAATTGAAAGAACTCTTTATCTATCTCAAACCTGAACTCGTGCCTGCCGGTTTTCAACCCGGAAAAGCTTACGTCGTAGTTTCTTAACTTGTCCATAAAATGAGTGTGCAAAAATATGCAATTTTTTTATAATAACAAATAAAATTTCTAACAAATTAATTTTAAATCTTCATTAAAGATTTAGGCCTCAGTTTCATCCGGCAGGTCTTCATCTATTCCGTTGTCTACTGCCATTTTCCGCGGCTGCATGCGGTTGCTCATCAGATCGTTGTATTCAGTCCTGTTTCTGAAAATTTTTATGGCAGCAAAAATGGCTTCCGTAAAGCTCTGGGGATCCGCAATATTTTTTCCGGCAATATCATAAGCGGTTCCGTGATCCGGAGAAGTCCTGATGAAAGGCAGCCCGGCCGTATAATTTACACCCTCTTCATAAGCCAGTGTTTTGAACGGGGCTAATCCCTGATCATGGTACATGGCTAAAACCGCATCAAAGCTCCTGTATTTTCCCGGCTGAAAAAAGCTGTCTGCAGGAAAGGGCCCGAAAGCAAGAATCCCATGGTCTGAAAGTTCCTTGATGGCAGGCGAAATAATTTCGATCTCTTCATTTCCGATAACGCCACCGTCTCCGGCATGGGGATTTAGTCCCAGAACCGCAATCTTCGGCCTGGTAACACCAAAATCTTCAATCAGCGTCTGGTTCAGCATCCGCAGCTGTTTTTTTATTTTTTCCTTGGAAATATTTTCAGCAACCTGGGTAATCGGGATATGGTGGGTGGAAACCGCTACCTTAAGATCATCCGTTACCAGGAACATCAAGCCTTTTTTATTGAATTTTTCTTCAAAATATCCCGTATGTCCGGCATGCTTAAAACCCATTTTTACCATTTCATCCTTGTTGATCGGGGCCGTTACCAGGACATCTATCTCTCCTTTCAGTAAAGCCTCCGTTGCCGCTTCCAGGGAGTCGATGGCCATTTTGGTAGATTCCTCCGTCGGCGTTCCGAGCTCTACTGTAGAATTTTCTTTCACCAGGTTTACCATATTCAGTTTTCCGGCGTGGGCCTGTGAAGCCTCATTGATGTAATTGAAATTCAGGTTGAGCTTAAAGATGTTTTTCTGATAGGTAAATAATTTTCCCGAGCCAAAAATCACCGGCGTGAAAAAATCCGTGATGGTTTTGTCGGACAGGGATTTCATTATGATTTCCGGGCCGATGCCGTTGAAATCTCCGATTGAAATTCCTACTCTTACTTTATGGTTTTTTGGGCTCATTTTGATTATCTTTGAAGATTAATAAACTACAAATTTAGCAAAAAATAATATGTTCACAGGAATTATTGAAGCAGTCGGGATAATTGAGAAGATCGAGGAAAACGGAAGCAATATTGATTTTACTTTAACCTGCCCTTTTACCAATGAATTAAAGATAGACCAGAGCCTTGCCCATAACGGCTGTTGTTTAACCGTAGTAAAGATCGAGGGCGACCAATATGTCGTAACCGCCATCAACGAAACCCTGGAAAAAACCAACCTTGGAAAATGGGAAACGGGAACGGCAGTCAACCTTGAGCGCTGCATGAAAATGGACGGAAGGCTGGACGGGCACATTGTACAGGGGCACGTCGACAAGACAGGGGAAGTCGTGAGCATAGAAAATAAAGACGGAAGCTACTTTATTACCATACAATATGAAGATGACGGAAATTTTGTAACGGTACCACAGGGATCCATTACCGTAAACGGGATCAGTCTGACAGTTGCCAAAAGCGAGGATTCAAAGTTTTCGGTAGCCATCATCCCTTACACCTGGGAATTTACAAACATGAAACATTTAAAAGCCGGGGATAAAGTTAATTTAGAATTTGATATAGTTGGTAAGTATATTGCTAGGTTAATTAAAAAGTAGCGAATGTCAATTAATATGTATAAGGGATACAGCTTAAGGAACCGTGTTTTTTTCGGCTTTCTTCTGGTGTGCCTTTTAAGTGTTGTAGCTTCTTCGCTGGTCCCGTACTTTGTTTTGCGGAATAATTCTGAAAAGCAGAGCGAAATCGATATGCAGAATAAAACCGGTGCCGTTATGAGGTTTCTGGATTATGCCGTGAGCATGAAGCATACCGAAACCCAGGATATTCCTGAACTTCTGGATAACAAAATCTATGAAATTGCCGATATCAACCAGCATCCTGTCGTATTATATGACCTGAAAGGGAACTATCTGGTCTCAAGCGTCGAAGGGAATGCTTCTTACCGCAAGCCAATTCCCATCAGTATTGTCAATAAGATTCTTGCTACCAAGGCTCGGGTGGATATCAAAGACTACGATGCTTCTAAAGATGCTGTTCTCACTTCATCCTATCTGCTGCTGAGAAACAATGATTTTGAGCCAATCGCTATCGTCTATATCCCTTTGTACCATAACGAAGGTTCTTATCTCGATGTTCTTAATACTTATTTAAAATACATCGTACTGATTGATGTACTGCTGATTCTTTTCAGCGTGTGGTTCAGTTGGGTAATGTCAAATAACCTGGCTAAAAATATTACCAAATTCTCGGATATGATCACGCGAATCACTTTATTTGAAAATGACATGCGTCCGATCCGTTATTATAAAAATGATGAGCTGAATGCATTGGCGAGGGCTTATAACCGGATGATCCTTCAGATTCAGGATCAGAAAGAGAGGCTCCGCTTTAAAGCGTCAGAAGAAGCCTGGAGAGAGATGGCCAAGCAGGTGGCACATGAGGTGAAAAATCCTCTGACACCGATGAAACTTACCATCCAGAATTTTGAAAGGAAATTTGATCCTGAGGATCCGAACATCCGCGAGCGCGTAAAACAGATGAGTAAAACCATGGTGGATCAGATCGACCTGATTGCGACGGTTGCCTCCGCTTTCTCTGAATTTGCCAAGCTTCCTGAAAAGAACAATGAGACCATCAATCTGAACGCTGAAGTAGAAAATATTCTCCGGGTTTTCAATGATGAAAATGTTTTTATGCATGCCAATAAAAGCAACATCATGATCAATATGGACAAGATTTACCTGTCCAGGATCATTACCAATCTCGTGACCAATGCCAAGCAGGCGGAAAGTGAAGAACGGAAACTGATTGTTAATGTTGATATAGAACAGCATCAGCGGAGGGTAATGATCTCGGTGCAGGATAACGGCGTGGGCATTCCCGAAAATATTTACGAAAGGATTTTTGAACCTAATTTTACTTCCAAAAACAGCGGGATGGGCCTTGGCCTTTCCATGGTACGCAAAATGGTAGAAGACTATAAAGGCGAAATTACCGTGAAGTCCGAAGTAGGGAAGGGCACAACATTTACCATCACTTTACCCACCAATTTGTAGTGAAACCTTTTACGTTCAGGCAATTTGAAATCCAACAATCGAAAGATGTTTTCCGGGTAGGCACGGACGGCGTTTTGCTGGGTGCTTCAGCTTCGGTATCCCATGCTTCAAAAGTATTGGAAGTGGGAACCGGGACCGGGCTGATCTCCCTGATGCTGGCCCAGCGAAATCCACAGGCTGAATTTTTAGGAATTGATATTAATAAAGAAGCGGCACAACTGACCCGGCTTAATTTTCAAAACTCACCTTTTGCATCACGGCTGAATAACATCCATCAGGATTTTAAATCTTTCAATACCAATGAAAAATTTGATCTGGTGGTTTCCAATCCCCCGTATTTTGAAGCCTCAAACTCGGAAAAAGATAAAATTGCCAGACAAACGGTAGAACTGAATTTTCTGCAGTTGATTTCAAAATCTGCAAATCTGCTTTCTGAAGATGGAGTTTTGTCGGTTATCATTCCTGTAGAGGCAGGAGAGGTCTTTATTAAGACAGCTAAATCGCATAAATTAATACTGATACGGAAAATTAATATCAAGGGCATCGAAACGGCAAATGTTAAAAGGCTGATCCTTGAATTCTCTTTATCCCAACAACCCTTTTCGGAATCAGAATTTATTATAGAAAAAAGTCCGAGACAATACTCGGACCTATATCTTGAACTCACTAAAGAGTTTCATGTATTTAAAAAATAAAACCTCCTTTTTATTCAAACAATTCGGCCGTATCCAGTACGGAAACTTTTCCGTCTTCACAACGGATGGCCTCTCCTGGGAAATTCTGGATCATGTGGTAATCGTGGGTTGCCATTACTACCGCTGCTCCGTTTTCCAGAGCTACCTGCTTAAGCAGCGTCATGATTTCATTGGAAGTTTCAGGGTCAAGGTTTCCGGTAGGCTCATCAGCCAGGATAAGATCCGGGTGGTTCAGCAAAGCCCTTGCGATGGCGATACGCTGCTGTTCTCCTCCTGAAAGCTCGTGCGGCATCTTATGTTTCTTGCTCTTCATATTTACACTGGCCAGAACTTCATTGATGCGCTCTTCTATTTTTTCCTTGTCGTTCCATCCTGTAGCCTCAAGAACAAACCTCAGGTTCTTTTCAACCGTCCTGTCGGAAAGCAGCTGGAAATCCTGGAAAACAATTCCTAATTTTCTTCTCAGGTTCGGAACTTCGGAAGCTCTAAGTTTAGCAAGATCAAAACCCACAACCGCACCGTGTCCTGAAGCCAAAGGGATATGCCCATATAACGTCTTTAATAAAGAACTCTTCCCGGAACCTGTCTTTCCGATCAGGTAGCAGAATCTTCCTTTTTTGATATTCAGGTTAACATCCGAAAGAACCGTGAAATTTTTCTGGGCAATCTTCGCGTGCTGTAAGCTGATGATGTTGTCTCCGGCGATATGGGTATGTGGCATAATTCAGTTTTAAAAGTACTTTTCTAAAATATTTTTCAGATTTTAAAAATAGGAAAAAGAAGACGTAAGAACCTAAATTTTAGGAAATTTTAACAACAAAAAATGCCTGAAAAAGTTCTTTTCAAGCATGATTTGTATATGATAATAAAAAGATTATCTCTTAGCGCGTGCTGCACTTACAGTTAAACTCTTTCTGCCTTTAGCTCTTCTCGCAGCCAAAACTCTTCTTCCATTTGGCGTAGACATTCTTTCTCTGAAACCGTGTTTGTTTCTTCTTTTTCTTTCTGATGGCTGGAATGTTCTTTTACTCATTACTTTATGTTTAAATCGTAATTATCTATTAATTTTCAGGTTGCAAAGATATGGAATTTTTTAAAAGTTGCAAACTTTCACAATATTTTTTTATAAATCTTCGTCTGTTTTTTCAGGGATCTTTTGTGAAGCCCGATCATGAAACGATTTTCCCCATCATCAAAAATAATCGCCGGGATTTATTTAAAAGCTCTATCTTTGGAGACTCAAATTTAAAGAAAATAAACATCATGATGTTTACACCGGCAGAACTTTTAGAAATTAACACATTACTTACTCCAGAAAATAAAATCGTAATCCTTACCCACTACAATCCGGATGGGGATGCGATCGGTTCCAGCCTTGGTCTTAAACATTATCTAAGTGCCAAAGGAATTTCTGCAGAGGTAATTGTCCCCAATGATTTTCCGAAGTTCCTGAAATGGATGCCGGAAGCCAAAAGGGTACTGATTGCCGATTATAAAAGAAAGTTTGCTTTCGAACTTATTAATGAAGCGGATGTTATTTTCTGTCTGGATTTTAATGCGCCTTCAAGAATCGGTATCCTGGGAGACTGGCTGACAAATGCGAGAGGAAAAAAGATCCTGATCGACCATCACCAGCAGCCTGAAAAATTTGATTTTGTCTATTCCGATACGGTTATTCCGGCCACCTGCCAGATGGTGTACCATTTTATCGAAGCAATGGATGACGAAAAACTGGTGAATAAGGATATCGCCGAATGCCTTTATACCGGAATCATGACCGATACCGGAGGGTTCCGTTTCCGCTCTACCAGTGCGGCCACCCATCGGATCATTGCCAATTTAATTGAGCACGGTGCCGATCCTGCCCTGATTACTTCAAACACCTGGGATACGAATACGGTTGCGCGTCTCCTGCTTCTCGCCTTGATTCTGGGAAGAATTGAAGTGGCAAAAGACGGTAAAGTAGCCATCCTGTACCTTACAAGGGAAGAGCTGAAAGAATACGGTTTCCAGAAAGGGGATACGGAAGGTTTTGTAAACTACGGACTGAGCATTCTCGGCGTGAAAATGGCAGCTTTCTTTATGGAAGACCTCTATGAAGATTTCATTAAAATTTCTTTCAGAAGTAAAGATGACATGGACGTAAACCAGTTTTCAAGAAAATATTTCAACGGGGGAGGGCACATCAACGCAGCCGGCGGAAAGTCCAATGAATCTTTATCAGGAACCATTGAAACCTTTAAAAAGAGAATAGAAGCGGAAGAAAATCTGTAAGCTGATAAAATAACTTATATTCGAATAGAAACCGGAAAGCAGGAAAAGGGAAATTCCGTTATGCTATTAACCGAACTAACTTCCTGCATCTGGCATCCATCTTCAGCCTGTTAAGCTTTGCCAAATCTTGAATATCCTTTGTCTTCAAGTTCTTTGCAGGTGTATTCATACACTTCCTGAAACATTGTGTCCAGAAATTTTTTATTGAACAGGCTGAACTTTGTCATTTTCGGGGGATCTAAAAAAATATCACAGGATTTTGCTTTGGAGTAAACCGATTTGGCAATTGCCAGGTGCAGGATGCGGTCAAATTCCTTCATCAGGCTCATGTTTTCCAGACTGTCATAACTGATGGAATTCACATGGGAACCGATCAGGAAATCACATTTGTCCATAATCGGCTCGATCGGCAGATTATCCAGGACTCCGCCGTCGACATATATTTTTTCACCGATTTTTACCGGAGGCAGGATAAACGGAACACTGGATGAGGCCAGTAACGGGGCAAACAATTCACCTTCCGAAAAGAAATCAACAATACCATGCGTCATTTCCGTCGCCGCTATGTAAACCGGGATTTTCAGGACATTAAAATTATCCTCCGGAAAATAATCCGTAAACAGCTTCATGATAAACCTGGAGCTGAAAATTCCGTTCTTGGAAAGTTTGAGGTAAGACCTGGAAAAGAAAGTCGTCTGCTTTACAATGTCCATCATTTCTTCCGGGGTTTTTCCTAAAGAATAGAAGGCTCCGACAATAGAACCGGCGCTGGTTCCCGAAATAATATCAGGCTTCAGGTAGTATTCTTCCAGAGCTTTCAAAACGGCGATATGGGCGATTCCCCGCATGCCTCCGCCAGAGAGTGTAAGTCCGATCACGGGTTTCTTTTTTTTGAAAGACAGGAAATCGAACATATCAGAACACCAGATGTTTTGGCAGGTTGTGGAGAAGTTCCGTATTGATAATGGCTGCGCAAATGGCCGGTTTTTCCCAATGCCCATTGTGCCCGCAGTCGAGAACATAGGATTTGATGTTGGTACGGTCGGGAAGGCCTTTAATGAGGGCTTCGGTTTTTACCGCATTGTCGTGTTTTCCGGCAAGCACCAGGATTTTGGCATCCAGATTTTCCAGGATATGCTTTTTATCCGTTCTTTCCACCATCCCTTTTACGGAAGCAAGAGCACCCAGATTATTGGTGGAAAGAGCAACTTCAAGCGCGGTTTCTATTTTCCCTTCCAGAATATCCCTTTCGTTAGGGTTAAACAGATTAGGAATACCGGCTCTGGCATAATGGGCAAAGGCATCTTTGATGATGCGGTAGCTTTTGATGCGCTGTTCCTTCTTTTCAGCATCATCCGGAAAATAGGTGGAGAAAAACAGCGTGAGACTTTTTAGCGCCTCCGGATATTTTTCAGCAAAAGCCAGGGAAACATATCCCCCCATGGAATGTCCAAGCAAATGAACTTTATTTAAATTTTGATTGTCAAGGACTTTTTTAACTTCTTCCGCCATCAGTTTCATGGTCTGTACTTCGGCGATGATTTCCGACTGTCCGTGGCCGGGAAGATCGATCTTTACCAATGAAAAGTCCTTGGAAAGATGAGCTTCCAGGTCGCTCCAGATCGAAAGGTTCTCCATGAAGCCATGCAGCAGGATCAAAATCTCCTTTCCGTTTCCTTTTCTCTCGAAGTTCAGCATAATCGGCAGTTAAAAGTGAATATCAATATGATCAACAAATCCCGAACCATTTACCATGTCCTGCAGCCTGAATGTTTTTCCGCCGTCTTTGGACATGAAAGTCTTGGTCCCTTTCCTTGTATATGGCTTTCCGTTGTCATTTCCGGAAATGCTTTGCGTGATTTCTCCTGTAAAATTCATGTGCTTATCGGAAACTGCAGCCATAAAACCTTTTATTTGAAGCGAATTTTTTCCTGATTTGATGGTTCCGGAAACATTATAATGATCTGCTTCTCCATCAATTTTTTTAAATTCTATGGTTCCTGCAGAATTGATCTGGCTGTGGCTAAGCTTGTGGCTTCCGCTGAAATCCTTAAAATGGTTTTTAGACCGGATGCTGTCATTGATCTTCGTTCTCGCAGCATTGATGGAATCTACTATTTTCGTGCTGTCTACTTTATCCGAAGCAGGAGTGGCTTCTTTTTTAGAACATGAAACAAGTACGGCTGAAACAGCAATTGCGGTTAAAAAGTTTTTCATTCAGTAAAATTATATTCAAAAATAAATAAAAAAAGAGCATTCTGAAAATGCTCTTCCTGTTTTATCGGGTTAATTCTTTGTAAACTTCCTTTTCCCGCGGTTTAATATCGGTGACGCCGTATCTTTCTTTCTTTGAAATCGCGATATTGTCCAGGACATCAACGAAGTTTTTATAATTGGCATCGTCGGTCGGTTCGATAATGATCGTAAAATTTTCCTTCTTAGGCGCTTTGTTATAAGCTTCGGAAATAATTTTGGTGATATTCAGCCCATTGAAATCCGTTTCTTTCAGATTGTTTTTGTTTAGATCTTCCTGGGATTGCTGATGATAGAATACCCTGTTGTCTTTACCGAGAATAAAAGTAACCTGATTTCTGACGTCTACTACATTGCCGGGATTGTGCGGCCCTTTCGCCGGTAATCCGAGATCCATCACGTTCGGTTTCGTAAAGTTCGTGGTAAACATGAAGAAAGTGATCAATAAAAACCCCAGATCGACCATCGGGGTCATGTCTACGCGGATCAGTTTTTTTCTCTGCTTGCTGTCGCCCTGTTTTTCCTGTGCAATTACTTCTGCCATAATTATTAGTTTTTAAATGTTAAACGGTTTTTAATAAAAGTATTAAATACTTATTTTTATAACGGAATAAATACAAAATTCGTACCTGTAGAATATAATTTATATTAAATATTTAATTGATTTTATTTTTTATGTTAAATGTATTATCTATCAGCAAAATAAAAATCCTGTTTGATGAATAGTATTCACATGAAACAAAAACTCACGCCTTTCAGCATGAGTTTTTAAAAATATATTGAAAATTTTTTATTGAGTCTGTTTGAAATAATTGACGCCGCATTCCAGGAATTTCTTAAATTTTTCCTTTTCCATATATCCGGAAACCGGGGTGTTGATTACTTTTCCCTCAGGAGTAAGCAGCACATAATGCGGCTGTGAATTGTTATTGAAATTTGCCGTCTGGAAAAGGCTCCACCGGTCTCCAATGGTCTGTACCTTCTTCATCTGCCCGTCACCGAGATCGATTTTGGTCTTTTGCTCTTCAGGAAGCTCTTCTTTATCGTCTACGTATAAAGAAGCCAGCACGACGTCGTTCTGAAGGATCGGCAGGATATCTTCCTGGCTCCAGACGAACTCTTCCATTTTTCTGCAGTTCTCACAGCCATAGCCGGTAAAGTCGATCAGGATCGGCTTGTTTTCTTTTTTGGCAATTTCAATGGCCTTAAAGAAGTCATGTTCGGGATGCATTCCCAGGATTCCGTCTTTTTCATCATGGAAGTAGCTTACATTCAGCGGAGGTAGAATTCCGCTTAACAGCTGCAGCTTCGGACGTTCGGCAGGGATCAATCCCTGGATCAGGTAAATCACAAAACCGATTCCCAGTACACCCAGTATTTTTCTGGTAATTGAAATTTTTGGTTTTTTATCATCATGCGGGAACCTGATCAGTCCGAACAGGTAGATCACCAATCCGATGGCAATAATGATCCAGATGGCAATGAAAAGCTCTCTTTTAATAAGGAAAGTTTTAGAAACCAGATCGGCTTTTGAAAGGAATTTCAGGGCCAGAGCCAGCTCTACGAAACCTAAAACCACTTTCACGGTATTCATCCAGCCTCCGGATTTCGGAAGGCTCTGTAAAGCCTGCGGGAACAAAGCCAGGAGACCGAAAACAATCGCCCATGCCAGTCCGAAACCTCCCAAAGCAAAGGTCAGCAGCATCGGAACGTTGGCCGAACCGGTAATGGCACTTCCCAGTAAGCTTCCCAAAATAGGGCCCGTACAGGAGAAGGATACGATCACCAGCGTTAATGCCATAAAGAAAATTCCGATAATCCCTCCGGCTTCTTCCGCCTTTGAAGATTTGTTGGCGATAGAGCTGGGTAACGTAATGTCATAATATCCGAAGAAGCTTCCTGCAAAGAAAATAAAGATGATGAAGAAAACAATATTCAGCCAGACATTGGTCGAAATTTCATTGAAAATATTTCCGGCAATCCCGTCGATCAGATGGAAAGGTACACTCAGTAACACAAAGATCAACAAAATGAAAAACCCGTAAATCAGGGCATCCCTTTTTCCTTTTGCCGGATTCTTGTTTCCTTTGGTAAAGAATGAAACCGTAAGCGGAATCATCGGGAATACGCAAGGGGTCAGCAGGGCTATCAGCCCTCCGATAAATCCTAATAAAAGGTACGTCCAGTAATTTTCGCTGATCCTGGAGGATCCGGTTCCGCAATCCGTCAGCGGATGGGCAATATCAATTGATTTTATTTTCAACTGTTTAGGGTCGAGTTGGGCCGTTTGCGTTACAGGAGGATTATTCTGAACAACAACTCCCAATGTATCGATTACAGGCTGTACAGAATCTTTCGCCGGTTCTGCCTTTTCATCTGTTTTGGCTTCCTCGGCAGCTCCTTTTGGCGTGACCTGTTTGTTGAACTCCAGCGTATTCGGCGCCAGGCAGACCCTGTCGTCACAAGTCTGATAAGTAATTTCCGCTACAACATCGCCCGGTTTTGTGCCGTTTTTTAATTTAAATTTCTGCTTAAAACCCGCTGCATCCGAATAATAAACGATCTTTCCTCCGAAAGCCTCGGAAAACTCTTCATGTTTTTTCCCGGTTTCCGTAAATTTTCCGATCAGCTCGATATTCTTTCCCGAAACCTTATAGCTGGTCGGGATTCCGGTGTCTTCGGGAAGATCTTTGGAATAGATGTGCCAGCCGCTTTCCATCGTTGCATTCAGCACCGCTTCGTATTGGTTGTCACCCAATTCGTTGATGGTGAACTTAAATTTTACAGGATTTTTGATTTGTGCATTGATTCCGGTTGCCAAAAACAGCAGAACCAATAAAAACCAGTTTCTAAACTTCATTTTACTTTTTATTAAAAATTTTGAGAATATTTCCGGTATTCTCATCCCCGGAATATCTTCGGTCCTGCCGGAAAGGAATCACTCCAAGCACGGAGTTTTCGCCATCGGCCAGGATCCATATTTTTTGCCTCGCTAAAATAGATAATTTTTCGTCCCTAAAAAACTTGGAAACTTTCTTTTTCCCCGAAAAACCGGAAGGATAAAATTCATCTCCTTCCTTTGGTCTTCGCAACCGCAATGGAAAACGGAGTTTACGGGCATCGAACTTCCATTCAAAACTTTTATTGATTTCCTCGATGGCCATTATATTTTCGAGATTTACCGCCGTTTGGTTTTGAGCAATGTCGGATTCTTCAATCATAATAATTTCTTCATCTTCCTGCTTCGGTACATCATAATCCGTTTTCTTATGTAAAATCAATTGGTCATAGTTCACCATCAGCCGGTAATCCTTGGCGAAAAACAAGCTGCCGTTTTCAGCACTGAAAATTTTTGGAATCTCTTTTTCCTGGTCGAAGCCGTACTTTTTTAAAATTTCAAACTTTACAAAATCACTTTCCCGGCTCAGCCCGTCTTTTGATAAAATTTTGCAGGATGGATTAAGCACGGTAATGCGTTTTTCTATTTCCCCGATCTGCTGCTGAACAAAATCTTTCGTCTGGTTCAAATAAGAAGAACTTTTCCTGAAATTTTCTAAAAAACAGTCGTTGGTTTCCAGCAGTTTCGGAACTACTTCATTCCTGATTTTATTTCTTAAATAATCGTTTTTCCGGTTGGACAGATCTTCACGGTACTCAATCCGGTTTTCCTTCGCAAAGGCATAAATTTCTTCTTTTGAAAAGGGCAGGAAGGGCCTGAGGATCCGGTTGCTGTTGGCAGGGATTCCGCTTAATCCGTTGAGGCCTGCCGCTTTTGAAAGATTGATGATGAAGGTTTCCAGCTGGTCGTTCAGGTGATGGGCGGTAACCAGGAATTCCAGATTTTCACGTTTTTGAACCTGTTTAAAAAAATCATACCGCAGCTCCCGCGCCCAAAGCTGGATAGAATGTTCAGGCTTCCGGTCTTTTTCCGAAACCTCATATAAATGAAATTCAATATGATGCTTTTTGCAAAAATCCTCTGCCGTCTTCTGATCCAGTTCCGAATCTTCACCGCGCAGCTTATAATTGATATGCGCAACCTGGAATTTAATTCCCGATTCCTTAAAACAATGAGCCAATACCATCGAATCGGCGCCTCCGCTTACGGCGAGGAGATAACTTTGATTTTCAGGAAAATGGACCAGTTTATCCAGTTGGCTTTTAAATGCTGAGAGATTCAACATGGCGATTTGAAATTTCTTTGTGCAAAGATAACCCATATAATTAAAATGAATTTTGTTACCTTTGATCCGTCTAAAAATGATTATTTATGAAAATTTTTAAAATTTTAGCAGTTTCTGCAATGGCGCTGGGAATGACATCTTGTATCAGCAAAAAGCAGTATGATGCATTAAGCTCAAATTACAAGCAGTGTATTGAAAACGTAGGAGAAAGGCAGAGGGAAATTCAGGATCTGAAATCTCAGAATTCGGCTCTGGCCAGTGAGAATACTTTATTAAAAAGCCAGCACGATGCGCTGAAATCTTCATTGGATGCGTGTCTGTCTAACTCAGGCAAAAGCTCTGCGAATATCGATAAGTTGGTAGGGGAGATCAACTCTTCAAACTCCTACATCAAGCAGCTGATTTCAAGCAATGCAAAAAACGACAGCTTAAATCTGGCCTTGTCTAATAAACTGAAAAGATCCCTGGATAATGTAGCAGACAGCGATGTTCAGGTAAAAGTTCTGAAAGGAGTGGTAATGATTTCGCTTTCAGATAAAATGTTATACAAAACCGGAGATTACAATGTGTTGCCTGCCGCTCAGGAAGTGTTGGGGAAAGTAGCTAAAGTAATCAACGATTACGATAAGTATTCCGTACTGATCGAAGGAAATACCGATAATGCCGCTTTAAATTCAGCAAACCTGCCGAGAGACAACTGGGATCTTTCTGCTTTAAGAGGAACTTCGGTAGCAAAAATCCTGCAGACCCAGTTCGGAGTTGATCCGGCAAGAATTACAGCGGGCGGACGTTCCGAATACAATCCTAAAGCGACCAACATGAGCGTTTCCGGAAGAGCGGAAAACAGAAGAACGGAAATCATCATTATGCCT
Organism: uncultured Chryseobacterium sp.; assembly: GCA_913777465.1. Taxonomy (GTDB): domain Bacteria; phylum Bacteroidota; class Bacteroidia; order Flavobacteriales; family Weeksellaceae; genus Chryseobacterium. The sequence goes on from CAJYRQ010000037.1 coordinate 82,714, forward strand.
AAGCTGGATGAGTTCATGAAATTGATGGATATTGCTCCGAAAAAATAATTTCAGATCTTTTAGCCCATATAAAAAAAGAAATCCCGAATTGTTTCGGGATTTCTTTTTTTAGCTAATCAAATTAATTCTTCTTTTTTAAGTAAAGAAATAATTCTTTGAAAAAATGAATTGGATATTTCTGGTTTATTAGTTTTCTTTAAAGAAGAATCCAGGGTGCCTTTAGGCACCGGATTCCTTTGATTCTTGTGGTTAATTTGTTTTTTTTCCGCAAACATTATTGCCGTGTGTTTCTACCCTTCGATGCAAAGGTAACAGTATCGGGAAATAAAACCATCCGTATTTTTACGGTATTTACATCCGGGATTTCCCCATACTGCCAGAATCTTTGGGTTTATATCCGCGTTATGGTTATATTTAATTAAATTTGAACTGCCTAAAATTTGTAGAATGAGCTTTTTTGAAGAAAAAAATCCGGAGATGGACAGGTACCTGGAAACCCATGCTTCGTCGGAACCCGAAATCCTGAGAAAACTGAGACGGGAAACCTATCAGAAGACCACACAGCCGCATATGATTTCCGGATATCAGCAGGGAAGATTATTAACGATTGTTTCCCAAATGATGCAGCCGGAAAATATTCTGGAAATAGGAACCTTTACCGGGTATGCCACACTTTGCCTGACAGCAGGAATGGCAAAAAACGGGAAAATTACCACCCTGGATGTGAACGAGGATCTGGCTTACCTTCCGAAAAAATATTTTGCGGAAAGCGAATTTTCAGAGCAGATCGATTTTAAGCTTCAGGACGCCAAAGACTTTTTAAAAGAAACCGATGAAATCTTCGATCTGGTATTCATAGATGCCGATAAGGAAAATTATGCGGAGTATTTCAGGCTGATCAAGCCGAGAACAAAATCCGGATCGGTCGTGATGTTCGATAATGTGCTCTGGTACGGAAAAGTGCTCGAAGAAAACCCGAAGCAGAAATCGACCCAGGTGATCAGGGAATTGAACGATTTGATCGCGAAAGATGACGATTTTGAAAATCTTATTTTACCTTTGCGGGATGGGGTAAATTTCCTGAGAAGAAAATAGACCTGGGTAAGGTAAAAGTTGGGATCTGGAATATGATTCTCAGCCTGAGCCTAAACATTCAACTTAATATAAACTGATGGATAAAGGAATTTGTAGTGTTACGGTAGCACCGGTCCGGGCAGAGGCATCTGACCGGGCAGAAATTGTGACTGAAATACTTTTTGGTGAAAGTGCGGATATTCTGGAAGTGAATAAAAACTGGACCAGGATAAAAATGCACTACGACGGCTATGAAGGGTGGATGGATACCAAACAGCTCCGGCCGGTAGCGGATGAGATGCTGGCAAAACGTAAAGTGACGATCGTTACCGAAGATTTCTCTTCCGTCATGATGAATGATGGGAAAACACTGCTTTCCATGGGTTCGGAAGTGGAGTTTCCGGCAGTGGCTTCAAGAAGGAGCCATGATGTGCGGGAAAGCATTGCCCTGACGGCAAAAGAATTTATCAATGTTCCTTACCTGTGGGGTGGCAAGAGTTTTTTTGCCGTGGACTGTTCCGGGTTTACCCAGCTGGTTTATAAAATCCATGAGATTAAATTACCGAGAGACGCCTCCCAGCAGGTAAATGTCGGGGAATCCTTAAGTTTTGTTGAAGAAAGCCGGCCCGGTGATCTTGCGTTTTTTGAAAATCCGGAAGGAAAAATTATTCACGTCGGCATCATGCTCGAGAGTCAGCGGATTATTCATGCTTCGGGAAAAGTGAGGATTGACACCCTCGATTCTACCGGAATCTTTAATAAAGAACTGAATAAGCATACCCATAAGCTGAGAGTGATTAAAAGCGTCATCTAAATTGACAACCGTTCTGAAATGGAAAATATTCTTCTGGGCATTTTCGATATTGTAAATTTTGGACTGCTTGTTTTCTCGTGGTGGTTTACCATAAAACAATATAAATCTTTACCGGAGATTATTCCTATCCATTTTGATTTCGACGGAAAGGCAGATCAGTTCGGCAGTAAAAGGTATTCCTTCTTAATGCCTGCGATCTTAACGGTGGTGTATTTTCTATTTGCCTACGTGGTCAGGACTCCGGAATCTTCCAACTATCCCGTAGAAATTACCGAAGAGAATGAAAATGCACAATTTTTGATTATGAAAATTTTTATAAGATGGCTCTTTCTGCTGATCTCATTTATCTTTCTGAATAGTCAGGATTATATGTTCAGGTATTCCAGGGATGAAGCGGCAAAGCCCAGAGTGGTAATGTCCTCGGCTTTGTGTTCGGTAATCGGAAGCCTGATGATTTTATTCATCTTTGTGGGTGTGTTTAAATGATAAAGTTTTACGGCCCGCAATGATACGAACAGGAATGTGTCAATGGATCGGCAAATTGGATTTTTATTGAATTCAAACCTCTTATCATAGAATGATTGTTAAAAATTTAAATTGAATATGATGGCTCTTCTGTATAACCTATTCATTAATCTTCTCATTTTCGGGATGAAAGTTTTTTCTTTATTTGATGATAAAACTAAAAGAGGCGTTGAAGGAAGGAAAGAAGCTCTGGATAAAGTGAAATCCGGATTTTCGGAATCCGATAAGGTGATCTGGATGCATGCTTCAAGCCTTGGTGAGTATGAGCAGGGATTGCCTGTGCTGGAAAGACTAAAGGAACATTTTTCCGACCATAAAATCCTGGTTACTTTCTTTTCTCCGTCAGGATATGAACATGTGGTAAAGAGGAAAAATATTGCAGATGTCATCTGCTACCTGCCTTTTGACAAAAAATCACATGTAAAAGAGTTTGTCGCCCGGTTTAATACTCAACTATTTTTTACGGTGAAATATGACTACTGGTATAACCTGCTGGAAGAACTTAAAAATAAAGGGGCTGAAACTTACGTGATTTCCGCATTGTTCTATGACCGGCAGTCTTTTTTTACTTCTTACGGAAAATGGTTTGTAGAACAACTGCAGAAAAATGTCGACTGGTTTTTCCATCAGACCCAAATGTCTTACGCACTGGCAAAAAATGTAGGATTAACCCAATCTTCAGTAACTGGAGATACCCGGTTTGATCGGGTAAAGCAGTTGAGGAACCACAACAATCATGTTGATTTTATAAAAGAATTTATAGGTAACGATAAAGCAGTGGTTTTCGGAAGCTCCTGGCAGGCGGAAGAAAAAATGGTGGAAGAAGTTTCCCAGTTGAGTCCGTATGCTAAATTGATCGTTGCGCCGCATGATCTTAAGCGGGTTCAGAACCTGAAACAAATGTTTCCGGATGCCGTGCTGTACAGTGAAATCAACAGTTCGATTAAAGATTCCGATTCAACAGTCTTAATTATCGACAGCATCGGTTTGCTTTCCAAGCTCTATTCTTACGCGGATATTGCCGTAGTAGGCGGAGGTTTTCACGATGCCGGGCTGCACAATATCCTGGAAGCAGCTACTTTTGGCGTTCCCGTTATTTTCGGAAACCATTACAAAAAAAATCCGGAAGCCGACGAGCTCGTTGCGGTTGACGGAGGACGGGCGTTTGAAAATACGGGGCTTGCCGCCGATTTTATTTTATTCCTGATCAATAATGAAGAACTGCTCACCTCCATGTCTGAGAATGCAGAGAACTTTGTATCAGGAAAACCGGAAGCAACATACCTGATTCTGGAGAAAATTTTATCGTAAAAATCCCCGGCTCTTTATATCTTTGATCATCTGATCGAAATTCTCAGGGATCTGGTCGCTGGTCAGCCATTTGAAATCGATTCCGTTGTTGATGAACAGTTTCGACAGGTATTTGTTCTCAAGTATTTTATCTTTCAATGGATCCAGGTATTCATCGATTTCCATCCAGTAATCCGCATCGAGCTTTCTGGTCAGCAATAAAGCCCTTACCGTTTTGTTGATCAGGTACAGGTACAGCTTATAAACGTTATCAAACCGCTGCCGGCTGAGATCTTCATTGTGCTTCAGGATTTCATTCATTAAAAGAATATTCAGGGAAACTTCCCCGAATTTATCGGTAGTTATTTTTACATGCTCGGTAATTTCCGCGCTTATTTTACGGATGATCGTCAGGAAATATTTCTGGTTGCTGATGTATTTTGAGGCCAGGAGAACTTTTTCCCGGACGATTTCTTCCATGTCATCCCGCTTATTGTCCGTAGTTTCAGGATCGATCAGCTCAAAATACAGTTTTTTAGATAAAAGCTTGTCTTTTTTCAACAGCCTGAAAATCAACCGGTCTTTTTCTACAGATGAAAAGTTGCTAAGGGCTGCTTTAAATTCTTTTGAATATTCCATTTTTAAATTTAATTAAAAATTTTCGAATATTTCATAAATCCGTTGAGGGCCCAATTGGCGGTGTAATATAAAGAAGTAAGGGTAGAGAATCCCATAAAGTCTTTATAAACGAGGTATTGGTCTTTGATGATGTTTTTCTTTTTCCTGGAAACGCTGTTTTGGCGCATCCTGTATTTGGCCATGGTTTTATTTAGGGGATAACCTTGTGGGATTTCTTTCAGCAGGTTCAGCCACATCACGTGGTCTTCGCGCTTGCTTTTGATGGGAAAGAAAAATTTACCCACCCTTTTGGTGTCATACATCGTTGAAACCGGAGCCAGCCTGCAGGTCTTCAACAGATTGGAAAACGTAACTACCGTGTCTGCCTGAAAATCTTTTAAGATCGGTTTCATCGTATGTTCCTCGCATCTTGAATAATTGCAATAGACCAGTTCGGCCTTGTTTTCCTGCATAAAGCCGGTCATGGTTTCAAGGTATTCCGGATACCAGAGATCGTCGGAATCCAGGAATGCGATGTATCTTCCTTCTGCCCGTTCCAGGCTTTTATTCCGGGCATTTCCTGCGCCGCCGTTCTGTTCCAGCACCCGGAGCTTAATCCGGGGATCGTTGTATTTCCGGATGAGTTCAACGGTATTGTCTTTTGAACGGTCGTCGGAGATCAGCCATTCCCAGTTTTCGTAAGTCTGGTTCAGGACAGATTGTATTGTTTGCTCGATGAATTCTGCCGAATTGTAGGAAGGGGTAATAATGGAAACCAGTTCTTTCATAAATGGGTTTTATAGAAATTTTTTCTCGTAAAAATGCCATGAACTTATTCCCACGGCAATCACCACCAGCATGCAGGCCACAGCCATCAGATAAGGATTGTAATCTTTAAAAAGCCCTAAGGTGGTAAAGGTCCGGATAATCGGGAAATGGAAAATATAAATGCCATATGTGAAATCACCGTATTTCCCGAAATTGTTCAGGAACTTAAGGGAGTAGGCAAGGTACAGTACGATAACCCCGATCATCATCGGTGAAAAAAGCTGGATGTTTAAAATCAGATCGATCCACACCGTAAGGATGGCAATGATGAAAAGCGTATGTTTATGTTTAATGAACCAGTCAAAATTAAAATAAATCAGCATCCCCGGAATGAAATAAGACAGGGTCCCCGGAAGCTGCTTGGCCATTGAAATTTTTCCCAGCAATTCAAAATAATTGAGATACACCAAAGATAAGAAGTAAATAATTAGCAGACTGATATTCCGGTACCTGTTGTTCTTCCCGAAAAGCAGGAAAAGCAGCGGAACACAGAAGTAATAGCTCATTTCTATTTTCAGCGTCCATAAGGCTCCGTTGACGGCCTGGTTGCCAAATACGCCCGGGAGCCACGGCGCCTTGAAATTAAGGAATATGGAATTCCAGAACAGGTATTTGTACACCTGTGTATTGCTGAAATATTCCCTGAAAGTATAGGTGCTTACCAGGCTTAATAGAATGGCACAGAGAAAAACCACCAGCAGATAAGCCGGAACAATTCTCCGGATTCTTTTTTTAAGATAACTTTTCAGGCTGGAAGAACGCTCGTAGCTTCTGGCAATCAGGAAGCCGCTGACCACGAAAAATCCGAATACGGCGATTTCTACGGGACTGTTCTCAAAAACCTTAAGTTCTGGAGAAGCACTTAATGCACCCAGATGCCCTACAAAAACGATAAAGGCGAGGAGAACACGGATGAAATCAAAATTATTTTTCGTAAGGTCTTGCATTTGCACTGTTTTGTGCAAAAATAGTTTTTTTCGTACAATAGAGACGGCTTCCTGCTGACGAATGTTTATTAAATAAAGGTCATTTAAAACATTTCACATTACCCGTAAACAGAAAATAATAAAATTTAATAATATTTTTTCAAAAATATTGTATAATAATATAAATAAATCATAATTTTAGCCCTTGAAAAATTTGATACATGAAGAAATTAGCATTATTATTTGCAGGTTTGTCATTATTCGTAGCAACAGGTTGTAACGACGATACCACGGAAGTAATGGAAGCTCCGCTGGTAGGCGTTTGGCAGCCGATGAAAAAAGTAGTAACCACGGTAGCGATAGGAGAAGATCCTGTCTCCGATGCTATTCTTTTTGATACGACTTGTCAGAAAACATCCAGATGGACTTTCTCTTCAGGAAATGCCGGGAAAAGAAAGGATATGGGAGACAGCTCTACGCCGGGAACCTGTACGCCTACTTTCGACAGAACTTTCAGCTATACCTACGATAAAAGCAGCAAAGCGATCCAGATTAAATACCAGGGAATCGTAGAACCGGATCAGGGGAAAATCATCAGCATCAGCGATACTTCCATGAATATTATGTTTGAAGATAAATCCGACCCGACGGAATTCCATTCTGAAACCTATACGTTTAAGAGAATTCCTCAATAATCTCAAACATTACCATCATATAAAATCCTGTCGTAAGACGGGATTTTTTCGTTTTGGAGATTTAATTCAAAATTAAATTTACATTTCTTTTAAAATCATTATTTTTGTGAATCTTGAATGAGGAATTGATACTGATTATCCGATTTCAAAAGTCTAACATCTAACATCTATAATAAAAGTGTTTTACGATCATCAGCAGATAGAAAAAAAGTGGCAGAAATACTGGGAAGACCATCAAACGTACAAAACTTCCGACAGCACAGACAAACCTAAGTTTTATGTTCTCGATATGTTTCCGTATCCTTCCGGGGCAGGGCTTCACGTAGGCCATCCGCTGGGATATATTGCTTCCGATATTTATGCGAGATACAAAAGGCATCAGGGGTTCAATGTACTTCACCCGGTAGGCTACGACAGTTTCGGACTTCCTGCTGAGCAGTATGCCATCCAGACCGGGCAGCACCCTGCGATTACGACCGAGCAAAACATTACGAGATATGAAGAGCAGCTGAGGAAAATCGGTTTCTCTTTCGACTGGAGCCGTGAAGTAAGGACTTCCGACGCTTCTTATTATAAATGGACCCAGTGGATCTTCATCGAGCTGTTCCATTCATGGTATAATAAGGACACCGATAAAGCGGAACCTATTGAAACACTGATCCGGCATTTTGAAACAAAGGGAACGGAAGGGCTGAATGCCAACCAGAATGAAGAACTTGATTTCACTGCAGAAGAATGGAACGCTGCTTCCAATATGGATAAAGAAGACATCCTTCTGAACTACCGCTTGGCTTACCGCGCGGAAACAACCGTGAACTGGTGTCCTGCATTGGGAACGGTTCTGGCGAACGATGAGGTAAAAGACGGAAAATCCGAAAGGGGAGGGTTTCCTGTGTTCCAGAAAAAAATGATGCAGTGGAGCATGAGGATTTCTGCGTACTCCGAAAGACTGCTGCAGGGATTAAAAACACTCGACTGGCCGCAGCCGCTGAAAGATTCCCAGGAATACTGGATCGGGAAATCTCAGGGCGCACAGGTGAAATTCAGTGTCGAAGGGCAAAATGAAACGGTGGAAGTTTTCACCACAAGGCCTGATACGATTTTCGGAGCAACCTTCATGGTGCTGGCTCCCGAGAATCCATTGGTTGAAACCCTGACAACGGAAGCCCAAAAAATGGAAATCGAAAATTACATCGAAGAAACTTCCAAAAAAACCGAAAGGGATCGGATGTCGGATGTAAAAAACGTTTCCGGTGCTTTTACCGGAAGTTATGCCGTGAATCCTTTCAGCAACGAGAGAATGCCGGTTTTCATTTCGGATTATGTGCTGATGGGCTATGGAACCGGAGCGGTCATGGCCGTTCCTGCCCACGATGAACGCGATCACCGTTTTGCAAAGAAATTCAATCTTGAGATTAAAAAAGTAGTGGAGACGGACGAAGACGTTCAGGAAGCTTCGTTTGATTCCAAAGATTCCGTATGTGTGAATTCCGATTTCTTAAACGGGCTGAATTATAACGATGCCAAAGCGCTGATTATTTCCGCCATCGAAAAAAGAGCGATTGGCCACGGAACCACCAACTACAGACAGCGTGATGCGATTTTCTCCAGACAAAGATATTGGGGAGAACCGGTTCCTGTATATTATAAGGATGGAATGCCGTATACCTTGCCGGTTTCTGCGTTGCCTTTGGAACTTCCTGAAGTTGAAAAATATTTACCGACCGAAGACGGAGATCCGCCGTTGGGAAATGCAAAAACATTTGCCTGGGATGAAATCAGCCAAAAAGTTGTAGATACCGATCTGATTAATGAAACAACCGTTTTCCCATTGGAGTTATCAACGATGCCCGGTTGGGCAGGAAGCTCATGGTATTTCCTGAGATACATGGATCCGAATGACGATTCCGTATTTGTAAAGAAAGAACTTGCCGACTATTGGGGACAGGTGGATTTATACATCGGTGGAAGCGAGCATGCGACTGGCCACTTACTGTATTCCCGATTCTGGAATATGTTCTTAAAAGACAGAGGATACATCAGTCATGACGAGCCTTTCCAAAAACTGATTAACCAGGGCATGATTTTGGGGATGAGTGCTTTTGTGTACAGGATTGACGGTACTAATAAATATGTATCTAAAAATTTGGCAAAAGATTATCAGACTCAGCAGATCCACGTGGATGTATCCTTATTAAAAGGAGCCTCCGACGAACTGGAGACTGAAGCTTTCAAAGCCTGGAGGCCTGATTATGCAGATGCCGAGTTTATTCTGGAAGACGGAAAATACATTACCGGACGCGAGGTGGAAAAAATGTCCAAATCGAAATACAATGTCGTAAACCCGGATGACATCTGCGAAGAGTACGGAGCGGACGGATTGAGATTATATGAAATGTTCTTAGGGCCGTTGGAACAATCCAAGCCATGGAACACGCAAGGATTAAGCGGAGTATACGGATTTTTGAAAAAATTCTGGAATCTGTATTTTGACGGCGATACCTTCTCCGTTTCTGATGAAGAACCGGCCAAAGCGGAATATAAAGTTTTGCATACCTTAATAAAGAAAGTTGTTTACGATATTGAAAACTTCTCTTTCAATACCTCCGTTTCGTCATTTATGATCGCGGTAAACGAACTTCAAAAAATAAAATGCAACAAACGCAATATTTTGGAACCTCTTGCCGTTATCATTTCTCCGTATGCACCTCATATCTGTGAAGAGATTTGGAGCTTACTCGGAAATAAGGAATCCATCGAGTTCGAAAAATTCCCGGAATTGAATGAAGATTATCTGGTAGAAAACGAAATCCAGTATCCGGTAAGCGTAAACGGTAAAATGAAGTTCAAAATTTCGCTTTCCGCTCAGCTTACGGCGAAAGAAGTGGAGGATGTGGTATTAAAAGATGAGAAAATGCAACAGATTTTAGAAGGCAAAGCTCCCAAGAAAATCATTGTGGTGCCTCACAGAATTGTGAATATAGTAATTTAAATAAAATTTAACATTGGCAATTTAAAAAAAATGAAGGCTGAATTTTTTTAACTTTTTAATGTAAAAGCTGAAATTAAAAAATATTGCCAAAAAAAGAGAAAATAATTATAATATCGGAATTGTATTAAAATTTTGTTATCAAAAAAAAGCAAAATGTTTATTTAAGACTCTTGCATTTTAATTATTTTTGCCTTTAATTTACATCTTGTAAAATTTTAAAACAATATAATTTAGTTAAATATGGAAATGAATGTTTCAAAAAATGATGAGCAAGTAATTGCTAGAAAATCGGGAGGTTTAAACCCGGCTATTATTATTCCTATCATCTTTGCAATAGGAATTTGTATTTATTTATTCGTTTTGGGTAGCCCAGGAAACTTTAAAGATGCAGACAAGCTAGGTGCAGGATCTGTAGCTTTCTCGGATGTGGAAGGAAAAGACATTCACCCAGAGTCGTTCTTAGGTATTATCTACAAAGGGGGTGTTATCGTACCAATCCTTATTACTTTCATGCTTACCGTAATCGTATTCTCTATTGAAAGAGCATTGGTTTTAGGAAGAGCTGCAGGAAAAGGAAACCTGGACAATTTCGTTATTCAGGTTAGAAGCTTGCTAAACCAGAACAAAATTGACGAAGCTTTAGAAGAGTGCGACAGACAACAAGGTTCTGTAGGTAATGTGGTAAAAGAAGGTCTTACGACTTACAAAGCTTTATCTCACGATACAACGCTTAACAAAGAGCAGAAAATGGTAGCGCTTAACAAAGCAATCGAAGAAGCAACTACCCTTGAAATGCCAATGCTTGAGAAAAACATGATGATCCTTTCTACTTTAGGTACTGTTGCAACGCTAGTAGCACTTTTGGGTACGGTAATCGGGATGATCAAGGCGTTCTTCGCTTTAGGTTCAGGAGGTGGTACTCCGGATGCTGCAGCACTTTCTACAGGTATTTCCGAGGCTTTGATCAACACGGCTTTAGGTATTGGTACTTCAGCAATCGCTATCATCCTTTATAATTACTTTACTTCTAAAATCGACGGATTAACTTATAAGATCGATGAGATCGCTATGAGCATCCAGCAGTCTTTCGCTGAATTTAACTAATCAGCAGAGATTTTGTCTAAGTAAAAAGAAGTATAATTAAAATCATTAATAATAATGGCGAGAGTCAAACCAAAAAGACATGGAGTAGTGACGGATATGACGGCAATGTGTGACGTTGCGTTCCTGCTGCTTACATTCTTTATCTTGACCACTCAGTTTAAAAAACCTGACGTGGAGCAGATCAAACCGCCATCTTCAATATCAGAGAAGTTACTTCCTGATGCCAGCTTGATGACCATCAATGCTACTCCGGATGGAAAATTTTATTTCCAGCCGGTAGAAAATGCATCAGAAAGATTACAGCTTTTGGACAATATGGGTAAAAAGTACGGTGTTACTTTTGACAATAATGAAAAAGCTGCATTCCAAAAAGTACAGGCTATCGGCGTTCCTATGAACCAGCTGAAAAGCTATCTTGATTTGCCAGATGACGAGCAGAAGAATTTCAAGAGTCCTACCGGGATTCCTATGGATAGTACAAATAAGCAATTAGTAGATTGGGTAAAAGAAAGTTTAGCCGTTAATCCTGAATATAAATTAGCGATTAAAGGCGACGTTACTACCGAATATCCTAAAGTTAAAAGCTTATTTGAGGGTTTAAGAGATATCGATTTTCTTAAATTTTGGTTGATTACATCACAAGAAGGTAAACCTAATGAATAATATCATTTAGAAATGGCAGAAGTACAAGTACAGGAAAAAGGCGCCAAAGGCGGCAAAGTCCGTTCCAAGAAACAGAGTACCAGAGTCGATATGACTCCGATGGTGGACTTGGGTTTTCTATTGATTACCTTCTTTATGTTCACAACTACATTCTCTAAACCGAATGTGATGGATTTGGGTCTTCCGGCAAAACCGAAAGATGAAAAACAAAAACCACCTCCGACTGAAATTAAACTTTCAAATTCTATTTCTTTATTATTAGGAAAAGACAATAAGATTTTCTGGCACCAGCAGGATAACACTTCCCTTACGGATCAGAATCTTAATGAAACGACTTTCGATAGAGAAGGAATCCGAAAGGTAATTGAGCAGGCAAAAGCAAATGCGGCAGATAAAACCAAATTTACGGTGATTATCAAACCGACTGACGATGCTGTATACAAAAACTTTGTAGATATTCTTGACGAAATGGCCATCACCAAAAGTGAGCAGTACGGGGTAACCGATCTGAAGCCTTGGGAGAAAGCTATTTACGATAAAAAAGTTGGTAATTCCGGAGCGGCAGCTGCTGCACCGGCTACAAAGTAACTTAAAACCATAAAATTGTAAATCTATGGCAAATGAAAATGTATACGATTCTAATCTTACTTTAGACGAAATCGTATTTGAAAATAGAAACAAGGAATATGGCGCGTACGATTTAAGACATCAGTATCCAAAACTTCTGACGAAATCTTTTATCGTTGGAACTGCATTATTCCTTGTGGCTGCTTTGTCTCCGTTTATTTATCTTACCATCAAAAGGCTTACTGAACCACCTAAGCAGGAGGTAAAGGCAGACTTGGTAGAGATTCTTCAGGAAGATAAAATTATTGAGCAGCCCAAAGAAGAAGAACCACCTCCACCACCTCCACCGAAAGAAGAGGAAAAAATCGAGGTGATTCAGAACGTAGTTCCTGAGCCTGTAAAAGCTCCGAAGATTGAAACGCCGCCGCCGCCAATCTCCAAGCAGTTGGAAACGACAACCGGTCTTACCAATCAGGAAGGGGTGAAAGCTCCGGCTTATACGCCGCCGCCGCCGCCGCCATCTACCGGTACAAGAACATCAACTGCAGAGGTTAAACCTCAGGTTAATGAAAACCAGGTTTATACGGAGGTAGAGCAAACTGCAGAATTCCCTGGAGGTATCAATGCATTCCGTAACAAGGTTTCAAGTAACTTCGACGGTTCTGCAATGAACGGAGATGAAGGTACGGTAAAAACAGAAATCACTTTCGTAGTGGAAAGAGATGGAAGTATTACCGATGTGAAAGCATCAGGAGGAAATTCCGACTTCAACTCTGAAGCGATCAGAACGATCAAATCGATTAAAAACAAATGGACACCGGCTAAAATCAATGGCCAGTCTGTACGTTACCGATTCAGATTACCACTGACGATGAATTTTGAAGGATAATTAATGTTATCTATCTTTTAAATAATATGAAAAAAGAGAAGCATATGCTTCTCTTTTTATTTTTTTTGGTATTTTTGTTATATGATGTTCAATTGGTTATCCCTTGTTACGGGATTGTTTTATATCGTTCTGGGCGGTGTCGTAATTTTTTATAAATTCTTCTTTACCGTACTGGAGCCGGGCGTTGCCTATGCACTGGGTGCGCTTCTGATCCTTTATGGAATCTTCAGAATTTACAGGGCCGTTACAAGAATTAAAAATTCAGGAAATGAAGAATAGGATTACAGTAATAATGCTCTTTTTTTTGAGTATTATAGCAGTAGGTTGTAAAAACGAAGATAAATCGCCTTCTTACCATAAAGGGGAAATGACAATTCTTACGGATGAATCGTTCAAAAGTGTTACCGAAGCTTTGGCAGAAGGCTATATGATCAATTATCCTGAGACCAAAATAAAAGTTTCCACGAAAAAAGAAGATCTCGGCTTTCTTGATTTACTGAATGACAAAGCAAGAATTGTTGTTATGTCAAGGGATTTGTCTCCTGAAGAAATGAAAACCTATAAAGAACGAGTGGACCGTAATTTTTTACCGGCCCGGTTTGCAGCAGATGCCGTAATTTTCATTGTTCCTAAAAATTCAGCCAAAGAAAGTATTTCGATGGATGAAATAGACAAAGGGATGCAATCTGAAAATAGAGAATTTATTTTCGACGGAGCCAATTCCAGCAACCTTAATTTTGTTGCCCAAAAGCTTAAAAAGCAGCCTAAAGATTTAAAATTTTCCATAATTCCGGGCAATAAAAATATTATAGAGGAGTTAAATAAATATCCTGACAAAATAGGGGTTATTGGATTAAATACTTTCAGCCGGCCGTACGATAAGGAATCTGAGCAATTGAGAAATATGGTAAAGATTCTTCCTATTGAGAGCAATGGGAAATTGTACAATACGGATTATGAAAACCTCCGGAAAATGAATTATCCTTTTACAAGAATTTTGTATTTTTTAACAAATGAAGGCAACTTTAATATTGCCAACGGATTCATCAGGTATTCCTGCACACAGCTTGGGCAGATGATTGTTCAGAAAGAAGGATTGCAGCCTTATAACCTGTACAGGAGAGAAGTACAGATGCGTTAAAAAGTATTAAATTAATCATTTAACCAAAATAATTATAGTATTTTGGTCTGGAAATTGTGTAAATATAAATCGAAATTTAGATTTGAATTATAAAATGAAAGATATAATGAATATGAATGTAAAGAAGATTGCCTTTGGAGCAGCAGTGGTGTTTTTTACCAACTTTGCCTTTGCGCAGACCGTTCAGGACGGGATTAACAGCGTAGACAGCGACAAATATGCTCAGGCAAAAACTAATTTTACGAACATGATTGCTTCAGCACCAACTGCTGAAAACTATTTCTATTTAGGAAATACATATTTGAAACAAGGTGAGCCTGATTTCGCAGCGGCAACCGATAATTTTAATAAAGGTCTTGCAGCAGACAGCAAAAGCTACCTGAATAAGTTAGGCCTTGCTACTGTAAAACTTGGTAAAGGAGATAAAAATGCAGTGGCTGAGATCCAGAAAATCGTATCTGACTCCAGAGAGAAAGATGCTGAAGTACTTTTCAGAGCTGCAGAAGCATTGACTTTATTTGAAAAAAATAACTCTCCGGATCTGGCTATTCAATTCCTGAATAAGGCTATTGAAAGAGCTGAAAAAAAAGGTGTACCTGCCTATTATTACTATACTTTAGGAGATGCTTACCGTTTGAAGAGAATGCCGGGAGATGCCATGACGGCTTATGACAAAGCCCTGCCTTTAGCAAAAAACAAAGCATCGGTATATACAAGGATAGGTACGCTTTGGATGGCTGCACAACAGTGGCAACAGGCAAAAACAAGTATTGATAAAGCTATTGCTACCGATCCTACCTATGCACCTGCATACAAGGCATTGGCAGCGTATGATATCAGATACCAACAGAATGCAAAGGCAACTCAGGATTTGATCAACTATACAAAATATGCCGATGAAGATCCTTATACCCAGCTGGAAATTGCAAAGCTTTATTTTACCAACGAAGACTATGCAAACTCCAAGCAGGTATTGGATAAAATCTTTGATAAAATCAATGATCCGATCAAATTCAAATTAAGAGCCTATCAGTTATATGCTGACGGAAAATATGCAGAAGCTAAACAAAACATGGACAACTTCATTTCTCAGGCTGAGAAATCAAGAGTACAGCCGGCAGATCAGGGCTTGCAGGGGTTAATTGCAGCAGGTCTGGCAAAAACTGAGACCGATGCAGCTAAGAAAACAGCTTTAATGACGGAAGCTCAGCAAAAGGTAGCCATTGCAAAAGCAGCTAAGGATGAAACGCTGAAATGGGATATGGAATTGGTGAAAATCGCAGGTGGAGGCGGAACTTCCCAGGCTGATGTAGACGCAGGTCCTACCAACCCGACCATTGAAGGCTTAAAGCAGAAAGTAGCGGCTAATGCTCAGGATTCGGATTCCCTTTTCAAACTGGCAACGGCTTACCAGGATGCAAAAAACTGGAACGGAGCAATCATGACATGGCAGAAAATGAATGCGCTTTTACCGGATTGGGCACCGGGATATTACAGCTTAGGGTATTCTTACCAACAGGCTGGAAATAACGATGCGGCAAAAATGGCTTACGAAAAATTCATCACTACGGTGAAACCGGCTGATCAGGAAGCCAACAAGCAGACTTTAGCATATGCTTACTTTGCAGTAGCGTACATGAATAAAGATTCAGATCCTGCAAAAGCTAAGGAATACGTAGCTAAATCGGTTCAACTGGATCCTACTTACCAGGATGCTGTAAAACTGAACGCAGAGATCAACAAATAATTTAATTTTTAAATTGTAAATAATACACTTCCCATTCGTTACGTTTGGGAAGTTTTTATTTTTAGTCTTATCTTTGGAAATATGAAAACAGACATACTTGCTTTTGGGGCACATCCCGATGATGTGGAACTGGGCTGCGGCGGAACCATCGCGAAAATGGTGTCGGAAGGAAAAGCCTGTGCAATCGTTGATCTTACAAGAGGGGAACTGGGAACCCGCGGAACAGAAGAAACGAGAAAAGCGGAAGCGGCAGACTCTGCCGGAATTCTGGGCGTTCTGGCAAGAGAGAATCTTGGGATGAAAGACGGGTTTCTAGAAAATTCTGAGGATTATCAGATGAGGATTGTAAAAATGGTCCGTAAATACAGGCCGGAAATCGTCTTGGCCAATGCAATTGACGACAGACATCCGGATCATGCGAAAGGAGCGAAATTAGTATCGGATGCGTGCTTTTTAGCCGGACTGAGAAAAATTGAAACGGTATTGGAAGGAGAAACCCAGGAAGTATGGAGACCAAAACACATCTTTCATTACATTCAGTGGAAAAATATCGAACCGGAATTTGTAATAGACATTTCAGAACATCTGGATAAAAAGATTGCTGCCTGTATGGCTTTTAAAACTCAGTTTTATGATCCGGCATCTACGGAACCCCAAACGCCGATTACCTCAAAAGACTTTTTTGAGAGCCTGACTTATCGCGCGCAGGATTTGGGAAGGCTTTCGGGAGTCACTTATGCTGAGGGATTTACGTCTGAGAAGTTAATTGCTTTGAAAAATTTTGATGGAATTGTTTGGTAATTAAAAAATCTTTCCTATATTTGCACTCACAAAACGGTGATTGTAGCTCAGTTGGTTAGAGCGTCGGATTGTGGTTCCGAAGGTCGTGGGTTCGAGACCCATCATTCACCCAAATTAAAGTACACTTTTCAAAAGTGTACTTTTTTATTTCATAATGCTTTATTTTTTACTTGCTCCCTGAAAATCCGGATTATCTAAAAAGCATTTTCAAAAACAGGAAACTTCGGTAAAAAGACGGATAAAACCTGTAGGGTTTTAAAATACCGTTTGAGTTTATCAATGTATTCAATACCTGGAAGTATGAAAATCATCCCAGACCTTTCAAGAGATTCTACTATCGTTCTTAAAAGCATTGCATTTAATCCCATAAATTTTTAATTTTTCTTCGATTTTATTTTTGGAGCTTTTTCCCGCTTTCCGTTGCAATCTTTTTTTTCAAAAAAGGATTTTCACTGCAATCGGGGCTACGAATTGCGTTTATGCTTGGAAACCTGTGAAAACAGAAGGTCCGACACCAAAAAATATTTTCCTATTTTTAAAATCACAATCTCAGAATATATGGAAATAAAGGTTACGGTAAAGCAACTGGGCAAAAAGCATCCCGTGCTTTCGGAGCAGCATCTTGAAATTGACCATCAGGGAGATTCAATCTCCCTGGAACAGCTTTTAAAGCTAATTGTTCAGCAGCAGGTTGAATCATTTAATACAAAATCTTTTGAAACAGAGGATCAGGACCATACCCAGACACCGCTTGAAAATTACCTCAATATTTTAACCGATACCGGAAAGGCAGGATTTGGCAGCATCTACAATGAGAAAAGAGCCGATCTGCAGAAAGCACAGGAAAATGCCATCCAGGCTTTTGAAGACGGCATGTTTGCTGTTTTTTGCGGTGAAATCCAGCTCGAAAACCTTACCCAAATCATTGATCTAAGTATACAACCTGTTTTTACCTTCATCAGACTGACATTTCTGGCAGGGAGCTACTGGTAATCCTTCACACACTAAATCACAGAAACTATGGAAATCAGAGAAAAACTAAAATCGAAGAAAATTGTCGATTATCACAAGAATTTAAAAAACGGACTGAAAAATCAGGCTGAAAAAGGAGTATTGTCCAAACTATTTTCCAGACCCAAACTAAAAAAGGAAATCGCAGAATTCGGATTGCTGCTTCTTAGAAAAAAGGACAGTTACGGAGAAATCACACTGGGATCTCCTGAAGCTGAAGAGATAAAAAAGCACATCACCCGAAATATCTGGGAAGACAAAGATTATTTCGACTTGCTGGTCTATTTCTTCGGTGAACATGCCGGATTGGCAAAATACACCTGGAATAAAATGCCGTACAAAATGTATCAGACGGGGTATGAGCGCCGTTCTTTCCGGGCTCCCAATAATGAGCGGTTCACATTACTTAATCAAATTAATTTAATAAGAAACTTACTGGAGCCGCCTAGTCTGTATACGTATGATAGCGGTACACAGTATTACGATCTGTCTTTGGAAGAGCAGATCATTTATGACAGCCAGCTGTACGGTAACGCGAGCCGGTTTTACCTGTGGTCAGCAGCCATTGATACGGGAAATGAAGCGGTCTACCAGCTGATTGAAGATATTATTTTCAACAAGCACCCGGAAGGAAAAGTATCCTCGGGCATCATCCACGCGCTGCTGAACAGTGAGCAGCAAAGGTGCTGGGAACTTGTGGAAAAACTCCTTCTGGCCGCACAACGGCAGGAAGGGCTGCGGCAGACCATTCTGGAAGCTTTGGATGAGACCAATACGCAGGCGTTGCAGTATATGCTGAAGGTCATCGAGGAAAATAAACTGACGCGGTTTTCATCGGTTGTACGGGCGATCGGGACCTGGACGGGCCTGGGCTGGGAGTCTGAAAAAGAAACGGTGGTAAAAAATATGGTTTCGATGGCCAACCGGTATTTCAGGAACCCGGATGACATTCCCCAAGCGGTACTCAGCAAAAACAACAATGAAGTGTATATGGCACTTTGGGTGCAGGGCGTCTGGGATGTGGAGCAGGCGGTACCCTATTTACATGACCTCATCGATAAAGGAAATGTGGAGAAAAAATGCCTGGCCGTAAAATTCGCCATAGAAACCGGGGATCCTTACATCCAGATGCCGGTTTTTTATAAAGCAGTACAGCAGGGCGATCCTCAGGTTCTGGCATTTGCCGGAAGAGGCATGAGCGATTTGCTGGCGGTAAATGCAAAATCAAAATTCTATATCGGTAATCCGGATTATCCCGGCTTCTTTGAAAAGCTTTATGAGCTGACCCAAAGAATAGCGGCTAAAGAAACAAAATTTGAAGGAACGGTTTTCTCATGGCAGAATGCCACTTTCAGAAAAAGCGACCTCTATGCTTCCATGTTTTATCTGGTAGGGGAGGATAGTAAAAAGCTTGATCTGGTACTGTCTTATTTCGATCAGTTTGACCTGACCTTACGGGAACAGCTTACGAGGAATATTCTGGACGATTTTTACTGCTACTCGTATTCCTATAATTTTGAACAGAAAAATAAAAAGGTTACTCCTTTCCAGAAAGAATTTGCCTTTAAGATCATCAAGGACCGTGGAGAATCTTTAGTCGCTTCGGGAATCAATGTCCTGCAGCAGGATCCTTTGGATAAAGATGAAGTGATGACTTTCTCCGATCTTTTCAAAAGAAAAGGTGGCACCCTTCGTCAGAAACTGATCGAATTGATGATCAAACAGGAAGACCCGGTACTCATTCCTTTAATCAACGAAATGATAACCAAAGGGGATATCGAGCAGCGAACGGCTGCATTGGACCTGATGCTCCAGCTTCGCAAAAATAACCGGATGCCGGAACAGATCAATCAGTGGCTTCAGCACTATTCGGAAAAGACAAAAATTTCAGAGCGGGAGCAGGGACTGCTGGACCAGCTAAGTCCATCCGCCGAAAGGAAAATTCTTTCTGCAGAAAACGGATATGGTTTTTATAACCCCTTGGAAGTATCGGAATATAAATTACCGGAAGTGGAACCCGGCTCTGTTTATGCAAAGGCAACGGAAAATGATCCTTACGGATTTACCATGCCATTGGATCAGATTAAGAAACAGCTGGTTGAATTAAAATACCTGTTCCTCAGCTATAAGGAATATGAGTATGAGGCGGAAAACTGGGAGGGCACTATGACCACCGAACTGATCGGTAATAATTTCCGCCAGATCAAAAGGAATACGGATGGTTTTACGGGTCTCCAGCTGGCAGAGAACTACCCTCTGCACCAGGTTTGGGAACAATGGTATAAAGATTCCGGCCTACAGCCGCGGGATCTGTTCCTGTTAACCCTTACTGACAACTGTGACCGGAAAAGATTCAGAGATTTTTTAGAAAAGTATGTTTTTTATTACAAGGATATCATGCCTGATCCCACAAAGAATACGTACTCCTGGAACAATCCGCTTATTACGATTCTATATTCCCTGCAGCAAAAATTTGTTTTTGAAGAAAAAGCGGACTTCCTCATTGATGCCTGCAGTACCTTGTTTGCCCATCTTCCCGAAGAAATCATTAATTATAAATCAAAACCGAACGAATATTATTACGGGCGCAGCGGCAACGGATGGCAACAGCAGCATTTCTTTACGGTATTTTTACAAGCTATGCCCTATCAGCAGCTGAATGACGGACAGTTTATAAAAGTATGGAACCTCCATCGGTGGATGCAGTTCAACGGCCTGAAGGAAAACATCCCGCATACCGTCCCGGATGTTTCTCTTTTCGCAAAGGCCTACGAACTGGGCCTGATTATCAAAAATGAGCTGTACGAAGGTGTTTTAACCGCTGATAATGCTATAAGAGAGCTGACCCAGCTGCCGTCTAACCATCAAAGCAAAAAATACTATGAAAAATTTCCGTTCCTGAAGCCTGTAGTTGATGAAATACAGGAGAAGTTTCTTGATATCGAATTAATCCGTGGTGATGCCGTTACGCCGGTCTCTCATTTTGTCGAGAAGTTCCAATCTATTTACGGGGCCAAGCGGCTTGTACAGATCCTGAAAGGTCTGGGAAAAACCAATCTGTATGCCAATTACATCTACAGCTACGGAAACGAAAGCATGACCAAGCAGAAACTTTTTTCTTACCTGCTGTCCAAATGCTATCCGTTTGAAAGCGATACCCGGGGATCATTCAATGAAATGGTAAAAAAAGAGAAAATTTCAGAGCTTCGTCTGATTCAGGCTGCCGTATATGCGCCGCAGTGGCAGAAGCTGATCAGTAATTGCTTAGGCTGGAAAGGTCTGGATTCCGCCATCTGGTGGATGCATGCCCATACCAAAACAGGAGCTTATTCGGCGCAGAATTCGGGTCTTGAAAGCGAGGTAGCCAAATATTCCTCCGTAGACATTCAGGAATTTAAAGACGGTGCCGTGGATAAAGACTGGTTTACAAAAGCCTATAAAGAACTGGGAAAGACACGCTGGGAAATGCTGTACGATTCCGCGAAATATATCTCCGACGGAAACGGCCACCGCAGGGCAAGGCTGTATTCCGATACGCTGACGGGAAATTTAAAGATAAAAGAAGTAATCGCCAAAATAAAGGATAAGCGTGATCAGGACTATATCCGGGTCTACGGGCTCATTCCTTTAAGCAGGACGAATCCTGAGAAAGATATACTGAACCGGTATGAATACATCCAGCAGTTCAAAAAAGAGAGCCGGGAATTCGGCTCGATGAAGCAAGCCAGTGAAGCTCTGGCCATCCGGGTAGCCCTGGAGAATTTAGCCAGAAATGCGGGATATCCGGATCCGATCCGTCTGACTTGGGCCATGGAAACCCGGCAGATTCAGAACCTTTTGTCAAAGGCAACCCAGGTTACCATCGATGGTGTTACGGTAGGACTGATTATTGAGGGTGACGGAAAAGCGGAACTGGTGGTTTTCCGGGACGATAAACAATTAAAAACAATTCCTCCGAAAATTAAAAAGGAGAAAGCAGTCATAGAACTGGCCAGTAGCCGCAAGATTATGCGTGAACAGTGGAGCCGCTCCAGAAAAGGTCTTGAAGAAGCGATGATCCGCGGAGATGAATTTTTATATCCTGAAATCGAAAACCTGTTCGATCATCCGGTTATCGTAAGGCATCTTGAAAAGCTGGTGTTCATTTCAGACACGAATAAACTTGGGTTCTTCCATGATGGCAACCTGGTGGATGCCCAGGGTGAGATCCATGAGCTGAACGAAAACAGTATCCTGAGAATCGCACACTGTACAGACCTGCATCAGCATGCTGTCTGGAGCGACTTCCAGCATTATTGTTTTAAAGAAAAACTGGTTCAGCCGTTCAAGCAGATTTTCCGTGAACTCTACGTTCCGACGCCGGACGAATTGCAGGAAAAATCGGTATCCCGCCGTTACGCCGGACATCAGGTTCATCCGAAACAGGCGTTGGCGCTGCTGAAAACAAGAGGCTGGAAAGTGGACTACGAAGAAGGTTTGCAGAAGGTTTATCACAAAGAAGGCTTTCAGGTAAAGCTGTATGCAATGGCAGATTGGTTCTCGCCGGCGGATGTTGAAAGCCCAACCCTGGAGACTATCGAATTCCATTCTTTGAAAGACTATAAGAATATCCCGTTTGAAGACATTAATCCGCGGTTGTTTTCCGAAGTGATGAGGGACATCGATCTGGTGGTTTCTGTAGCTCACGTAGGCGGGGTAGATCCTGAAGCAAGCCATTCATCGATGGAAATGCGGGCGGTCCTGATGAAAGAGACGGCGCGGTTATTCAAACTGGAGAATGTAAAGGTCGAAGGGTCGCACGTATTGGTAAAGGGACAGATGGCGGAATACAGCGTTCACTTGGGAAGTGCGGTAGTACACCAGGTTCCGGGGAAGTATTTATCGATTCTACCCGTTCATTCACAGCACCGGGGAAGACTGTTTCTTCCTTTTGCTGATGACGACCCGAAATCTGCCGAGGTCTTATCCAAAGTCCTGCTATTGGCTAAAGACAACGAAATACAGGATCCTACCATCTTATCGCAGATTAAAAGGGAGTTTTAATGCTGTTGTAACTTATTAAGATTACAGAAGGTGCACTTTAGGGTGTACCTTTTTTAATTATAAACGGCAGTCAGATAAAAAGCAAAAAAACAACCTGCTAAACCGGGGAATGGTCATTTAAGGTAAAGCTTTTACATACCATGGAATATAGAATTAATCGCGAAAATATTATATTTGCGAAAATCAATAATCATGTTAACAGCCGTCGTCATCGATGATAATCAGGAAATCATAACTAAAAACTGCAGCCTGATTAAAGACCATTGTCCCAATATTACCATAGCCGGTACGGCCGGTTCGGTAGCATCCGGAATTAAAGCCATTGAGCAGGCATCACCGGATTTGGTTTTTCTTGATGTTAAGATAGCGGATGGAGACGGGTTTCATCTGCTTGAGAAATTAAGGCCATTTACCTTTAAAGTTATATTCGTTACCGGCTGCACGAAATCTGCAATAAAAGCATTTCGTTTTTCAGCTGTCGATTACCTGTTGAAACCGCTGAATGCAACAGACTTGAAGGAAGCCGTACAAAAAGCGGAACAATCCCTGATTAAAGAAAAGCCTGATACACGGTTCAAACATTTTTTCACGACTATCGGATGGTCAGAAAACCATCAGAAACTTACGCTGAAGACAACCGATAAAATATATTCTGTTAACATCGGGGATATAGTAAACTGCCAGTCCGAAAAGAATTATACGACCTTTTATCTTATTAATTCACAAAAGCTTGTGGTCTCTACCAATTTGAAGGAATACGAAAACCTTCTCACGCCGTTCAACTTTTTCAGGACCCACCAATCGCACCTGATCAACATGGCTTATTTTGATTATTATCTCAGAGCAGACGGAGGCAACAGGGTGGTGATGAAGAACAAGTCTGAAATTCCGCTGTCCGTACGTAAAAAGGAAGAATTTCTACTGCTGCTGGAGAATATGCATCTGTGATTTCCGACAAATATATGCGGAATTCCGGCGAATTTGTGTCCAATTCTTACAGATATTCATTTATCCGAATTGCTATTTCGCTTTCATTTATTATTGCACCATAAATTTTTTAATAAAACTTAATAATCATTTAAATTTAAAATAATAAAAGTATGAGAAAACAGTCGTTTTTTTTAGTCCCGGCTCTTTCCCTGATGTTTCTTTTCACCTCCTGCGCAAAAGAGGAAATAAAAGTAGAAATCGGCAAAGAATTTAAGATAGAGAACAATCCCATCACCATCGTAAAGCTGGAGGAGTCAAAAGTAATCCGTGCCACTGAGGACAAAGGGATAAAGATGGCGCCAAAAGGCAAAAAATACCTTTATCTGGAAGTTAAAAACCCGAATGAGGAAATGATTTTCCTTAAAGTCTTCAGCAATGGGCAGGAGATAAAAGCAGCAGATGACCTTTACGGTTACGGTCATGATGTGCTGGATAAAAAATCTGAAGACGCGTATTATCTTGTTGATGAAAATGCCAAAATCGATAAAATCATAATCACAACGCCTTCGGAAGAGCAGTATACGGTAATGAATCCGGCTGTTTCAAAAAGCAAATCTTCCATTCCTGCAGAAGTTCAGAGCATCGTTGATTCCTATTCCAAGGATAAAGCCATCGGCCTGCTTGAAGGATTTCAGCCTTACGTGGAAAACGGGAAAAATGTTCATGACATCGCAAAACAGGAAGGTCAGTTAACAGCCAGCAACATCATGAGCAACAAAGCTGAGGTAACTGATTTTACGGAAGATGGTAAGAAATATGTTTTCAACATTGCCAATGTTCTTGGGGGCAGTGCGAAAGTAACTACCTATTGGAATAACGGTAAAATAACAAGCATTGAAGTCGTGGAATAATTTCATTCCGATATTCAGATTACATCCGTCCGGGAAAGCAATAACATTAGATCTGTACATCAATTGAAGGGGTAAGATTTAATTTTATTGTTCTAAAACCGGCTCATTTAAATTTTTTAAATAAATAACTAAATAATAATGGATACTTTAGCAATAATAGGTATGATTATGATGGTTCTTGGATTTGCAAGTGCAGCCTGGGTAGCAATTCTTTATGTCTTGTCGCTCAGTGCCCTGGCAGGAACCAAAATATCAAAGAAGGTAGGAACAGCCAATGAGAAAACCGATGAATATATTGAAACCGGAAAAGCTGTTTCCGGCGGCTTGCTGAAAAAACTCATTGTAAGGCTCGTTGTCGGTTGTACAGGATGGCTGATGTTTTATCTGATCACAGGTCATTCTTAATTTCGGTATACAGCCTGTAAGAAGGGCAATATCCATAAGAATATAACAATAAGCTTATAATACACTTATTAATAAAAGGGGTTGTCTTCAGGGGCAATCTCTTTTTTTAAATAGAATGGAAAAAGAAGGAGCAGGATCTGTAAAGAACGAAGGCACCAGGCTCGTACTTCAAATCCGGGCATAAAAAAAGCATCTTTTCCAGATGCTTGTATTTTAGAATTATTCTTTTAAACTTCGTCGTCAGAATCGATCGTGTAGGATCTGCTCTTGAAGTCTTTGTCATGCTTTTCGGATATTACATCCTCACCCTTCTCGTTAATGATGAAATCTGTGGATTCATTAAACATCTCCTGAAAACTTTTAAAATCCTCTTTGTAAAGATAAATTTTGTGTTTCTCAAATGTAGCTTCTCCATTCTCTCCGAAATTCTTTTTGCTTTCGGTAATCGTAAGATAATAATCTCCTGCTTTCGTCTCGCGCACATCAAAGAAATAAGTTCTTCTCCCTGCTTTTAACACCTTTGTGAAAATTTCATTTTCATGGCGTTCCTTGTATTCACTCATTGTTAGATATTTTTTAATCTTGTTAGGAACAAATATAAAAGTTTTCTTTTAATCACAAAATTTTTTTTATGATTTATTTAACATTTGTGAACGAATAGGCTATGCGGTTATGGAATTGTTAATTTCGGTAAGATTAAGAATTTTATCGGCTCTCTGGGCGCTAGACTCTCTGTGTGTGATGATTATGGAGGTGGCGTTGCGGATTTTACGGTCAATATTTTCAAGAATATTCTGTTCTGTTTCCGTATCGAGTGCCGAAAGGGAATCATCGAAAATGATAATATTCGGGTCCTTGATCAATGCCCTAGCGATACATATCCTCTGCTTCTGGCCTCCCGAAAGCATGACGCCACGTTCCCCGACCATGGTATTATACTGCTCTTTGAATCCGGTAATATTTTTATCGACGTCGGCAATTTTAGCATATTCCACTACCTTTTCATGAGAAGGATGATCGATGGCAAAGCCGATATTGTTTTCTATAGAGTCGGAAAACAGATAGCTTTCCTGCGGAATATAGCCAATGTAATTCCGGTAGTTTTCCAGGTTATGGTCTTTCAGGTTCTTCCCGTCGATCAGGATTTCTCCCTCCGTCGGGTCGATCAGCCGGCAAAGAAGCAACGCAATGGTGGATTTCCCGCTTCCGGTTTTCCCCATAATGGCCATCGATTCTCCTGCTTTCAGTTTAAAGCTCAGGTTATCCAGTGCTTTGATTCCGGTATTCGGGTAGACGTAAGAGACATTCCTGAACTCGATATCTCCTCTGATGCCGTATTTTTCAAAATTGGTATTGACGATCTCCGATTTTTTATCCATAAATTCATTGATCCTCTGCATGGAAGCCTCAGCCCGCTGGTTCACGGAAGTTACCCAGCCTACCATCGAGAATGGAAAAATCAGCGTGTTGATGTACATGAAGAAGTCGGCAATTTTACCGATGCTCAGTTCCCCGGCAATGTATTTCTGGCCTCCGACCCAGATGATGGCTACATTCAAAAGACCGATTACGAATAAAATAATCGTAAAAAAGTAGGCTTCCGTTTTTGCTAAATCCAGCGCCTTGTTCTGATAATCGGTGACCTTCGTTCCGTAATTTTTCTTAATATAATTTTCTTTGGCAAAAAACTTCACCACCCGGATCCCTGAAAAGCTGTCCTGGACAAACGTGGAAATTCCCGACTGGCTTTTCTGCATGATCTTCGACTTCTGATTGATGATGGAGCTGACTTTGTAAATGGCAAACGATAAAATCGGGAGCGGAAGCAACGTCCAGAGCGTCATCGAAACATCCGTTTTAAGCATATAAATCGCAGTGATCACTACTAAGACGATAAGATTGGCTACATACATTACGCCGGGTCCCAGATACATTCTTACGGCCACGACATCTTCACTCAGCCTGTTCATCAGGTCGCCGATGGTCGTCTGCTTATAATCGGTTAACGACAAATCCTGGTAATGGTGGTAAATCTTATTTTTCAGTTCGTATTCAATTCTTCTTGAGGCTACAATAATCGTCTGCCTCATCATGAAGGTGAAAAAGCCGGTGAGCAAAGAGCATCCTACGATAATAGCAACATAGATTAAAACCTGCCGGTTGAAACCCAGGTTCCCGTGTTTCGTAAGCTCATCCACGGATTTCCCCACAAACTGTACTTTAAAAATGTTGAAAAAATTGCTGGCAATGATGAATAATACTCCCCAAAACAACAGCAGTTTGTGTTTCCAGAAGTATGGGTTTAATGTTTTTAGCGCTTTCATAAAGTTTTACAAAATTACGAAAATGTATCCGACTTCGAATTTCATAAATTTTAAATTTTGTATCTTTGCACCCATAAAAAAGCTCTTTGAATGTTAGGAAGACGACAAATCCGTGAAAAAGTAGTACAGACTGTGTATTCTTATTACCAGAATCCTGTGAAGTTTGATGTGTTAGAGAAAAATATGTTCGCCGGAATAGAGAAAATCTATCATCTTTATATCTATGAACTGAATTTCCTGGTTTCCCTGAAAGAACTGGCCGAAAACCAGATCGAAATCGGAAAAAACAAATATCTGAAAACCGATGCTGATATTAATCCTAACCAAAAATTCATCAACAATCAGGTTTTAATTAAATTGGAGGAAAATCCGGAAAGATTATTTTTCACAGGACAGCACAAGCAATTGAAATGGGACCTGCATGATGATCTTTTGGTGAAGACGTTCCAGAGAATTACAGCCGGCAAGCGCTATCAGGATTTTATGAAGGAAGACGGCTATTCTTTTGAAGACGACCAGAAATTTATCGGAAAATTGTTTCTGCGGTATATTGCTGAAAATGATGACTTCCACGATTACCTCGGAGACAAGGAACTTTCCTGGTATGATGATATCCATATTGCCAATTCCATGGTACAGAAGACCATCGGTTTCCTGAAAGAAGAGGAAGAAAGCCGTACTTTAATTAAGATGATTAAAGACGATGAAGATAAAACATTTGCCATCAAATTGCTGAGAAACACTTTGGACAGCTGGGAGAACAACGAAAAGAAGTTGGAAGAAAGACTTGAAAACTGGGATCTGGAAAGGGTTTCTCTTATGGACAAAGTTATTCTGTCGACAGCTATCGCGGAGCTGGACAATTTTCCTTTTACGCCTTCAAGAGTAATTATCAACGAATATATTGAAATTGCAAAAGTGTTTGCTACAGACCGTTCCAATATCTTTATCAACGGGATTTTGGATAAGTATTGTAAAGATTTAAATAGAATATAAATATCTTAATATGAAAAAGACATTATCAATCATCGCTTTGTCTGTCATAGGCTTTGGTATGGTTTCCTGCAAGAATGAAAATAAAGAAACGGCTACAGGAACAGAAACAGCTGCTACCGCTACAGATTCTGCTGCTACCGCTGCTCCGGCTCCTATGGGAGATTCTGCTGCCGTAGCTCCCGCTTCAGAACAGACTGCCGCTACCGCTGCTTCCACACAACCCCTAACCACCATTGCCCTTTCCGAGAGCAATTTCGATTTTGGAAAGATCAAAAAAGGGGATAAGGTTCAGCACGTTTATGAAGTGACCAATACGGGAAGCAACCCATTGGTTATTTCCGAAGTAAAACCGGGATGCGGATGTACGGCACCTGATTTTACAAAAGATCCGATCATGCCGGGCAAAAAAGGGAAAATCACCCTTCACTTCGATTCTACCAACTTCGACGGAAATGTAAGCAAATATGCTGATGTATTCGCCAATGTAGACAAAACGCCGATTAAATTAACGTTCACTGCGAATATTCAACCATAAGATCATGAATTTACTATCAATCTTTTTACAGGCTCCGGCTCAGGGTGGAAATTCCATGATGCTGATCATGATGGGGGTAATGTTCGTCGGGTTTTATTTCCTGATGATCAGGCCGCAGATGAGAAAGCAGAAACAGGAAAAAAACTTCCAGGAAACACTTAAGGTAGGAACCCGTGTGGTGCTTACCTCCGGTCTTCACGGAAGAATTGCCCAGGTTCAGGACGATGGTTTTGTGATCGAAACTTTATCTGGCAAACTGAAATTTGAAAAAGCGGCTGTTTCCAGGGAATTTACGGAAGCCCGTTTCGGTGCTAAAGCTGCTGAAAAAACAGCCGATAAAACAGCTGACAAAAAAGAAATCGATCTGGAGAAAAAATAATTTTCCAGATTCAAATAATATTTCGTTTCGGCGGGGTGGGCAGTGCTTATCCCGCCGAAATTTTTTAGTATATATGATGTATTTAATATTTGAGAACCTTACTTTTCCGAACGAATCAATTTGTGTTCGTAACAGTGCGGTATATAATGCAATCGTATAAGTTTTTATTGATCAATTACCCGGAATTTATTTGTGTTTATTTGTGTAAATATTTGTGTTCATAGTGGTTTAAATTATCTTTGCCCCTATGAATCAAAACACAGGCAAAACCGTTCTCATCCTTGGTGCCAATTCCGATGTTGCCAAGGAATCCATTAAACAATATATTGAAAAAGGATTCTCCATTATTGCTGCCTCCAGAAATACGATATCATTGGATAAATTTGTATCGGAAAATAATCTGACTACAAAAGTGAAGGTTTTGCCTTTTGATGCAGTTGATTTTGATTCCCACAGGAAATTTTATGATGAATTACCGGCAAAACCTCATATTGTCGTATATGCCGCAGGGTTTTTAGTAGATAATGAAAAGGCTTTAAAAGATTTCCAGGGCACCCGACAGATGATGATGGTCAATTACATGGGCGCGGTTTCCATTCTGAATATCATAGTGGCAGATGAAAACAATAAGAATTTAGAAAGAATTATCGGATTATCTTCGCTTTCCGGGGTTCGCGGCCGGAAAAGCAATTTCGTTTATGGAAGCACAAAGGCGGCATTTACCACCTACCTGGCCGGATTACGGCAGGAACTAGCTTCAAGAAATATTCAAGTCAACGCTTTGGTCATCGGCTACATCCGTACTAAAATCAACGAAGGGCTCCAGCTAAATGAATCCCTGATCATGGAGCCGGATTATGTGGCAAAATTTATTGTCAATGCCGGTAATTCCTATACTATCATTCCGGACTTCAAGTGGAAAATGATTTACCTGATTCTGAAACTACTGCCGGAAAGCCTGGTGGCGAAACTGCCATAAATTTAATGATGAAGGATGAACTTTTACAGGTAAAGAATTATATTGACGAGATCAATATTCATGGTACTTCAGAGAATTTCGAATATGACTTTTGTCCTTTTTTGCAGAATGTCCTGGATTCCTTTACACCAAAACAGCAGGATGATTTTGTGAGAGAAGTATTGCAGTGTGAAGATCCTTATCTTTATTTCATTGCCGGTTTTCTGGACTTTACATTTTATAACTTAAAAGGTAATTATGAATATTCTTACGTTTTCTGCGAGTGTTTTTCAAAAATTAGTAATGTCGAATATTTAAAATATTTATACAACAGTTTGGAGCTTCACCTTATGCGAAGGAAATTTATTAAAGATGACTTAATTCTGCCTCTTGACGATATCGTTAACAATTTGTATCTGCTGATCAATCATCTGAAAGATGAAAACAATATCGATTTTTGCATAAGAATCATCGAAAACCTGGACAATTAATTTTTATTCCAGATTACCCAACAGCTCCAAAGCCTTCATCATATCAATTCCCTTACCTAAGACCGGTTTGAATAAATCCCCTTTTGCCGCAATTCTTTCCAGTGCATTATGAATATTGAAGTCTGTTGGTTTTAAGCCCTTTTTCAGTTCATTCCATTCCACAGGCATGGAAACGGAAGCACCTTCTTTTGGCCGGATGCTGTAGGCACTTGCCAGAGTTTGTCCGCTCCGGTTCTGTAGATAATCGAGGTAGATCTTTTTATCATCCCGCTTCTGCAGGCTTCTTTCCAGCGTAGTAATTTCCGGAAGTCTGTCATGAACCTGCTTCATCAGGATATGGGCGAAATCTTTCACCTGGTCGAAATCGTATTTCCCACCCATCGGGATGTAAATATGGATTCCGGTGCTGCCCGAAGTTTTGCAGTAGCCTTCGATCTTTACGGTTTTCAGGACTTCGTTTACCTGTAAAGCGGTTTCAATCACATCGTCAAATGTATTTTTC
Organism: uncultured Chryseobacterium sp.; assembly: GCA_913777465.1. Classification (GTDB taxonomy): domain Bacteria; phylum Bacteroidota; class Bacteroidia; order Flavobacteriales; family Weeksellaceae; genus Chryseobacterium. Next base: position 113,873 of record CAJYRQ010000037.1, read on the forward strand.
TTGGAAGGATCAAGGTCCAGAACCAGAAAATCGGGATGTTCCAAATCGGGGAGGGAAGCATTCCACGGATTCATGTCGATACAGCCCAGATTATTTAAATAAGCCAGGGTAGCCTTGTCATTACAGTAAATATAATCGATGTCCTTATCATTGGATTCGGAGTACACCTGCGTGGTTTTGATCCAGTCCGGAATGTTGTCTCCGGCTTCTTTCTGGTAGAAATTCTGCTCTTCGATTCCGTTGGGGAAACGGTTTAGGGACAGCGGACGGTTTTTAAGATGCGGCAGAATATAATCGGCTACCGATTGGTAATATTCGATGACCTCACCTTTGGTAATGCCGTCTTTAGGAAAATAAATTTTTTCCTGGTTGGTGAGCTTCACTTTATGGCGGTTTAAGGTGATTTCTTTTTCGTTTTCAGAAGATTTTGTCTTTTTCGGAGCGGTGGTTTTCATATTAATGATGTTTGAAGTCTCTTTTAGTTCATGAGCAGGACTTTTAACCTCTTCAGCCTCTTTATCTTCACGGATGGCCATGAAAACAGGGTGCCTGAAGATTCCGTCTTTGGTAATTTCGGAATATTTAATTTCGCAGACGATTTCAGGTTTTGTCCAAGTAACGGGCATGTTGGTTTTCGGAGCTTTGTCGAAAGGTGAGGTTTTGATCGTGATCTTCTCCAGCCTTCCCAGGATTTCATGGATCCGCTCACGGTTGAATCCGGTTCCGGTATGTCCGCAATAGATCAGCTTTCCATCTACATATTTCCCTAAGATCAGAGCCCCGAAACCTTCTCTTGATCCGCGTGGTTCCGTAAATCCACAGATGATGGCTTCTTCGGTATTGTTAAACTTAATCTTCAGCCAATCCGTAGTGCGGTGGTTTTCCACATACGGGCTATTTGCTTTTTTGGCAATCATGCCCTCCAGTTTCATTTTCCGCATCTGTTTGAAAAAGTCGACACCTTTTTCCGAAATATGGTCGCAGTATTTGATGACGTCTGTTTCGACCAGAGCTTCTTTCAACAGTTCTTTCCGCTGGATAAGAGGTAGTTCTTCGGTAGAATGACCATTCAGCCACAGGATATCAAAAACCTGGTAGGTCAGTGCCAAATTGGGATTATCTCCGATCTGTTGCAAAAGCTGAAAATTAGGCCTTCCGCTTTTATCGTAAGCCACAATTTCGCCATCCAGGATCATACTGTGGGCCTGATTCTTAAAATCGCGGGATACTTTTTCAAATTTGGATAAAAAGGAAATCCCGTTGCGGGAGTAGAAGAGAGGTTCGTCCTGGCTGAGATCGGCAACGGCGCGATAACCGTCCCACTTGATTTCAAAAACCCAGTTGGGGTCGTCAAAAGCCTCATCGGTAAGTTTGGCAAGCATCGGCTTGATGTAATTTTCAACCTTTTTTTCGCCGGCCAAAGAATTGAAATGTTGGAAATCAGGCTTCCTTTCAGAGATTAATGTGCTTTTTTGCCGTTTTTTGGGCTTTTTTTTTCCTCTAAAAATTTTGTTACTTCGGAACTTTTTGAAGTATGGTCTTCGGCATCATATCCGCTTTCTGCATAATCATCTTTGTGCTTGATCAGCAGCCATGAATTCTCTTCGGTATTTTTCATTTTTACCAAAGCGAATTCGCCTTTTAATTTTTTCCCGTGCAGGATAAATTTCAGAGAACCTGCTTTTAATTCCTTCAGCAGCTCTTTTTCGTCTGATAACTTGGAATCATCGTCCAGCGGTTCATAGGTTCCGCTGTCCCACACTTCCACCTGTCCGGCTCCATAGTTGCCTTCGGGAATATTTCCTTCAAAATCTTTATAATCGTACGGATGGTCTTCCACCATCATGGCCAGCCGTTTGTCTTTAGGATCAAGCGACGGACCTTTCGGTACGGCCCAGCTTTTCAGTACTCCATCCATTTCCAGTCGGAAATCATAATGTAGCCGGGATGCGGCATGCCTTTGGATCACAAAAACAAGCTTGTCTTTGCTTCTTTTTGTTTTGCCTTCGGGTTCGCTGGTCTCATCGAACTTTCTTTTTGAATTGTAATCTTGAAGTGCCATCAGGATGCGTTTTTGGATTTGGGATTCTGTAAACTGGCTTTTAATTGCGCCATTAAATCGATTACTTTACCTTCTTTGGCAGGTTCTGCTTTCTTAGCCGTTACGGTTTTTCCTTTCGCTTTCTGGTTGATGATCTTCATCAGAGATTCGGAATAAGTGTCTTTGTACATTTCAGGATCAAATTCCTGGGAAAGCTGTTCGATAAGGCTCACGGCCATTTTAAGCTCGGCCGGCTTAGGCGGTTTTTTAGCCGGGATTTTAAGGTCGCTGTAATCCCTGATTTCCTGCGCAAACCGTAAACGGTTTAAAACCAATACCTCATCATTATAGGGACGGATCATACCAATGGCTTCGCTTTCTCTAAGAACGAAAGTTCCTACGCCTACCATCTCAGTTTTGGCCAATGCTTTCAGAAGCAGGCGGTAGGCATTTTCCCCGTTTTTCTGAGGTTCAAGATAATAAGGATTTTCAAAATAAACTGAATCCACTTCATCTTCCTTTACAAACTGGTCGATCGATAGAATCTTGGACTTTTCAGGGCTTGCGGCCTCATAGTCTTCTTCATCCAGAATGATGTATTTGTCGTCCATGAGATAGCCTTTGACGATATTTTCCCATTTCACTTCTTTACCGGTATTTTCATTCACCCGTTTAAACCGGATGTTGGAAAAATCGGACTTGTCGAGCATGTCCAGATCCAGTTTGGTCGTCTCGGTAGCGGAATAAATTTTTACGGGAATATTGACCAGTCCAAAGCCAATGGCGCCGTTCCAGATTGCTTTCATTGTACTGTAATTTGCTATGAAAAGTACAATCATTGTGCCGCGTAATGGCTTATTTATCTGTGTGGTATGTCGGTTTTATTAGTTTTCATCTTTATTCAGTGGCTGAATTAGATGATTTCTTATAAAGAAATTATAGCCCAAATCATATATTGTGAAACTTTCATCTCTTTTCTGGACTCTGAAAAATCTTCCATCAGTATTTATTATCCTTTCGTAAAGTTGTATACGTTGATAATCGTAATCTTTCGGCAAATCAATATGATATTTTCCAGAGAATGGCAGATTTCGGGTGTCGTCCGTGATCTGTTTCGACTTTAATAATTCATGAAAGAGATAAAAGGTTTCAGATTCTTTAAGGATGACTTCCTGTGCTTTTGACTTTAGTCTATACAATAGAATAGGATCCTTTAAATCAATAAATTTTAGTGGAATATTTTGATACAAATAACTGACATTCCGGATTAGCCTTCTTAATTCAAAAGGTGATTCGTTACCATAATTATAAACGGTTTTAATGATTTTTCCTTTCGATACAAAGGTGACGCTTTGTGAAGATAAGTCTGTAACCGATATTTGATATTCCGGTTTTAAGGTTCTGATATCAAGATTATCCAGTTCATTAAAAATATCTTTTATCCTTTTATCAGCAATCCCATTTTTATACAAGCCATTCACGGAATTATTAGATTCTCCATAAAAAAATAAATAGCCGGTTTTATTTATTACGGATGAATTTTGAGGGCAGCTGCCGAAGCAGGGTGATTTTGAAACGATAATTTCATCTATTGGTGGATTGTCGAATTTTTTTTCCGAGAATGGGATTAAGGTAATTGTGGATTTATCCTTTTGTTCTAAAATAATCTTTCTAGCGATAAAATGTAAAATCTTATTTCCTGTAAATCGATTTTCTGCCGGATCAAAAATCAGCAGCGAATCATCTTTTATTACATATTTCGTTTTTTCTCCAAAATAAAATGTTTGGTTTTCACCTGTTGCCTGATCACGTAAAAATTTGAAAAAGCCGTTTTTATTAATGTAGGTTCCGTCTTTGCCAAAAATTAACACCTGCGGATCATCATTTGTGAAAGGTAGTATCGGTTCTGCCGGATTTTGATTATCATCGTTCTCAATAATCCATGTACCTATTATTTTTTGTGAATATTCCTGTTTTTCAGGATGACAATACACCGCGAAGACACCTATTAAGATTGTAATTATTAGTTTTTTCATAACAAAAAAGCGGAGAAAAATTCCCCGCTTCTAATTTATGATTTTAAATTCAATTGCAATTCCAGTTCATCCAGCTGTTCGTTGGCAATGGCAGCTGGTGCGTCGATCATCACATCCCGTCCCGAATTGTTTTTAGGGAAGGCGATGTAATCCCGGATCACTTCGTTTCCGTCGAGGATGGCTACCAGACGGTCGAAACCGAAGGCTAATCCACCGTGAGGCGGCGCACCGTATTTAAAGGCATTCATTAAAAATCCGAACTGGGCTTCTGCTTCTTCTTTGCTGAACCCTAACAGGTCGAACATTTTGGACTGAAGGTCTTTGTCGAAAATCCTGATGGAACCTCCGCCGATTTCGTTTCCGTTCAGTACCATATCGTAAGCGTTGGCTCTTGCTTTCCCGGGATCGGTTTCCAATAAGTGGATGTCTTCCGGTTTCGGAGACGTGAAAGGGTGGTGCATCGCATGGTAACGGCCGCTTTCTTCATCAAATTCCAGTAAAGGAAAGTCCACGACCCAAAGCGGAGCAAATTCGTTTCCTTTTCTAAGGCCTAATCGGTTTCCAAGCTCCATTCTCAAGGCAGAAAGCTGGGTTCTTACCTTGTGCTCGTTTCCGGAAAGGATCAGCATCAGGTCGCCTTCTTTAGCCCCGAATTTTTCGATGATTCTGGTTAAATCTTCTTCATTATAGAATTTATTAACGGAAGAAGTCTTCACGCCGTCGTTCTGGAATTTAACCCAAACCATTCCGGAAGCACCGATCTGCGGTCTTTTTACCCAATCTACAAGTTCATCGATCTGCTTTCTGGTATAATCCGCACAGCCTTCTACATTGATCCCGACAACCAGTTCCGCTTCATCGAATATTTTAAAGTCTTTTCCTTTTACCAGTTCATTCAGTTCCGTGAATTCCATTCCGAAACGGATGTCCGGCTTATCATTTCCGTATTTCTGCATCGCATCGGCGAAGGTCATTCTCGGAAAATCCCCGAATTCCTGTCCGGTAATATCTTTCAGTAAGGTTTTCGTCATTCCTTCAAAGACATTCATGACGTCTTCCTGCTCCACGAAAGCCATTTCACAGTCGATCTGGGTGAATTCCGGCTGACGGTCGGCTCTTAAGTCCTCATCACGGAAACATTTTACAATCTGGAAATACTTATCCATTCCGCCTACCATCAGCAATTGCTTAAAGGTCTGTGGAGACTGCGGCAATGCATAGAATTGCCCCGGGTTCATCCGGCTCGGAACCACGAAATCCCTGGCGCCTTCCGGAGTGGATTTAATTAAAACCGGGGTTTCCACCTCGATAAATCCGTTATCCGAAAGGTAATTTCTCACTTTTTGTGCCATGTTGTGGCGGAAGATGAGCTTTTCTTTTACCGGATTTCTTCTGATGTCTAAGTATCGGTATTTCATTCTCAGCTCTTCACCGCCATCCGTTTCATCTTCGATGGTGAAAGGCGGAAGCTGCGATTCGTTGAGAACTGTTAATTTTTCAACTAAAATTTCAATTTCCCCGGTAGGGATATTCGGGTTTTTGCTTACCCTTTCAATCACTTTCCCGGTTACCTGAATCACAAATTCACGTCCCAGCTTTTTGGCATTTTCCATGAGTTCAGCAGTCGATCGCTCCTGATCGAAAACCAGCTGGGTAATTCCGTAACGATCCCGGAGATCTATCCAAATCATAAATCCTTTGTCCCGGATGGTCTGTACCCATCCTGAAAGCATAACTTCTTCATTAAGATTTTTAAGAGACAATTCTCCGTTGGTGTGTGATCGAAACATAAATTATTGGTTTAAAGTTCAAGGTTCAAAGTTCATATCCGAACTTTGAATTTTCCGTTGGCAAAGATAAGATTTTTGAAGGTTTTAAAAACAAAAAAACGCCCTTTCATAAAAATTCCGGAACCTTTGGTCAGGCTCCGGATAAGTTTTGGTTGTGGTTTCGTGCCGAGCAAAGGCTCAGGCAATAAAGAAGGATGATTAATTCTTCTTCACGGGTATTAGTTTCTGCTGGCAAAAGTAGATTATCTCACAGAAGTTCGATAGACTCGAATCTGTGATTTATGCTATTTTAGTATTTAAATCCATAATTTTAACAGATTATTCTGAATTATTTTCCTAAAAACTCTTAATTTTTCACATATTCCAGAATGTCTCCCGGCTGGCAGTCCAAAGCTTTACAAATGGCTTCCAGGGTGGAAAGCTTTACAGCTTTCGCTTTTCCGGTTTTTAAAATGGAAAGATTGGCCTGGGTGATCCCGATCTTTTCAGCGAGTTCCTGCGACTGCATCTTGCGCCGGGCAAGCATGACATCTACATTAATGATAATCGGCATCTCTTAAATCGTTAAATCAACCTGTTCCTGAAGCTCCAGACCTTTCTTGAAAAATTCCACGATGAATAACACCAGAGCCCCGAAGAATAAAAAAAGAATTACATTATAACTTAGCGACAGCAATGTTTTTACCGTAAAGGGGATCATGGCCATGACAACGATGGCATACAGAATATTGGTCCACCCGAATCTTTTAAGCCACAACAGGGCCTGGGTATTGAAAACCTGTTCTCTGCTGATTTCCCTTAAAAACCGGTAACCTGTATATAAAAACACAGGAATGAAAATGGTATTGGAAATAAAATTTAAGATACTGAAGGTGCTGAATATCCCGGTCAATAGATTCTGGCGGGTAAAAGGAACGAAGATTTTAAATTTTATCATGCCATCCATCGTCTGCGTCCACTGATTTTTCGCCCAGCCGACATCTGTACCGGTGATAAAAAAGTCTGAAAGAACGGTATTTCCGGTTTTAAAGTTATAGGCCAGAACAGCAAACCCGATGATTTCGTAGATGCACTGAACGGCAAATAAAATAAAAAGCACAAGCAGAAGATAACTTAAATATTGTGAGAGCGAGTTTTTTCCGATAATTTTTATCATATCAATTTATTTTAAAAGGTTGACCATTGCAGGCTGGTTGTATTTTTCGGCATAATTCAGTGCGGTAAAGCCTTTTTCCGTTTTGGTTTCCTTTTTTGCTCCGTTTTCGAGAAGTTTTTTTGCCATCGCAACATCTCCGTATTTTGCAGCAAACATCAATGGCGTTTTACCATCGCATATTTTTTCCAAATCTGCTTTGTTGTCGATAAGCTTCCGGAAAATATTTACGCTTTTCATTTTAATGGCCAAGGCCAGTAAAGTATAGGAATTATTTTCAGCTTTAAAACACCGATTAATATCCTCATTTCCGATCAGGTCCGAAAAACGGGCGGTATTGTCGAATTTAAGAATTTGTTTCTGTTCATTATTCAGTTCCTGGGCAAACCCTGCTCCGGAAATCAACAGTAATCCAAAGATTAATAATTTGTTCATTGTTATAAATTTAAATTGATTATCATGATGAATAGTTAAATAACCAGATCATTTTCATCCTGTATCGCTTTCCCTTTGGTGAAAATTTCTTTCATCAGGATCAGAATGAAGCCGGTAACGATAAAAACAAAAGGCTGTGCAGGATTAAACTGCTGAGGTGAAGCCAGAAGATCGATCAGAACATGGATGATCCCGAGCGACAGAAGCCCGAACCCCAGAATTTTAAAATTCTGAACGGCCTTAGCAGTGAAAAAGTTATCCTGAGAAAGTTCAGTGATAATTTTCAGGGCGGTAATCAGGATGAAATTAATGGAAAGAATTCCGAGAAATGCCAGCACCAGGCCTTCCGGCGAATTTTCAGTATTTACTGTGATTTGGGTAAATGGGTAGTGGAATCCGATGATGCCGGAAGACAGAGTATCTCCTTCGCCTTGTCCGGAAGTCAGTGAAATAAAACGATTGGTTTGGTGCGTGAAAAAATAAATCAGCATCAGGCCCAATGTCCAGATTGAAGCAATAGTGAATCCGACGGCATAAATACCGCAAGGATAACGTGCCCACCAAAGTAAAGATCTTTTTCCAGTAATTTTCATGGTTATTAATTTTTATTTATTGCAAAGATATAAATAATTATTGTTTTACGATAAATAATTATTGAATTTATTTTTAATTTTTAAAATAACCACGCAATGTGTTTTTGGTAAAACTTTCCGTATGCCAAGAAGCAATTGCACGCGAAACCGTATTTTTGCGATACAAACCGGAACTTATGTTATGTCAAAGTATATCAGTTTTATCAAAAAAGCCTTAAGCGGAGAGGAGGCCGACTATACCAAAGTAAGCATACGGAGCGCAGTGCTTCTGCTGGCCATTCCGATGATGCTTGAAATGGCCATGGAATCTGTATTTGCTTTGGTAGATCTTTATTTTGTCGGCCATCTGAAAGAGAGCGGCTATGCCATCCAGACCGTAGGGCTTACGGAATCCGTACTTTCGGTTATGTATTCCATTGCCATCGGGATGAGCATGGCCGCAACAGCGGTGGTAGCCCGGAGGGTCGGCGAGAAAAACCCGGAACAGGCTTCAAGAAGTGCTGCACAGGCTCTGCTGATTTCTTTTGCAATCACATTTGTGCTCAGTGTCTTCGGAGTAATGTATGCCGAAGAAATTCTGTTGCTGATGGGTTCAAAACCGGAGGCGGCGGCTTATGGTAAGGACTTTACGGCCATCATGATGGGAAGCAGTGTCATTATTATGCTGCTGTTTCTGATCAACGGGATTTTTCGTGGTGCCGGCAATGCGGCCATTGCTATGAAATCGCTTTGGATCGCTAATATGGCGAATATTATTTTATGCCCTGTTTTAATTAAAGGTTTTGGTCCGGTTCCGGCAATGGGGCTTACCGGAGCGGCTCTTGCCACTACCATTGGACGAAGCATCGGGGTGTTGTATCAACTGTACCATTTATTGGTTGCGGATACTCAGATCCGTATTTCGATCGGTTATTTTAAACCTGATTTTTCTATAATAAAATCTGTTGTAAAAATTGCAACTCCGGGAATTTTTCAGTTTGTCATTGCTTCCTGCAGCTGGATATTCCTGGCTAAACTGGTGGCTGTAACCGGTGGAGAAAATGCTTCGGCAGGCTATCAGACGGCATTACGGCTGATGATGTTTTTCATGCTGCCGGCCTGGGGGTTGAGTAATGCCGCATCCACACTGGTCGGGCAGAATATGGGGGCCAATGAAATGCTCAGAGCAGAACAATCGGTAATGAAAACCGTAAAATACAATGTGGTCTTTATGGTAACGGTAAGCCTGATCTTTTTACTGTTGGGCGATTTTCTGGTAGGTTTTTTCACAGAGGAAACCGAAATTAAAGAAATTGCCAAAAATGCCCTGCACATCATGAGCATCGGATTTATTTTCTACGGAATCGGAATGGTGATGATCAATGCTTTCAACGGAGCAGGAGATACCTGGACGCCGACCTGGCTAAACCTTTGCGGGTTCTGGCTGTTTCAGATTCCATTGGCCTATCTGCTTTCCAAATATTTTGAACTGGGACCGAAAGGGGTGTTTATCTCAATTCCTGTTGCCGAAGCTTTGATAACCATTATTGCTTTTATATTGTTTAAAAGGGACAAGTGGAAAACAGTGAAAGTGTAGGAAATAAAGTATTGCAGGGGCCTGAGTTTTTTAGCGGTATGAATTGATGCAGCAATAAACTTCCATCATCCGGCGCCCCGCTTATCTTTCCTGAAGAATTATAAAAATTTTAACAGCCGGACTTTTTGATTTTTCTTTTGTATTTTCTAAATTCGTAATCAACCAACAAAATCTATTACTTATGGGAAAAGGAGACAAAAAATCCAAAAGAGGTAAAATCAACAACGGAAGCTACGGGAAAAGAAGGCCAAGAAAAGCTTCGAAATCTGTAGCGGCTTCTGAAGAGAAAACCAAAAATTAAACAAAAAGACCGGCAAAATCATTCGCCGGTCTTTTTTATATATAACAAAATTAAATTAATTATTTTCCGAAGAATCCTCCGAGGATATCTCCCAATCCGCCGCCACCTTGTTGTTTTTTCTGATCATTTCCTCCGAGGACGCTGCCAAGAATATCATTCAGCGGGTTTCCCGAAGACTGCGAATTTCCACCGCCTAATACGCTTCCCAGAATATCATTTAACGGACTGGACTGCTGTTGCTGAGATTCATTGGATGCATTGCCCAAGATTCCTCCCAAAAGATCGCCCAGGCCGCCGGCACCCACATTATTCTGTTGTTTTTCCTTCCCGATGTAGCCCATAATAATCGGAGCCAGCATAGAAAGGATTGGCCCTATTTTATCGATTGAAATTCCGGTATTCTGCGAAAGCCTGTTTTCTACATTCGGTTTTTCTTCACCGAAGATATGGTTTAAGATGGAACCTCCCTCAGACTGTCTGGCATCGGCCTGTGAAACATCATCTAAGATGCTTCCGTCGTGGTCTTTGTCCAACGCCTTGTTAAGGGCTTCTGCCTCATTGGCATCCTGTGATTTTTTTCTAAGATACGAAATAATCAACGGGGCGGCTACCGCAAGTAAAGCGATAACCTGTGTTTTGCTGATCCCGAATTTATTTTCTGCCTGTTCAGCAACCTGGTTGCCGGTATTTCCGGTAAGTAAATCGATAAGACCCATATTTTGTGTTTAATCTTTATTGATGTCTAAAACCTATCAAAAAATATTCCCCAACGGTTTTTTTAATTAAAATTGAATGAAAAATTTAAAAAGCCAAGGCTTGATTATCTGGTTAACAGGTCTAATTTTTCAGGATCGGAACATTGGAGCAGGCTTCCCCGAACATCAGTGACTTGACGATCGGCTGCAGCTGTTCTACCAGTTCGATATAAGCGTTTTCCGGAATTTCTTTATCCGAACAGCCTTTTACCAACACTCTTTTGCCTCTCATTTCTTCAAAATCATGGCGTTGAATCGCATTGTGCATCAGGATCACCTCCAGGTCTTCACGGTTTCCGAAAACGATCTTTTTGGTAATACCTGCCAGCCTGGCGGTAATTAAAAAATAAGCCCAGAGCGGAACAATGGCATCCGCTGAATTGTATACATAAACATAAGCATCCCGGTAGGCTTCCACATCGATTGCTGCTACTTTTTCCCGGAAGTCTTTTTCTTTCAGGATCATTTCCATAAAAAGAAAATCCTTCAGGTCGATTCCCTTCCGTTCTCCTTTCGGAACCAGATCGGTAAGATCAAAATTGATCAGTCCGCTTTCCGCAACTTTATTCCTGATTTCAAATTCTTCTGACATTTTTTATCGTTATCTTTGAGCAAATTTACAAATTAAGATGCTACAATGTCTTATTTGTTCTCTATTCCTGTGATAGAAGCCTCCCATCATAAAGCAATTTGAGGCGGTTTCGGACGGAATTAAAAATTAAAAGATTTCAGAGAAATGAAATATTATATTATCGCCGGCGAGGCTTCCGGGGACCTGCACGGGAGCAATTTGATGAAAGCTTTGAAACTGAAAGACCCTGCCGCGGAATTCCGGTTCTGGGGTGGTGATCTGATGGCAAAGCAGGGGGGCACACAGGTAAAACATTATCGCGACCTCGCTTTCATGGGCTTCCTGGAAGTTGCAATGAACCTGCGGACGATCCTGAACAACATTAAATTCTGTAAGGAAGACATCCGCAGCAGCAAGCCGGATGTTTTGATCCTGGTGGATTACCCTGGATTCAACCTGAGAATTGCCAAATTCGCCAAAGCGCTTGGCATTAAAGTCGTGTATTATATTTCCCCGCAGCTGTGGGCCTGGAAAGAGGGCAGGGTAGAGATCATTAAAAAATACGTGGACGAAATGATGGTGATCCTTCCTTTTGAGGAGGATTTCTATAAAAAGCACGGCGTTCATTCTCATTTTGTCGGTCATCCCCTGCTGGATGCGATTTCCACTTTAGAAGATCTTAGTATTGAAAGCTTTAAAAAGGAAAACGGGCTGAACGAAAAGGAAATCATTGCTTTGCTGCCGGGTTCCCGGAAACAGGAAGTCGAAAAGATGCTCGCCATGATGCTTTCGGTAAGGCCTTATTTTAAGGAATACCAGTTCGTGATTGCCGGGGCACCGAGCCTCCCGAAAGAATTTTACCAGAACTATGTAGACGATAACGTGCACTTTGTCTCCAACAAAACCTATGACCTGCTGAGGTGTTCCAAAGTGGCGCTCGTCACTTCCGGAACGGCAACCCTCGAAACCGCCCTGCTGAATGTTCCTGAAGTAGTCTGCTACCGCGGAAGCAAAGTTTCCTATGCCATTGCCAAACGATTGGTTAAAAACATCAGATACATTTCGCTGGTCAACCTCATTATGGACCGTGAAGTGGTAAAGGAACTGATCCAGAACGACCTGAATACAAACAACCTGGTGGAAGAGCTGAAAAAAATCCTGGCCACCGAAAAAAGGTTTGAAGTGCTCCGTGATTATGAGCTGCTGAGGGAGAAACTTGGCGGAAAAGGAGCGAGTGAGAAGGCGGCGGAGGTTATACTGAAAGTGTAAAGGCTTTTAATCTTTCAGAAAATATTTGCTGCGATTTCTTATTAACCGCAGCAAATATAAATAATTTTGTTACTGTTTTGTGAAGATCAGATTATCGGTTTCAGGCAGATAAACTGTTTTATCTGTATTAGAAGGGCAATCATCTTTTACAGAAGTACTGTTAGGGTCGTAACTCCAGGATATCTGAGTAGAATTAAGTTTTTTTAGGGTTACCTTACCCCATCCGATTCCGCAATTAGTTCCTCCATAATAAAATATTACTAAATTATTGTTGGCTTGAATCCTTATGCTGAAGATTGTAAATCTTATTTGGTCAGGTTGGAAATTCATGTTTTTGGTATCCTGTAATATATTTCCTGATGAGTTTTTAATAATGTACTTTATTGATAATATATCTTGATAGTATTTTTTCGAATATAAATCAAAAAAGTGATATAATTCTTTTGTGATATAAAGAGTAACTTCATTTCCTTCAAAATTAGCTTTATAAGTCCCTATATAAGGGTTTAATTCATTATTGAAATCTTTTAAATATGAATTATTAGGAACTTCTTCATAATTTGTATTTAAAGGAAGTATGCTTTGTGCTTTGTACAAAGTAACAGCAAATATCATTAAGAACAAAAAGGTCTTCATTATTGTTTTGTAAAAATTAGATTATCGGTTTCAGGCAGATAGACTGTTTTATCCGCATTACAATCTTTACTCAAAGCGCCACTATTTGGTTGATAGTCCCAAAGTATTTGATTATTATTATTTATTCTTTTTAATATAATGCTACCCCATCCCATCCCACAGTGAGTTCCACTATAATAGAAAATAATTTTATTTTCATATGGTCGTGTTGCAATACTATATAGTTCAATATCTGACATATTAGAATTTTGTGTATCCTGTAAAGTTATACCAGAATTGTTTTTAACTATATACTTTATTATCAAGGCATCTAAATAATACGTTTTTCCAGTACTTCTTTCTAATTTATTTTCTTGCTTTGTGATATATAATGTAATCTCATTACCTTCAAAATTAGATTTATAAATTCCTATAAATGAATCTAATTCATGATTTAAGTCTTTTACATAAGCACCCTGAGGAATATTTTTAAGAATTGTATCTAAAGGTAAAGTTTGCGATTTACAATAAGCCGCAACAAATGTCATTAAAAACACAAAGCTCTTCATTACTGCTTTGTAAAAATTAAATTATCAGTTTCAGGCAGATAAACTGTTTTATCTGCACTAGGAGGGCAATCTTCTCCTATAGAAGTACTATTAGGTTCATAATTCCAGGATATTTGAGTAGAATTAAGTTTTTTTAAGGTTACTTTACCCCAGCCAACTCCGCAGTTTGTTCCACTGTAATTTAACTCAACTAAACTTTGAGAATTTCTTATTTTTGTACTACTTAATTTATTAATACTATAACTGTTATTCAGAGTATCTTGTAATATCAACCCGCTTGTATTTTTTACAACATATTTTACTACTAAAGCATCGCGATAAAATTGTTTGTTTACTCTTTTTTCTAACTTATTTTCTTCTTTTGTTATGAATAATGTGATTTCATTATTTTGAAAATTAGCTTTGAAAATTCCTACATATGGATTTAATTCATTATTCAAATCTTTTACCTGTGCATTATTAGGAATATTGTCTAACGCTGTATTTAAAGGTAAAATTTGTGATTTACATGAATTTATTGTAATTAAACTTATGAATATTACACTTTTATAAATCTTTTTTTTCATATTATAATTTTAAAATTAACTTTTACGGACAAGGTGTTGCTGTTACATGAGTTCCTGAGGAATTCATAACAATATTATTAATGGTCCCATCTTCTTCAATACGTTGTAATATGATCTTATTTTCTAAATTCATTTCTCTCAAGGTATCAAAAAATAATTTTTCTAGTCCTTCATTTGTTATTTTTCCTGTACTATCTATATATGTAGTTCCATAGGTACCTGTTGGATCAGTTAAATCACCATATTTTTCAGAATAATTATCATTTAATTTATCCAAATCTAATTGTGAAAAACTTGTTAAAGAATCATCGTAAGTGCCATCAAATCTAATGATGTAATGGTATGTTTTATAACCCGAAGGACAACCCGTGCAAACCTTTTTTACGATCATGCCAAAATAAGCATTTTTATGTTCTCCGGCAGGCTGTGCCCTGGCAAAAGCCAGCAGATTATTATCGATGTCCGGCGGAGAATGCATAGGGATTCCTGCGGGGGTGTGGTTGTGATAGCCTCCCTGGTATCCGGACTTTACTCCCATATCCACTTCATGTTTTCCACCGCTGATGTATCCGGTAACCGTACCGTCTTTCTGGGTTTTAAATCCCATTTCTCCTTTACTTAACGATTTGTTTTTAAGACTGTCTAGCTTAGTTTTTACTTCGGGGTTATTAAGCAAAGCTTTTGTTTTTGAGCAGGGGTTATTACGGGGATCGGGCAGATTGGGGATGGTAGGGATCCCTGAGCATCCGTCAGCATCCGTTATACCGGGCTGTTGGGGCTGGGTCAGTATCCCTGTCCCGTTGCAGGGAGGGTTGGAAGGAGTGCCCCCTCCGCCGCCGCTTCCACTGCTGCTGCTTCCTCCACCTCCGCCGCCTGAATCCATACCGCCGGGACCCTGATCGGTTTCCAGAAGGCATACATACTCTTCTACCGTATAGGCTCTGGGCGGGGTGCCTTCCGAAGGATGGTTTACAAAATAGCACTGGTGGAAGTTGGATCCGTCGTGGAGCCCTTCGCTGCAGGAAA
>CAJYRQ010000038.1 GCA_913777465.1 uncultured Chryseobacterium sp.
TGATTTTATATTAAAATATTTTTAAAAGTTCTATTTTGTCAATAATTAGAGAAATAAAAAAAACGGATATTCCTCTCAAGCCCTGTTTATGGAGGTTTGAGAGGATTTTATTAATGATAAAATTGTATTTAAAAAATTTGAATTATGGTGATAACCTGTTGAAAAAGAAGGGATATGGATTTTTCGTCTGATGGGTTTGTCAGCTTTTCAGCATGAATTCTTTATAATTTCCCAGAAAACCGATTTCAGTGCCTAAAGCGGCCAGTTCTTCCAAAGCATTGTAATGTAAGGGAGATTCCCACCTGCCTACGACATTAATAAAAAAGAAATAATTTCCAAGCCCCGTCTTCAGGGTTCTGGATTCAATCTTGCTGAGGTTCATTTTACGCCACGCAAAAACCGAAAGTACCTGATGAAGGCCTCCGGCATAATCTTCGGGAAGGGTGATCAGCAGTCCGGATTTCTCGCCCAGGACTTCCAGGGCATCATTGGTATATCCTTCATGGTTTTTGGAGATGATAATAAATCTTGTGTGGTTCTGCTCAACATCCTGGATATTCCGGTGGATAATGTCTAACCCGTATAACTCTGCGGCAAACTGATTGGCCACTGCCGCCAGGTTTCTGTCCGGATTTTCGGAAACGTGTTTTGCCGCCGCTGCCGTAGAGGAATATTCCTGCTTCGGAACCTCCCTGAACCGGGAGTCCAGAAAATGAAAGCTTTGCGCCAGTGCCTGCGGATGGGAATATATTTTCTCAATAGTGCCGGTATTACAGCCGGGATGAACCATCAGGTGGTGGGCAATCGGCATCACGGCTTCGGCTTCGATGCGGATGCCGGGAGTCTTATACAGATAATCCAGGGTCATGGATACCGTTCCTTCGATCGAATTTTCCAACGGAACAACGGCTTTGTCTGCTTCCCCAAGCTCAACCGCGTTGAAGCAGTCCAGGATATTGGCCTGCGGTAAAAGTTGTACACCAGGGAAGAGCTGGCTGGCCGCCAATTGGGTAAAACTGGCATAAGGGCCTAAAAATGCAATCTTCATTGATCTTTCTTTAAATGATAATATGCTAAAAAGAACGCAAGGTAAGTATATTCTTTCTTTTCAGTGTTTTATAACGGCTAAAATTGCCTACATATTTAATGATAGTCCGTTTTTTTTATCCAATAATCAGAAAACAAAAAAAAGAAGATGATCGGAAAGTTTTATTTAAAACTTTCCTTAAATAATATAAACCATGTGAATAGCTTTACAATATAACTTCCTGAATCCGGTATTCTTCTTCCCGCCATCTGATCTGGTTCTGTTTTGGATCCGGGTTATTCATTCCAGTGGGCTTCAATGAGCTTCATCAGATAGTCCGGGCATTTTACCACTTTATTGGTTCGGGCATCCAGAAAAAACAGGGTGGTGGAGGCTTCCGTAATTTTTATATTCTGTTCGTTAAAAATTTCATATTCGAACTCAATCCTGACGTCCGGAATTTTTTTTACATAGGTATGAATTTCCAGTTTTTCGTCATAAAAAGCAGGTCTCAGGTACTTGATTTTATACTCCGAAACCGGCAGCCAAATTCCTTGATTTTCAATCTCATTATACGACATTCCGATGCTGCGGAAAAGTTCAACCCTTCCGATTTCGAGGTACTCTGCATAGTTGCCGTAATAAACGTATTTCATAGGATCTGTTTCCCCGTAACGTACTCGTAATGAGTGTGTTGTATGTATCATTTTTTATACTTGATTATACATACAAATATATTTTTAAATAATCAATAAGCGCAATATTTTTTTTTGAAATAAAAATTATGGACCTTTGTCGTCCTTCTGAAAAGAGTACTAACAAAAGAATTAATCGGGGCATATTTATGGATGAAAATTTAATGATGATATGGCAGAGGTGCCTTCAGTTCATGCGCGATAATCTCAACGCAGCTGAAGATAGTTCTGACCTGAAAAAACTTGAAAAATCTTTCGATCTGCTGTTCGATAAGGTGCAGCCGCTTTCTTTGGTGGACAATAACCTTACGCTCATCGTACCGAGTGATTTTTACAAGGAATATATAGAGGATAATTACCTGTCCCTTCTTTCTGCTGCCCTGAAAAAAAATATCGGGAAAGGAGTGAAATTATGGTATTCCGTAATCGAAAACAAGCCTGCGGGTGTGGAGAAGCCGATTACCATGAATATGAAAGGCAAAAGTACGCCGACACCAAAAGTGCAGGAAACGATGCCGCAAGGTTTTTCATCCAATATCGTTAATCCTTTTGTCGTTCCGGGAATAAAGAAAGTGAATATCAATTCCAATCTGAAATCGGATTTTTCTTTTGATAACTATATAGAAGGGGAGAGCAACAAGTTTGCCGCTACCGTAGCGAGATCGATTGCCAAAAGACCGGGAGCTACCGCTTTCAACCCCTTATTTTTATACGGAGGTTACGGGGTAGGAAAAACCCACCTTGGTCAGGCGGTAGGGCTGGAAGTGAAAAGCCAGTTCCCGGACAAGATCGTTCTGTACCTTTCTTCCGAAAAATTCATCCAGCAGTTTATTTCGGCAGCCAAAGCCCATAAGCAGACGGAATTTGCAAACTTCTACCAGATGGTGGATGTGCTGATCATCGACGATATCCAGTTCCTTTCGGGAAAATCGGCCACCCAGGACAGCTTCTTCCATATCTTCGATCACCTGCATCAGAACGGAAAACAGATTATCCTGACTTCCGATAAGGCGCCGGCCGATATTATGGACATCCAGGACCGGATCGTTTCCCGTTTCAAATGGGGGCTTTCTGCAGAAATCAAGTCGCCGGACATTTCTACCCGTAAGAAAATCATCGTGGATAAATTGAGCAGGGACGGAATCATTCTGCCTGATGATATGCTCGATTTCCTTGCAGCGGAAGCAAAGACCAATGTAAGAGAGCTGATCGGGATTATCAATTCCGTAATAGCTTATTCCACCGTATATAAAACGGATCTGAGCCTGGAATTATTGAAAGAAACCATCAGCAAAATTGCCGCTACCCAGAAAAAGGTCATCAATATTCCTTATATCCAAGAGGTGGTATGCGATTATTTCGGTATCAAAAAAGAGCAGCTCTTATCTAAAACCAGAAAGAGGGAAATTGCGCTTCCAAGACAATTGGCGATGTATTTTTCCAAAGAACTTACCAATTCAACCTTTACCAAGATCGGTGCTGAAATGGGAGGGAAAGACCACTCAACGGTTATGTATGCCTGCGATACCATCAAGGATGTTTCGAAAATCGATAAAGAGATCAAAAAATATGTAAAAGAGCTGGGCGAAAGAATCAGACAATAAGAATACATAATATAAATATAGAAAATGGAGAATAATTTTATTCTTCATTTTTTATTTAGCTTTGTAGCTTAATTAATTTGAATAATGAACATATTAATGGTCTGCCTCGGAAACATCTGCCGGAGCCCGCTGGCCGAAGGGATTATGAAGACAAAAGTTCCTGAAAGTTTTCTGATTGATTCTGCCGGCACAATTTCTATGCACGAAGGCAAGCATCCTGATAAAAGAGCCATTCAAACGGCAGCTCTGCACGGAATTGATATTTCAAGGCAAAGGTCAAGACCCATCACGGCCGCAGACTTTGAAAAGTTCGATAAAATCTACTGCATGGACATCGATGTGATGGCGGATGTCATATCCAAAGCCAGAACCGAAAAGCAGCGGCAGAAAGTTACGCTTTTCCTGGAGGTTTTGGGAGACCACGAAAACGCCGAAGTTCCGGATCCGTACTGGGGCGGAGCGGATGAATTTGAGCACGTCTTTCAGCTTTTGGAAGCGGGCTGCAGCAAAATTGCCGAACAAATTTTACCTTAACAATAATCATTCGATCTAAATAAAAAATATTCCAACATGCTTTTTCTACTTCCTGCCTATCTTTCAGAAAATACTTCCATTACCCATTTCGCACCTGTTATTCGGGATTATATTATGCAGACGGATTATTTCTTTGTAGAAAACGAAAAAACGGCTAGAAAGGTGGTGAAGTTTTTCGCGCCGGAGAAAAAACAATCCGACCTGAAGCTTTTTCTTCTCGATAAATACACGGAAAATGCCGATATTAAAGAAGCACAGGAACTGATGCTGAAAGGGCAGGATTTCGGTTTGCTCTCCGAAGCCGGGCTTCCCTGTATTGCCGATCCCGGTAACCTGATGGTGAAGTGGTGCCACGAGAAAAACATCCGTGTCATTCCGATCTCCGGTCCGTCATCCATCATTCTGGCTTTGATTTCCAGCGGTTTCAACGGCCAGGAATTTACCTTCCACGGTTACCTTCCGATTGATAAAGGAGAAAAGAAAAAACAGATCCTTCAACTGGAAAGTCAGGTTCAAAAGACCGGCTATTCCCAGATCTTTATGGAAACCCCTTACCGAAACAATGCGCTTTTTGAGGACCTGACGAAGTTTCTGTCACCGAACACCAAACTCTGCATCGCTGCAAACATCAACGATCCCGAACACGAATTCATCAGAACAAAAACCATTAAAGAATGGCAAAAGCAAAAACCGGAACTTCATAAGATCCCGGCGGTGTTTGTGCTGGGGAAATAGGAGTTTAGGTTCTCACCTAGATTTTGTGGATATCACAAAACAGATTTACATGAAAAAATTATCAGACGTGCGCGGGAAAAACTTCTGCAACATTGCTTTATATTCAGCTTTTAAATTTGCTTCTATTTTGCGTTCGCATAAATTATAATTCTTACTTACTGCTCATCATGAAAAGCAAATTTTCTATTGCTTAAATATTGAAATTAATTATATTTAATAAATGATATTATATATTGAATATATTGCTATCTGATTGTGATTTAAAAAATATCATTATGATATAATAATTGATGTCGG
>CAJYRQ010000039.1 GCA_913777465.1 uncultured Chryseobacterium sp.
ATTTGGCAAGATTCAAAAGAAAGACAAAATGCTATTCCAAAAAACAGTATATGCTGGAAAATTCATTAAAATTATTATTCTTAAAACTTAATAATCAATTGTGTATTTTAAATTAACAATACCAAAAATCAATATGTCGTTTGCCCGGCGATATCCGATTAAATCAATCGAAATCATCGTATTAAAGTGAAGAATAAACAAAGTTTATTGAATTCAGAAAATTAAGAGAAATGACAGAAAGTTTGCTGAATTAAAATTTAAACAGGGTATTAGAACACATAATAGAGTCCGTCTCACAACTAGTGAAAACGGACTTTTTTTATAATTTTTCTCGACCTCCTGTTGGAGAATGATTTTTGTACAGTCGATTCTCAGCCCACATTATTGAGTTGTAAGACTGATTGAATTTACCGTCAGGCGGAGAAATAATTGCACACAGATTATAAAGATTTTCACAGATCAGAGCGTAATCTCAAGTCATGTCAGCCACAAGTTTGTCATTGTTTTCAATTATTAGGAATTTCAGCACCTATTTGTCATTCCGGTAGGAATCTAAACATAGTATTAGAGAATAAGCTTGAAAGATTCACGTCTCGATTTCTGTGGAAATTGAGGATTTACCGGATTCAATGACAAACTTTGTGGCTAAATTTTTTAACAATTTCAATATAGATTAAATAAATGCAGTGCTGGTTTTAGGAAATTTAATCATGCTTTACCCAGATCAGCTCATCGGTATTATAGCCGACGCTTTTTGCTTTTGCAAGAAACCTTTGTTTAATGCTGTCCGGAATTTCTTTGGACCGGGAGAGGATCCACAGGTATTTTAAATTGTTTCCCATGATTAAAGCATACTGGTAATTATCATCGATGTCAACAACATTATAACCTGCCCAGATTGGCTTGAAGAAAGATACTTTTAACCGGGCTTCATTTTCGTTGTTTACAAACCGGGCTTCGCCAATGGATTCTTTCCATTCTTTTTTCACATAGTTGTATCCGCGATTGTCGACTTTGATGGTTCCGTCCGGATTTTTGGAATACGTAGCTGTCACGTTATCCATATTTTTTTCGAATTTGTAATCAAAACGGGCTATTTCGTACCATTTGCCAAGATACTGATCAACGTTAAAATTCTGAACAGCTTCAACGCCTTTCGGAATTCCAACGGAACAGGAGTTTAAAATCATCAGTCCTAAAATTCCCAATGAAACGGGAATGGCTATTTTCTTCAGCATTTTCATAACAGAATATTTTTGTGGTACCCTGAATTCTTCAAAAATGATGCCTGAAAAAAATTGCTGCTTTCCAGCTTTTAAGAAAAAACCTTCAGAAAATTATCCTTAAAGCTGCCGGAGACTTCGATTTCAGTATCGTCGGAAAGGGTTACGGTTCCGCTTTTATGGTAAGATTTTACAAAATGAGTATTGATGATATGCGAACGGTGAACCCTAACGAAAGGTGCTTCCAGCAGGTCGTCGAAATGCTTAAGGAAACGGCAGACCATTTTCTTTGAACCATCGGTAAGATACACCTGGGTGAAATTCCCGTCTGCCTGAAGCCTGATGATGTCTTCCGTTTTTACGACGTCAAAGCCCTGTAGCGTCGGAAGGATCAGCTGCTGTTTCTCGGGTTTCAATTTTAAGTTTTCGAGCAGAATTTTATTCCGGTTAAGCGCTTCTTTGTTCTCAATGCTTTCCGCTGCTTTATTTACCGCCACAATAAGCTCCTGGATATCGATAGGCTTTAGAATGTAGTAGCTTGCCGATTTGTTCAGGGCCTGTAGAGAATATTGTGAAAACGCGGTAATAAAAATGGTTTCGTAAGAAAAGTCTTTGGTAGCTTCGAGCACATCAAAGGCATTCCCAAAAGGCATTTCGACATCCAGGAAAACAAGCTGCGGTTGTTTATCGGCGATTAAGGGAACTGCTTGTTTGATGTTTTCCGCTTCCCCTAAGATCTCGACCTGCGGACAGTATTTGGTGAGATAGCTTCTCAGGACCTCTCTGGCCATCAGTTCATCGTCTACGATTACGGCTTTTATTTTCATTTGTTCAGTAATTTATAGGTGATTTCGACGGCAACACCTTGTGCATTTTTCTTATCGGTGATGTTACATTGTATTTCCTGATGATACAGATCGTTCAGCAGCGCAATCCGCTCGAGTGTATTTTTCATACCACGGCCTTTCCGGGCTTTCTGGTGTTCGGTTTTCTGTTTTTTGCTTTCTTCAATGTCGATGCCGTTGTCTTCAATGGTTATTTTCAGCTCATGGTTTTGCTTTTCAAAACGCAGGGTGAGAAAACCTTTGATTGTCCGGTAACGAAGTCCGTGCCAGATGGCATTTTCGAGGAACGGCTGTACGAGCATTCCGGGAACCTTCAGGCTTTGGGTATTCAGGTTTTCATCAACCTCGATTTCATAATCGAATTTATCGGCGAAGCGTGTTTTCTCCAGCGCCAGGTAATTCTGTAATAAATCCAGCTCCTGTTGAAACGGGATAAAATCTTCCGTGGAATTTTCCATCACGCCGCGCATCAGCTTTGAAAATCTGGTCAGATACTGATTGGCTTCCAGTTCGTTATTCGTTGCAATAAAATGGTTGACCGAGTTTAAGCTGTTAAAGATAAAATGCGGATTCATTTCACGGCGCAGCGACTGTAAAGCGATTTTCTTATTTTTTACCTGTACTTTTTTCAGGGTTCTGAAAATGAAGATAATTAAGGCTGTTAAAATAATCAAAGCGGCAATCAATCCATAATTAAAAACATTTTTCTTACGGATCAGTTCGTCCTTAAGTTCTTTTTCCTTTTCGAGTTGGGTAATCCGTTGTTCGGTATCTTCCAGTACTTTTTCATCGACCAGGCTTTTATCTTTAACCACGAGCTGCGGAAGTTTTCCCAGGAAATCCCGGTAAAGCTGTACCGAAGCATCCGTATTTTCGGAAACACTGTAAAGGCTGTCGAGTTTCTTCACGCTTTTCTGCGCTTCCAGGGTATGGCCTTTTTCCAAAGCGATCCCGTATGATTTTTTCAACAGGCCGATGGCTTCTTCAGGATCGTTTTTCTTAATGTAAATGTCCGCCAGTTCGCGGATCTGCTCGACTTGCTTTTCAGAATTTTTCTTTACAAAATCCTCTTTCAGCACTGTTTTTTTTGCTTCGATGGCTTTGTCAAACTTTTTGTTATCTACATAAAAATCCGTTAATTTCTGATTGATTTCCAGAGCCTGCTGCGGGGCTTCCTTCTTTGAGATTTTATACGCGCTTGTCAGGTTGGCTTCCGCTTTCGGAATATCATTCTGCTGAATATTCACTTCTGCCATCTGGCTGTAGCTCGTTGCCAGTGCACCATTGTCGTTTTCTTTTTCGCTCAGTTTAATGTTGCTTTGGATGGCTTCTTCCTTCGCTTCGGGAGAACTTACGGAAAGCCTGGCCACATCATTGGAATTCAGGGTACGGCTTTTGGGCGCGCTTACTTCTGCCGCCCTTCCGTAATTGCTGATGGCAGGGGAAATCTTATTCTGCTTTTCCTGAGACTGTGCCAGCTTGCGGCTTGTCTTTTCAATATTTGGCCGGTCGTTTAATTTTTCGTAAATCGTTTTAGCCTTGGTATAATATTCTTCACTCTTGCGGAAATTTCCGTCTTTAAAAAAAGTTTCGCCAATGTTGTAATAAGAATCAGCCTGTGCGGATTCGTCTTTGGCATCCACTGCCTTTTCCAGCTTTTTGGTCTGCATGCGTACCTCTCCCACCACATTACCGCTTTGTGAATAAGCTGTATTTCCAAAGATCAATGAAAAGAAAACGATAAAAAGTCGGAGCGGTTTCATAAAACAAAGATAGGCATATCTGCAATTTGCCGAAAACGATTTACCAAGTGAAAACGGATACTCACCAAGTCTGTCGTTCTTTTCCGGATCCCCGAACCTAATTTTACAGTATCCGAAAGATTTATATTCTCCTTAGCAAAACTTTAATATTAATTGAAATTCCGTTAACAGTCAACCGTTTAGCATTGAGTATATTTGTTTAAAACCAATCATGATTATGAAAACACCCTTTCACTTTTTAAGCTTATGTGCTTTATTCCTTCAAAACTGCTCATTTCTGGAACAGAGTGATTTCAGAGAAACGAAGATTATTTCGAGCAACCTCAACGAAAAGATCATCTATAAATATTACCAGACGGGAATTCACGATTATAAAGTCGATTTTTATTCGGTGGATCAGTTGGGCTCTACCAAACTGTTTGAACATGACATCAATGATGCACTGCTAACTTCAAATACCTACCATATTTCCGAAAGCAATGATGAACTGATCATCAGGACCAAGCTTTTTCCGGAGATGAGGAAACTCGTTACCCGAAACGGGAAATCGATTATTTTAACGAATAAATAAACCGCTGCAAAGACATTTTCCATTTCAGTATGTTCACCAAGTGAAACCTGCTTTTCACCAAGTTTTATGGTATGATTTTTTTATTGTTTGTAATTTTACTCTAGAAATTTAAAACAGGAAATTATGAAATTGAGACATTTTTTACTGATCGGGTTACTGATATTCGGAGGCCTGATCAATGCGCAGGAAATTAAAAAGAATTTTATTGAAGTAACGGGTGTTGCGGAAATGGAATTGGAACCGGATGAGATTATTTTCAATATCGGAATCAAAGGTGATAATAAAAACCAGCTTGCCGACAATGAGAAACAGCTGTTTGAGATCCTGAAGAACAACGGAGTGAAAAACGAAGACATCAAATTCAAATCGATGTACCAGAATATGTATTCCAAAGTGAAAGTGTTTACAAAAAACCTTCAGTTTAAGGTAACCAAGAAAACCGATATGGGAAATCTGTTTGACAGCCTAAACCAGAAATGGGTAACCAGCATCAACATCAGCGAAATCAAGAATACCAAAATTGCCGAATTCAGAAAAACCGTAAAGGTAAATGCTTTGAAAGCAGCCAAAGAGAAAGCCGACTATTTGCTGGAAAGCATCGGTAAGAAAACAGGAAGCCCTCTTGAAATTGTAGAAATAGAAGACTATACCAGTGACACGGTTCTTCCGATGGCTTACAGAAGCAAAGTAGCCAATGTCCAACTGGAAGCTGCAGATGCCAATGTAGATTATTCGTTTGATAACATTGATAATATCAAGCTGAAGTACAGTATTAAAACAAAGTATGAAATTCTTTAGAAATAAAATCGGTAAGGCTGAAATTTTAGTAGGCATCAATCAATTGTAAACATATAACCCGTGGTTTTTCAGATCACGGGTTTTTTCATCTTTAAAAGATTAAAATCATAGGTATATAATTATGGATCCACTGATTATAAAAATAAATCATCTATAATACCACAAAAACTTAAATAACGGTTTGGTTTTTGTTATCAACCTAAAACTAAACCACAATAATAAATATACGATATGATAACGATTATTCCAGAGGCTCCGGAAAATGTTGCCGCTTTCAGCGCAACGGGAGACGTGACGAAAGAAGATTTTCAGAACCTGGTACTTCCTCATGTACAAAGAAAGGTGGATGAATACAATGAATTGAATTATCTGTTGTATTTGGATACGGACCTGGATAAATTTACCATGGGAGCCTGGCTGCAGGATGCCATCTTGGGATTAAAAAATTTAACCCAATGGAACAGGGCAGCTATTGTTACCGATAAGGAAGGCGTGCAGAACTTTACTGATATTTTCAGTGTCGTGATGCCCGGAGAATTTAAATCTTTCCCGAAAGGAAACCTGTACAATGCTTTGTACTGGTGCAAAAACGGGAATGAAGTGGAAGCTTAAACAGCTTATTATAAAAACAACTGAGGACTGTCTTTTTCAAGGCAGTCTTTTTTAATTATCTATATTCCGGGCAACTAAGTATAAATACCTATTTATCAAATTGGTATATTCTACTGATTTTTTTTCCCTTTTATGTGATTAAATTTGTAATGTTAACCAAACAAAAAATTTTAACTATGTCAACATTCAAAATTAACATCGTTGCAGGACCGCTTTGGAGCAATGACGAAGCACAAAAACTTGGACCGCGTATTGCAGCCGCACATTTAGGAAAATTTACCGGACAATGGTCTACCATTGTTGAAGGTCAAATGAGTGTGATTGAGGTTGAGCTGAACGCCCAGCCTACAGGAAATAATGAGTATACTTTAGATGTCTTAGCCGGACCGATCTGGAACGATGAAGATGCTAAGGAAGTCTGCCCTGCCATCTGTGCATCTTATGGCGGTACTTGGAACGGGCAGTGGACTACCGTAGTAGAATCGCAAATGAGCGTTTGCGGATGCGTATTTAAGTTCTAAAAAATCATAAGAATTAAGAAAAAGGCTGTTCCTTCCGGAGCAGCCTTTATTCATATTTATTGATCACAGGAAACACATTCCGCAGCAATGTCGTTCTCATGTAATTTCTGCGAAGCATACAGCTGTTTGTACCGGAAAGCGATGACCAGTCCGATCAGCGTCATCCCCACCCCGACCAAAGACGGATAGTTGTAGGAATACCCTTTTTGCAGAGGAATGCCTCCCAGAAATGCACCCATGGCATTGGCACAGTTGAAGGCCGCCTGCATAAAGGCTGCCGCCATCATTTCGCTTTTCGGTGCCGCTTTCATCATCATAATGTTGATGGGTGCCGCGACCGACATGGATAAAGCTCCGCAGATAAAGGTAAGCACTAAAGAAACAATCGTATATTCCGAAAAGAAAAATACGCCGCCCAATGAAACCATCATCAGCGTCATTAGCAATACACAGGTTTTTTCGGGATTTAGCCTGTCTGACAAGTATCCGCCGACCAGGTTTCCGACCACCATTCCCGCTCCGGCAAGGATCATCACATACGCCATCTGGCTTTCTTTAATCCCCGAGACAATTGTCATCAGCGGCGTAATGTAGCTGAACCAGGTGAAAAGCCCGCCAAAACCGATGGCCGTAATCATCAGGACGAGCCAGGCCTGTTTTCTTTTCAGAAATTTCATCTCTTCCATAAAGCGGGTGTCCTGATTGGTTTCTAGTACCGGCAGCCAGAGCTTTAAAAACAGCAGGGCCAGCAAGCCGATCACCGAAACAATGGCAAAATACCATCTCCAGTGGAAAGTATGCCCAATATAGGTTACCAAAGGAACCATCGCCAGGTTGGCAATCGTAAGCCCCGTAAACATCAGGGAAATATAAAATGCTTCTTTACCTTTCGCCGCCATTCTGGTAGCCACCACCGTTCCTACTCCGAAAAATGCACCGTGCGGAAGCCCCGAAAGGAAACGGATGATCATCATGGTCGTATAATCCGGCGCAACCGCCGATAGAGCATTGAATATGGTAAAAATGATCATAAGGGCGATCAGTACTTTCTTCGGCGGAAACTTCACCGAATAGCCAATCAGGAGCGGCGCGCCCACCACAACACCGAATGCATAGGCGGAAATAAGATGCCCCGCTTCGGGAATGCTGATCTGCAGGCTTCGTGCCATATCGGGAAGCAGCCCCATAATGGTAAACTCGGTAGTCCCGATTCCCAGTCCGCCGATGGCCAGCGGTATTATTCTTTTATCAATCTTCATTGTATTGCCTTTTAACTAATTTCAAAGTGCAAAAGTCGACAGAATTTACCGGTTATACTTTAACGGAAATGATGTAAATTTGTTCTGTATTAACAATTTTAATTAAATTTAAATTAATTATTAATCAAAAGAGAACCTAATGAAAATCCAGAAGGAGATTATTGAGTTTGAAGAAGGAAAATCTTTCAAGCTGTTTTCACCATCGCTTAAAAACTGCTTTTTCTGGCATTATCATCCGGAAACGGAACTTGTTTACGTGGAAGCCAGCAACGGCATCCGACACGTGGGCAAGAATATTTCAGATTTCAAAGACAGCGATCTGCTGCTGATCGGGTCCAATGTTCCTCATCTCAATTTTGATTATAAAATCCAGACGGAATGCAGACAGCTGGTCCTGCAGATGCGGGAAAATTTTCTTCAGGACTTTATTTTTTCCGTTCCCGAATTTGAAAAGATCAAAAGATTGCTGGACCGTTCCTATCTCGGTCTGTCGTTTTCGGGAGAAACCAAACATATCGTTGTTGAAAAACTTCACCGGATGAAAAATGAAAATTCTTTCGGGTCTTTTATGGGACTGATCGAAGTTTTGCAGATCCTTGCCCAGTCTGACGAGGTAAAAGAGCTGAATACCGAAGACACCCGGATCAAATGGTTCCTGAATGACAAGATCCGGATGGGAACGATTTACGATTACATCCATGAAAATTACGACAAAGCGCCCAACGTGAATGTGATTGCTGAAAATGTAAACCTCAGCACCCCTGCTTTCTGCCGTTATTTCAAAAAGCAGACCAACATGACCTTCACCGATTTCGTCAACAATTACCGGATCAATCAGGCCAAATTGCTTTTGCTGCAAAATTCAGGGATTACGGAAGTCTGCTTCCAGGTGGGTTTCGAAAGTCTTTCCTATTTTAATAAACTGTTTAAAAAATACATTGGTGAGACCCCTTCAGCTTTTAAGAAAAAGCATTTAAGCAAAATAGCGCATCCTTAAATTTAACCATGAAAGTCGCAAAAGCTTTTTAACACATGAGTCACATCAGATTTAGTAATCTTCTTGGCGTCTATTTTTAGAACACATCAGAAAGAAACCCCGGAGAGGTTCGCCGATTCATTTATTAAATCATAAAAATATCTGAGGCAAAATCAACGATTTTCATTATATCATGGCTTAATTACCGTCCGGTGGCTGAGCGGATCCGAAGCCACGACCACGGGTGAAATGTGCGAAGACCATTGAACACCCCTTTTTGTCATTTCGAAGAAATCCAGACGCGCATCTTTCCCTTGCTATTCTAATACTATGCTGAGATCCCTACGGGATGGACAAAGAGAGTGGTTAAACTCATGATTTAATTCACTTTAGTTCAGTTTCAAAAGTTTTTAAAATCAGAGATTTATAACCTAAGATTCCAAGGAACGGCTTTATCCGGTGGCTGAGCAGAGCCGAAGCCATGACCACGGGTGAAATGTGCGAAGACCATTGAACACCCCTTTTTGTCATTTCGAAGAAATCCAGACGCGCATCCTTCCCTTGCTACTCTAATACTATGCCGAGATCCCTACGGGATGGACAAAGAGAGTGTTTAAATTCATGATTTAATTCACTTTATTTGAGGTCCAAAAGTTTTTAAAATCAGAGATTTATAACATAAGATTCCAAGGAACGTCTATCTGGTGGCTGAGGTTACTCGAAGCCCACCATCATCTGTGAAAATCTGCATAAATCTGTGGTTTAAAATAAAAAAGCCGCTTCAAAACTGAAACGGCTGTATTTTAATGAATATGTTTTTCTGCGTGATAGGAGCTTCTTACCAGCGGCGAGCTTTCCACATGCCTGAATCCTAAACTTCTTGCAAAATCACCAAACTCGTCAAATTCTTCCGGGGTAATGAATTTCTTTACCGGGAGATGTTTTTTGGTCGGCTGTAAATACTGGCCTAAGGTGATGACGTCCACATTGGCATTCCTGATGTCTTCAATGGTCTGAAAAACCTCATCTCTGGTTTCACCCAATCCGAGCATCACGCCGGTTTTGGTTCTTCGCTGCCCTGCTTCTTTCAGATATCTTAAAACCTCAAGGCTTCTTTCGTATTTGGCCTGGATCCTTACTTCTCTCGTCAGACGTTTTACCGTTTCCATGTTGTGGGAAATTACTTCCGGCGCTACTTCTACCAACCGGTCCAGATGTTTGGTGATTCCCTGGAAATCCGGGATCAGGGTTTCCATGGTTGTTCCCGGCGAAATCCTTCGCACGGCATTCACCGTTTCCGCCCAGAGAATAGAACCCATATCTTTCAAATCGTCACGGTCTACTGATGTTAAAACAGCGTGTTTGATCTTCATTAATTTGATCGAACGGGCCACTTTTTCGGGTTCATCCCAGTTTACATCCATCGGTTTGCCGGTTTTTACGCCGCAAAATCCGCAACTCCGGGTACAGATGTTCCCTAAAATCATGAACGTTGCCGTTCCTTCGCCCCAGCATTCCCCCATATTCGGACAGCTTCCGCTCTGGCAAATGGTGTTTAATTTATATTTGTCGACCAAAGTTCTCAGTTCCCTGTAATTTTTTCCGGTAGGAAGCTTCACACGGATCCACTTTGGTTTCTGAACGGTTGTATCCTGAACTAAATTCTCCATTTATTTCTCAAATTGAGGGTCAAAGTTAGTGATTTTTTTATCGAAACAATCAAAGACCGGGATTGATGAAACACATAATTTCGTAATTTTAGGTTTAAATATAATTTATGAAAAATACATTTTGCCTGCTGCTGGTTTTATTCAGTGCGTTTTCTTTTGCCCAGAAAGAATTCCAGCCTAAAGGTTCAACCGTTATCGAAATGGTTGAAGGTGATCTGGATGGTGACCGAATCCCGGAAAAGGTAATTATTTATAATACGAAAGACACCGGCGAATACGGAAACATCCGTGAAATACAGATCCTGAAGAAAGTTAATGGAAAATGGACCGTCCTGGAAAAGTCCAGAAATGCCATCCTTAAAAGCGGCGACGGCGGGATGATGGGCGATCCGTACCAGGATACCGAGATCCAAAAAGGAATCCTGATGATTACCCAGGCCGGAGGAAGCAGCTGGAAATGGGGCTATACTGACAAATACCGGTTCCAGAACGGCCGTTTTGAACTCATCGGCTACTCGTCAGGCAGCGGAAAACCCGAAGAATACTGGACAGATATTGATTTTAATTTATCTACCGGCCAGCTTACTTTTGAAAAAGAAGTTGTAAATACCAAAGAGTACGGAAAATCCCAAAAGGAAACTTTGATAAAAAAAGGACTGAAAATAAATCTTCAGAACAGGAACCAGGAAAAACGCAGGGAAATTCTTCTGCCTAAAACGAAAGAGAAAGTTTATTTGTGATCAATCGACTGATCAGGTTCTGAAACGGGATAGATAAACAAGCTTAACGGTTTTTTAAAACCCATTGATTTCTGACCGTCAATTTTATTATTGCTTTAATTGTCTTCGAACTCATTATTCTTCAACAGTTCGGCCAGGACTTTTTTAGCACGCATCACCCGGACTTTCGTATTGGCAATCGAAATTCCAAGCTCCTCGGCGATTTCCTTGATGCTCTTTTCCTCAAAAAAACGCAACTTAATAATGTCCTGATAGTTAGCATCCAGCGATTCGATGGTTTTGATGATCTTTTTCTGCTCTTCTTCGGAAATCATCAGCTCTTCTGGGGATTTGGCGTACTGGTTCTTCACCTCGTCGAGGTTTTCGGTAGTATCCTGGTTTTCCCTGGATTTTTTTCTCCAGAAATCGATGATGGTATTCTGGGCAATTGTAAGCACCCAGGTCTTGAACTGGAAATGCGGATCATACATATCCAGTTTGGAGAGAACTTTTGAGAACACATTGACCGTAATTTCATCGGCGTCATTTTCGTCATGAATTTTCTTCATCACAAAAGAAAAAACATCCACCCAAAAGATATTGATGAGCCGGGTCTGGGCCTTCTGGTCTTTTTCCTTTGCCTTGCCGATAAGCTGGAATAGTTGTTCGTCGTTCATTATTAACAAATATAATGATTTCCTCCGAAAAATAAAGCCGGCTGATGGAGCGAGAGACTGATCTCAAGTTACTGTCAACCGTTTTTTATTTCCTGAAAACACCACAAAATCAGCCTTGCCTTGTTTGATTTGCTACCTACTTCCCACTGAATTTCTTATCTTTGCAGCTTAAATTTTAAAGCAGAATATAATGAACTCTTTTATTGAAGAACTGAAATGGCGCGGTCTTTTTGCCGACATGATGCCCGGAACGGATGAACAACTGGATAAGGAAATGACGACAGCCTATATCGGTTTTGATCCTACTGCAGATTCTTTACATATCGGAAGTCTCATTCAGATTAAAATCCTGGCGCATTTTCAGCAGCACGGCCACAAGCCAATCGCCTTGGTGGGAGGTGCTACCGGAATGATCGGTGACCCTTCGGGAAAATCTGCCGAAAGAAACCTGCTGGATGAAGAAACCCTTCTTCATTATGTGGACTGCCTGAAAAACCAGCTTTCGCGATTCCTTGATTTTTCGGGAAGCGAGCCGAACAGAGCAGAACTGGTGAACAACTACGACTGGATGAAAAATATTTCCTTCCTTGATTTTGCGAAAAACGTAGGGAAAAATATTACCGTTAACTATATGATGGCAAAAGATTCCGTAAAGAAAAGATTTTCCGGGGAATCGGGAGCGGACGGAATGAGTTTTACAGAATTTACCTATCAGCTGATCCAGGGATACGATTTTTTACATTTACACCAGAATAATAACGTGAAGCTTCAGATGGGAGGTTCCGACCAATGGGGCAATATCACCACCGGGACTGAGCTTATCCGGAGAAAAGCGCAGGGAGAAGCCTTCGCCCTCACGGTGCCTTTGATCACGAAAGCCGACGGATCCAAATTCGGAAAATCCGAGAGCGGGGAAAATTACTGGCTCGACAAAAAGAAAACGTCGCCGTATAAATTCTACCAGTTCTGGCTGAATGCCACGGATGAAGATGCGGAAAGGTTCATTAAATTCTATACTTTCTTAAGCAAAGAAGAAATCGAAGCATTGATCGAAGCGCATAAAACGGCGCCACACGAAAGAAAGCTTCAGAGAAAACTGGCCGAAGAGGTAACGGTATGGGTTCATGGAAGAGAAGAATACGAAAAAGCCCTGAAAGCCTCTGAAATCCTTTTCGGAAGGTCTACCGCTGAAGATCTGATAAGCCTGGATGAAGAAACATTCCTTGAAGTTTTCGATGGTGTTCCTCAGAAAGAAGTGGCTAAGGCTGACGTTTTGGGCGTGAATATCGTTGATCTCCTTTCTGAAAAATCAGGATTTCTTAAATCTAAAAGCGAAGCCACCAGGGAACTGAAGGGAAATTCCATTTCTGTGAATAAGCAGAAAATCAATGAGGTGTATACAGCCAATGAAACGGATCTGATTGACGGTAAGTTTTTACTTCTTCAGAAGGGAAAAAAGAGTTACTTTATTGTAAAAGTTATTTAATCAGACTTTCTGTAATATATATGACGGGCGTAACATTAAATGTTGCGCCCGTATTTTTTTAGCTGATAACAAAAAAGCCATCCGTAAAGATGGCTTTCATATGGTTTTAAGTAAAATGATCTTATAGTTCTAAGAAACTGTAGAAAACGGCAGCGCTTTTATCGCCGGTTCCCACTACTTTCTGGGTTTTGGCAACCTCGCCATCTACATAAATGGTTACAATCAGTTCCGAATCAGAATAAGGAAGTGTCGCGTTGGCGGCTAAATTAAGCTGCGACTGGCTTGAGCTTACGTACATATCACCGCTTGACCAGGTCGTTCCCGTAGGATTGAAAGTCGTACTCTGCCCTGTTCCGATCTGCGTTACAACGGTTTTGAAAGTACCTGTAACCGGAGGGCTTGCAGGAGGATTCGGTCCTTTGGTATTTATTTTTGCTTCAAACTGAATAATGTGGTCTGTATATTCATCATCGTCATCTTTCTTACAAGAGTTAACCACAAAAATTACTGAAAATAGTACAGCGAATAAAAAAGAAAGTCTAAGTAAACTTTTTGATTTGTAAAATTGCTTCATTTCTCCAAATAGATTTTTAATGTTTCAAATATAGGTTTTTTATCAATATAAAAATAACTTTTATGTAAAATTTCCAATAAAGATTTCCAAATAATATCGATTTAATAAATATTTGGAACGCAATTTTTAAATAAATCTTTCACTGGTTAACTTCCTGATTTCAGCCAGTTTGTCAGATGATTCCGATTGGTCTCATTTTTACACAGGAAATATGAAATCCATCATTATTAATTATCTTTGTCCCATGAATTTAGATTACATCGTAAGAGAACCGGAACATATTACGCCTGATACCACCATTCTGTTTATGCTTCACGGCTACGGCAGCAACGAGCAGGACCTCTTCAGCTTCAGGGAGACCCTTCCCGAAGACTGGATCATTGTGAGTTTCCGTGCACCCAGAGCGACCCAGTTTGAAGGCTTTTCCTGGTATGACATCGATTTCAACAATCCTGAAAAATTTGTAGATGTTCCGCAGGCGACCGAATCCCTCAACAGTATACTGGAAAGTATCCTTAAAATCGTCAATAACTACGGCATTACCCAAGAGAAAACCCACCTCTGCGGTTTCAGCCAGGGAGGAATTTTATGTTATGCGCTTGCCCTGAAATATCCTGAAATGTTTAACCTTGTTGCCTGCATGAGCAGCTATCCCGAAGAAAAATTGCTGACGGATATCGTAAAGGACAAAAAAAAGCTTGAAAGGCTGCGGTTCTTTATTTCCCATGGGACGGATGATGCCGTAATTCCTTTGGAATGGGGAAGAAAAGCTGCGGACCTTTTATACGATCTCAGCTGCTACTTTACTTTCAGGGAATATATGAGCGGCCACGGTGTAAACCAGAAGAATTATATGGACCTGATGGAATTTTTTTCAAAATAAATTTGCAGAAGACCCAGCTTCTTTTTCTTACAAAATACAGACATTTCCCACCCCGGAAATGTTTTTTATTTAGGATAAAGATAAAATGATTAAATTCAATACATGAAACTGAGGTATCTTTTGACAGGTTTATTCTGCAGCATTTTTTTGAATGCCCAGAATTCCTTTGAAGTGAAAGATGCGAAGAAAACGGTTGTTCCTTTTAAGCTCATTGCCAATTTAATCTTTATTCCGGTAAATATCAACGGGGTTGATCTTACTTTCTTACTGGACACCGGGGTTTCAGAAACGTCTGTTTTCAGCCTGGAGAACCAGGAACTGAAGCTTCCGAATGTAGAGAAAATTAAATTTTCAGGATTGGGAGGAAATATCAGTATCGACGGGTTCCGTTCGGATAACAATACGGCGAGGATTGGAAAAAGTTTTGTGAATGATTCAATGACTGTTTATATCATTGTCGACCAGGATTTTAATATTTCGTCCCATGTCGGGATTCCTGTCAACGGAATTATCGGCTATCATTTTTTTAAAGACCATCCGGTACTGATCGATTATTCTGCGAAGAAAATTACCATTTACAACGACCAAAATTTATTCAGGAAAAAAATCAGAAAATTTGAGGAGATCGACATCAGCATCGAGAAAAACAAGCCTTATGTATTCGCCGATGTGGAAATGACCCAAGAGCGGAAGCGTTCCAAGTTACTGATCGATCTTGGCAACAGCGATCCGATGTGGCTCTTCCCCACGCTTATAAAGGATTTTGTTTACAACCGCCCAAATATTGATGACTATCTGGGCCGGGGATTTAACGGAGATGTTTATGGAAAAAGAAGCCGGATCCACCATTTATATTTAGGAAATTTTGCTTTTGAAAAGCCGCTTACCGCCATGCCGGATGAATTCTCGATACAGCATGTCAATCTTGTGGAAGGCCGGAAAGGTTCCGTAGGCGGTGATATCATGCGGCGCTTTACGGTAGCTTTCGATTATGCAAATCAGAAAATGTACCTGAGGAAAAATGCCGGTTTCAATGAGCCTTTCCATTTTAATATGAGCGGACTGGATTTCCGGCAGGATGGTATGGAATGGACAAAAGATATGGTGACCCTTCCTGCCAGAAGCAAAGCCTCCCCTTCCGGCGGTACGGAAATAATCAACAACAATCTGCAATATCATTTTGTCTTAAAACCGGTGTTTTCCATTGCGGGCGTGCGCAAAGATTCTCCGGGTGACAAAGCGGGAATCCTGAAAGATGACCGGCTGATTAGCATAAATGGCAGGAAAACTGCAGATATGACTTTGCAGAAAATCCTGGAAATAATGAAATCCGGAGAAGGCAAAACCATAGAAATGGTTATTGAAAGGAAAAACAAACCCATGACCTTACAGTTTACGCTGGAAGATCCAATCCCTTATCAGGAATAATATGAATACAGAAGAAACGACACTGGATAAAATCCGGACCCGCCCAAGGTTTACCATGTTTACAGATCTTACCAAAGAAGAATATGCGGAAAATCTTAAAAAATACCTTGCGGAACACCGGGATGAATTTTCGGGAAATATCAATAAGGAAGTAGCAACCATCTGCGTGGAAACGGAATATGAAACCTACTGGAAACCCAGGCTGTCCTTACGAATCGAAACCGAAGACGAAAAGACATCGGTGCGGGGTGTTTTCGGCCCCAGCTCCGCCGTCTGGACGTTCTTTATGTTCCTGTATTTTTCTTTTTCGATCCTGTGGATGGTGTTCTTCTCTATGTATTATGTGGAAAAGCAGATTAAAAGCCAGGAATATCCCTGGGCCTTTACGGCATCCTTTGTTATGCTGGGATTCATTCTGCTGACTTACGCTGCTGCCAGATTCGGGCAGCATAAAGGCAAAGATGAAATGCAGAAGCTTAGAAAGTTTGCTGAAGAATCAACTTTACCTTTTGAAAAAACGGATGATTAATTAAGGGGCAACGGTTTTAGTGGTCTGCGGCATCTGTTCCAATACGGCTTTTGCCGCTTTGATAGAGTCCACTACTTTTTCACGGTTGTCCTGCTCTTTCAGGATCTTTTCGATATTCGGTTCGATCATTTTGGTCATTTCCTCCACCGAAATATTATTGGCATTAGGGTCATTTAACAATCTCCTCCAAGGCTTTCTTTTACCCCAGCCATAATCTCCGAATACGAGAACGGGAGTTCCTTTTGCTTTCGTTGTAGCACCTCCGGGATTCAGCACCCAGGTATCGGCATAGCCATAGAGCCATTTGGCATCTTTCATTAATAACCGCAGGCAGGAATGTGAAGCAGGATAACCGGGAAGATCATACTGGTGCCATCCGATTCCGTCGAGATTGAAGATATTAAAGTTGTACGGCAGTTTCCACTCGCTGCTTACCGTAGAAATGGCAAGCTGTTTTTTCCAGTTGGCAAAAGTAAGACCGGTTTTTGTTTTGGCTGATTTTTTCCCCATGCTGGTGGGCCCCCATTTTACCAGTGTTCCGTTGGAATATACACCGAATGCCTGGATCGGGTATGAGAATACAACAAATTTCTTTACAGGGCTCAATACATCCAGTTGCATCGGGAACGGTGCATATTCCATCAGTGTGGTATCGATTTTTGCAGGAACCACCAAGGTATCGGCGTTCCATTTATTTTTGGAATCCAGACGGTTTAAAGCCAGGATCGCATATCGTTCTGAAGTGGAATATTTTTTATTGAAAACTGAAAACAGGGAATCCTTCATCTTTTTATCTTTCGGAAAGATAAAAGCATTGTAGAAGCCATCTTCCTGCATGGCCGGCGGCATCGATTCTTTCTGAACGACTGAATCTCTCTCTGCAATTACCGAATCCTTTTTTTCATCAGATTCATCCAGTACTGAAGAAGAAGTATCCTGGATTTTGTCGCCGATCTTTTCCATTTCCTTTTTACAGGAAAGCAGCATGAATGCTACACATAAGACAGACAGAAAAGATTTTTTAACAGATATGTTTTTCATAAATAAGGTCGAAATTATTTTTCCTACTCAGTACAAATATCAGACCTAAAAACGGATTGGGAAAATGTGGAAGAAAATTACCGGGAAAATACGGTAATTTGTTTTTATTTATACCGGATAACTCATTGACAATCACAAAAGCTTAATTTTACGCCCTGTTATCAGCAATATATCACCCGAAAGTGGTATTGCCCGTTTTTTCTTTTTAAAGTAATTTTATTAATAGAAAAAACTGATATAAATTCTTAAAAACTAATTACCATGAATACCGATTTAAATACAGAAAATCCTATGGATCTACCGATTGGCAATTTTTCCGTTAAAGAAACAATTTCCGTACAAATGACCAATACCCGTGGAGAATCATCTCAGAAACTGGAAAGTGGAAATCTCGTAAGCGTACTCTTTGAAGATAAAACCCAATGGTTCTCCTATACCGATGACCTTTATGATATCTATGATTCTTCAATTTTGGAAAAGCACCGGTCTTTAAGCACAGTCATGGGAATTCCTCTTACTCTGTCTTTAAAAAACAACAGAAGCTTTTCTAAAAATTCTATCGAAAAAATTATTGTTTATTCCAGGGACAATATTTCTGTCGATCATATTTTCGAATATTTCGATAAAAAAATAATGCCGGAGGAACAGACGGGACTTTTTGAAGTAGGAAAAAACTTTGAAAAAGAACGGGTAACGGCCCCGGAATTAAAGGGGAAAAAGATTTTATTATTTATACACGGTACTTTCAGCAGTTTTGACAAAGCTTTTAAAGACTTGAAAGATACGGAGACCTGGAAGCACCTGACGTCCAAATACGACAAGATCCTGGCCTTTAACCATAAAACCATATCGAAATCACCTCTCGAAAATATAGCGGAACTTCTGGAACTCCTGCCTCCCGAAATCGATCTGGATCTCGTAACCCATTCGAGAGGAGGCCTTTTGGCAGACGTTCTCTGCCGGTACGACAGGAGAAATTCAAAGATTGGGTTTTCAGAGCAGGAACTGGAGCTGCTGGCTTCATCCATCCCCGACGAAGAAAACACGAGTTCTGAAAACAATGAAAACAGAAAGGATATTGTCCTTAAATATTTCGAAGGACTACAAGATAAAGAATCAAGGTCAAGATCGATTACCGTCAATCAGGTTATGAAGATCGCTTCTCCGTCGGGCGGTACTTCACTAATGACAAAAAGGCTCGACCATTACCTGAATTTTATATTAAACGCACTTATCTTTTCGATCGGCAGCGGAAATCCGTTGATATCTATTATCAAAGAATTCCTTCTTGAGGTCCTGCACTGCCGGATGAGTGTCAATTCAGCCCCGGGGCTGTGGGCCATGTCGCCAGATTCCGAATTTCAGAAGATCATCAACAACAGGGAAATTTCCGTAAAACCTAAGATTTACTGTATTTCCGGAGACGGTTCTTTAGGAGGTTCTCTGGGTAATACCCTATTTGTAATCATGGCTCACCTTTTTTACCTTAATGATAACGACTGGGTAGTAGATACAAAATCTATGAAGAAAGGCGTGTATAATTCCGAAGGGGGAATTTATGAATACTTTCTGAGCGGATCGGACATTAACCATTTCCTTTACTTCAGACATGAACGGATAAGAAACCAGCTGGCACTTTTTGCCGATGAAAATATTTCAAAAGAAGAGTTCAGATTTATAACACGCGAAAACATGGACCGGGGCTGGGTAGAACAACTGACCTACGGCTCGTTCGAAACTTCCTTATCCACAGGAAAAAGGCCAGTGTTCCTCATCATTCCCGGAATTATGGGCAGTACCCTCAGAAATAAAGAAAAGCGGCTCTGGGCAAATGTTCCTACTTTTTTCAAAGGGGATTTTGTAGACAAGCTTTCTTATTCCAGTTCCAATAAAGATGTAGAAGCTTACGGAGCCATAGCAACGTTTTATGAAAAAATGGCGGATAAGCTGAGCAAATTCGCAGATGTGGAGTTGTTTCCTTACGACTGGCGTGAAGATATTGCCGTCACATCAGCCAAGCTCAATAAAAGACTTGAAACCCTTGCATCCTTTAATCAGGTAACGATCCTGGCGCATTCCATGGGTGGACTATTGGTCAGGCATCTTATGGATGGAGATACAAAAAGTAACTGGCATAGGCTTATGGAGTCTTCAAATAATAAAACGCTCTTTTTCGGGACACCGTGGAGAGGTTCTCATTTGATTCTGAATATATTTGCCGGCGAACACAGCAAGGTAAAGCTCCTTTCCAGAATTGATCCTTTTCATGGCAAGGATGAGGTTATCAAAACCGTCAGCGAATTTCCCGGCGTGCTTCAGCTCTTACCTTTTAACAAAGATTTTACAGACAATGCCTTATGGCAGTCGTATGAAAGTGCCAAAGATGGATTTGTCATTCCGAAAAACTTGGAATATTACAGAATCTTCAGGGACCGGGCATTGGGCATTAAAATTAATGATTTCAAGGACCGGATTTTCTACATTGCAGGCCATGACACCTCTACCCTAGCCGATATTGAGGTGGGAAAAAGCAATGGCATGGAAAAATCCAAACTAGTCTACACGTATACCAATGCGGGTGACGGAAGCACTGTGTGGGCAGAAAGCATTCCTAAAGAAGACCTTTATGCAAAAAACATCTTTTACACCGGAGCTAAACATGAAAATCTGTTAAAAGAGGATGAGATCTTCAATTTAATTTTAAAAATTTACCATCATGAAAAAATTGATTCCCGCTATAACAGTCCCAGGATAAAGAATGAAAAAACGGAATTCCGGAGCGTTACCTATGTGGATCACGCTTCTACGGATGAAGAAATATACAATGGCTTGCTCTATGAAAACAGTTTGGATAAAGATGCACCTGCCCAAATCCGGAATACACCGCTGGTCGTAACGGTCTTTAACGCAGACCTGAAATTTGCCCATCATCCGGTAATGTTGGGCCATTTTAAAAATGACGGAATCTACAGTGCTGAAAAACGGCTGGATGGCCTTTTGAAAAACAAGCTATCGGAAAGGCACTCCTACGGATTATATCCCAGTTCAATAGGCGACTGCGAGATTATTCTACAGCCTTCAGAACAGACCAAAGGTGGCATCATTGTCGGACTTGGAAAACAGGACGAACTTTCCGGGTTTAATCTGACCAAAGCAATCGAATCTGCCGTGCTGAAATATTCAATCCAGTACAGAGACAGTGAGCAGGCGAAAGATCATGACATGTATTCCGAACTTAGCATCAGTACGGTACTGATCGGCTCCAATTACGCCGGCCTGTCCATCAATGAAAGCATCAACTCCATGATAGCAGGAATTAAAAAAGCCAATGATAAAGTCATTCTGCTTGATAACGGTCTGAAGACAATCGGAAGGCTGGAAATTGTGGAATATTATGAAGATATTGCCCAGCAGTCTTTTAAAGAACTTTATAATGAGTTTTTTGAAGATGAAAGTATCGAAATAGAAAGTTCTTTCCAGACAGGGCTTGGAAATAAAAAGAGGATTCTCCGCTCCGACCGTTCAAGCTGGTGGCAAACCTTTACAACAGCTGCGATATATTCCAAAAACAGTAATATTTACAACAGGCAGGTTGTAGGCTTAACCCACACGGCAAATTCCGGAAGAGCAAGGATAGACCAGAAAACAGTGGATGGAAATATGAAACTCGCAGAATTTTATGTAAAAGAATTTTCCAGCGAACGTACGTATGACCAGAATTTTTCCAAAACCTTATTTGAACTTCTTGTTCCCAATGATTTCAAATCAATACTGAAGCAGCAAAAAAACATCAGTTGGAAGATGGATGATTATGCAGCGCAGTTTCCTTGGGAAATGCTTCATGACTATACCACCAGTGCCGAACCGGCATTCATTAAAACAGGGATGATCAGGCAGCTCTATACCGACGATTACCAAGTAAATCCGAATATCATTGAAAATAAAAAAGCCATCGTAATCAATCCGGATTACACGGACAGCATGAAGTTCCCGGATCTTCCAGCAGCAAAGGCAGAAGCAGAATCCGTAAGGAATATTCTGAAGAACAACCAGTTTGAAACCACAGATCTCATTGATGCCAAAACCGGAAAAATCATAAACGATCTCTTTTCAAATGAATATAAAATCATCCATATTTCCGGACATGGAGTTTTTGAAGAAGATAAGGAAAAGCATACGATCCAATCAGGCATTGTACTGGGTGACGAAATCCTGCTTGATCCTGATACCATCAAACAGCTGTCCGCCATTCCTGAGTTTATGTTTATCAATTGCTGCTATTCCGGTAAGATAAATACCCAGATGATGGATGAAAGAAATATAAACCGGGTTTCCCTCGCTGCCAGCATCGGAACCCAGCTGATTAAGATGGGGGTAAAGGCAGTGGTTATTTCTGGTTGGGCCGTGGAAGACTCTGCAGCAAAAACTTTTTCGGAAGTGCTTTACAAACAACTTTTCAAAGGGAAAGAATTCGGTGAAGCGGTAAAGATTGCGAGAAAGGAATGCTATACGAAACACCGGAAAACCAATACCTGGGCAGCTTATCAATGCTACGGAGAATATTATTACAAGCTGGTCAGCCAGAATACTGTGGAAGATGCAGCCGATTTCTTTATGACGGAAAGCATTGCCAAGATTGAACTTGAAAATATCCTTTCCGACATAAGGGCCGGAAATCCGGTTCAGGAGTATCTTGAGAAATTCAAAACCCGCATTTTCGATACTTCGTGCGACACACCGGAAGTACTTGAAATCCTGGCCATCATTTATTATGAATCGGAACTGTTTGACGAATCCCTGAAAATCATCAACCAGCTTACGAAACAGAGCAATATCAGCTATAACATTAATATTATTGAACTGTATTTCAGAATCCAGACTCAGAAGTCCTTCATATTTCAGGAGAAAGATAAAATATCATTTACAGAATTTTTAAATTCCATTCAAAAACAGCGTTACATCAACTTTGAAAATATCAAATCAATAATTTTCAATTATCACAAAAAAGAATTACTTCATTGCGTGTCAGACTCTCAAGATGATATATCACTATTACTTAAAAACAAATTAAATGAAGTACTGAAGAATTATCCGTTACCTTCAGATCATAGTAACCTGCAAGGATACATAAATGAAGCTGTATTTTTTGTTTTACACAATGACTCTGCGGATCAGGCTGGGATCATAGAAAAATTACAATTCTACTATAACGATTGCAGACAGAAAGATATTAAGGATAAAAAATCATTTTTGAATGCTTTTGCAATTTTGTTACTTAATAATTATTCAGGTTTTGAAAGTGCTCCCGAAGTAAACAAATACCTGCCGTACATTAATAGGGATAATTTCACGATCAGCGAACTCTACGATATCTTGCTGAATCTTGAATTTTTATACAGAATAACAGAGAAGCTGGATATTCCGGAAAAAAGTACCTC
The DNA here is from genome assembly GCA_913777465.1 of uncultured Chryseobacterium sp. GTDB lineage: Bacteria > Bacteroidota > Bacteroidia > Flavobacteriales > Weeksellaceae > Chryseobacterium. Next base: position 23,014 of record CAJYRQ010000039.1, read on the forward strand.
GATCAATCTACAGTCTTTATATTTAAATATAAAAAAATCTCTCGGTTTACTAAGCTATATGGAAACTGAAATAAGGATTCCAATAACAACTGAAACTCCTTAATCTTTTCAAAGAAACAGACCTGATTATCTACTGACAAACCTGGCAGATCGAAATTCTGTCAGTTTTTTGGTATTGAACTTAATATTTAAGTAAATAATGAATAATTTAACGTGAATTCGACGGTAATTATTTGTTTTTAAGCAGCTTAATGGAATTGAAAGATAAGTGAAAATCTTAAAGGCTTTAGAGTAGTGAAAAAAAATTAGTTGATATTCAAAATTATGGGTAATATCCTTAAACGACAGTGCTTCCAGCATCCAGCACCCCTCTTCCAGCCTTTTAGTAACTCGAATCCACGTTAATTTAAATTGATCAAATTTAGAATTTATCTGTTTAAATATCTGAACCTTTCGTTTAGAAGACATGTTTTGCGCTTAATCAGAACTTTATTTTTATTCAAATTAACTAAAACTTTTTGCTTAGTCCCCAACTTTTGTGCGTGATCCAGTAAAAGACCGGTCTTTCTTCCTATTCAGATTGACCAAACTTTTTGCATAGTCCCCAACTTTTGCGCGTGATCCTTTATAATACACATTACGGCTTGCAGAATATAAAATATAGACGAAATACATAACAAAAAAAGAGGCTGTCCAAAAAGGGCAGCCTCTTTTTATACGGCTAATTTTTTAGAAAGCAAATGATGTTTTGTTTTTCTGCTCTGTCGTATTTGGAAAAGTACAACAAAAAATATTTCGATTTT
>CAJYRQ010000040.1 GCA_913777465.1 uncultured Chryseobacterium sp.
AGCGCCGATGGTACTGCGAATAGCGGGAGAGTAGGTCGCCGCCAGTTTTTATTAAAAGTCTCATTCATTAATTTGAATGAGACTTTTTTTTATGCCCGTACGTCAAGGTTCAAAATTCAAAATTCAAAATTCAAAATTCAAGATTCAAAGTTTAAGGTTTAAGGTTCAGCAGAAGAACAAACACAATCTTGGCTGATGGCTCATAGCTTGAAAATCTTCAGTCTTCTCACAGCCAACCTCTCATTACAACAAATTTATCCCTGCAGCATAGCTACAAGAAACCTAACTTTACTTTTTACTCATTACTCATTACTTATTACTGCTTCACAAAGCGCTTATCGTAAAAACAATTCGGCTGCTGTAAGTGGTAGCAGGAATCGTAACGGATACACCGCTTAATTGCAGCTGTACCGGAATGTTGGTGTAGGCTGCCAATGCAAGGACTGCGGTAATTCTGAATAATTCGACATCTGTCGTTACTGGGATATTGGTATACGTGGTACCGCCGGTAATCGTACAGGTGGTACAGGAAGTTGTTCCGTTGCCGGTGCGACGTGCATTCAGAATAAGATTCGAATTCCATGTCGGATTGGCTTCGTAATGCATGCTCACTTTTCCGCTTCCCAAAAGAAGAGGAACGGTCGCTGCTAAAAGAATTTCATTGGTGGCACTTTCATAGGTTCCTGTATAATTGGTCCCTGCTTCCGTAATAGCTGGAATATTTAAAACCCAATTTGTTCCACCAACAGTCAGCGTCCTTTGTGACTTGATTTTCCAACCCATCACCAAAAGGAGGGATAAGATAATTTTCTGTACATATTGTTTTGAGAAGAACTGCATATTATTCGGTAATGGTGTAAGTAATAACAATAGGAGTATTGGTTCTGACGGCTAGGTTAGCATACGTATTATTGGTTAGGCTGATCGTTAGCCGATGGCCGTTATTGGCACCGTTTCCTGTAAATGCACCACCGATCCCGCTGATGATGGTCTGTGCGGCAGTCGTCAACACAATCTGTGCCGAAGGATTTCCTAAACTGCCGCCGCCGGATCCGGAGGCAGCAGCTGCCTGAATTCTGATGTCGGTTCCCGGAATGACCTGATTAATGGAAGCGGTTATTCTCCTCGTAGCTCCGGCAGCAGTGATGGCTGAAGTATAATTGATCCATTTCGTTGTATTGGCTGCGGGAACGGTTACGGCATTTCCCGCTTCGGCTGGGGCGGTGTAGTTTAAACTGATGCTACCGGCAGGCTCCACATCCATCAGGGTTACTACCGGAAGCGTTAAGGTAACGGTTCTGTTTCCGGTGGTCTGTGACCGGATGTTGCACGATAAAAATAATCCGGATAGAAATATCACTTTCATCATACTCATTTTTGTTTTCTGGTTTCATTGTAGCTTACCCGAATAGATTCCTGCTGGTACCTCACTTCAGTCTGCTGTTTTATAATATTGAATATAATTGTTTTAATTTCTCCAGGTTGCAAACGGAGATCAAAATGCTCAACCGGGATTTTGTATTTTTTATCAAGGCCGTTCCGGTAAATCTTTACTTTCCATTCGCCGGGACGGAGATAAGTAAAATCAAAATTTTCTCCTAAAGCTGCCATTTTCCGGTAGGTATGTTCACCATTTGATGTTTCTACAATAATTTTTTCCTTTTTCTTTTTCTCTTTTGCAGCAGGCGCCTGAGTAAAGCTTGCCTGACCGCTTTCGGAATACTCAATCCTTCCATGGATGGTTGCAGCTTCCGTAAGCCCGAAATTGAAAACATTTTCCTGATCGGTAAGATGCATTGCAGCAGGAATGGTCACATTCGCAATGTCAGTAATGCTGGTTGTGGACCGGTCAATTTCAAGAGTATAATCGCCGGGAACAATATTTTTAAATACGAAATTTCCATACCGGTCGGTTACAGATAAATGGCTTCCCAGCATCAGCCGGATGCCTTCCACCTTTTTAACGCCGAGATTACTGATGTTTCCATACAGACTGGTATATTCTGCTTTTTTCTGGGTGGGTATATTGAGACGTAAAGTATATCGGAAAGAGAAAATAAAATCTTTGTTTCCCAGCTCACCACGCTGCAGGGCATATCTTCCTGAAAGATCGAATTCATGGCCGGGAAAAACCTGCTGATGAAACAGCAGCTCAAAAAGATTCCGGTCTGCATAATATTCTTCAGGCATATAATTGTTTTGGTAAAAAAGACTGAAACTGGTCTTATCCGAGAAACGGCTCAATATTCTTGCCCCGTAATACACCTGTTTCTGATTCGGCATCTCATAACGTGAAGTAACGGCATAGCTCCCGAATATATTGAATGAAGTCCTGAATTTCTCAAAACTGACCATGGCCGTATAAAAACCGGAATTTCCGGAAAAGCCCAGAAGATAATTATCTGTCTTGCCGAACTGGCCCTGCAGATTAATCTGAAAAATTCCCAATTGGTGATCGAGGCTCAGCCTGAAAAACTTTTCTTTGTAATCAAATTCTTTAGGCATCAGCCGGTCTTCATACCGCTGGAACCCGTTGTACAACATTAGGGAGCCGTTTTTTGAATACCGGTACTGGATTCCATACTGAAGATATTTCCGGTAAGGTGCGGCTAAGAATAGGGTGTCGCGCTGAAAGTTTTTGGCATCCTGAACATAGTTAGCCATGATATTGACTTTCTTAAAAATCGGGTACTGGAAATTTCCGTTAAAAGTACTGGTATTATTAAAATACCCTGCATATTCCGGGCTGGTTCGCATATACATTAGGTTTCCGTTTATTTTATTAAAATTAAAGACCGTCTGAAGCATCAAAGCATTTCCAACCGTTTTTGCCGTTTTGCTGTAAGAAGCTTCTCCGGAAACTTCAATATTTTTAGTAAGTTTAAATTTTCCTGTCATATAAGGTAAGTGGGCATCAGAATCCAGTCTGAAGGTCGAAAAACTCAATCCGGCATGCTCCAGTCTCGGAATTTTATACAGGTAACCGGCGGTAATCTCCGATTCCTTTGCCATTTTATATTTTGAATATACATTGAATTCATCTTTGATATCCCTGAAAAATCTCGGGTGGTTATAAAAGCCTCCGAAACTGAATTTTTCAACATCCACCCGGATTTCCGCACCGCGGCCATATCGTGCATATTCCGTCAGAAAGGACGATGAGTAATTCTTATCGCCAAGATGCAGGAAGAAATTATCCCGTTTATAATTTATAAAATATTCTTCGTAAGGGGTAAAAGAATTGAATTCTATGGGATTTTTTGTTACGGCACGAAACTCAAGAAGATTCTTATGGTCTTTATCCAGGCTTCCTTTACCATAAATTTCACCCTGGAATCCGTCATGATATTCCCCGCGGTTCTGCATACCGATAAAAGAAACTGAAGCAGATGCTGGCAGCCGGTGAAACACGTCCTCCTCCAAAGGGTTTACGGCAATAACATTGATGCTGCTGTACGCGCTTTGAGATTCCTGCGGATTACCGGCATCATGCACCGAAAGATTTACATTCTGTAATTCATTCTTTTGCAAATCCGGACTCGTGTTTTTCATTACCCGGATTATCTTTTCTTCTCCTGCCGGCAAAACAAGAGCCGATGCCTGGTCGATAACGGCATTTTTGCTTTCAAGGATCAGATTCTCGGTAAGATTCCCGTTGTTCTTTAATAGAAAAGCAACGCTAATAATCTCTCCGGCTTTTACAAATTCAGGCGCACTCAGAACAGTCAGCATAATTTGCCGTTTCCCGGAAACCGTAAATTCGTTATGCTTTACAAACTTTTCTCCGGTATTTTTCTCCGTACCTTTTAGGGTGATGGAGTAGATGCCCTGGGGAGTTTCGGCAGCCACCTTTAAAGGAACGATGTAAACATTTTTACCGGAACTCCGGATTTCTGTGGATCCGGCCGTAATAACCGGAATGATAAACGGGCTGGCAGAGATCACCTGCAAGTCATACATTTTAATCCCGGAATCCGGGTTGTCGATCGTAAAGGAAACGGAGGTAGTGCTTCCCGGCAGCAGTTTATCTTTCTTATCGGCAAAATTTTCTTTTTGCGAAAAGATAAGTACGGGAAAAAGTATGAATACATATAAGATACAGTTTCTAATCATCCTTTACTTCTAGTTCCACATTCAGGGCGAAGGCATTTTCATCCTCATCGGTGGCAATGAGGACGGCGTTATATTTCGCTGCAGGAATCTTTTCGAGATCAATAGGAAACGATTTTGAAGTCTGTGGCAATAAGCCCATAGCCGGACTGGAAAAGGTGCCTGTTTTTTGTCCGTTGTTTTTATTGTAAATTTCTACGGCAACCGTTGGCTTGCAGTACAGGTTTCCTGTATTGGCAACGGCTACGTTCAGAAACCTTTTTCCGTTCTCTTTTTCCATTTTTACACCTTCAAATTTCAGTTCGGGCTTTGCCTTCTCAATACCGATATCTGTAATTACCTGGACGGCATACCGGATAACCGAAGTAATACTTACCCCGGATGGGTTTTCATCCGGTTTTATCTCTTCCACAGGTTCTACCATAATGATACTCCAATAGCTTCCGGCAGCGGAAACCTGATCAGGGACGGTAATTTCATAAAAGATTTCCGTTTTTTCTTTTGCTTTAAGACTTACCAGATTGGTATTCATTCTGATCCATCCGGAATTCGTTCTTGCATGGGTACCAGGTGCCGAATAATAAATAGTTCCATCCGACTGATAGGTGAAATCCTGAAGGAAAAGTTTGACGCTCTGCGGCTGTTTCCCATTGTTTTCTATGGCAATTTTTCCACGGTAGACTTTTCCGTTTTCTACTTTATAGGTATGGGACAATCCGTTTAAAATGACAATTCCTGCCCGTAAAAAGGAACACTGAAAAGAAAAAATCAGCAACAGCAGGATGTGCTTTATCATATTCATGTAAAGTTTTGGTTTTAAATGTTGGGCAATGAAAATCCTGAAGAAGCCGTTGGGATTCTTCCTTATTCAATTTAAATCGCAGATAATTAGTTGTCTGAAATGGTATAGGTGACCGTCGCTACCGTCGTTGCCGTTGCCTGCAGATCGGCATAAACGGCAACACCTCCGGGGCCGCTTCCGGGAGCCAGGGAGTAGGTAAGGTTATGGCCGTTGTTGGCTCCATTCCCTGTGTAGGCACTTCCTATTCCTGAAATAATGGTCTGGTCGGCGGCACTTAAAGTCAGCTGGGCAGCCGGAGTTCCTAAGGTTCCGCCTCCTGCACCGGTAGCGGCCGCTGCTGTTACCCGGATATCAACTCCCGGAATTACGGCATTTAATTTTACGGAAACGTTACGGGTAGGATCGGCAACGGATTTAATGGAAGAATAATTCAGCCACAGCGTATTATTGGCAGCGTTTCCTACTACCGGGTTACCGGCTTCCGTAGGGGCTGTGAATCCCAGGGTAATGTTTTTGGTGGCTGCCGGTTCGATGTCTACCAAGGCGACTTCCGGAACGGAAATGGTAATCGTGTGATTGTCTGTGTTGGTGTCTTGTGCGCTAATATGGGCAGTTGCACTCAGCGCAGCGAAAGACAAAGCTAGGGTAAGTTTAAATCTTTCCATGGTGATATATTTAGTGAAATGAAATTAATGAAATTTTACATTTAAAAAAAATCTTTTAACATTAAATTATCCTTAGTCTTTAGATATCAGTTTATTAATGAAATAAAGTGATGCTTAATTTTTCAGGAATATTACTATTAAATTGTATTATGCGAATATGATTGAAATCAGTCCTCTGAATATTTTTCACCGGACGGTGTGAATTTAGTGTTCTTTTTATGGAATGATATTTCGGGCTTTCCGTCTTACCTGTTGTTTATAAGAGTAAAAATTCAGATCAAAAATTTAAGAATAAGCATGAAACTTTAGTGTCGGGATCCGGTTAAAACCGGCTTAGAATTCCCCAATGGATTTTAATATCATTGAATTTAAAAGGATTCCCGAATTCATTCCCATTGGAAAGCTGGAAACTCATCAGGCCGATCGGAATAAAGAAGTTGAATCCGAGACCAACACTGTAAAGCTTGGGCCGGACGTTAAGCGATTTATTGTTGAGCTGGCCGTACTGCCCGAAAAGATCAAAGAAAGCCTGGCTGCCGATCAGGTACCGGTATTCCAGTCCTCCGTAGTAATAGAAATCGGCGGCGAGGGAATTTTCATTGAAGCCCCGCATGGAATTCCAGCCGCCAAAGCGGTAGAGTTCGTTTGCGGAAAAGTCGATTTTAGAATCCATCATTGCACCCTCTGCTTTGATATTGAGAAAATGGTTTCCGTTGATATGGTAATTATGTTCCCCGAAAAAGTAGAACTGGTTCTGTGGAGCTCTGATGTTATCCTTTGTATAAGTAGTCGTCAGGTAATCGTATCCGCCATTGATTTTTGTCTTATAAAGAAAAAGATCGATGTCCGTAGGCTCTACCATTTCAAACCAGATCCCGATTCCTTTTTTGTTGTAATCTTTCCCCTGCACGTACAAAGTATCGATGATGCTGGAGCTTTCAAACGTTCCCCTGAAACCGATTTTGTTGCGGGAATTGATGTGGTAATAAAATGCAGGGAGTGCTTTTACATTGGCAAAGGTAGAGTCCTGGCGGAAAATATTCACCTTCATATTCAGGCCGACATTGGATTTGAAAAGATAGGGGATATCCGTCTGCAGATCGAAAGTCTGGCCTTTGTCCGGGTTTCGCTGCCAGTATAAATTCACCGTTTCGAACCCGTTGAAAATATTCCTGAAATTTACATTTAAAGTACCGTTCAAAGTAAATTTATCGGTCTTGTCGTTTCCAAAACCGATTACCCCGTCAAAACTGTTCGTCTTTTTCTTTTCCATGAACAGATAAATGCTCGTGGAATCTTTGGTAAACAGAGTCTGCGGCGGCCGCTCCAGGGTTACAAACTGGTGGCTCTGGAAACTTTTATTAATCGCAATCAGGTTTTTATCGTCATAGGTCTTTCCTTTGAATTCCTTTTCCAGATTTTTAATAAACCTTTTCGGAACGCTGGTATACCCTTTTACCACAAAACCGTCGATTGTCCTTTTGTTGTTTTTATTGATGTCCAGCTCCACGACGGGATAGCCGTTTTTCTGGCCTTTGTATTTGGACTTGATCCTGCTGAAGGCAAAACCGTCATTGATGTAGCTTTTATTGATGCTCTTCTTAACAGAGTCCAGGTTTTTTGTGAAAAATTCTTTTTGGATCCTGGTTCTCTGGGCGATGGAATCCGAAAGGCTGACGTAGGTCTGGTTGAAGTTTTTCCCCTTATCGTAAATAATTTCCGTACTGTCACCTTTTTTCCTTACTTCTTTCAGCTGCGTAAAAAAGTAATTGGTCTGTGCCAGGGAATCCAGAAATTTCACGGCGGAAGCAGAATCTTTCACCTTCTTTCTTATTTTTGTTTCCGCATCGGTAAGGAAATAATGCTTCTTCTGCGCCTGGGTAAAAACGCAAAACAGGATAAAAAATATTTTCAGAAGCAGTTTCAAACTTTAAATTTTTAAACCATTAAGCTATTTTAGGATATTTAATTAAACTTTCTGATAGCCTGATGCTTTAAAATTAGGGAGGTTCTATTTGTTTAAATAACTGAATTTACGCCAGTTTATTATATTTTTTCATTAAATTTTCATAAGTTCCCTGCGGAAGAATCCATTTAAGGGGAACTCCAATCTTCTGTCCGAATTTACCGAAATAATAATGGGCCTTCCAACTTTTCTTTGTTAAAAGCTGATCCACGTATTCCGCTACTTGAAGCGGTTCGGTCCCGTCGCCGACATGGGAATTCATCAGGGCATAGACTTTATCAAAAACACTTTTGTAAGGTTCTGAAACTTTCGTGCGTACCCGGTTTTCCCCAATATTGGTTTTAATATCGCCCAGGTGCAGTGAGCACAAATGGATGTTCCACGGGTACACTTCATACCGCATGGCTTCCGTCACTTTATCCAGCGCAGATTTCGAAGCCGAATAGAACCCGCGGAACGGCAGTCCCATTTCGCTTCCGATACTGGAAACATTAATGATCTGGCCGAATTTGTTTTCCCGCATTTTCGGCATTACAGCGCTCATCATCTGTACCGCACCCACAAGGTTCAGATTAAACAGTTTTAAAATATCCTCTTTCGAAGAATCTTCCACGGCACCTACCATTCCCATTCCGGCATTGTTGATCAGGACATCGATCCTGCTCTCCGTTTTCAGGATTTCGGCAATGGCCTGCTGTACGGCATTGTTATCCGTAACATCCGTCGGAATCGATGTGAAATAAGAACTTTCGGTGTGCTTTCTGCTCAGCCCGTAAACCCTGTGGCCTTTCTTTCCGAAATATTCGGCCAGCACAAAACCGATTCCCGATGAAGTTCCTGTGATGATGATAGTCTTTGACATGAATAATTAAAGTGTTTATTGATTAAAGGCCGTTAGAGAATTTTCAGGACCTAAAATTATTCATTTTTATGCAAAAGAAACCTATTTATCACCTTCAGTTTTTAAATTAATTTATATCCGTCAAATGATCATAAATAAGACCTGAAATTTTTTTACTATCCGCCAAAGGATATGCAGCGAAAGTAAAGAAAATTAATAAGTCTACTTTTATTGTCGGGTTTTAAACTTAAAATACGTTTAACATAATGAACATTTGAATTGTAAAATTTAATGATAAAAATGTTTCTTATTAAATTGGATTAAACATTTAAGCGTTTTTCTTCCGAATCTGAAAACCGGTTTTTTAAAAATGAAAAAATTAGTTCACAAAAGGACAATAGTAGCTTAATAAAGCCCTGGGATGTGGTAGACTAATTTTGCGCAGGTTAAATCAAGGATTTTATGAATGTATTTAAAATCCCGGTTTCAGTAAACTATTTTACAGGACGGGTATTACTTATTGGTGCCATCACCGCTTCACCGCTATTTCTGGCTCAGAAAAAAGACAGCTTAAAAGAAAAAAACCTGGACGAAGTGGTGGTCGTGGGATACGGGACACAGAAAAAAAGCAAAGTATCCGGTGCGGTTACGGAGGCTTCCTTAGACAAACTAACGTCAAGATCATTATCCGGCGTAGGTGAAGTGCTTCAGGGGAAAGCGCCCGGAGTTACCGTAGTGAATGAAGGAGGTGATCCTAACGGAACGCCGCGGGTGAATATCCGCGGCCTGGGAGGAATCAACGGGGAAACACCGCTGTATGTAGTGGACGGAGTGGTTTTCAACGGAACACCTTCCATCAATCCCAATGACATCCAGGATATTTCCGTTCTTAAAGATGCCTCGGCAGCTATTTACGGAGCACGTTCATCAGGAGGGGTTATCCTCATTACCACAAAGAAGGGGAAAAAGGGAACGCTGACGGTAGATTTTGACGTAAAATACGGTTTGAACCAGGCATGGAAAATCAGGGAAGCCTTAAATGCCGCCGAATTTCAGGACGTGATGTACAAAGCCTATGAAAATGCGGGCAAGCTCAGCAGTTTACCCCTGGCTTTCAATCCGGATCTGTATCCGGACGGAAGAATTACAAGGACCAACTGGATGAAAGAGATTTTCCGTACTGGCGCTATCCAGGAATATAACATGAACCTGAGCGGTGGAAATGAAAAGTCCAGGTATTTCGTAGGGATGAACCATCGTAATCTTGAAGGGATCTTGCTGAATACGCAGGCAAAGAGATACAATTTCAGGGTAAATTCCGAACATAAAGTAAAAGACTGGCTGACCATCGGTGAAAATATGTATTACAATTATTCCGACGGGAATTCTGCCGATACCCGGAGTGCTTATACGGGAGCCTTGGTAGCGGCAATGTATTATCCGCCCAACGTTGCCGTTTATACGCCAACAGGCGCTTACTCGGGACTACCGGTTAATGTGGCCGGTGGCTACGGAGACGTCATCAACCCGGTGGCTTATCTCCAGAGGATCAACCTAAAGAATCCGACTCATGAGATCATGATCAATCCTTATGCGGAGATCACGCTGGCAAAAGACCTGAAATTCCGTTCCAACTTCTCACAGACCTTCAGGATCGGCAATGTGAAGAATTTCACAGCAAGGGTTCTGGAAGTCGGTAAAATATTCGATACGAACAATCTGGAATACCAGTCCAACAATTCTTCTACCGCCCTTGCGGAGCAGATCCTTACCTACAAACTTACCGCGGGAAAGCATAACCTGGATTTCCTCACCGGGTTTACTTTCCAAAAGACCATTGATGACGGTTTTATGGCTAAAGCCTATGATTTCAGAAGCGAATCGGAAACGTTCCAGTATCTTCAGAATGCGGCCGATACCAATAAAGATGTTTCCAGCTATCGCTACAAGCAGTCTTTGGTCTCTTATCTGGCAAGAGTAAATTACGATTATGCCGGTAAATATATCGTTAGTGTATTGGGAAGAAGGGACGGCTCTTCACTGGTCGCCCGGCAGAACCGTTTCGCCAATTACTATGCGGTGTCCGGAGCCTGGGTAGTTACCAAAGAAAATTTCATGCAGGACACCAGCTGGCTTTCCAATCTGAAATTCAGGGGGAGTTATGGGATCCTGGGAAATCTGGGAGGCATTTCATCCCAGGCCGTGAATCCGCTGATGACCCGGTACAACAATGTGATCTTCGGACAGGATCCTTCCCAGAATATTGCCTATTATGCGACAACACGTCCGAATCCTAATCTGAAATGGGGAAAATCTGAGCAGACGGATTTTGGAGTTGATGCTTCCTTCCTGCACAACAGCCTTTCGGTACAGTTTGATTATTTTATTAAAAATTCCAGGGATCAGATCTTCAATGTAAGCCTTCCGAGTACCTCAACCTATTCCAACCAATACGTGAATGCCGGATTATTTGAGGATAAAGGATATGAACTGGGAATTAATTACAACAGCAAAGCTACAGGAGATTTTACCTACTCGATCGGAGCGGTATTCAGTCAACTAAAAAACACGGTGAAGCAGTTAGCCGGTGTGGATGAGATCTTTATCAATGATAATGGCGTAAGAGGAGTTTTAAAACCTACGAGGGTAAAAGTAGGGGATCCGTTGTATTCCTTTTACGGATACCGGACAGGCGGGATTTTCCAGACGCAGGAGGAGATCAATAGTTATAAAGATGCCAACGGAAACCTCATCCAGCCCAATGCCAAGCCGGGAGACATTAAATTCCTGAAAAAAGAAGGCAATACCGGAACTCTCAACAACAATGATTTTGTAAACCTCGGAAGCCCATATCCTAAATTTTCCTATGGACTTTCCTACAACATGACGTGGAAAAACTTTGATATGAATTTATTCTTTCAGGGCGTTTACGGAAACAAAATTTTCAACGGGTTTAAGTTTGTTTCACTGAATCCCGGAGGAACGGGGCAGAATTACAATATGGACCGGGATATCCTGAATGCATGGACGCCGCAAAATACGGATACTAATATTCCGAGGCTGGTACAGGGCGACCCGAGCGGAAATTATTCCAAAGTTTCGGATTTTTATGTGGAAGACGGGTCATATCTAAGGCTGAAAAACCTGACGGTAGGATATTCGCTGCCGAAAGACCTTTATAAAAGACTGGACATCAATAAGCTGAGAATATACGTTACGACAAATAATCTTTTCACCATTACAAAGTATACGGGCTTTGACCCTGAAGTGGGAATGAACTCTTACGGAGTCGATACGGGAAGATATCCTCAGGCCCGTTCATTTATTTTCGGGGTGGAAGTCGAATTATAATTTTTAACTATTAAAAAAAGAAAAATGAAAATTTTCAGTAAAATATTTTTAATATCAGGAATCTCTGTCATGTTGTTATCCTGTACGGGAGAATTGGACGTTCAACCTGAGGGAACACCTACCGAAGCGAGTTTCTGGAAAACCGAAAATGACCTTATTACGGGAGCCAATGCCATGTACAGGCCGCTGGCTGACAGTGAATTTTATGGAAGAGGCCTTTTCTGGTTCATCAACGCCAGTGATGATATGGTAACGGGAAGAGCAAAGAGTGAACCCGACAATGCCAAAAATTTCAGCAGCAATTATATTGCCGCCGGAGACCTGGAAACCCAATGGAATAAAAGATACACCGTTATCGGAATGGCCAACCGGGTGATCCGGAACATCGATAACATCCAGGCTTCAGCAGCGGTAAAGGATAAATATCTGGGAGAAGCCCTTTTTATGAGCAGCAGAATGTATTTCGAGCTTGCCTATAATTACGGAAATGAAAAAGCCGGTGTTCCGATTGTGGACCGTACCCAAGATCCGGATCCGAATCCTATTCCGAGGGCAGCCCATGTCATGGAAAATTACAATTACATTGTTCAGGACCTGAAAAAAGCCGCTAACCTGCTTCCGTACCAGGAACAGCTTCCTGCAAAAGATTACGGCAGGCCGCATAAAGCAGCAGCCTGGGCGTTACTGGCAAAAGTTTACCTGTTTATGAAAGACTGGCAAAATGCGGCTTTCTGGGCCAATGAAGTCATGACCAAAGGAAACAGGAACCTTTTAACAAATTATTCGGATGTCTTTAAAGCGGAAAACAATTACAGTTCCGAATACATCTGGTCGGTACCAAGTACCCCTAAATTCAATTCCGTAGGAAGCATCCTTCCGGGTGTAATGCTCGAAAACAAAGGCTGGGGGCAGTATAACGGATGGGGATATTTCCAGCCTACGAAAGAACTGTATGATGAATATGAAACGGGAGACCTGAGAAGGAGTGCTACCATCCTGAAGCTGGGTGATAAATTTACCTTTAACGGTACGGAAAGAACCTACGCTTCCACCAATTCGCTTACCGGTTACCAGTTCAACAAATACATGGATGCCTTTAAATACCCGCTGAACAGTGGCCACGTAAGTGCCAACGGAGATTATCCGTGTACCGATCTTGCCGTTCCGATCATGCGTTATGCTGAGGTGATCCTGATCAGGGCGGAAGCTTTGCTGATGATGGGGCAGAATGCTGACCAGGAAATCAACAGAATCAGAGTCCGTGCAGGCTTGGCTCCGAAAACAGGATGTACGCTGGCAGACCTCAAACATGAAAGACGTTGCGAGCTTGCCGGCGAATGGGCAGACCGTCACCGCGATCTTGTACGTTGGGGCGATGCACAGGCCAATTATGCAAAACCGTTGCACGGAATCAACGGGCAGACGGTTTGGGCAGCCCGAAATTTCAATCCATCGGTACATAACGTCTGGGCCGTTCCGCAGGTGGAAATCGTAAACAGCAAAGGGATTATCAAACAGAACGAAGGCTGGTAAACATTTAATTTAAATAAAATTCACCCTGTCATCACGGAGCTTCTGTGATGATGGGTTTTTTCAGAAGGTATTATGAAGATATTAAAAATTTGCATGGTTGTGGCTTTGGGGATCTGGTCAGGGCATCATGCGCAGAATTATCTGAATTACAGTGTGGCCAATGCCCATTCGCATAACGATTATATGCAGGATGTCCCTTTTTGGGATGCCTATTATGCGCATTTCGGATCTATAGAAGCTGATGTGTTCCCTGTGAAGGACCAGCTGTGGGTGGCTCATACGGAAAAAGACCTGTCTCCGGACCGGACACTGGAAAATATGTATCTGAGCAACATTTCCAGGCAGATAAAATTAAATAAGGGGCATATCTATCCCGGTAATCCTCAGAAGCTGCAGCTGCTGATCGATATTAAAAAAGATGCACCGGCAAGCCTTGCTGCCCTGGTAAAGGAACTGAGAAAATATCCCGACATTACAGGGAATTCCGAAATTAAAATTGTTATTACGGGAGACCGGCCGAAGCCTGAGGATTTTAAAAACTATCCGGATTACCTGTATTTCGACGGCGATCCTGATCAAACCTATACGGCGGATCAGCTGAAAAGGATAGGGATGCTCAGCTCGGATTTTACAAGCTTGGTTAAATGGAGCGGTAAAGGCATCCCGAGAGATGAAGAGACGGTAAAGATCAGGAAGGCTGTTGAAAAAGCGCATGCCCAAAACAAGCCCGTCCGCTTTTACGGAGCACCTGACTTTACAAATGCCTGGGTAAACCTGATGGATCTGGGAGTGGATTACCTCAATACCGACCATATCCCGGATCTTAAGAAATTCCTGACTGCGATTCCAAAAAACTTTTATAAGAACACAAAAGAATACGGTACCTACACCCCAACTTATAAGACGGACGGAATCAGCAAAAAAGTAAAAAATGTGATCCTGCTGATTCCGGACGGGACTTCTCTGCCCCAGTATTATGCCGCCTTTACGGCGAACAAAGGAAAGCTGAACGTCTTTAATATGAAAGCTACGGGATTATCCAAAACCAGTTCCTTTAATGCCTACATTACCGATTCGGCCCCGGGATCTACCGCTTTTGCAACCGGCATGAAAACAAGAAATACATTTGTCGGGGTCGATGAGGCCGGAAAATCCCTGGCCCAGATCCCCGATATCATTGCTGAAAAAGGAATGGTTTCCGGACTGATTTCTACCGGGGATGTTACCGATGCCACACCGGCAGATTTCTATGCACACTCGGATAACAGAAACAGCTCAGAGCCTATTCTGAAAGATTTTATTGCTTCCAAAACCAAAATCCTGATCGGCGGACCCTCCAGCGGATTAACAAAAGAAACCGAACAGAAATTCAGGGATGCAAAAATTGACATCTACGGTGATCTGAAATCAGCAGGAAAAATCAACGGCCGTACTTTGGTGGCTGATCCTCTGGCATCCCGACGAATGACCGAAGGAAGAGGAAGCTGGCTGGCGGATGCTTTTGATCTTACCCTGAATGACCTGAAATCCAATGAAAAAGGATTTTTCATGATGGTGGAAGCTTCCCAGACCGATGGAGGCGGGCACAGCAACAACATCGGGCAGCTGGTTACCGAATTGCTGGATTTCGATGAGGTCGTGGGAAAAGCCATGAAATTTGCCGATGAAAATAAGGAAACCCTGGTCGTGGTATTGGGCGATCATGAGACCGGAGGGCTCAGCCTGCTGGACGGAAGCCTTAAAGACGGCTGGGTGTTCGGAAATTTCAGCACCAATGATCATACGTCTTTGCCCTCCAGTGTTTTTGCTTATGGTCCGAATTCTAAAGAGTTTACAGGCGTCTTTGAAAATACGGAGATTTTTAATAAGATATTGGCGGCCTACAGTATCCGGAAATAAAAAGTTGATTAAATTTTTATAGGAAAAGGCTGCCTTATGACGGGCAGCCTTTTCCATTATTCTTAATTTATGATTTTAACCGTTGTGGCTGATCAGGATTTTTTCAAGATCCTCCCAGAACATCGGGTACGATTTTTCTATCACCGCTTCATCTTCAATATTCAATTCTTTGATCAGGCAGAACGGTGCGAAGCTCATCGCCATCCGGTGATCCTGATAGGTTTTGATGGAGATATTGTCCTGCGGCTCACCGAAGCGGACCGATTGAATGGTTGAATCTGTAATTTCGGTTTCCGTTCCGAGCTTTTGCAGTTCGTTGTACAAAGCCAGCAGCCGGTCGGTTTCTTTTACCCTCAGGGTTCCGAGTCCTGAAATTTCAAAAGGGATTCTCAGTGCCGAAGCCGTTACACAAAGAGTTTGGGCAATGTCGGGGCAGTTATTCATGTCCAGAACGATTTTATCCGGAAACCTGAAATCAGGGTCAGGCTGAAGCGTTAGAGCATGCTGATCTTCGGTATAAGTTGTTTTAATCCCGAAAAACCTTTCATAAATCTGCGCAATGGCCGAATCTCCCTGGGTAGATGCTTTATAAAAACTTTTCAGGTGAAGGGTTTTCCTTCCCAACGCGGCAAAGGAATAAAAATAGGAAGCAGAACTCCAGTCGCTTTCCACTTCATAAGTAACGGTCGATGACTGCTGATCGGCAAACGGCTCAACCTTGATGGTATTTCCAATAAAGCTGTTCTGAATTCCGAATGTCGTTAAAATATCCAACGTCATTTCGATATAGGATCTTGACGTAATTTCACCAACCAGGTTGATTTCCAGTCCGTTTTCCAGTTTTCCGGCAATCAGCAGGAGGGAGGTAATAAACTGGCTTGAAATGTTGGCCGGAACTTCCACACTTTTCTCCGTGATTTTCCTTCCTGTAATTTTCAGGGGCGGGAATCCATCATTTTCCAGGTATTCGATTTCCACACCCAGTTTTTGCAGAGCGGTAACCAGGTTTTTGATTGGCCTTTCTTTCATTCTCTTAGATCCGGTAAGAATGGTTGTCTTTCCTTCCTGAATGGAATAATAAGATGTCAGGAACCTCATCGCTGTTCCTGCATGGTGAATGTCCACGGTTTCTGTATTTTCGGAAAGAGCCTTTTCCAATAACCGGGTATCCTGCGAGTTGGACAGGTTGCCGATTTTTATATTATTAAACAGATTTTCCAAAATCAACAAACGATTCGAAATACTCTTCGAACCGCTGATCTGTATGGTCTGGTCTGCTTTTAATTCTGATTTTTTTAGCTTCTTCATTGTACTTCTGGGTTGGAGACCGGAAATTTATTTATGGTACAATCTTCCGGGATTATTTTAATTTCTCATTATTCTGATGGCGGTCTTTGTCGCGATCGGTTTTAATCTTCATTTTTTTATCGAAAGCTTCCTGTAAATTTACTCCGGTCTGGTTGGCCAGGCACAATGTTACAAACAGGACATCGGCCAGCTCTTCGCCAAGATCCTTGGTTTTATCGCTTTCCTTTTCGCTCTGTTCACCGTATCTTCTGGCAATGATTCTCGCCACTTCACCGACTTCTTCCGTCAGCATCGCCATATTGGTCAGTTCATTGAAATAGCGGACGCCGATCGTGCTGATCCATTTGTCCACTTGCTGCTGAAGATTTGTAATTTCCATTAAGGTTTATGTTTTAGCTGCTCTTCAAGAACGGCAACTTTAGATTTTAAAAGATGTAATTCGTTTTCCTGATGAGCTGTATCCCCAATATTTTCAGTGAAATCAGCAAATTTTTTGAAAAGCTTTCTTACGGTAAGGTATACTGCAACCAATACGATAAAAGCACCTGTCTTAACAAGATCAAAATCCATTTTCTCTATGCTTTTAGAAATACTGATAGGCTCCCAGGGTCGGGTTTGAAGTCCTGGATACATTGGCAATATCCGTAGGAACGGTTGCCGCAACCGTTGTGCTTCCTTTACCGATGGCCGGGGAATTCTGTTTCACCCGCATATTCATTTTCGCTGCAAAATAATTAACAAACAGCGGATCCTGGTTTTTAAGTGATTGAATGACATTGGTATTCGTATCGAAGTTGAAACCGGCTTCCGAAGTTCCGGAATATTTGATCAGGCAGTTCTGAAGTGTAAAATTGAATTGCTGCCCCGGTGTCTGTTCAAAACTCACGGAATTATCCCGGTCCGAATACACGATGCTGTTCCTTATATTAAGAATCAGGGCGCCCTGTTCTTTCGTTCCGGATTCGTTGGTCCATTCGTTGCTGGCATACAACCCGTTCCTGTTATAGGAATGCAGCAGATCCGAATAATTGGCAACGGTACAATGCGCCAGGTTATAATTTCCGCCTTTAAAGATGCCGATTGCCGATTCGCCGCAGTTGTTCATCACTAAATTTTTTCCATTGATCGTCGAAGCTACCGAGTAGATCCCGTATTCCTGAAAGGTATGGATAAATGAATTGTTGATCGTAGCGTTGGTCTGCTTCAATTCAAGCCCTCTGGTACCACCGAATAAACGGGCATAATTCATATTTAAAGTAGAACTGGCACTCATTTTAATTGAATTCCAGTTTTTAGGAATTGTATCATAGGCCGGATCGTTCCGGTCGCCGCGAAGGGTCACATTATTGGCAAGCGTACCATTGATATTCAGAGTCGCTCCGGAAAGTACCTTCATTCCGCTGTTTTTGTGGAAATAAACTTTCGTACCCTGCTGGATGTTCAGGACTGCATTCTGATCGATCGTAAGATCCCCGTAAATAATTTTAGCCTTATTGCTGGTCCAGTTGGTCGTGGAAGTAAGGACATTAGGATTGGTCGGTGTTTTAATAAAGAACTCCGCATCCTGGACAACGGAGAATAAAACCACCTGCTGCTGTCCGGCCGGACTCTGGAATAAAACTTTGTCTTCGGCAATCGCTTCAGGGCCGCTTGCTTCCGGTGCAATTTCAACGAAAATATACAGGCTGTCTTTTTTTCTTAACGGAACATCTTTAAAATCGTATCCCGGTTTTCCGTCTACATTGATCTTGTATAAAGAGGTTGCACCCTTTTCCAGATGGATCCTCGGGATCAGGATGTCCTTGTCTTCATTATTATATACTTTTACGGCGTAGGTTTCGGAGCGGACCTGGTGATATACCGTATCACAGAAAACCGTGTCCCTGGAAAAGCTCAGCTCCTGCGACGGTGCATCAAAACTGATGTCGTCTTTATTACAAGAGACCGCTACAACAAGCATCCAGAAAGAAAAAGCCAGTAATAATTTGAATTTCATCGAAATTAAGGTTTAAATAGATTTCAAATTTAACGAAAATACTTTAAATTTCTTATGAAGAAAAAAATATTGATGTCTTATTTGCAATTTCAAAAAAATATTGTATTTTTGCACCCTAAAATTAGCAGAGAAATACCATTACTATTTCGAAAGCAAACTTTAATTTTTTAAAAATTGTATTATGAAAAAAGGAATCCACCCAGAAAATTATAGACTTGTTGTTTTCAAAGATATGAGTAACGACGAAGTATTTCTTTCAAAGTCTACAGCAGAAACAAAAGACACCATTGAGTACGAAGGACAAGAGTATCCTTTGATCAAAATGGAAATCTCCTCAACTTCTCACCCTTTCTACACTGGTAAAGTGAAGTTGGTTGACACCGCAGGTAGAGTTGATAAGTTCATGAACAAATACAAAAAATTCGCTAAGTAATTTTTTGAGATTAAAATATAAAAAGTCTTCCGGATTCCGGGAGACTTTTTTGTTGTTAAATCAAACCTTCTTCTATTGCTTTTTTTACCAGTTCACATACTTTATTGCAATCCATCTTGTTAAAAATGTTTTTCCGGTGGGTTGTAACTGTATGATAGGAGAGATTTACTTTATCTGCAATTTCTTTTGCCGACCATCCTTCTGCCAGAAAAGTAAGCACTTGTATTTCTCTCTTGGTAAGCGAAAAATCCGTTTTATGCTTTTTCATCTTCTCGTAAAACATCTGATGGAAATCATCCCGACTTCCAAATCCCGAAACCAGGACCGTGTAAGGATTCTCCCCGATGAGATGCTGAACGTTAGAGTGGATATTAATTGCCTGAACGAGTCTTCCGTCATTGTCCCGATGGGTATGGATGGCCTGATGATGAAACATCTCATAATTGCCTTTTCCGGTAATCATCCTGAAACAATAACTTGATTTCAATTCGGTCTGATGTTCCCAGCCAATCTCGTACATTTTTTCAATAGACATTCTTTCGGCTTCTATTACAAATTCCAGATCTGCAGGATGAATAAGATCAATAATTTCTTTCAGATGAGTCGGGGTATTTTTCAAGCCGTGTATATTCAGAATGTCTTTGTGTACTCCGCTCAGGGTACTGTCATAAAAATCGATGGTATAATAGTAAAATTTTCCGGGAGCGAACATACCGCCTATAAAATCCTCAATTTTCGGTTGGACAAGCTTTACTTTCTTGTTTTGTAGAATTTCCGGATAGTTGTTCCAGACATCGGTAAGTTGATGGGCGCTTTTTGCACCGGTTGCATATTTTTCAGTCATGGTTTTTAGTTTTCGATAAAATTAACAAAAATTATGTTAAAAAATACCTTTTTCGAGGGATTTTGTGTTAGGATTTTTGAGGCTAATTTTGAAATAAATATTAGATATATGAATTTCAATATATATTCTATATCATATATTCAAATCAAAAACTAAAGACTATGAAAAATCAAATTTTTATTTTATTGCTGTTATTTGCAGGAATATTGAGTGGACAATCTAATAGTTCTGAAGCAAAAAAGGATGACAAAGCAGAAAATAGATCTCCAAAATATGTAAAGAAATGTAGGAAAATAAAAACTCAGGAAATAATATATAATTTTTTAGAGGGACAATTTGAGAAATCTATTATAAAACCTTGTCAAAAAATTCCAACAACTTTAAAAGTCACTAATATCAATAACTATTTTTATGATGTTCAAATTCAGGCAAAAGATATAAATATTAATTCTGAAGATTTTAATGAAAATAAACTTGAAATAACGAAGCAGGCTATTATAAGAATTGATACTACTGCTGTTTTAGGTATTTTGGATACTAAATCAATAAATATTTTACCGATTCAGACACAAAAAGAAAATATAATAGAAACAAATATTGCTCGCAGAAAAATAAAAGAATATGAAGATATATTACAACAAAAGAAATCAGATTTGAATTTGTTAGAAACGGATATCAAGAAGTTAACGATTGATGTTAATTTATTTGAAGGTAAGAAAAATATAGAAGATGAAATAAAGGAACTGGATAAACTACCAGATTCTTTAAAAATTAAAAATTCTCTATACGAACTAAAAATTTTTGAATTAAAATCTCTTAATGAAAAATATAAAAACTTTGATGTAAATAAGATTAAAAATGAAATTGAAGAAAAAAAAATTACTAGAGATTTAAAAATAAATGAAATTAGCATAGCAAGCGCTAATTTAGAACAGGAAGTTATTAATTTAAAAGATAAAACTGTAATACGTGAAATGGTTAATGAAGGAATTCAAAAGCTTAACAAAAAATATTATGAATTAGACACGGAATTTGTTGAGGTTTTAAAAATTGCAGGAGCTTATAATAATTATTTATATAAAATTTATCGTCCTAATATTGTAAGAGAAGAGTATTTAAAATTAAAATTTTCTCAAGAACCTTTTGGAACAATGTCTATTATAAAATTAGAAAAGTTTTCAGAATATGAGGAAACGTTAAAAAGATTCAGTAAGATACATTCAGGATTTCAAAATTTGTTTTATGACATTGTAAATCGAAATAACTTTTTATTAGCAGGAAATAATGATGATTTACTAATTCTTAAATCAACTTTACAGATAGAATACAACAGATTAAAAAGTGTAACTTATCAGATGCTTGCTAAAGTTGATAATATGAATTTAAGTATAAAGCTGAATGCTGTAGAAATTTATAACAGAGAGTTACAAAATGATAAGACTTTTGAATATGTTTCCGATCCAATTCAGGGCTTAGGCGATTATATCGAATTTGATGTTGTCATAAAGCCAAAAGTTGCATTCAATGAAGTTTTCGCTAAAAATCAAAGTCGAAGATTCAAGTATTCAGAATATTTAAGGGGAGGACTGCGGTATGATTTTAGTGTAGGAACTGTATTTGATTTTGTAAATAAAGATCAGAATTTTGAGAACAGAAATAATATTCTTACTAGAAATTCTAATAATCAATATCAACCTACCCTAGCTGGCTTTTTTCATGCAAGTTTTCGGTCAAACTCATTGGCTTCTGTAGGAATGACTTTGGGTGCCTCTCTAAACATCACGGAGTTTGATATAAATTCTTTATTTGTAGGACCCAGCCTATTGTTAGGGAAAAAGGAAAAATTTATTTTGACTTCAGGTTTATCTCTGAGAAAAACAAAGCAATTGAAAAACGGGTATGCTGAAGGACAGACTATCGTTGCACAAAGCAATATAGATGATTATCTTACAAGTAATTTCAGGCTTGGTTTTTTTGTAGGCGTCAGTTATAACTTAACTAAAAAGCAAAAAACGAGTGTCAAAATTGCAAATAACAGTGATTAATTAAAATATAGATATTTGTCAAAACTGAAGGTCTTCCAAATTCCGGGAGACTTTTTTATTTGTATTTTTGTTACATCTTAAATTTTGAATATTAAACCTTAAACTATACTGAACGATGCAATTGGTATTTTCAGACGCCCAATACTGGGAAGATTTTCTTCCGCTTACTTTTACCCGTCCTGTCGCAGAAATGCGCTGTGGAATCCTGACCTTCTCCGAAAGATGGCAGAAAATTTTAGAGAATACGGAGGTTTCTTTCTTTACGGAAATGTACCTGCAGGGAAAATTCCCGGAACCTGAAAAAAAGGAGAGTCTTTTTCTGGTTACCAATTTTTTACCGAGTGAAACGGTTATCCAACAGATCAAAGACCTGAAGCAAGGGGAAGCATTGGTCTATGAAGACGAACTGGTTGCTGCCAGGATTAATATGGAAGGTTTCTCCCTTCAGCAGATTGAGAAAATGACGGATATCAAAGAAGAACTGGTATTCTTTAAAAAACCGACCGATCTTTTTACCTACAATCAGAAAGCCATTGATTTCGATTTTGAGCTGCTGACAAAAGGCAGAACATCTCAGGAGCTTTCCTCTACCAACGGATTTTTGGGGGATCAGAAAGACCTGTTTATCGAAGAAGGTGCCCAGATCGAATTTTCTACCCTCAACACCAGAACCGGAAAGATTTACATCGGGAAAAATGCAGAGGTAATGGAAGGCTGCATGCTGCGGGGCCCGATTGCGCTTGGGGAATCTTCGAAATTCAATTTAGGCTCAAAAATATATGGGGCTACTACCATCGGCCCTCATTGCAAAGTGGGCGGCGAGGTAAACAACATCATTATATTCGGCTATTCCAATAAAGGACACGACGGATTCATCGGAAATTCCGTGATCGGGGAGTGGTGCAATTTCGGGGCGGACTCCAATTCATCCAACATGAAAAACAACTACGGAAACGTAAAACTGTGGAATTACCGGACAAAAGCCTTTGAAGACACCGGTCTTCAGTTCGCCGGCCTGATCATGGGCGACCACTCCAAAACCGCGATCAATACCCAGCTTAATACCGGAACCGTAGTTGGGGTGGCCTCCAATATTTTCAGAGAAGGCTTCCCGCCGAATCTGGTGGAGAATTTTTCGTGGGGCGGTTTTAAAGATGATGAACGGTTTAAACTGGATAAAGCCTACGAAGTGGCCGGAAGAGCAATGGCCAGAAGGAATATAGTGCTGAAAGAGGAGGATAAGGCGATTTTGAAGTTTGTTTTTGATAATTATTAAAATATAAAACCTCAGTATTTTCTGAGGTTTTGCTTTTTTAATTTGAGTATAATAATCTTACGGTGTCCAAGTAACTTTTTCTTGTAATAACTTCTCCTTCTTTATCATTAAAAATAAAAAACTGATAATCTGGATTTTCTTTTTTAAGCTTTCTGAATTTTTTTTCACTAATACTTCTTCCATTAAAATAATAATAGTCCGGTGGTCTTTCTGACTTTATTACCACTGCTCCCATTGTTAGAAATTCAGAAGCGATTTGAAATTCCTTATTGTTTATTTCTTCATTTTTGGTGAAAATAACAGTAGTGTTTTCGTAGATGTCTGCATTTATTTCATTGGGTATTCTTCGATCAGGGCTTTTATAGATTTCTTTGTTTAATTTATCGAAATCAAAATATAAAATGTTTTTCTTTCCAATCAATTCGTTAGGTATTTCTAAAACAAAATTACCATTTTCATCGGTTGTTGTTTTAATATATTTTGATTTATGAATGAAGAAAACTTCAGCATTGGGAATTTCTTTTTTTGTTCTTTTAAAAATAAGCTTTCCTGAAACTTTTGTACTGTTCACTGTTTTTTGTTCCGTGGCGATCCCAAAATCATTTTTAGTTTGAGCCTGAACAAAAGTAAGATTACTAACTATTATAATTCCTGCCACTAATGCAGATAAAGATTTTACAGAAATTCTTCCGCATATTTCTTTGCCTTCTGCCTGTTTCATGATCTCCTGGATCTGATCGTCTGTTCTTTCTGTAAGATCTATAACACATTTGGAACACTTCTCACAAAATCTCCCTTCGGCAGAATCCCGCATACTTTCCCAATTTTCCAGGCAGGGCTTAATAATTCTTATATTATTCTTCATAGTTTATAGACTGAAATAAAACGATAATTTTTCTTATTGTTTTGTTAAAATAATATTTTTAGGAAGTGGCTCAGGAAAAGGATTAGAATTATAGTTTGGACAATCTGGAGTAATTATATCTGTTGTATCAAAGAACTGCCAATTTAGTTTAGTTTTAGTAGAATCTGTAAAATTAATTCTTATAGAGCCATCCATACAAAAATCTGGATCAATATATCCTAAAGAATATTTATCATCAATTTTTCTTATTCCTACCCCGGAAATTTTAGCATCATAATCAGAAGTAGAAGTATTGTCAAACAATATTTGTCCATTAGAATCTTCAACTTTGAACTTACCAATTAAAAAATCTTTATAATATTTTAAATTAGTATTATATTGATTTGTAATTTTTTTTAATGTTATATAAATAGTTTTATTATTCCAAGATCCTTTCCAAGTTCCTACATAATATTGCAGTTCATTATTAGTATCTTTTAAATAGGCATTTTGAGGTATTTGTGTAAATGTTCTCAAAGGATAAGTTTGTGCTTTGCAAGATATTGTAAGGGTAAATAATATTATAATTAAAAATAAGTTTTTCATTAGTTAATATTTTAAAGTTAAGGACAGGGTGTTTTTGTTCCATTTGTATTCAATTTAGAAGCTTTACCCGTATTTTTTTCTACATGATAGACTTCTAGTCCATTTATATTTACACTTTCTGTTAAAAATTGTGCAAAAGTTTTCTCAACGTTTGGTTGAGTTAATTCATCAGTTCTAGCTAACTCTTCAAAGTTATCTTTATACCATTTTTTCCAACTTTGAATTTGATTAGGACCAATATTATAATCACCAATTCCACTATATTGAAGAATATAATTTCCTTCAGAGGTAATAACCATACAATAAGCATCTCCTATACTTCCATGTTCATCAGCATTTCTTACACAGCTTGTTAAAAAAGTTATAACATCGTAAGGGGAAAATATTTTAATGGGGTGTCCTCCGTTGCTTTCATTATTATGAGAGTGAATATAGCCAAAATATTGGTTACCATCAGGAAGTTTCACGGAATGTGAACCTAAAACATTTTCCATAGGAGGATATTGTGTTCCTGTTACTCCCGTGTTTGCCGGCGGATATCCTGCTGCATAACCCATTTCATGGTCATAATCAAAAACTTCTGATTTATCGATGGCAGCAACCTTTTCTTTAAATTTTGGATCTTCAAATTTAGCTTTTATTTTCTCACAGAGATTATTACGGGGATCGGGCAGATTGGGGATGGTGGGAATTCCCGAGCATCCGTCAGCATCCGTTATACCGGGCTGCTGGGGCTGGGTAAGTATCCCTGTCCCGTTGCAGGGAGGGTTGGAAGGGGTGCCCTCTCCGCCGCCGCTTCCACTGCTGCTGCTTCCTCCACCTCCGCCGCCTGAATCCATACCGCCGGGACCCTGGTCGGTTTCCAGAAGGCATACATACTCTTCTACCGTATAGGCTCTGGGCGGGGTGCCTTCCGAAGGATGGTTTACAAAATAGCACTGGTGGAAGTTGGATCCGTCGTGGAGCCCTTCGCTGCAGGAAA
>CAJYRQ010000041.1 GCA_913777465.1 uncultured Chryseobacterium sp.
TAATAAAGGTTTAAATTGTATAATGTGTACGTTTTCAAGGATCAGAATAAATTTTCATTAAATGATAATTAAATATGCTTTAAAATATTTAATTTCAATTATATTTGCACCCGTAAAATCAGGAACTCTTATAAACAGTAATTATGAAAAACAGATTCATCCTAGGAATCAACCTTTCCATGATGTTTTTTGCGGGAAGTATAAGTGCCCAGCAAGGACGTGTAGGGATTAACACCACCTCTCCGAAAACAACCCTCGACGTTGCCGCGAAACTCGGCACAACCGATGCGGACGGTCTTCAGGCGCCGCGCCTCACCAGAGCGGAACTTACCGCCAAAGGAAACAGCGTTTACGGAACGGACCATGCCGGAACAATTATCTACATCAGCGATATAGCTGGCGGTGACGTAACTTCACAAAGGGTAAATATCAACGCTGCCGGGTATTATTTCTTCGACGGGACTCTTTGGCAAAAGGTAGGCGCAGGTAGCGATTTGTATAAGGATAACGGAACTCTGACTTCCAACCGAACCGTTTCCCAGGGAACGAATACCATGGCCTTTACGTCCTCAGCAACCAGCGGAACCAGCCATTTTACGGTAGACAACAACACTTTGAATGTTGATGCTGCTAATCATCGGGTAGGAATCGGAACCAATAGCCCGGCTGCTAAACTGGATGTGAACAACGGAACCACTCCGGGAGCAGTAAAAATTACGGACGGCACCCAGGGAGAAGGAAAAGTTTTAACCAGTGATGCGAACGGCGTAGGAACATGGAGAACCATGGCCTTTTCCAGCAATGTGGAAGGGACCTGGCTGATTAATAATTCTCAGGCCGCTGCAAACAATTCAATTCCTGTGAATCGTTACAGTTCGGTAGCGAGGCTTTCACTACCTTCGGCAGGAACGTATCTGGTCTTTCTGAATGCCGATTTCGGATTCAACAATACCGTATCCATTCCTGCGCAGGTGGAATATCTTATCACACGTGGCGCCATCAACAATGAGGTTGACCTTTCGAATGCCGTGGGAGCCATACCGGGTACGTGGAACAGCTTATACAATTCTGTAACTTCCGGAATGGGCGGTTTTACCATTAATAATACGTTTTTTATCGTGACAACTGGTCCGCAGGATATTTTTGTTACCATCAAGCCGATTCCCGGACAGCCTGCCAACAACGGAACGATTGCTACAAAACTTCAGCGATGGGGCGGCACGGCAGAAAATACACCCTACCAGGGAATTCCCGGCGGACTGGCGATTGACCGTTTCGTAGCGTATAAATTCTAGATTTATTAACTGAATTTTGCTTTTCAAGTGAATGGCTAATTTTATACTGCTGTTAATGTTGGAAAACGTGATGGCGCAAAAGGTTCTTAAAATGAACTGCGTGGAAAATGCGCAGGATTTTCTCTCTGATAAAATTAAGTGCTGCTTATTGATTTAAGAAATCATAAGTTTGAAGTAAATTCCCTTAATGATAATTTTGCTCCGGTTTAACAGGTAGTTATTAAATAATTAATCATAAAAAAAGTTTATTGAACCCGTTTCAATAAACTTTTTTATTTAGAAATTCTTCCTTCAATCAGCAAACAGTGTTTGTCGAGAAAATGCAATGGTTGGAAGGTAAGTTCTTGTAAAGTTTTTACATCTTAGCTTTCATACACCGATCTTCCGGCTTTTCAGTTTACCAATTTCTGTCGATCATATAAATGATCTGGGTTAAAGTACCGGCACCCATCAAAAGCTCCCTCCGGTTTACCTTTTCAAAAGTATCCTCTTCCGTGTGGTGGATATCGAAGTACCGCTGTGAATCTGGAACAAGCTCCGCCGTCGGAATGCCCATGTCGTGAAGCGGATACAAATCGGTACCGGAAAATGTGCCGGTAAAGTCGTACACCCCATAAGGCAGGAACAATCCTGCCCAGCCCCGGATCTGCTTTCTTCTGGTGTCGTCCATATCCAGAGAAATTCCCCTCGGGCTGAATCCTCCGGCATCGGTTTCAATGGCAAACAGGTGCTTTTCACTGTTTTCCTTTGCCGTTTTGGCATATTGGATGCCGCCTTTTACCCCGTTTTCCTCGTTTGCGAAACAAACCACCCGTATGTTATGGTTATTTGGAATTCCTAACTTTTTAAATGTCCGTAGAACTTCAATGCTCTGAACGATTCCGGCGCCGTCGTCGTGCGCTCCTTCGCCGACATCCCACGAATCCAGGTGACCGCCCACAACAATGACCTGACTGTCCTTTTTACCCGTAATTTCACCGATAATCGAATAGGAAAGCTTTTCCCCTTTCATACCGCAGTTGGAGTTGAGTTTTGCAGTTACCTTTCCGGATTTTAAAAGTCGGGCCAGCTCATCGGCAGTGGTGCTTCCGATGGCAACCGCAGGAATTTTCTGATCGCCGGTGTACCGCATCGCACCGGTGTGCGGAACATCATCAAAAGCAGAGGAAAGCGAACGGATGATGGCAAATTTACCGCCTTTTTTCGCCGTTAACGAAGCTGCCGTCGTCCTGTATTTCGAAGCATCACTGTACCCTTTGAAAGTTTCCACAAAGGATTGGCTGAAAGGGTAGTTGAAAAAGACAATTTTATCTTTCACCTGCTCCGGTGTAAGCTGGTCGTATTCCTGTATTGAGCGTACCATAATGATTTCACCGGAAACATCTTTTCCACCGGTTCCTTCGGAGTTTCCCAATGAAAGCATTTTCAGGCTTGTCCATTTTCCAGCGGTTTTAATCTGCAAAGACTCTTTTCCTCTTACCCAGACCGGAACCATCACTTCCTGCAGCCACACTTTATCAGCTCCTGCATCGCGGAGTTTCTGCGCGGCCCATTGTACGGATTTTTCATAAGCTTCCGAACCGCTGAGACGGTGACCGATGTTCTTGGTGAGATCCCGCAATTCGGTATAAGCTTTTCCGTTATTCAGTATTTCCGTAGAAATTCTGGCGAACTGTACCGAGTCTTCTTTGATCTGGCTGTAAGCGGTTACACCGGCTAAAAGCAGGGCCATGCTTATTATCTTCTTCATGATCCTTTTGTTTAATATTTAATTTCCATCTCTAGTTGTCTGCCTTCGGTTTCCGCCTTTTTATCCATGGAAGTACCAACGGCGATCCCGATGCCCATCCCGATCGGAAGTCCGATTCCGATGAGTCCCATATTTCCGAGTAAAAGTCCGAAAAAGACCCCCAGCGGAAGCCCGAATGCGGACAGCCCTAAAGCCAGCCAACGGTTCCGGTAATGGTTTTTCGGAACCAGCTTTTCTTCCTTTTCAAGAAGCGTAAGGATGAATGTCTGCTTTACTTTTAATAAATTCTGTAAGGATTTGTCCCTTAAAGAAGTAGCATTGATGGCTTCAACTTCCTGATTAATGGTTTCTGCAGTCTTGGCAGATATTTTTTTGTCTCCGAGACTGCCAAGCAAGGTCTGCCATTGCTGATACAGCCTGTTGGTTTTATGTTCCGTTAAAAGTTCAGGTTTCAGATATAGTTTGAGGATTTCCATTAAGTTTTTTATTAAAGCAATCTGCCTTTATTTTCAGACGCAAAGTTTTTATCTTTCCGTTTTATAAGTTTCCTTACCAGTTTTTATCAATCATAAAAATCATCTGTGTCATTGCTACCGCCCCTAAAAGAAGTTCTCTTTTATTCACTTTGTCGAAGGTGTCCTGCTCGGAGTGGTGGTAATCGAAATACCGCTGGGTATCAACAACCAATTCAGCTAAAGGAATATCCAGCTTTTTCAGCGGCGAAATATCCTGGATCGCATCAGTCTGGTCGAAATCATAGACGCCGTACGGAAGGAAATAATTTTTCCATTCGAAGATCAGCTTTCTCCTTTGCGGCGGCATATCCAGGGAAAAGCCTCTTGGCGAATAGCCTCCGGCGTCAGTTCCCAAAGCGAAAACGTGCTTCTCCTCCTTCTTTTTAACGTAGGCAGCATACATTTCCCGTCCCTGTCCGCCGTTTTCACTGTTGGCATAAAATACCACCCGGATCGTATGGTTGTTTTCAATGCCCATGGCTTTAAAAGTCCTCAATACTTCCATACATTGGGCGACTCCCGTACCGTCATCGATGGCACCTTCCCCGAAATCCCAGGAATCCAGCTGTGCTCCCAGAACGATCACTTTGGAATCTTTCTTTCCCTGAATCTCAGCAATGATATTCGGGTTGGTGGTATCGCCTTTGGATTGGGCGGTCATATTCAGTTTGGCGGTAACTTTCTGGCTTTTCAAAAGTTTTTCAAGCTCGTCCGCCGACTTTACGCCGATGGATAATGCCGGAATCCTTACTTTATCGTCCGGTTCGTAATACACCATTTTAGCATGAGGCGTGTCATCCGAAGCTGTGGTTAAAGACCGTATAATTAAAGCTTTAGCCCCGGTCTTGGCAATCACGGAAGCGGAAATCAGTTTTGATTTGGCAGTCAGAAGATAGGAATCGCTGGTGTTGATGATCTTCGGATCCATCGGAAGGTTGACAAAAACAATTTTGCCTTTCAGCTGTCCCACCGACATTGCATTCAGTTCGGAGGTTGAACCGATCATTACGATTTCTCCCGTAAGGTCCTTTCCGTCCGTCCCTTCGGAGTTCCCGAACGAAAGCATTCTGATATTTTTCCAGTCACCGTTTCCGGCCCTGATCTGCAGGGATTCTCTACCCCTGATCCATACCGGGGCTTTGGCGTCCATTTTCCAGATCATATCAATCCCCATTTCCTTCAGCTTCTTTTCCGCCCATTCCACGGCTTTCAGGTATCCGGGGGTTCCGCTGAAACGGGGACCGATGCCTTTGGTAAGCTGTCCCAGGTTTTCATAAGCCGTTCCGTTGGTCATAATCTCGTCGGAGATCTTTTTAAACTCGTCATGGTAGTTTAATTTAACGGCCGTTGAGGATTTCTTTGCCGGTCTTTTGAAGGGCTTTTTCTGAGAAAATAAAAATCCACCCAAAAAGAGTGGAATGATAATGAATGCTTTTTTCATTTTTACTGACCTTTCTTTTTCCGTTGCTAAAAGTAAGGAAAAATTGGTAATAGTTTATTGTTTCATGTCGTACATCAGCAGAGCGGTTACCAACTTAGGTTCAATGAAGGTACATTTCGGCGGCATGCTGAGTTTCAGATCTGAAATTCGGATCATATCGTTGAAACTCACCGGGTAAAGTCCAAATCCGGCTTTTCCTTCACCGTTGTCCACTTTCTCTTTCAATTCGTTAATGCCTTCAATGTTGGAAGTTCCTTTTACATAGGAAATCTTCTCGGAACTGTCCGGATCTTCAATTTTTAAAATATCTTTAAAAATATATTTATCCAGAAGATGGTGATCCAGATTGTCCAGCGACATTTCCTGGGAACGAAGGTCATGCTTTACGTGAAGGGAATAAAATTTACCGTCCATATACATCGAAATGTGGAATTTTTGGGAAGGATAATATGCCGTTTCTCCCTTTTCGTGGATCAGGAAATATTTTTCCAGTTCCTTTAAAAACTCTTCGTTCGATAATCCGTTGATGTCGGATACGATCCGGTTGTAATCGTGGATTTTGATGGATTGGTTGGAGACAATGAAGCTGTAGACGAAATTGTACAGTTCCGTTCCGTTATGCCTCTTGTTTTTGTTCTTCTGATGTTTCGCATTCAAAGCGGTAGAACCGATCCTGTGGTGGCCATCCGCAATGTAGAATGCATCGATCTGGTCGATGACTTCCTTAAACTGCTGAAGCTTCAGGCGGTTGTCTATCCTCCAGATTTTATGCCGGATGCCTTTGGTATCTACATGGTTGAAAATCGGAACGTTTTTCTCCTCATGGTTCATCAGCAATTCGATCTTGGAATTGGCAGGATAGGTCAGCAATACCGGTTCTGCCTGAAGGTTCACCTTTTCCAGGTAATGCGCCAGCTTTTCCTTTTTCTGAGGAATGGTACTTTCGTGCCGTTTGATTTTGCCGTTCCAGAAATCCTCGATGCTCGCCAGCCCCAGAAGCCCTCTGAAAACCTGTTTGTTGGGATAAATCTGCTCATAAAGATAGTAGGAAGAATTGTCCTGAACGAGTTTTTTCTCTTCCATCAGTTCTTCAAATGTCGACCGGATCTTTCTTAAATTTCGGTCGATGTCTTTGGATTTGCTTACGACATATGGTTTGATCATATGGATGTAAGTATCTTCTACCTGAGCTTTTTCCGCTATCTCTTCCTGGGTGAAGTTATCCAGAGGGTGGGTAGGGAAGGTGCTCTCATAGTCTTTATGAGGTCTTATTCCACGAAAAGGTTTAAAAATAGGCATATTTTATTTTATAGTTTCTTTAATCTTAATAATTTGTTCCGCAAGTTCGAGTCCGATTTTTTCTTGGGCGTCCACCGTGTTTCCCCCGATGTGCGGAGACAGCGAAAGGGCCGGATTCATCAGCAGCAGAACTTCCGGGCTCGGTTCTTTTTCAAAAACATCCAGCGCGGCACCCGCTACTTTTTCAGATTCGATAAAATCAATCAGGGCGACTTCGTTCAATACCCCGCCTCTTGCCGTATTGACGATATAAACGCCGTCTTTCATTTTTTCAAACTGAGGCGCGTCTATAATGTATTCGTTGGTTTTCGGCGTGTTGATGCTGATGAAATCGGCATCTTTAAGAAATGCATCCATATCGTTGGTGGAAGTGATCTCAAAATTCAGCGACTGGCCGTCGAAGAATTCCAGGGTGAGGGTCTTTGTCTTTGGCTTCCGGGTAAGGACCTTTACTTTCATCCCTAAGGAAATCCCTATTTTCAGTACTTCCTGGCCAATGCTTCCGAAGCCGATAACGCCGAGCGTCTTGCCCGAAAGTTCATACGCATTGGCAAACGACTTCTTCATGGCATTGAAGTGTGTTTCTCCTTCCAGCGGCATCAGCCGGTTGGATTCATGAAGGAACCTGGCCAGTGAAAAGAAATGCCCGAATACCAGTTCTGCTACCGATTTAGAAGAAGCCGTCGGTGTATTGATGACGTACTTTCCTTTTTCAATCGCATATTCAACGTCGATATTGTCCATCCCGATTCCGCCTCTTCCGATAATTTTCAGGTTAGGGCATGCGTCGATAAGATCTTCCCTTACTTTTGTGGCACTTCTTACCAGCAGGACGTCTACGTTGTTTTCATTGATGAAATCGATAACGTGGTCCTGGGCAACCCTGTTGTCCAACACCTCGATCCCCGCATCTTTCAATGCCTGTTCACCCGCTTTTGAAATTCCGTCGTTAGCTAAAACCCTCATGTTTTTATATTCTTTTAATTATTTAAATAAGTATTTATCAAATAATTTAACAGTGGCGCAAATTAAGAAAATTTAAAATAACACCTGATATTATTTAAATAATTGAATTTCAAATTTTTATATTAGTTCATGGATTTCATGACGTCCACCAGTACCTGCACGCTTTCGATCGGCATGGCGTTGTACAAACTTGCCCTGTACCCGCCTAAGCTTCTGTGCCCGTTCAGCCCGCTGATTCCGGCTGCTTTCCATGCAGCATCAAAGGCTTCTTTTTTGCTTTCGTCGGTAATCTTGAAGGATACGTTCATCAGGGAACGGTCTTCTTTTACACAGAACGTTTCAAACAGCGGATTGCTGTCGATTTCGTCGTACAGAAGTTTTGCTTTGGCCTCGTTTCTGGCTTCCGCTGCTGCAATCCCGCCGTTGTTTTCCAGATACTGTAAAGTAAGCAATGAAGCGTACACCGGGAATACCGGCGGCGTATTGTACATGGATTCTTTGGCAATGTGCTGCGAATAATCCAGGATAGAGAACATATTTTCCCTTCCCGTTTTTCCTAGAATTTCTTTTTTGATTACCACCAAAGTTACTCCGGCAGGCCCCATGTTTTTCTGAGCTCCGGCATAGATCAGATCAAATTTGGAGAAATCCAGCTGTCTTGAGAAAATATCGGAACTCATATCACAAACCATCAGGGTGTCCACTTCCGGGAAAGATTTCATCTGGGTTCCGTAAATCGTATTGTTGGAAGTGCAGTGGAAATAATCGTATTCCGCACCTACGGTATAATCTTTAGGAATGAATGAGTAGTTTTCTTCTTTGGAAGAACCCACCACATCTACCATTCCTACTTTTTTACCTTCTTTAATTGCACCTGCCGCCCAAGTTCCCGTGTCCAGGTAAGCTGCTTTTCCTCCTGTCTTCATCAGGTTGTAAGGAACCATCGCAAACTGCAGGCTGGCACCTCCGCCCAGGTATAAAACTTCATAATCATCACCCAGGTTCATCAGTCTTTTTACAATGGCGCGCGCTTCATCCATTACCGCTACGAAATCCTTGCTCCGGTGCGAAATTTCAAGAAGGGAAAGACCGATTCCGTTGAAATCCAGAATTGCCTGTGCCGATTTTTCGAAAACTTCCTGAGGTAAGATGCATGGTCCTGCGCTGAAGTTGTGCTTTTTGCTCATATTATTTATTTTTTTGGATTTTTCTGTAAGGTTTCCCTTACCGTTTCATTTATAGTTTCTTATCAGATTCAGGTTTTTGATATATAAAAAAACCGTCTCATAATGGATGAGACGGCAGTTTTTTATTCTCCGTGTAAGAATGCTTTTTTGTTAAGCAGTGCTTCTTCAGATTCTACGTGGTCCTCATCCGGCACGCAGCAGTCTACCGGGCATACGGCGGCACATTGCGGCTCTTCATGGAAGCCTTTGCATTCCGTACATTTATCCGTTACAATGAAGTATACATCATCGCTTACAGGTTCCTGCGGTGCATCCGCATTTACGGTAAGCCCTGATGGCAGGGTTACGGTACCTTTGAGTTCAGTACCTTCCGAAGCTTTCCAGTCTACTGCTCCTTCATAAATTGCATTGTTCGGGCATTCCGGTTCGCAGGCTCCGCAGTTAATGCATTCATCAGTTATTTTAATAGCCATCGCTAATTTTTTTTAAATTTGCACAAAATTACAAAATATTCCCCAATTTTACAGCAATTATGAATACCGAAAATCAAGTTTTAGGTCTTACCAGACTCAGTGAATATATTAAAGACTTTTTAGCAAACGATCAGCCAACTTACAACGAAGAAGATGCCGGTTTTGAATCTTTGTTGCAAAGGTCGCAGATCGAAAATCCATGGTTCACCGTTGAAAACCAAAGGTTTGCCCTGAAACAGTGGGCTGATTTGCTGACGGAAGAAAATATAAACAACTGGCTGAAAGAATACCGGATTTCAAAGATTTCAAAAAGGGTAGGGCTTATCCTGGCCGGGAACATCCCGCTGGTCGGTCTGCATGATGTGATCTCCGTAGTCCTGAGCAACCATGTTCCGGTGATCAAGCTTTCCTCAAAGGATAAGTATATGATTCCGTTTCTGTTAAAAAAAT
Source organism: uncultured Chryseobacterium sp. (assembly GCA_913777465.1). Lineage (GTDB taxonomy): Bacteria > Bacteroidota > Bacteroidia > Flavobacteriales > Weeksellaceae > Chryseobacterium. The sequence continues at coordinate 9,377 of CAJYRQ010000041.1, forward strand.
GGAACGGATTTTCAGAAGGCAACGTGCCGTTTGAATTTGTAGAAAAGCTGGAAAATTTCGATGCGGTAATTGCCACCGGAAGCAACAATACGGCGCGGTACCTCGAATATTATTTTAAGAACCATCTGCACATCATCCGCAAAAACAGAACGTCCATTGCTGTTTTAAAAGGCGATGAAACGGAGGTTGAGCTGAAGTTGCTGGCAGAAGATATTTTCCGGTATTTCGGGCTGGGCTGCCGGAACGTAACGCGGCTGTTCATCCCGCAGGATTTTGTAATCGACCGTTTATTTGAAAGCTTCCTGGACTTCCGGGATATCATTAACCATAACAAATATGCCAACAATTACGATTACAACCGTGCGATCTACCTGCTGAACCAGGAAAAATTCTGGGACAATAATTTCGTAATGCTGAAGGAGGATGAAAAATTATTCAGCCCGCTTTCTGTCATCAATTTCAGCCGGTATTCTTCTCTGGATGAGGTAGAAAGCTTTATTGCTGAAAATGAAGGGGATATCCAGTGTGTCGTAGCAAAAGAAGAACTCGGTCTGGAGTCGGTAAAGCCTGGAGAAGCTCAGAATCCGGGACTCGATACCTATGCGGACAATGTGGACACGATGAAATTTTTATCGGTAATATAATTCTTCGTATCTTGCAGTTACCAATCCAGATACGTATGAAAAAATGGTTTCCGGTTTTTACCGTATTGGCATTTCAGCTGGGATTTTCCCAGGCCAGCCAGATTAAAGTGGTTGAAAGCAAAAAGATCGAGCTTACCTCCGAATTAAGTAAAGATCAGGTTGCTTTTTACAACCAGTCCTTTACGAAGTTCGTAGCGGCATTGAAAGCTTCCGACAAGCAGGCAATCAATAATTTAATATCCGATAAAGTAAAACATATCGTTTCGGATAATGTAATTCAGAAGTTATCCGGCGGGATCAGCTTCGAAAGGAAGACCGACGTTTACAAATCGGGATTCCAGAAACTGCTGGATAATGAAACTTATCCGGCAATCCAGTACAAATATGCTGATGATGCGTCTGATCCGCCAAGAGATATCATTACCGTTATTTTTGAAAACGACGGAAAGATTTTAGGCGTGAAGCCGGATTACAGCAAATAAAAGATAAGCAGCAGACAATAACTTATTTGTAATTCTGTTTATTGTTTATCTGAAATAAAGCCTTATGAAAAAAATAATATTAATCCTTTCCGTTTTATCAGCCCCTTTCTTTTTCTCCCAGAAAAAAGCAGCTTCTAAAGCTGAACCTAAAAAGGAGATCATAAGTAGCGATACCAAAGCGGCGCTGCAGTTAAGCAAAGAGGAACTCGCCCTGTACAACGGAAATTTCCTGAAATTTATCAGTGCGCTGAAAGCTTCCGACCGTAAAGGGATGGAAGCATTGCTTTCTGAAAGAGCGAAAAAAATGGTGACGGATGTGGTTTTTCAGAAGCTTGCCACCGACATTGATACCGGCAAAACGTTTGAAATCATTAAAAGCGGGAACAAGCCATTTATCGATGGCAGCAGCTATCCGATGATCCAGTATAAATATGCGGATGATAAATCGGCTGAACCCACCAAAATCATTACGGCCGTATTTGAAAAAGATGGGAAGATTATGGGTATTAAGCCGTATAAGCCGGTGAAATAATTTAAATTCAACTAACTAAAAAATAAAACTATGATGACAGATGTTTTAGTGGCGCATGCCAATGATGTGGATAAAGCAGCGTTTTACAGAAAGACTTATATTCACGTCGCTTTATCCATCCTTGCTTTTATCGGGGTAGAAAGTGTGCTGTTGAAAATGGTTCCGGACCAGGTAATTTTTGCCATGTTTGCCCAGCGGTATATCTGGCTGCTGATTATCGGGGTGTTCTGGCTGGCTTCGGTGCTGGCTACCAAATGGTCGCTTTCTCAGAGCCAATCGACGCAGTACTTCGGGCTTGGATTTTATATCATCCTGGAAGCGGTTATTTTTCTTCCTTTAATAAAGATTGCAAAACTTTACGCAGGACCAAACGTTATTTTCCAGGCGTCTATGCTTACTTTAGCGATGTTTGCCGGAATTTCCCTGGTGGCTTTTACTTCCAAAAGGGATTTTTCATTCCTAAGAAATGTTATCATTATCGGAGGCTTTATCTCATTGGGACTGATTGCCGGCGGAATGCTTTTCGGATTTGATCTCGGGCTTTGGTTCTCGGTAGGGATGGTGATTCTGGCTTCTGCAACGATTTTGTATCAGACCAGCATCCTTAAAAATGCCTACAGTACCAATCAATATGTAGGAGCTTCCCTGCAGCTGTTTGCTTCAATCATGCTGTTGTTTTGGTATATCCTGAGCATTTTGATGAGCAGAAGAAGCTAATTGAAATAAGAGAAATTTTATAAACCCAAAAAATCCTGATGTCTCGGCATCGGGATTTTATTTTTGGTTGGTTTAAACACAATTGGCACTAATTTTAATCACAAATGACACGATTTGATGTCTGTGTTTATTCGTGAAGAAATTTGTGAAATTAGTATTTAAATTTCTGTGGGTCTAAACACAAGCGGCACTAATAAGATCACAAGCGTCACAATTTTATACTTGTGGTCATCTGTGAAGAATATTTGTGAAATTAGTGTTTGAAACTATTTGTCGATCGAACCCAGTACTTTTTGAGCAAAAGAGTTTAAGGCATCTTTTTCACTCATTCCGCTCTGTACACTGGCATGAACTTCCAAAGCTCCGCAGATATTGGTAATCAATTCTCCGGCAACATTCATATCCTCCTCGGTAGTTCCTCTGAATTCTGTGAAGCTTTCCAGGACTTCAAGGGTCTTTTCTAAATTCTCCGGTGTCTGGTTCTGGTAGAACTGTCTGATGATCGGTAACTTCATAATTACAATTCGTTGAATAAACTGATTAAACTTTCCGCCTGATTAGACTGTACCTGGTTTACCAGTTCACCGTTTCTGAAAATAGCAAATGTCGGAAGGTTATCCACTTTCGCCAGTTTTCTGCTTTCCGGAAGTTTTTCTGCATCCACATACAGGAAAGGAACACTGTCATTTTCAGAAGCTAACTTTTTAAATTTAGGCTTCATGATCCTGCAGTTTCCGCACCATGTGGCGCCGTACTGTACCACTACTTTTTCATTTTCGCTTACAATATTCTGAAGCGTATCTTCTGTTAATTCGGTATACATAAGTTAAATTTTAGGATAAAATTTAACAATGTACCAATATAACAATGTAACAGTTTACGAATCATATTCTCCTGCATCATTGTTACATTATTAGATTGATACATTGCTGGATTAAAATTTAGTTTTTTGCTAAGTATTCAGCGGTAGAAGTACGGTCTGCTTTCATTGCATCTTTTCCTTCTTCCCAGTTGGCAGGGCAAACTTCACCATGCTTCTGAACGTGCGTATAGGCATCGATCAGTCTGATATATTCTTTTACATTTCTGCCAAGCGGCATGTCGTTTACCGACTCGTGGAAAATCTTTCCGGTCTCGTCGATAAGATAAGTCGCTCTGTACGTGACGTTTGATCCGGTGAAAACTTCTTCACCTTCTTCGTTGTATTCGAAATCCTGGTCTACAATGGCAAGGATGTTTGCCAGTTGTCTGTGGGTATCTGCCAAAAGAGGGTATGTTACCCCTTCGATACCGCCGTTGTCTTTGGAAACGTTCAGCCATGCGAAGTGTACCTCGTTGGTATCACAAGAAGCACCGATTACTTTGGTATTCCTTTTTTCGAATTCAGGTAAAGCTTCCTGGAATGCGTGAAGTTCAGTCGGGCATACGAAAGTAAAGTCTTTTGGGTACCAGAATAAAAGCACTTTCTGCTGGTTGGCTGTAGCTTCTTCAAAGATGTTGATTCTAAGGTCATCCCCCATTTCAGACATAGCATCTACAGTTACATTTGGGAATTTTTTTCCTACTAAAGACATAATTTCTTGTTTTTTATATTTAAATTTTCTGGTGCAAAGATAAACATACTGTATCTATCATACAAAAGCACTTTGATAAATATAATCTATAATAGTTTTTGATCCGATAAGATGAAAGAAAGCTCTGAAATCGATGGTTTTTTAATTATAATTTTAATTAAAAATCCTTAGAATAAGAATTTTACTCGTAATTAACAAAAATCGACGATCAGATTAATGAAAAAATGTGGTATGGCAGAAAAAAATTTGATAGGAAACTATAATAAACACAGGAATGATTATATTTTACTATTTATCTGATTTTTTAGCTCCTCTATTATTATTTCATTAGCCTGGTTCCGTTCTGCTAATTTTCTGAATTCCTCAATAAAATTTTCAGGAATATCATTAATGCTGTTTTGATGATGATTGATCTGCTCATCAGAAACAGGTGAATGATCTTCATTTAAAAAATATTCAAAATCTTTATTAAAAAACCGGCGGACTTTGCTCATCAGCAGAAAATCGATTTTTCTTGAAATTCCGCTTTCGATATTGTGTAAAGTTCCCTGGGAAATTCCTAATTCGAAAGCAAGCTCACTTTGGGAAATATGCTGTTTTTCCCTCAAGGTTTTAATTTTAATTTCAATATTCATGTTTTTTTAGATTTAATTAGTTTTCTGTTAGAAATAATTAATTCCCTAGTTAACAAATATAAAAACAATTTTCATTTTTGTCACTAGCAATTGATCCGGAAAAATTGTGGTGTAATAAAAAAAATAATTTTTAATTTTTAAACCATCAAATTATGAAAAATTTAAAAAAACTTTCGAGAAAAGAATTGAAAAATGTAAGTGGAGGTAAAGGGAAGCCTTATCTAAGCAGTGAAACCGAAGGATGTGCAGATATGTGTACACCTACCGGAGGTTCCGGTGATCCTTGTGCGCAGTTTGGATTAACATGCGGTTTTTACCAGGATAGTAATGGTAATTGGTGCAATAGATGTCTATAAAGTAAAGTAAAATGAGGCGTAAATTTACGCCTCATTATTTAATAATTGATCTTATATTTATCTATGAAAAAAAATACAATATTTAGAAGATTATTATTCTTTTTTATCCTTCATTGTCTTACTTATATCTACAGTCAAAATAAAATTTTCAGATATGATTTGGAATACAAACCTAATCCCCTAAAAGACAGTATTGCTTTAGAAAAAACCATCTTAGATGTGAAAGATCATATATCAATTTTCAGGTCTGAAAGAGAAAAAAAGTCGGACTCACTTACAGCGCTCACAGGTTTTGGTTTAGGCAGAAAAATGAGATTTGAAGACCAGTTTTATACTAAAAAGAATCTGTCTGAAAATGAAGTTTTTAAAAGTATTCAGACCGTCTTCAGCGATATATTTTTTATAAGAATCAATGATAAACTTAATTGGGAAATCTTACCGGAGAAAAGTAAAATCGCCAATTTTGAAGTTCAGAAAGCGAAAGTAACGTACGGCGGCAGAAACTGGACCGCGTGGTTTACTGTTGAAATTCCTATTCAGGACGGACCCTACATTTTCCATGGGTTGCCGGGACTGATTGTTAAAATTTCAGACGACCGGAACGATTATAATTTCAGTCTGACCGAAATAAAAAACGGAACCGTGACAATATACTACAGAAATAAAGGATCGGAATTAACCTGGGAACAGTTTCAGACCTTAGCGGCCAATCACTATTCAGATCCTTTTGTACGCATCAAATCCATGGGAGTTCCCGTAAAAAAAGATGACGGAGCAGGCCATGCGGTTTCCATGAATATAAAAGAAGAATCTGAAAGACTGAAGAAAATAATAAGGGAAAATAATAATCCGGTAGAGCTTAATCATAGAGTCGGGTATAAATAAAAAAAACTGCTTTAAGGCAGGTCTGTGCATTATTTATTCTCTATAAGTTTCTCAAGCATTTCAATTGTCTGATTTTTTTCTCTAAGGATACGTTCGTACAAAGCCGCTTTCTCATCATTAAGCCTTTTAATTTCCTCTAAGGTTTCCAACCATTTTTCAAAAGGGTTGATGTGAATCGTCGGGTAATAATTATATCCATTGGATTGATCATTAAAAGTATTCGAAATAATCTGAACTGCCTGCTCCTCATCGAAATTGCGAAAAGCCTCTGCAGGAATCTTTAACACTTCTGAAATTTTTTGCAATAGATAATCTTCAATAACATCCTTCTGTTCCAGCAGCGATATTTTTTTCTGGTTCCAGTCTTCGCCCAGGTCGAAAGCCAATGCTTCCTGTTTGATGCCCAGCATCTCCCTGAATCTTTTTACGTTGCGTCCCTGATGTACTTTTTGTTCCATGACCGGTGTTTTTTTGATTAGTAAAGGGTAAATTTAGAAAATATTGAGGGATTGGGCAAATGAGAAATTTGTGGAGTAATTGAACACTTGCTAAACTTAAAATCTTTATAAAGTTTTAATTATTTATTGAGCATCATTTTCTCAAGTTTATCAATAGTCTCTTTCTGCTGCTGAATAATTCTTTCATACAGTTCAACCATTTTATCTAACGGGTTAAAATTACAATTGGAATTTATGGCATTTAATGTTGAAGTATCATTACTTGTAAAAGTATTTGAGATTACATTAATAGTCTGATCTTCGTCAGAATTCTGAAAAGCCTCAACGGGTATTTTCATAACTTCGGATATCTTTTGCAGCAATGCTTTTTCTACAACCTCTTTCTGTTCCAGCAGCGATACTTTTTTCTGGTTCCAGTCTTCGCCCAGGTCGAAAGCCAATGCTTCCTGCTTGATGCCCAGCATCTCTCTGAATCTTTTTACGTTGCGCCCCTGATGTACTTTTTGTTCCATGACCGGTGTTTTTATTGATTAATAAAGGGTAAATTTAGAAAATATTGAGGGATTGGGCAAGGAAGAAGTCAGGCGAGCAATTTATTTGTGGAAAGTATAGGTAGGTTAGGTTGTTTTACTTGAAAGAATAATTGATTTAAAACTGAAAGAGACTGTCCTGCGACAGACTCTTTCTTATTTAATAACCGAATATTTCAGTCAGGGTCAGTTTTTTTACTTCACCGAGTTTCTGCATATCGGCTTCACTTACTTTATCCTGCGATGCGACCAGGCAATAGGTGTAACTTTTACCTTTCATTTCCTTATCATGGAAACTGTTGATATCGGCAAACGTCAGCTTCGGAGCCTGTTCGTACACATTTTTACGGACATCCGAATTGTTGCCGAGCTTCTGTGCTCTCAGGTAAGTAAAGATGATGCCGTCCTGTGTAATCCTTTCAGCTGCAATCGACTTTTTCAGCCCGCCTTTCGCCGTTTCAAACAGCTGGTCGGACTTTGGAAGGGTAGTCAGGAGTTCATTCATCGCCGTAGTGGATTCATTGAACTTATCTGCCTGGGTCCCCACATACGCCATGATCATGTTTTTATCCTCTTTCTTGCCCGGAAGCGAAAAATAAGAATACGTGGAATAAGCCAGTGCTTTGGATTCCCTGATGGTCTGGAATACCACGGAACCCATTCCGCCTCCGAAGTAATTGTTGAACAGGCTGACGGTCGGGGTAATGCTCACATTATAAGGATCGCTGTTGCGCACCCAGAAGATTTCTGCCTGCACCATATCGTAATGCGCAAACAACACCTTATTTTTATCGGTAGCCACCTGCGTGAACGTTTTGGATTTCGGCATCTCCTTCAGGGAATTCGGTACCTGGTGGATCTTCGTCAGGGAAGAAGCCACCTCGTTGGCCGATTTCGGTCCGTAGTGAAGGATCTTATGTTTAAAATTAAATAAATCATGCAGCATATTCACCAGATCTTCGGCTTTTAAAGCATCCAGTTCCGCATCACTCAAGGTATTGTTAAAAGGATTCTGAGGACCGTATTGGGCATAGCTTCTCAATCCGCTCATGATGGCACCTTTATTCTGCTTGGCATTGGCTCTGGATTTTTTCAGCCTTACTTTGTAAGCATCCAGCGCTTTCTGATCGGCCACGCAGTTTTTGATGAGGTCCTCAAACAAAGCGGCGGTCTTGTCAAAATTTTCGTTAAGACCCTCTACGGTAACGTAAGTTTCTTCGTTTCCGGCACTTACATTGAAGTTTGAGGCCAGTTTATAGAACTCTTTGCTGATATCTTCCGAGGACTTGTTTTTCGTGCCCAGGTATTGCAGGTATTCTGCAGCGATCGGAAGGATTTTATTGTTCCATTTTCCTGCATCGAAATAATAATACAGCCTGAACAGATCGTTATCGGTATTTTTTACCGAAAGTACGTCTACGGATTTTACTTTGCTTTTTGCGATGTCCTTGTCAAAATTCAGCCAAACGGGGGCAATCGGGGATTCCGGCATCTCATCGACCTTTTTCAGGAAAGGCGACTGGTCTTCCCGGTTTACGGAAATCGGTGTAATGGTCGGCTTATCTACTTTTACGATGTTTTTATCTTCGCCTTTTCTTTTGTAGACCGCTACATAATTGTTGTCTTTAAGATACCTGGATGCGAAATCCATGATGTCTTTTTTTGTCAGCTTGGAGATCTCCTCGATATATTCCAGCTGGGTCTTGTGATCCACCTCTGAGGTGAATTCATCCATGAGCGATTCGGCCCTCGACGTATATTTTTCATACTTCTGGATCATGTTTTTCTTTTCGTTGTTCACGATAGACTGCATCAGATCCTGTGAAAATTCGCCCTTTCTCAGCTTGTCGATTTCCTGAAGAAGCAGGTTTTTCACGTCATCCAACGATTGTCCTTCCGTAGGGTTTCCCTGCAATAATAGTGCAGAGTAATCTTTCAGGACATAAGGGTAAGCGTATGCACTTAAGAGCTTCTGTTTTTTTACGAGGTCAAGATCTATAAGCCCTGCCTGGCCGTTCGTCAGCATACTACCGATGAAATTCAGCATCCGGGCATCCTTTGTGGTAGCTCCGGGAAAACGGAACCCGATCATGATGTTTTCAGGATTCGGACCCCACACTTCTCTGGTAACCGGTGCCGTTATCGCACTTTCCTGACCCGGATTATACACCGGAACCGGCTTGTTTTTCATATAAGAAAAAGCCCGGTCGATCTTGCCGATCATCTCATCAGGATTAAAATCTCCCGACATAATGATTCCCATGTTGTTGGGAACGTAGTAATTGTTGTAATATTCACGGATTGCTTTCAGTGACGGGTTCTTCAGATGCTCAATTGTTCCGATGGTCGTCTGCTTCCCGTAATTGTTATTCGGGAACATCGCCGCAAACATCGCTTCGTATACCTTTCTTCCGTCATTGTCCAGCCCTCTGTTTTTTTCTTCGTACACTGCTTCCAGTTCCGTATGGAAAAGCCTCAGGATCGGCTGTCTGAAACGCTCGGCCTGGACTGCAAGAAACTTATCCGTAACATTGGCCGGAATGTCTTCCGTATAGACGGTCTGTTCGTAAGACGTAAACGCATTGGTTCCGTCGGCCCCCATACCCGACATCATTTTGTCGTATTCGTTGGCAATGGCATACTTGGCTGCCTCTCCGGAGACTTTGTCGATTTCTTTATAGATTTCCTTTCTTTTGGCTTCGTCCGTCGTTGAATTGTATTTTTCGTAAAGAGCATCGATCTGATCCAGCAGTGGCTTTTCCTTTGACCAGTCTTTGGAGCCGAAAGAATCAGTGCCTTTAAAAAGCATGTGTTCCAGATAATGGGCCAGGCCGGTATGGTCTGAAGGATCGGTCTTGCTTCCCGCTTTGGTCGCAATATACGTCTGGATTCTCGGGTCTTTTTTGGTCGGGCTCAGAATAACGGTCAGTCCGTTTTTCAGGGTGTAATATCTCGCTGCCGTCGGGTCATTCGTTACATATCTGTACGTATAGCCGTTAGACTTTGCTTCCTTCCACTGGAAATCCTGTCCGTAGGCATATCCGCAGTAGCTGGCAGCAGCAATGCTGGTGGCAATGGTTAGTTTTTTTAAGATGTTCATAGTTGAATATGGAGTTAAATTTAAACTTTAAAGTTCAGGTTTTAATGTTTTACGGGATTTAATTATTTATTTAATTAAACTGATCCAGAAGGGTTTTGATTCTTCTCATGGCTTCCTTTAAATCTTCTTCCGAAGCGGCATACGAGAAACGGATACATTCCGGGCTTCCGAATGAAACACCGCCTACACAACCCACGTGTGCATTTTCCAGGATGAACATTGCGAAATCATCGGAATCTTTAATCTCCGTACCGTTCAGCGTCTTTCCGATGTAATAGGAAACATCCGGAAAGAAGTAGAAGGCTGCTTTAGGCAAAACCACTTTGAAACCGGTAATTTCTTTCATCAGGTCATACACAAGATCCCTTCTCTTTTTGAAAGCGTCGATCATATACCGGTATTCCGAAGGATCGGCCTGTAAAGCGGTAATCGAAGCCCTTTGCGCTACGGTATTGGCCCCGCTGGTCATCTGGCCCTGAACTTTTTCGCAGGCTTTGGCCAGCCATTCCGGGCATGCGGAATATCCGATTCTCCAGCCGGTCATCGCAAAAGCTTTGGACATCCCGTTGATAACGGCCGTCTGCTCATAAACTTCAGGAAACTGGGCGATGGAAGTGGTTTTGGTTTCATAATTAATGAACTCGTAAATTTCGTCTGAAATAACGGTTACATGAGGATGTTTGGCAATGACCCTTGCCAAAGATTTCAGCTCATCATACGTATAATATCCGCCGGACGGGTTACATGGTGAACTGAAAAGTACGGCTTTGGTTTTATCGGTAATGGCTTCTTCCAGCTGGTCGGCTGTGATTTTAAAATCGGTAACGTAAGAGGTCGGCAACATTACGGAAACGCCGCCCATCATTTTTACCATCTCATCGTAGCTTACCCAATACGGATTAGGCAGGATTACTTCATCGCCGTCGTTCAGCAATGCAGCCAGGACATTGATGATCGCCTGTTTGGCCCCGTTTGAAACACAGATCTGGGTCGGTTTGTATTCTAAGTTGTTGTCTCTTTTCAGTTTGTGGACAATCGCCTGACGAAGCTCCAGGAATCCCGGAACAGGAGAGTAGTGGCTGTAGTTCTCGTTGATGGCATCGAAAGCGGCCTGTTTAATATTATCCGGAACATCAAAATCGGGCTCGCCTAAAGTAAGGCTGATCACATCTATTCCGTTGGCTTTCATTTCCCTGGCCTTGTTGGACATCACGAAAGTCTGCGAGTAACCAAGTCTGTTTACTCTTTCTGAAAGTTTCTCCATATATCGATTTCAAATTTTAACAAATATATAAAAAAGTATTTCTCTAAAAATAAAATAAAAACGACTTTAATGATAAGCTCTGTATAAAGTTTATCACTATATTTGTAGTTATTGATTCAGTTCCGATTAAAACAAAAATAAAATGTATAAACTCTTTTTTCTTTTCATCATGTCCATGGCTTCAGCCCAAAGCTACCGATTTGTATACGAATATAAAATGAAGCCCGACACCGCTAAAAAAGATTCGGTGGTTACCGATTATATGAATCTGGATACGGATGGTAAGAAGTCCTATTTCTATAATTCGGTAAAATATGAAAGGGATTCAACTTACGCAATGACTAAAGATTTTAAAGATCTTTTTCAGGCAAAATCCTACGACCAGAATTTAAGTTATGTCATTGAAAAGGACTACGCAAAGAAGAAAGTCAATTTTTACGATAACTTCAAAACCGTCAACATCCTGATTCCTGAAACCGAAAGCCCGAAATGGAAAATTGAAAAAGAGTTTGCAAAAATCAACGACATGAACTGCCAGAAAGCAACGGCAGATTACAAGGGGAGAATCTGGGAAGCCTGGTTCAGCAAAGATTACCCGGTAAACGACGGCCCATATAAATTCAGCGGTCTTCCCGGATTAATCGTCCGGCTTAAAGATGCTGAAAATGACCATGTCTTTAATTTAATTCAGATTAAAAAAATCAATGCCTTACCGGCAGTTTTACCAAAAGCTCCTAAACAAATTGCCCTTGCGGAATATAAAAAGGCCATGGCCAATTATTCCTTTACCAATGAAGACATTGAAGGAATGGATGTGAGCAAGCAGGACAGCAGGGTATCGATCCGCCTGAAAGACGGGTACGTCGCCAGATTTGAAGCGGATGAAATGAAGAAGGTACAGAAACTCGATGAAGAGATTACCAAACGGTTGAAAAGAACCGATAATTCCATTGAGAGAAAGTGATTTAAACTGGTCTAAAGGCTGGAAGATGGAAGGTGGATGCCGGAAGTTTTTCCTGATAATCCGTATCCGTTTTTTTAATTTATCAACTCAATAAAGTGTCTTTGGTATTGGGAAGCATCATCAGTAACCCTAATAATTTTAAAGATTGTTTCCGGGCAATCTTTTATTTTTTGAATAAAGGGGTAAAAAAACTTATTTTTGCCTTTTATAATATTTCAGATGTCTACAACGTTACTATTAAAATACTTTCCGGATCTTACAGAAACACAGATCGATCAGTTTGCCAAACTGGAAAATCTCTACAATGAGTGGAATGAAAAAATCAATGTGATTTCAAGAAAAGATATGGAGTCGCTTTATGAAAAGCATATTTTACACTCTCTGGGAATTGCCAAAGTCATGGCTTTTGCTCCCGGAACAAAAGTATTGGATATTGGTACCGGCGGAGGATTTCCGGGAATTCCCCTGGCAATCCTGTTTCCTGAAGCTGAATTTACGCTGATTGATTCCATCGGGAAGAAGATCACGGTGGTAAATGCCGTCGCGGAAGGGGTCGGTTTGAAAAATGTAACGGCCATCCACGGAAGGGCGGAAAAACTAAAGGAGAAATTCCATTTTGTGGTAAGCCGTGCGGTTACCCAGATGCCGGAGTTCCTGAGGTGGCTGAAAGGCAAATTTGAAAAAGCGCAGTTCAACCCGAAACACAACGGAATCCTGTACCTGAAAGGCGGAGATCTCGCAGAAGAGCTGGCCGGACTGAAATGTGAAATTTTCAGCCTTAAGAATTATTTCGACGGAGAATTTTATGACACCAAAAAAGTGGTTTATCTTTCTAAGGGAAATTTTAACTCTTAGAAGATAATTTCATCAAAAGGGTACGAAAGATTCAGTGACGCAAGCTTTAGGCAGGCATCTGTTTAACGGTATACAGGAATAATTTTTGTTTAAATTTTTAATAATCAAAATTTTAGCGATGAAAAAGTCTTTCCATATTGGTTTTTCGGCAATGGTTTTAGGATTATTTCTGACGTCGTGTAACAATGATGATAACTACAATACGATTGAGTCCGTAGACCGGATCAAAATCGACAGTGTAAAAATCATCAGTGATACGATGGATGTCTTTACGGTGCAGAGTATCAAAACCTATTCTGCCTATCCGTCTCACTGTGAAGGATTTTATGGGTATGATTACGTCTATGGCAATAATCTGACGAGAAACGTGACTGCGTACAAATACATTACCGATGGGCCCTGTACGCAAAATACATACACCGCTGCCAACCAGATCAATTTCAGTCCGCAGCAGAAAGGAACGTATACTTTTAAATTCTGGAACGGCGGCAACAGCTGGATCACCAAAACAATAGTAGTTGAGTAAATAAATGAAAGGAATTTTTGTAGCCTGTTTTCTGATGTCCAATATGATATTTGCCCAGAAGATTTATTGGGAAGAAGGAAGAAAACTAAACTGGGGTAACTTTAAGAGCCGGGTCAATAATCAGAGAGGAGCCAATGTAGTGGCTTATACCAACTGCGGCTGGTCTTACTCTTATGTGAAATCCTCCAATCCGAAAGTGCCTGTAAAGATTAAAATCGAAACGATCTTTAACGAAGATAAATCCTGGAAAGACGATAAGAGGATCAACGATTATGTGCTGCTTCACGAACAGAAACATTTTGATGTTGCCGAAGTTTTTGCCCGCAAGCTGAGAAAAGAAGTTTCGGAAAAGATAAAGACGGGAGCGGATTTCGATAAATATTTTAAATCCATTTACAACAAAATCCTGAAAGAATACCAGGATTTCCAGAGAGCCTACGATCGCGAAACCAGAAACGGCATGGTGGAAGAAAAACAATCGGAATATAATCGTATTATTGCTGAAGGATTAGAAAATTACAAAAGCTTTAAAACGTCTTGAAATTCCTAAACAAAGTCATTCATGAACTCTTAGAACAGAACGCAGATTTATCTGAGTTTAATATCGTGCTTCCCGGAAAGCGTCCCATTGTTTTCATCAGGCGGATTCTGGAAGACCGCAATTATTCGGGCTTTCTCCCGACTTTTTTTACCATTGAGGAACTGATCGATAAAATTTCCGGCCAGCAGGAGATCCAGGGTATTGCGCTCTGGCTTTTTGCTTTTGATGTCTACAAAAGCCTCAACCTGATCCCGAACGATGATTTTGCCGAATTCCTGAAATGGTTTCCGACCCTGCAGAAAGACTGGGACGATATGCTGAAATTTTCCGACAGCGATACGGCCGTCCTGCAATATATGTTTGATGAAGAACGGATCAAGGAATGGGCACAGGATCTGGGCGAAGATGATGAGACTCCCAGAAAGAAGTTCCTCAATTTCTGGAAAAACATGAATGTTTTTCTTCCGGTTCTGAAGAAGAAACTGCAGGAAAAGGAGTGGGCAACTTCCGGGATGATCAATGAAATTGCGAAGGCAAAAATCAGCGGCTTTGCTAAAGATACAAAGCAGCAGTTTGTGTTCTGCGGATTCAACGCCTTTACCCCTGCTGAAGAAAAACTGGTCAGAAGCCTGCTTCAATGGAATAAGGCCCAATGCTTTTTCCAGGCAGACCGCTATTATTTTGACGATGAAAGACAGGAAGCCGGAAAGTTTTTGAGAAACCATAAGACCTGGAAGGAATTTGATGACAACCGTGCTTTCCAGTGGATTGAAGATGATTTCAACCATCCTAAAAATATAAAAGTCTACGAAGTTTCCGGAAATATAACCCAGACCAAAATATTGCCGGAGATTTTTGAAGGCATTGAAGATAAAACGTATTCCAATACGGCCGTTGTGCTCCTGGATGAAAACCTTCTTCCGGCAAGCCTTGATGTGATGCATGGCGTCCGGAACCTGAATATTACAATGGGTTTTCCTCTGAAGAACCTTTCGTTTTCCAATGCCGTAAAACAGCTTTTCTATCTCCAGAAACAGTTGGAGAAAAACAGGTCTTCGTATTATTACCGAGATATTTTTCCGATTTTGGAAGAACTGCCGAAGTCCGCAGAAGATGAATTGACAATCAATAATTTCAAAGCCAAAATAGAGGAGCGGAATATTGTCTATATTTCCAAAAAGCTGCTGCATGAACTGCTGGGAGGTCTTTCTTATTACAACCTGCTCATCAAAGCAGAGTCCACCGCTGTTTACCTGGATGCGCTCATTGAATTCTGCCGGCAGATCAAATGGCTGGAAATCGATGACATCCAGTACGAAAATGTATCGCATTTTGAAAACGCCTTCAGGATCATAAAGAACCAGCTGGCGCCTTACCGGTTTGAAATAAGGATGGAAACGCTTGAGATCCTGATCAACCAGCATATCAATTCCGAGAGCATCGATTTCCAGGGCGAGCCGCTGCGCGGACTGCAGATTATGGGACTGCTGGAAACCCGTCTGCTGAATTTTGAAAATGTGATCCTACTTTCCGTGAATGAAGGGAAGCTTCCGCTTGGGAACTCACAGAATACCTACATTCCGTTTGACATCCGCAGGGTCTTCGATCTTCATACCTTCCTGGAAAACGACAGTATTTATGCCTATCATTTTTACCGTCTGATCCAGGATGCCCAAAATGTCCACCTGCTGTTTAATGCATTAAGCTCAGGGGTAAATACCGGCGAAAAAAGCCGTTTTATTACGCAGATCGAGATGGAAAGTTCCCATCCGATCGAACACGTTATTATTGAAAATTCCTCAGAGCCGATCGTTACCCAGCCGATCGAAATCTCAAAGACGGAAATTGTCCTGCAGAGACTTGAGAAATGGAAGGAAAAAGTTTCCGCTTCACACCTGACCAGCTATCTGTATAATCCGATCGATTTTTACCTTTCCAAAATTCTGAATACGTCGGAAAGCGATGAAATTGAAGAAGAGCTTTCCGTAAAAAACTACGGTAACCTGGTGCATTATACGCTTCAAGAAGTATATGAGGTTTTGAAGGGTAAGGTGTTAAAGGAAAATGATTTAAAAGAATCACTTAAAGCTATAGATAAGTATATTGAAACTGCCATCGAGAAGCTGAAACATCAGCCTGAATTTTATGAGAAGGGAATGAACTTTATCCATAAAGCCATTGCCAAAAAAGTAATCGAAAGTATCCTGACTTATGACCTTGAGCTTGTAAAAGAGGGCAACACTCTGGAAATTCTGGATATTGAAAAACGTTTTGAAGGAGTTGATTTCTATTTGGATCAAAATAATAAAATTTCTTTTTTCGGGTTTATCGACCGGATCGACCGTCTGAACGGTACCCTAAGGATCATCGATTATAAAACCGCAAAAATTAAGAATTTAATTGTAAAAATTGATGAGGCCAATGTTGATGAATACTTTCACAGCAATGACCGGAAACAGGCCTTACAGCTCTGCATCTACCAGTATGTGGTCCAGAATCTCCCGGAATTCTGGGGAATGCCGATTGAAACCGGAATCTGGAGTTTCGCCGAAGCCAAAAAAGGCGTTGTCTCGCTGCAATTTGAGAAGGGGGATATCGATGATGCCATGAAATCGGTGAAAAGCCTGATTGAGGAAATACTGAATCCTGCCGTCAATTTTGTGGAGGAAATTAAAGCTTACAACAGTAATTAAATCAAATCAAACCTCTGAGGTTTCTGTATGAATACCCATAAATAACAAACCTTCAAGGTTTTTCAATACCTTGAAGGTTTAATAATTAAAGCAAAAAACTGATTTTCAGATTTTTTGCTATATTTCTATGCTAAAAAGCATTGATTCCCGTAATATCCAATCCTGTAATCAGCAAGTGGACATCGTGGGTGCCTTCATAAGTAATCACGGATTCCAGGTTGGCGGCATGCCTCATCATTGGGAATTCTCCCATGATGCCCATTCCTCCCAGGATCTGACGGGACTCGCGGGCGATATCGATTGCCATTTTCACATTGTTCCTTTTGGCCATGGAAATTTGGGCCGGCGTTGCTTTATGCTCATTTTTAAGGTTACCAAGCTGTAAGCAAAGCAATTGTGCCTTTGTAATTTCCGTTAAGAATTCAGCCAGTTTTTTCTGCTGCAGCTGGTAAGAACCGATCGGTTTTCCGAACTGCGTTCTCTCCTTAGAGTACTGGACCGCAGTGCAGTAGCAGTCGATGGCAGCCCCGATAACACCCCATGAAATTCCATACCGGGCAGAATTCAGGCAGGATAACGGCCCTTTTAAGCCGGTAACACCGGGAAGTAAATTCTCTTTAGGTACTTTTACATTATTAAAAACCAGCTCTCCCGTTTTGGAAGCCCTCAGGCTCCATTTGTTGTGGGTTTCCGGTGTGGTAAACCCTTCCATCCCTCTTTCCACAATCAGCCCCTGAACTTTGCCCTCCTCATTTTTAGCCCATACCACAGCAATGTCGCAAAGCGGGGAGTTCGTGATCCACATTTTGGCACCGTTCAGCAGGTAATGGTCGCCCATGTCTTTAAAATGGGTTTCCATTGAACCTGGGTCGGAACCGTGATTCGGCTCCGTAAGTCCGAAGGAACCGATCATTTCTCCGGCGGCCAGCTGAGGTAAATATTTTTTCTTCTGTTCTTCGGAACCGAATTCATTGATCGGGAACATCACCAGGGAATTCTGCACGGACGCGGCAGAACGTACGGCAGAATCACCTCTTTCCAGCTCCTGCATAATCAGCCCATAAGAAATCTGGTCCAGTCCGGAACCGCCGTATTCTACGGGAATATAAGGTCCTAAAGCCCCGATCTGTCCCAACTCCTTCATTAGATTGGGAATGTCGGTGTGGTTTTGGGCAGCCTGATCTATCTGCGGCATCACAAAACTTTCCACCCAGTCTCTTACAGACTGCCGGATAAGCTTATGTTCTTCGGTAAGTAAGGCATCGATCCCGTAATAATCGGGGATGCTGGTAAGGGAATAATATGACATTATATTTTAATTTTCCTAAAAATAAGACTTTTCAGTATTACGGGAAAATTTTTTTTAAACGTCTTTTACCGGTTGATTGTTAGGGTTTTAAGCCGGCTGTTGAGGTAGGAGTCCGTAAAAATCACTCTTCCTCTTCGTTGGAAATAGGGTAGCGGTTAGTAGGATTGTAAATTCTGTTTTTAAACTTGTACAGGTATGGTGCTTTATTGGCAGAACCGTCGTATAATTTTTCCAGTCTTTCGAGAATGTTAAGGCTCAGTATCTTACGTTGGAAGTTGTTTCTCCTGAACTGCTCATTCAATATGGTTTCGTACAGCAGCTGAAGATCTTTCATGGTAAACTTCTCAGGAAGCAGGTTGCTGGCGGCCACTTCGGTATTGATATTCATTCTCAGGTATTCCAGACCGGTTTCGATGATCCGGTCGTGGTCAAAGGCCATCTTCGGAAGCTTATCCACTTCAAACCATTCGCAGCTTTCGTTAAAAGCATCCGGAAACGTATTGGCCATCGAAAAATCGATCAGGCTGCAGTAGCCTACCGTAATGAACCGCTGGAAAATCCAGTGGTCTTTCGGTACTTCAACGCCTTTGTTTCTAAGGAGGATCTGGTGCACATTGTTTTCCGTCCGGTCGATCCTTCCAAAGGTGTGGAACTGTTTCAGGAAAATATCTTTAAGGTGTGTCCGTTCATATAAAACACGGGCAGCTGCTTCTCGGAGGTCTTCGTCATTAAAAACGAAACCGCCCGGCAACGACCACAAATCCAGGTCGTGATACTTCAGCAGAAGGACTTTCAGGATGTTGTTATGAAAACCAAATATCGTGCAATCTACAGAGACGTGTGCTACAAAGTCTTTTGTATCAATGAGTTCCTGAAGTGTTTCCTTGTTTTTTTCGTTATTGATTTTCATGGGAGTAAAAATAAAATTTTTTCTAGATTTTCTGATCTGCAAATCTAAAATAAATTAAGCTAATAATAAAGATCAAAGACACCGCACACAAAATATAGACTGAATAAAAATTAAGCATCTGATTTCCGAAAAGCACAGCCATCACGATCGAGCTTACCGAGCTTCCCAATGATGAGAAAATAACAATCAGCGACGTGAAGAGATTGGCTTTTGATTTGTCGATCTTTGCAATCATTTTTGAATTGATTACAGGATAAAGCGGTGACAGAAACAAACCGATCACCGGAAAAAGGAAAAGCAGTGCTCTCGAATCATCGGCATCAATATATTGAATTCCGATAATGGTAATCACTACCAGAATAATTAATGCAAGACACGAAATATAGTATTTTGATAATGAAAACCGCTGAATGATATTGGCAGTAATGATTCTTCCGATGTACGAGAACAAAGCAAGAAATGATGAAGCCTGGAGGGCGAAGAAGGAATTGACTTTCAGGTGGTTTTTATAAAAGGATGGCAGCCAGGAATTAAAGCTCTGTTCTACAAAAACAATGGAGAAGATAACGGCTAAGAACGTAAGCAGCAGAGGATTGATCATCCCTGACACTTCTTTAAACACACTGCCCTGATCTGTTTTTACAGGCTCCGAAATCTGCAGTCTGGAAAATAAAAAAATCGCAATCCCCGAAAGAACCGAGATCGATAAAAAGCCGAATTTCCAGAATTCTGAAAACCGGCTGGAAATCAGCCAGCCAAACCCGGTATTCACCACAAAAATACCGATCATGAATGAAGCTTCCACACTGTTCATGGTTTTTGCCAGCGACTTTTCATCCGAAATATTATTCCGGATCATCCCGAATACACAGATTTTTCCAATCGCAAAACACGTCCCGATAATGGCAAACCATAACTTATAAAACCAGAAAACCTCTACAAAAGGCAAAATCAGCGAGCAAATCCCAACAATTGTTAACGCCAGGATTAAAGAATTTTTCGTACCTGTTTTGCTAATAAAATTAACGGCAAAAAGTGAAATAAAGGCAATTGGAAGATCCTTAAAAGACTCCAGAAAACCCAGCTTGTCATAGGTGATTTTTGCTTCCGAAAGTTGAAGGATTACAATGCCCATGCAGTTTAGCACCATGGAGAAAATAAGAAAGGTAAGCTTGAGCGGAAGTGAAAATTCAGAGAGCTTGGTCGTCATTTTGGGGAAAATTTTTGTGGGATTTTTAAAACTATTTACGGTTTACAGGATAAAATTTATGCCTGTAAACCCCCAAAAATACTGGAAATATTAAAATAGTTATTAATAAAATGTTAATTATTTAAAAAAAAATATATTTTTATTGTCTCAATTTGAGAATTAAAAAACTAACTGTATATGAATGTAAGAATATCTAGGAGTTTAGGGATGGTGGCAGTACTGTATTTTACGGCCAGTTTCAATGCCCAAAACACAAAAAACGACACGCTTCCGAAAGAGCAGAAAATCGAGGAAGTTGTGATGATCGGTTACGGTACGCAGAAGAAAAGTAACGTAACGGGAGCCATCTCCAGCATCAAGGCGAGCGATATTGAAAACATCCCGGCCGGAAAACCTGAGCAGGTGCTTCAGGGAAGAGCTGCCGGGGTAAACGTGATTACCAATTCCGGACAGCCGGGATCCTCTGCAACCATCCGTGTAAGAGGTATTACCAGTTATTATTCCAACAATGATCCTCTATGGGTAGTCGATGGAATTGTAGTTGATGGTATCGGGTGGTTAAACCAGTCGGACATTGAAAGTATCGAGGTGCTGAAAGATGGTGCTTCATCTGCTATTTACGGGGTATCTGCAGCTCGGGGTGTCATTCTGGTTACTACGAAAAAAGGAAGAAGAGGGAGACTTAACATTTCTTACAATGGATCTTACGGAACGGCAAGGGCGTCAAGAAAGCTGGATCTTTTGGATGCAACCCAATATGCGACCATTCTGAATGAAGCGTATGTAAACGGAGGACAAAATCCTGTTTTCCAGAATCCACAATCTTTGGGAGCCGGAACAGACTGGCAAAACGTTATCTTTGGAACCGGAGAGAGATCTAATCACGAAATCAGCATAAGCGGAGGAAATGAAAAGTCCACATTCTACGGATCATTCGGGTATTTCGACCAGACCGGTATCGTCATGAGTGATATCTCTTATTATAAAAGATTAACGGGACGATTAAACTCAACCCATAAACTTACCGATTGGCTAACCGTAGGACAGACCTTTGCTTATACGCACACCAAATCTCAGGGAATTAATTCCAATGGAGAATTTGGAGGTCCTTTAAGTTCTGCTGTAAACTTGGATCCCACAACACCGGTAGTGGTTACGGATCCTGCATTGGCAAGTTCAAGCACATACTCCAATGCTAATATTGTAAGAGATCCATACGGAAATCCTTATGGTATTTCTAACCTTGTAGGACAGGAAATGTCTAATCCGCTAGCTTTCAGATATACCCAATTGGGAAATACAGGCTGGTCTGATGATTTTATTGCCAATATTTTTGCTGAAGTGAAATTCCTGAAAGATTTCACATTCAAATCATCCATCAATGGTAAAAAATCTTATTGGGGAAATCAGAATTTCACACCGCTTTTCTATTTAAATCCGAACTACAGCAATCTGAATTTTAACAGTTTAAGCAGAACCACTCAACAGAAGCTGGAATGGAGCTTTGAAAATACCCTGAACTGGCAGAAGAAATTCGGAGAACATAATCTGAATGTATTAGCCGGTACAGGATATTACGAGTATAATATCGGCTTCGGACAGACAGTAACCCATACCAATCTGCCGATCAGCAGTTATCAGGATGCTTCTTTTAATTATTTTGTTCCGCAGGATCAGAAGAATATGAATGCCTGGGATTATGTAAATACGCATAAAGCCTCTTACTTCGGAAGAGTTGTTTATGATTATGCAAACAAATACTTATTTACCGGGACGATCAGAAGAGATGGATCTTCTAAATTTCCAAATGCCAACCATTGGGGGACTTTCCCGGCATTCTCTTTAGGATGGAATGTGGATAAAGAAAACTTCTGGCCAGAAAATAAGATTGTCAATACATTAAAGCTTCGCGGAGGTTACGGAGTGCTGGGGAATGATGGAATCGGAGATTTTCTTTTCGCCAGTTTCTATGTTCCGGGAGCCAACTATACGAACGGAAGCAATGTCATCATGCCGGGATACATCCCGAATACCCTTGCAAATCCGGATCTTAAATGGGAAACTACTTCTCAGCTGAACGTTGCTGCAGAAATTAAATTCCTGACAAATTTTAATTTGACTGTCGATTATTACAATAAGAAAACTTCGGATATTTTAAGACAGATCCAGATCCCTGGATATGTTGGAGTAGCAGTATCACCTACTGCCAATATCGGAGAAATGAAAAATGAAGGAGTGGAAGTAGAATTGGGCTACAAGAAGAACTGGTCGGATTGGGGTGTTTCCGTAAACGGAAATTTTGCTTATCTTAAAAATACGGTTACCAGCCTGGAGCGCGGAAGAGAATACTTAGACGGACCCGGTTTCCAGTCGATGGGACCTGTTTCCAGAATCCAGGTAGGAGAATCTTACGGATCATTCTACGGATATAAAACATTGGGTATTTTTCAGAATCAGGCGCAGGTGAACGCTTATAGGAATACCAACGGACAATTGCTTCTTCCTGATGCCAAACCTGGCGATTTTATATGGGCAGATACGAACGGCGACGGAAAAATCAACGATCTTGATAAAGTAAATCTAGGTAATTCCGTTCCAAAATATACATTTGGGCTTACGTTCAATATGAACTATAAAAACTGGGATTTAATGATCTTTGCTCAGGGACAGGCAGGAAACAAAATCTTCCAGGGACTCAGACGTCTTGATATATTAAATGCGAATTACCAAACGGCCATTTTAGATCGTTGGACGGGTGAAGGAACTTCCAATACTACACCGAGAGTAACTACGAATGATACCAATCACAACTACACGTGGATGTCAGATTATTACCTGCAAAAAGGAGATTATGTAAGAGTAAAACTGGTGCAGCTTGGATACACGCTTCCACAGTCGATGACTCAAAATTTTGGCGTAAGCAAAGTCCGTTTTTATTTAACGGGAGAGAACCTATTTACATTCACAAAATATACAGGGTACGATCCTGAGATTGCAGCCGGTGACAGCTTTGGTATCGACCGGGCTTACTATCCGCAGGCTAAAACCTTCTTATTCGGAGCTAACGTTACATTCTAATTTAGATACAATGAAAAATAAAATATTTAAAATAAGCATAGCAGCATCACTATTTATCGGTACAGGACTTATAAATGTAGCCTGTAATACGGAAAACCTGGAAGATGTAAAAAACCTCGGAGCATTCGATACCAATAATTTTTTCAGAAACGAACAGGAGTGCTTCTTTGCTCTGGTCGGAGTATATGATCCTTTGAGAAAATATGCTGCCGGTTTTGAAAATATGGTAACTTTCTTTAATGCAGGATCGGATGATTTTTATGCTGGTGGAGGAAGTGCGACAGACGGTGCCGGAATTCAGGGGTTATCCAACTATCAGCTTAATCCGAACACCATGCCGGCAAGTTATTGGAGAGATTATTACCAAGGCATTTCCCGTGCTAATATTTTAATAGAAAAAATTCCGGCAGCCAATATGAGTGATGCCGTAAAAAATAGATTTACAGGAGAAGCCAAAACGCTGAGAGCTTTATATTATTTTGAATTGATAAGAATGTTTGGCAATATTCCTTTAATTCTTAAAGAAATTAAAGCTACTGACGATTATTACAATATTCCACAGACCCCAAAGGCCCAGGTATATGCACAGATAGAAGCAGATTTGCTTGCTGCCATTCCGGGACTGCCGATGACGGTTTCAGGAGACCAGAAAGGAAGGCTTACGCAGGGAGCTGCAAAGGCATTATTAGGAAAAGTCTATTTATACCAAAACAAAAAAGCCGAGGCAGCTGCACAGTTTGCTGATGTAAACGGTACACCTGGTACAGCCAGTCAGTATGGATATAAGCTGGTAAGCGATTTTTCAAGTTTATGGATTACAGATAACAAATTTACTACCGAATCCATCATTGAAGTGATGCATACCAACAAAGGAAATTCCGACTGGAGTTTCTGGGGTCAGGGAAATGATGAAGGAAACTCCATCAACATCATGGTTGCTCCGAGAGGATACAGTAAAAAAACTTCACCGGCGCCGGAGGCACCGGACGTTGTCGCAGGCTGGGCATTTAACCCGATTACGGTTGATCTGTTCAACTTTATGCAGGGAGATCCGAGAATGGACGCAACCATTCTGAATGTAAAATCGCTAAAACAGCAGAATAAAGCGGATTATTCACCTGCCTACATGGATTCCGGGTATTTCCTCAATAAATACATGCCAACCAAAGATGAAGTAACCACATTACCGGGAGCCTCAGAACTTAACTACCGTCAGAATTACATCTATATCAGATTGGCAGATAGCTACCTGATGGAAGCGGAAGCATTAAACGGCACAGGTTCAAGAGCACAGGCATTATTGGATGCGGTGAGAGCAAGAGTCGGTCTGTCATCGGTTCCGGTTTCCATTCAGGCAATCAAAGATGAAAGAAGGAGAGAGTTGGCAGGTGAAGGACATCGCTGGTTCGATTTGGTACGATGGGGTGATGCACCTTCAAAATTAGGTTCAAGAGGATTTATTGCCGGGAAAAATGAAATTCTCCCAATTCCTTACACCGAACTTACCGGAACTATACTTAAACAAAACCCTGGATACTAATTTAACCTAAATAAAAGATGATAACTAAATATATAAATAAAGGCCTATTATTGAGTTCTGCAATTTTATTTTTTGCAAGCTGTTCCCCTGATACGGTAGATGGAGAAGGCAACGGGCTATCCCAGGAACCGGTAGACGGATCTTTTAAAGTGGAGAAGACCGCAGAAAACAGATATAGGCTTACAACCAATACCAACAATTATATTACAACAAAATGGAATGTTGATGAGGAAGGATTTACCATTGGTAAAAATATCCAGGATATTTTCCTGCCGGATAAGGGTACTTTTGTAATCAGGCATCAGGCCATCGGAAAAGGTGGTGTGGTAGCCGGTACCGGTACGCAGACAATTACTGTTCCTGCAGATGATCCTGTAGCCGGAAACATTATTCAAGGAGGAAGATTTGATTTTCCGGAAGATGTCGCCAAATGGTCTATACACAAAATAAGTGCTTCAGGAGCCCAATGGATATTGGGTAATGGTACCGGAGTAGCTACCATTGTGGCTAACGGCGGAGGGCAGCAGGCTATTTATCAGGCTGTGAATGTTGTTGCCGGCCAGAAATATTCTATTGATCTTGTAGCGTCCTCCAATACTGCTTTGGAAGATACTTGGTTTGAAGTTTATATGTTAAACAGTATTCCGCCGGATGGGCAGGATGTAAGCGGTACCATTTACAGAAACATCAATACCTGGGACGGTTGCGGAAAATCTTCTTTTGCTGGAAGGGTTTCCTCAATAGGCTGTAACGGGGATAAAAATGGAGGTATTTATACAGCCACAGCAACGGGAACTGTTTATTTGGTCATCAAATGTGGTGGAAAAACGGTAAATGCTTTAAGTATTGATAAAGTTGAACTGAGAAAAACAACTTAATTCAAAACACTCAAATTTGATATGAAATCACAACATTCATATAGTTTCGTACTTAGAAGTGCTGCACTCTGCGGTGTAGCGCTTCTTTCTTTTTTAAGCTGCAGCAGCACCTCTTCGGATCTGGCCAGCAATGGCGACAATTCGGGGAACGGCAACGGTGGGAGTACAACCGGCGATCCCGTACAGATGTGGCTGACGAAAGGAGACCAGTCGGTGAAACTACAGCAGCAGGGCACGGCTTATTTTTCCGGAACTTCAGGCACCGGAACAACCATCGCAATCGATCCGGCACAGGTTTTCCAGACCGTTGACGGTTTCGGGTATACCCTTACCGGAGGAAGTGTCCAGGTAATCAACCAGCTGAGTGCTGCCAAAAAGCAGGAATTGCTGAATGACCTTTTCAGCAGCTCGGGAATCGGCATCAGTTACCTGAGGATCAGTATCGGTGCTTCGGATCTGAACAGCGAAGTATTTTCCTATGATGACATGCCTCCCGGACAGACCGATCCTACGTTGTCGCAATTCAGCCTCACCAAAGACCAGGCGGTCATCCAGATGCTGAAAGATATTCTGGCCATCAATCCGAATATTAAAATCCTTGCCACTCCATGGTCGCCACCGGCCTGGATGAAAGACAACGGCAATACCATGGGCGGAAGCTTAAAACCGGAATATTACGGCACTTATGCCCAGTATTTCGTAAAATACATTCAGGCCATGCAGGCGCAGGGAATTAAGATTGATGCCATCACGCCGCAGAATGAGCCTTTGCATCCCGGAAACAACCCGAGCATGTACATGACTGCGGGAAATCAGACGACTTTCATCAAAGCGAATTTAGGTCCTGCTTTTCAGGCAGCCAATATCACTACGAAGATTATTGCCTACGATCATAATTGTGACAATCCGGCTTATCCGCTGGCGGTTTTAAATGATCCGGCAGCAAATCCTTATGTGGACGGATCGGCTTTCCATCTTTATGCAGGAAATATCTCGGCTTTGGGTACGGTGCATGATTTGTTCCCGAACAAAAATGTTTATTTTACGGAACAGTGGACGAGCTCTACCGGAAATTTCTCGGGAGATTTGGATTGGCACGTAAAAAACATTATTATTGGTTCCATGAGAAACTGGAGCAGAACTGCATTGGAGTGGAATGTGGCGAATGATGCGTCTTTCGGCCCTCATACACCGGGCGGCTGTACGCAGTGTAAAGGAGCCGTCACCATAAATGGAAGCAGCAGCTACGAAAAAAACGTAGCCTATTACATCATCGCCCATGCATCCAAATTTGTTCCGGCAAACTCACAGAGGATTGCCTCAACCGAAGGTGACAACCTGTCAACGGTAGCTTTTAAAACACCGGCAGGAAAAACGGTTCTGATTGTTCAGAACAGCAATTCTTCGGACAAAGCATTCCAGATTAAGTACAATCAGAAAACAGCCTCCGTAACGATTCCGGGAATTTCAACGGCCACCTATATTTTTTAATTTTAATTATGAAGAGAGTTTATTTCATATTGGCAATTGCAGCATTCAGTTTCAATGCATTCGGACAAAAGACCACTGATCAGAAAGTGGCCGATATCTTGTCGAAAATGACGCTGGAGGAAAAGGTAGGCCAGCTGGTTCAGTACAGTGGATTTGAATATGCCACCGGCCCTCAGAATTCCAATTCCGCAAATGTTTTAAATGAAATAAAGCAGGGCAAAGTTGGCTCCATGCTTAATGTGGCGGGAGCAGCGGAAACCCGGAAATTTCAGGAACTGGCTTTACAGTCGAGGCTGAAAATTCCTTTGCTGTTTGGCCAGGATGTCATTCATGGTTACAGAACAACTTTTCCGGTGAATCTGGGACAGGCGGCAAGCTGGGATTTAAAATTGATAGAGAAATCAGAAAGGATTGCAGCCACCGAAGCCTCGGCTTATGGCATTCACTGGACTTTTGCACCGATGGTCGACATCGCCCGAGATCCGAGATGGGGCAGGGTAATGGAAGGTTCCGGAGAGGATACTTATCTGGGAACGCAGATCGGCCTGGCAAGGATCAGAGGATTCCAGGGAAAAGGCCTTGGAAATCTTGATGCGATCATGGCCTGTGCCAAGCATTTTGCAGCCTATGGAGCAGCGGTTGGCGGAAGAGACTACAATTCCGTGGATATGAGTCTGAGACAACTGAACGAAACCTACCATCCGCCTTTTAAAGCCGCCGCTGAAGCGGGAGTTGCCACTTTTATGAATTCTTTTAACGACATCAACGGGATTCCGGCAACAGCCAACCGCTATATCTTAAGAGATTTGTTAAAAGGGAAATGGAACTATAAAGGTTTTGTCGTATCAGATTGGGGAAGCATTGGTGAAATGGTGCCTCACGGCTATGCAAAAGACAATAAAGAAGCCGCGGAAAAAGCCATCACTGCCGGCAGTGATATGGATATGGAAAGTCGGGCTTATATGACTGAACTTCCCAAACTGGTTCAGGAAGGAAAAGTAGATCCGAAGCTGATTGATGATGCCGCCAGAAGAATTTTAATTAAAAAATTCGAAATGGGATTATTTGATGATCCTTACCGGTTCAGCAGCGAAAAAAGGCAGCAGGAACAGACCAATAATCAGGAGAACAGGAAATTCGGAAGGGAGTTCGGATCCAAAAGCATCGTTCTCCTTAAAAATCAGAATCAGGTTTTGCCTCTTTCAAAATCAACAAAAACAGTTGCGCTGATCGGTCCTTTTGGCAAAGAAACTTCCGCCAACCATGGTTTCTGGTCGGTTGCTTTTAAAGATGATAATCAGAGGATCATAACGCAGTTCGACGGAATTAAAAATCAGCTGGATAAAAACTCCACTTTATTGTATGCGAAAGGCTGCAATGTTGACGATCAGGACCGTTCGATGTTCACCGAAGCAGTGGAAACGGCAAAGAAAGCGGATGTTGTCATTATGACTTTGGGAGAAGGCCATGCGATGAGCGGTGAGGCGAAAAGCAGGAGCAATATTCATTTCTCAGGTGTTCAGGAAGAACTTTTAAAAGAGATTGCCAAAACCGGAAAACCTGTGGTTTTGATGATCAATGCCGGAAGGCCTTTGGTTTTTGATTGGGCGGCCGATCATATTCCAACCATTCTTTATACCTGGTGGCTGGGAACGGAAGCCGGGAACTCCATTGCCGACGTTCTTTTCGGAACAGTGAATCCTGGCGGAAAACTGCCGATGACTTTCCCGAGAACGGAAGGGCAGATCCCGGTGTATTACAATCATTACAACACAGGAAGACCCGCGAAAAACAATACCGACAGGAACTATGTTTCAGCTTATATCGATCTTGATAACGATCCTAAATTCCCGTTCGGCTATGGTTTGAGCTATACTCAATTTAAATATGCTGATATGAACCTCAGTTTGGAAAGCCTTAAAGGAAACCAGACTTTGAAAATCAGCGTCAATGTTTCCAATGCCGGAAATTACGATGGGGAAGAGGTCGTGCAGCTTTACATCAGGGATCTTGTCGGAAAAGTGGTAAGGCCGGTAAAAGAACTGAAAGGCTTTGAAAAAGTTTTCATTAAAAAAGGGGAAAGCAAAACCGTCACTTTTACTTTAACCCCGGAGAACCTGAAATTCTACGACGACCAGCTGAACTACGATTGGGAAGCAGGCGGATTCGACATCATGATCGGAACCGATTCTCAAAATGTTCAGACAAAAAGAATCAATTGGTTAAAATAAATACAGATTTTACTTACTGAAAGCGGGATGAAACCCGCTTTTGGCGGCAGAAGACTTAATTTTGAATTTTAAATCCTGAACTTAATTATGAAACTCCAACCGGCTATCCATCTCGTTATCGGCGGATTGTTCCTGCTTTCGGTTGCAGGCTGTGCCACAACCAGACCCGATAAAAGCAGAACGCTGATCTGGAGCGATGAATTTAATAATAAAGGATTGCCCGATTCATCCAAATGGAATTACGATACCGGCGGCAGCGGATTCGGCAACGAGGAAGCTCAGTTTTATACCAAAGACCGTTTGGAAAATGCCCGGGTTGAAAACGGGAAACTGGTTATTGAAGCCCGAAAGGAGGATCGTGAAGACAAGAAATATACTTCTGCCAGATTGTTGACCAAAGGGAAGTTTTCTTTCCAATACGGAACAGTGGAAGTGCGGGCAAAACTCCCAAAAGGGCGCGGAACATGGCCTGCGATTTGGATGATGAGCGAGGATATGAAAAAATGGCCGGATGACGGCGAACTGGATATCATGGAGCACGTCGGTTATCATCAGGGATACATCCATGCTTCGGTACATACCAAAAAGTATAACCATATCATGCAGACCCAGAAAACCGATACGCTGTTTGTACAGGATGCAAGCGAAAAGTTTCATGTCTATAAAGCGGACTGGTCACCTGAAAAAATTGAGGTTTATGTGGATAATAAGAAGTTTTTCACTTATGAAAACAAAGAGAAAACTACTGGAGCGTGGCCTTTCGATAAGCCCTATTTTATCATCCTGAATCTGGCCATCGGAGGATTCTGGGGTGGAAAAGAAGGTATTGATGACACGATTTTCCCTCAGAAATTTGAAATCGATTATGTAAGAGTCTATCAGAATAAATAATTAAATATTGCAAAAAATGATCTTCCCTACCAGGGTGGTCAAGTTATAAAAATAAGAAATGATATAATGAAGAGATTAGTTGTAAGCTGCTTTG
This sequence comes from uncultured Chryseobacterium sp., assembly GCA_913777465.1. Lineage (GTDB taxonomy): Bacteria > Bacteroidota > Bacteroidia > Flavobacteriales > Weeksellaceae > Chryseobacterium. The sequence goes on from CAJYRQ010000041.1 coordinate 39,765, forward strand.
TCATCGGAATGCTCTCCAATGTCCAGGCTCAGAATTATTGGAAAAAGAATGCCGGAAAAACTGCAAAACTTATTGTTACGAATGCTAAAGCCAATGAAAAAATGGCCGATAAAGGCATGTTGAAATTTGAAAAGATGGATCAGCCGAAAGAAACGGATGCCTGCATCTTTGTGGATCCGGATTTTAAATATCAGAAGCTGATTGGCATCGGCGGGGCGATTACCGACGCTTCTGCGGAAACGTTTTATAAAATGCCCAAGGCAAAGCAGAAGGAAATTATCGAAGCTTACTATGGTAAAAACGGTTTGGGCTATACCGTAGTCCGTACCAATATGAATTCCTGCGACTTTTCCAGCGATTCCTATACGTATGTTCAGGAAAATGATAAATCATTAAAATCCTTTGATGTGGCTCATGACGAACAGTATAAAATCCCGATGATTAAAGAAGCTCAGAAATCAATCGGTAAGGATTTTACCTTTTATTTTTCACCCTGGAGCCCGCCGGCCTGGATGAAGTCCAACAAAAGCATGCTGAAAGGGGGAAGGCTGGAAAATACTTTTTATCAGACCTGGGCCGATTATTATATTAAATTCATTAAAGAATACGAAAAAAGAGGCATCAATGTCTGGGGACTGACGGTTCAGAATGAGCCGATGGCTACCCAGACCTGGGAATCCTGCATTTACACGGCCCAGGAAGAAGGAGAGTTCCTGAAAAATAATTTAGGTCCAACACTTTGGAAAAACGGTTTCAAGGATAAAAAAGTAATGATCTGGGATCATAACCGTGACCTTATTTACCAAAGAGCAACCACCACCCTGAATGATCCGGAAACTTCAAAGTACGCTGCCGGAATCGGTTATCACTGGTACGAAACCTGGAACAACAAAACCCAGCTTTTCGATAATCTTTCGGAAACCCAAAGAGCTTTCCCGGACAAGTTCCTGGCTTTTACCGAAGGCTGCAAGGAACAGTTCGACCTGTCTAAAATTTACGACGTTAAACTGGGCGAGCTGTACGGAAGAAACATGCTGAACGACTTCAATAAAGGGACAGCTCTGTGGACAGACTGGAACGTTCTGCTTGATGAGACCGGCGGACCGAACCACGTGGGGAATTTCTGCTTTGCCCCAATCATTGCCGATACGAAAACCGGCGAAGTTCATTATACCTACGAATATTATTACGTCGGCCATGTTTCCAAATTCATCAAGCCTGATGCAGTGAGAATCGGAAGCTCGTCAAACAGGGTAGCTTTGACTTCCACTACGTTTATGAACCAGAACGGGCAATTGGTTACCGTCATCATGAACGATTCGGATAACGATATCGATACCAATCTGTGGATCGAAGGGATGGCAGCAAAATTAAATGCACCGGCCCATTCGATACAGACGGTGATTTTATAAGAACACTTCATGTTAACATTTATTTTTTAACGGTCGGCGGAAACCTGGTTTCCGCTGATTTTTTTATGCGTCATAATAAAGCTCAATGCTCAGATTACCTTTTTTGTCACATCATCTGATCCAGAACAAATTCCCATTGTCGTCCTCAACCATAAGCCAATCATTTTTAATCTTTTTGGGATAGTAAAAATAATCTTCATTGGCAATAAATATCTTCGATGAATCCTCAGGTCCGGCATGCAGCGGATTTTTTGACTGATCAAAGCCTAACAGAGAAGACGTGCATTATATACTCGGGAACCGTCTTAAACTTAAAATTCCGGTCGGAAACTTTTATGTACTTTGCTAATTTTTTTTCCTTATCAACAATCACTTTATAAAAATTGCCTTTTTTCCCTGTCAATTCAAATGCAATCAGGACATCTTCCGGCTTCAAAATGAATGGGTCAAGCGCCGCCAGGCCGGTATAATCATCCAGCAGAAAAGTTTTCCAGACCGATGAATCCTCGTTATAAAGAATGATGGTTCCGCTGTTCTTTTTTTCCAGGACAACAAATCCGGTATTGACAGGAGCATCCTGTTTCCTGATTTCCCTATTTTTCCGGATTGCATAAGGCATTGTCTGCTTGTTATAAACTTGTGGAATATCATTTTTCCTGTTACAGCCAAAAGTAACGATTACAAAAAAGAAAAGGGCAACATGATTTTTTTTTATCTTTTAAATAAGGGCCATAAAAAAACCAAAGCAGATTATACTTTGGTTTATATTGCTAATAAATGATTTCTAAAATTACTCAGCGTCATATTTACTGATCACTTTCTGCGTAACCCCTGAGCTGCTGAAACCTCCGTCATGGAAAAGGTTCTGCATGGTAACTTTTTTCGTTAGGTCGGAGAATAAAGTTACACAATAGTCTGCACATTCAAGAGCGGTAGCATTTCCAAGCGGAGACATGTCTTCGGCATAACCGAGGAAGTTTCCGAAACCTTTCACTCCGCTTCCTGCGGTGGTAGGAGTAGGAGACTGGGAAACCGTATTCACACGTACTTTTCTTTCACCCCAGTAACCTCCGAACGTTCTGGCAATGCTTTCCAGATAGGCTTTGTTGTCGGACATATCGTTGTAATCCGGGAAGGTCCTCTGCGCAGCAATATAAGACAATGCCAGGATGCTTCCCCATTCGTTCATACAGTCCTTCTCGTACGCCACACGCATTACCTTGTGGAAAGAAACTGCGGAGATGTCCCAGCCTTTTTCCAACCAGTCGTAGTTCATTTCGGTATAATGTTTCCCTTTTCTCACGTTCACGGACATTCCGATGGAGTGCAGGATAAAATCGATTTTTCCAAATTTTGCAACAGCGGCATCAAAAAGTTTTTCAAGATCTTCAATAGAAGTGGCATCTGCCCCGATTACTTCAGAACCCGTTTTTTCCGCTAAGCCGTTAAGTTCTCCCATTCTAAGAGCGATAGGAGCATTAGACAAGATAAATTCAGCACCTTCTTCATGACATCTTTCTGCAACTTTCCATGCGATCGATTGTTCATTAAGGGCTCCAAAAATAATTCCCTTTTTGCCTTTAAGTAAACCGTATGACATAATTTTTTAATGTTTATTTTGTTACAAATGTAGCAATAATTTGTGTTTAGAGCATAATAAAAAACGGAGCCCTCTGTAAAAAGACTCCGTTTTTCTTGAAAATATTTATATGACTGAAATTTTTAGTTGGTTTTCTTGTTCCATTCTGCCTTTACATCTTCAGCTGCATCTTTGGTTTTTTCCCATGCATCGTTTGCTTTATCTTTGATATCATCCCATGCATCGGAGGCATTGTTTTTTACTCTGTCCAGCCAATCTTCATGAGTGGCTTCCTCATCATTCGCTCTTTTTTCGTTGATATAATCTTTTGCTTTATCAGATAATTCTTCAACTTTCCATTTTGCGTTGTCCGCAGCGCTTTTCAAAGAATTTTCGGTGTTGTCTACTGCGTTTTCTGCTTTGTTGTATTCTGAATTGTTCATAATGTTGATATTTTGTTTGTGTTGCTGTACATCAAACAATAACTATTCCTAAAATTTCGTGGTACTGTTAAAATTTTCATAAAGTTGAAATCCGTGTATTAGCATATCTATAACAAAATAATAAGCATTTGATGTTTTAAAATTAATTTAATTCGATAAAATACAAGCCGGTAGGATTTATTATAAATGATTATGAATAAGGATTTTGCTTTTATAAATGGTTATGTTTAAGTAGTATT
>CAJYRQ010000042.1 GCA_913777465.1 uncultured Chryseobacterium sp.
TAACTTCTTAAAAATCAGAAAAATATTTAATTTTATATGATTATGTTTTATTTAAAAAAATAAATGTTTGTTTGTTTTTATGTTAAATTTTTTAAAATATTGGTTAGTAACTTAATATATATTTATCATAATTTAACTTTTATGTAAAATTTATTTATATCTTAGCAATCCTAATTTTAATTTGCTTATTAATGAAAAAACTTTTACTGGCGTGCATGACGGCCCTGGGGATAGGGTCGTCGGCACAAACTACTATTATTTCACCTACGGTGAATAACGGCGGATTTGAATCCGGAACTGCCGGATGGACCATTATAAATGGTACACAAACGAATAAGTGGCAGATAGATACAAATGCTGCTGCCGGATTTTCAGGCACAAATTCGGCCTATATTTCCAATAGTACAGTGGCACCTTTTGCCAATACCTACAATGTCTCTTCTTCTTCAACTTCATTTATGTATCAGGATGTTACATTTCCGGCAGGTGAAAGAAAGATTAACCTGTCTTTTAAGCTCCTTGTTCAGGGTGAGTATGACAGCTATGATGGTATAGATTACGATTACTTAAGGGTTTATCTTGTTCCGACCACTTTTACACCGGTTGCCGGTACTGTACCGAGTACATCAACATATCCGATCAACTGGACTTATGATATGAACGGAACATCATGGACCAATAAAAATATTGTAATTCCCAACATCGGTAATGCTGCCAATCCCGTTACCATGCGCTTGTTATTTATGTGGACTAATGATGGCAGTTCCGGAACACAACCGCCTGCGGCCATTGATGACATAACCTTAACTTCCAGTCCGCCGGGTAATTTTGTGTCCGTAGCAACCGGAAACTGGAATGCGGCGGCTACCTGGGATGTGAATGCCGTGCCGACCATGTATGACAATGTAACAGTTGATACAGGACATACGGTTACAGTAAATGCATCAAATTTAGCGGCCAACAATCTTACCGTAAAGGGAAATATGGCTTATGGAACTTCTCCAAGCTCATTTTTAGTGAACGGTAACTTAAATGTAAATTCCGGAGGAACGTTAAATGTTTTTAACGGAACTTCAGGAAAAACCATCAATGTTGCCGGAAATATAGTTAATGACGGAACAATAGATCTTTCGGTAGGTTCAACATCTTCAGGAAATTTAACACTGAATGGAGTAACCGTTCAATCTGTTTCAGGTTCGGGAACATTTAATACAAATGTCATCAGAAATCTTGTGTTCTCCAATACCAGCACTGCGGTTCCTAATATTATCTGGTCTTTTGATAATGTCAAAGTTGCCTATAACCTGAATATGACAGGTGGAAAAGTGAATTTGGGGAATAACAAACTGACCTTTGGAAATAATGCAGTTGCAAATACCCTTACCGCTCCTAGTGGAACCGGTTTTTTGCCAGGCGGTAAATTTTCAAGATATTGGTCTGCGACTACAACAGGCAGTACCATCACAGCAGGAACCGATCCTTCATCCACAGCGAGTAAATATCCTTTTGTAAGCAGCACAGGCGCAGACCGATCGATGGTTATCACAAGAACCAATACTACCGGAGCTGCTGCGGGAGAACTTGCTGCCGTATATAATGATGCAACAACTACTTCTTCAGGATTAAGTATTTCGGATGGTACATATACCGTAACAGATCGGTTTAACGGCAATTGGGCTGTTTCTAACGAAGGAACTGCAATGAATTCAAGTTCCTATTCTGTAGCATTGGTTGCTCCCGGATCTTTTATTACATCTAATGGTAATTCCAGGATAATCGGTGCCAATACATCCTTAAGCGGAACCCACCAAAATGGTACGACAACTCCCGGAGCACAGCGTGTGGCTTTGTCGCAGGCAGATCTTTTGGCTGCTCCTTTGTATTTAGGGATCAATAGTTCCGATATTCCTTTTGTTTCTGTCGCCGGCGGAAGCTGGAACACTCCCGCAACGTGGAATAAAGGATCAGTACCGACTTGTACGGATATTGTGCAGATTGCAAATACACATAATGTAATAGTAAATTCGGCATCTGCTGCTTCCAGAAATATAACGGTAAACACCGGAGGTACGTTAACTGTTGCATCGGGAGATCTTACGATTGGATGCTCAGGTAAGAACAATACTTTAACAAATAATGGTACCCTTACCATTTCGGGAGGGACACTAAATATAAACGGAAATATCAATAGTTCATCAGGATCCGTATTTAACCAGTCGGCAGGAGATATTATCGTAGATGGAAATGATGGAGGAGCTGCAGCTACTTCAGTCGCTGCCAATACTCCTATTGTTTTACTTAGTACCAGTAATATCAACTGGACCGGAGGTAATTTTGTTATTGTTGATCCTCATGCAAATTCTACTGCAACATCAACTTTTTCTTACAGCAATTCATCTGGAGTAGAAGTGTCTGCCGGTCATACTTTCAAAATAGGAAACGGAATATCTGCTGATGCAGGAGGGAATGCCTCCAATCAGTTTAAGATTGATGCTTACACAGGCTCAGGAAGGCTCAACTTTGGTAATGTTGAAATAAATACCACCGGCGGCACAAACAGGGCGATAACCATTCCTTATATTACAGGCATTAAGGGAAATCTGACAATATACCCGAACTCGGAATTTATAGGCAGTACCACAGTGACTGTTGGTGGTAATTTTGTAAACAATGGGATATTTACAAATACAGGTACTTTGCAAATGGCTGCAATGACAGGAACTACTACTGTTGCCGCTACTCAGCCTCAGTCTATTTCAGGTTCCGGAACATTCAGAAATTCATCAACCTCTAATACAGCTAGTTTATCCAGCTTAACGGTAAATAATTCAAGTGCAGGGGGTATTACCTTGAATGTACCATTATCTGTAAGCGGAACTTTAACGCTTACCGCAGGAAAAATAAATACTACTTCTGCCAATTCGCTTAGATTAGGAACTGCTACTGCAGCCGGTACATTATCCGGGGGGTCTAATTCTGCTTATATTAACGGACCTTTTACCAGAACTATTGCGAATGCAAATGCATCTACAAACTACATCCTGTATCCGGTAGGAAAAACTGCATACCAGCCGGTTTGGCTGGCACCGGCGACAAGTTCCGTTACGGTTATGAAAGCTGAAGCTTTTGAATCTAATTCGGGAACTGCAGGCAGTAGTATAAGTAATCTTTCTGCAACAAGAAGATGGGAAGCTCCGGTAGTTTCAGGAACTATTACCGGGATCAATGTTAAATTGGGAGATGGCAATATTCAGAATACCAGTATTCCTGTACAGGCACCTACGGACTCGGGTGTATATGAAAATGTTTTTGGAAATACGGCAACATATGCAGCAGGTACAAGTACTGTTCCTAACAGTATACAGTCTGCGACGGCGTTAAGTGCTGCAAACTATACGGGCTTTCTTTCTTATGCTGAGAAAAATTCAAGTCTGGGAACAAGCGAAACAGCTGCTAATGGACAAGTTGTTAAACTTTATCCAAACCCGTTCTCCGACATCCTGAATATCTCTGATATTTCCAACGTGAAAAACGTTCTGGTAACGGATGTTGCGGGAAGGTTGGTAAAAACCATAGCCAATCCTTCTTCCGGGCTTCATCTTGGAGAATTGAAACAGGGAATGTATCTGGTGACTCTTGAAATGAAAGACGGTTCCAGACAAACTATAAAAACCATTAAAAAGTAATTTTTTAATACCAAGTAATTAAATGTATAGCGGCTGAATATAGCCGCTATTTTTTTTATAATAATATGAAAAATTCATTTTCATATTGATTTATTATTGCTAAATTAGTATCCATCACACATATACCATATAATTTATGACAAAATTTCTACTTTCATGCTTATTATTATTAAGTATCAGCCTTCCGGCGCAGATCAATCTTGGCGCCGGAAGCACCGATATCGGAGTCGCTCCGATAAGTACCTACTTCGGCTATTCTTACGTACAGCAGATTTTTACCAGGCAGGAAATCAATGCCAATGCGGCGGGGAATATCACCGGGCTCAAGTTCTATCTTAGCCCGTCAGCAAGTATCACGAACTCCTCACAATGGACCGTCTACCTGGGAATGACAACCAAATCTTCCTTTACAACAGATTCAGACTGGATTCCTTCTTCCCAGCTCACCCAGGTATTTTCCGGAACCGTAACAAATGCAAATGGAGTCATCAGCATTACTTTTCCAACACCATTTGCATACAACAACACTTCCAATCTTGTTGTTGCCGCGAAAGAAAATTTCCCGGGATTTAATTCGAATAACAGCCAGGAAGCTATGTATGTATATCCTGGTTCTCCGGGTTCAACGCTTTGGTACAGGAATGATTATACGGATCCGGATCCTGCTTCTCCGCCGGCAACGGCGTCAAGGGCGGCTTATAAGTCCGTTATTACTCTTGACGGACTGTCTGTGAGCCCGGTTCCGGTATGTCCTTTTGTTACCTATCCTGCTGCCAATGCCAACTACGTTCCTGTGAGTCCGACGATTACTTGGGTTAATGTATCGGGGGCCACCGGTTATAAAGTTTCCATTGGAACAACACCCGGAGGAACCAACATAGCCAACCAGGTAGCAGTAACCACCAACACTTATACCCCTTCTGCACCATTGGCATTATCCACCAATTATTACCTGAAAGTAACGGCAGTGGGCTCAGGAGGAGAATCTTCAGGATGCAGTGAAAGAATGTTTACCACAGTACCGCCGGCGCCGGCTAATGACGAATGTGCTGCGGCCACTACGCTTACGGTAAACCCGGATCTCAACTGCGGAACGGTAACGGCCGGCTATACGCTGGGGGCAACGGATTCTAATGTTGACCCGGCTCCTTGTTACGGTACGGCGGATGACGACGTATGGTACAAATTTACAGCAACCGATACCCGGCATAAAATATCCCTTCTTAATATTGTTTCTGCCGGAACCATCAACGATACCGATACGTACTTCCAGGTATTCAGCGGAGGATGCGGGGCATTGTCGAATGTCTTGTGTTCCGATCCTGCTTCGGGTATGGTAACAGGCCTTACCGTTGGGCAGACGTATTGGGTAAGGGTATATAGCTATTCAGGGGCAGGTGCCAACCAGGGCTTCAACATCTGTGTGGGAACTTTTCCTGCTCCTCCGGCAAATGATAACTGCTCGGGAGCCATCACGGCAGCGGCCTTGCCTTATACTTATGTGCAGAATGACGGCGCAGGGGCTACCAACAACGGAGGCTTTGTTGCAGCTTGCGCCTCTCCGATGAATGACGGAACGTGGTTTAAGTTCACGGGAGACGGGGATACATTCAATATTGCCGTGACGATGCCTGCCGGAAGCGATTTTGATCCTGCAGTAGGCGTATTCAGCGGAAGCTGTTCATCGCTGGTCTGCGAAGGCTATGTGGATAATGGCGGATCAGGAGGAACTGAGATACTTTCCTTTCCTACATTATCAGGAAACACCTATTATGTAAATGTCGGACATTACAACAGCTCTGAAGATGAGGCTGAAGGTCCTTTTACCATTAACATAACCAAAGGAACGCTGGCGGCATCGGATGTAAAATCCGTTCCTAAAAATACGGTGAAGCTGTATCCGAATCCTTTCAGCGAAGTCCTGAACATCTCGGATATCGCCAATGTGAAGTCGGTATGGGTTTCAGACCTTTCAGGAAGATTGCTGAAAACCATCAATAATCCTTCTTCGGAACTTCATCTGGGAGAACTGAAACAGGGGGTATATTTAGTAACGCTTTCCATGAAAGACGGTTCCAGACAAACCATTAAAGCGATTAGGAAATAAATTGATTTTATCATAAGTAAAGGCGGCCTCTGTCAGGGGCCGCCTTTTTTATGTTTAATGTATTCAGACGTTGACCGGATTTAAGTTTATATGAACATAGAAAGTTCCGGTTCTGTTTTGTTTAAATTAAATTTCTTCCGTAAAACTGAAATTCCTTCAGATTCAGATGAAATTATTTTTTAATCGACCGATGGTTTTTATTTATCGTTCACAGGCTGTATGTCACCGGTGCTGAGCCCTGAGAAAACAGCAGGGAAGAAAGTGACAAGGATAAAGTAGATTACAACCATTAATACGATTGCCGAAAACAGTACAACGACCAGCATATTCGGCTTATTTTTCTTTTTAGGTTCCATGATTCCGTAGTATTTTAATTAATAGATTACTGATGTTTTGTACTAAGCTAATTTCTTGCCACACTGCTTGCAATACCTTGCGTCATCATCAATATCTTCGTTTCCGCACCGTTCGCATACTTTTTCAAGATTCTGTCTTTTGTTCCGCATTTCCGCCGTTACGATTCCCGTAGGTACGGCAATGATCGAGTAGCCGGCCAGCATCAGGACCACGGCAAAGAATTTACCCATCGGTGTAATAGGGGAGACATCTCCGTATCCTACTGTTGTTACCGTAACTACGGCCCAGTAGATTGATTGCGGGATGGTTTCAAAACCCGGCCTTCCGCCTTCCACCATAAACATCAGGGAACCTACGATTACCGAAAAAATGATCAGGAACAGCAGAAAGATGTATATTTTCCGGGAACTGTTTTTTAAAGCCCGTACAATTACGGTTCCGTCATTCATAAAATCCAGGAGGTTGAAAACCCGGAATACCCTGAGCATTCTCAGCATCCTGAAAATCAGGAAATATTTTGTTACCGGAAACAGAAAGCTGAGGTAAAACGGTACCAGGGCCAGGAAATCGATAATGCCGAAAAAACTGAAGATATAACAGTTTTTATTTTTAATGACAGCAATCCGCGAAAAATATTCTGCCGAAAAAAATATGGAAATGATCCACTCCAGGATAATAAAAGTATAATGAAACCTTTTATCCAGCTTCGGAATGCTTTCCATCATAATAATAAAGGTGCTGATGAGGATAAGTACAAGTAATACGATATCAAAAAGTTTCCCGAGCTTCGTGTCGGACCTGTAGATAATTCTGTACAGGTGTCTTTTCCAGAGCTGATCTCCGGGAATCAGCTGATGTTCCCTTTCCATTTAATATTTGTTTATCCTGACGAAGTTAATCATTTTCATATTGAACTTCGTGAACATTCCGGTGATAATTTTTGGCGCTGAATTCCGGATACCGTATAAATTGTTCTTACTCAGTGAAAATTGCCGTTTCATCTTTCAGAATCTGAAATAACCGGCCGTAAAGCGTATTTCCCGGTAAAAATTAATATCTTCGTTCTGCTACAAATTTTAAATCATGAAACTAAGAACGGTCATTTCAAAAATTGAGGAACGGATTAAAATAAGCCAGGCGGAAGATTTCGACAACGTAGGTCTGCTGTGCGGATCGTGGGACCGCGATGTAAGCGGAATCCTGGTGTGCCACGATGCCCTGGAGCAGGTGGTGGAAGAGGCTATCCTGAAAAACTCCAACCTGATCGTATGCTTTCACCCGATTATTTTTTCAGGACTGAAATCGCTTACCGGGAAAAATTACGTAGAAAGAGCCGTTATTAAAGCGATTGAAAATAAAATCGCCATTTATGCGGTGCACACGGCTTTCGATAACGATTTTTTTGGCGTCAACCGCAGGATCTGTGATCAGCTCGGATTAAAAAACCTGAAAGTTTTACAGCCAAAAAAAAATAACCTCAAGCAGCTTACGGTTTTCGTTCCGAAGGAATATTCGGGCAAAGTAAGAGAAGCGCTTTTCAGTGCGGGGGCAGGAAACATCGGGTTCTATGACGAATGCAGCTTTACCATCAATGGGAACGGGACTTTCAGGCCTGTAGAGGGCTCGGATCCTTTTTCGGGACAGCAGGATGTAAGGGAAAATGCCGATGAAGATATGGTTTCTGTTATTTTTGAAGATTATAAACAAGGGCAGATATTGAATGCCATGAAGACTGCCCATCCTTATGAAGAGGTGGCACACCAGATTTACAGCCTGGACAATACCAACCAGTATTCGGGACTTGGGATGTACGGCGATCTTGAGGAACCGATGGAGGAAAAAGACTTCCTGAAATTGGTTAAGGAAAAATTCGGGCTTGAGATGATCCGGCATTCCGATTTCAATAACAAGAAAATAAAGAGGGTAGGGGTATTGGGCGGCTCCGGAGCCACTGGCATCCGTTCTGCAATTTCCAAAAAATGTGATGCTTATCTTACGGGAGACGTAAAATACCATGATTTTTTCTTAGCAGAATCCAAAATGCTGATCTGTGATATCGGACATTTTGAATCAGAACAATTTGTAACTCAACAATTATTTGAAATTTTATCACAAAAATTTAGTACATTTGCAATCTCAAAATCTATTGAGAAAACAAACCCGGTAAATTATTTCATTTAGAATATGGCAAAAACCAACGATATTTCAGTTGAAGAGAAATTAAGAGCTTTATACGATTTGCAGATCATTGATTCCAGATTGGACGAAATCCGAAATACCAGAGGAGAATTGCCAATCGAAGTAGAGGATCTTGAGATTGAAATCGAAGGTCTTGAAAAAAGAGCTGAAAAATTTCATGCAGACATTAAAGATCAGGACGACCAGATCAAGACCAAGCATGAAGTGATCAACCATGCAAAGACTTTAATTGAAAAATACAAATCCCAGCAGGACAGTGTAAGAAACAATAAAGAATTTGAAGCTTTAAGCAAGGAGATGGAATATCAGGAACTTGAGATCCAGCTTGCTGAAAAAAGAATCAAAGAATTCGGGGCTAAAATTGCTCACAAAAACGAAACTCTGGATGAATTGAATTCCAAGATCGATGATCTGAAGAACCACCTGAAATTCAAAAAAGAAGAGCTTGAAGGCCTTATCGCTGAAACCCAGAAAGAAGAAGAATACCTGATCGAGCAGTCTAAAGAATATGCTGGTAAAATCGATGAAAGATTACTGGCTTCTTACAACAGAATCAGAACCAACTCGCCGAACGGTCTTGCCGTAGTAGGTTTGGAAAGAGGAGCTCCTAAAGGGTCTTTCTTCACCATCCCGCCTCAGAAGCAGATGGAAATCGCACAGCGAAAGAAAATCATCATCGATGAACATTCCGGGAAAATCCTTGTGGACGACGAACTGGTAATGGAAGAAAACGAAAGAATGAATGCGGTAATTAAATTCTAATTTAATTACGATTTAAAATATAAAAGCTGTTTCAATTGAAGCAGCTTTTTTGTTTTTTTGGATATTAAGGCGACTGCAGGATTACTCATTATAGTATAATTCCATCCACTTTTATCATTGACTGCGTCGAATCTTCGATTTCCGCAGGGATCTAAACGCGAATCTTTCCAAGCTGTTCTCTAATACTAAGGTTGGATTCCTACGGAATGACAAGCGTTGTGTTAAATATTAAAGGTTTATTACAGGATTAATTCTTATAGTATAATTCCATCTACTTTGTCATTCCGCAGGAATCTAAACTCGAATTTTTCTAATTGATGCGCTAATATTATGCTTGGATTCCTGCGGAGTGATAAGCATGGTATTATAACTTTATAAGGCTTAGCTTTCAACATAGAAAAAAACCGCTTCCAAAGAAGCGGCGTTATCTTATTCGTGATGTTCATACATCTTATTGTAAAGACCCATGAATTTCTCTTTGATGGCTTTTCTTTTCAGCTTTAATGTCGGCGTTAAAAGTCCGGTATCAACTGCCCAGACTTCCGGGGTCAGCTCTATCTTTTTTATCTGCTCCCAGTTTCCGAGGTGTTCGTTGATGCCGTCGATCTCTTTCTTGATCCGGTCTTTCAGCTCGGCACTTTTTGCAATTTCCTGTGGGGTAGTGCCAATGTTCAGGTTGTTTCTGGAAGCCCAGCTCTTGGCAAATTCAAAATCGGGCTGGATAAGTGCGCAGGGCATTTTCTCGCCGTCACCCACCACCATAATCTGTTCGATGAATTTGGAAGCTTTAGCCTGGTTTTCAATGGTCTGAGGAGCGATGTATTTTCCGCCTGACGTCTTGAACATTTCCTTCTTACGGTCGGTAATCTGTAAAAATCCGTCGCTGTCGAGATGGCCGATATCTCCGGTTCTGAAATAGCCTTCGTCGGTAAACGCTTCTTTAGACATTTCTTCATTTTTGAAATACCCATCGAAAATAGAAGGGCCCTTTACGGTAATTTCACCGTCGGCCTGAATTTTAACGTCAAGGTTGTCAAGCGGCAAACCTACCGTTCCGATCTTCATTTTCTCAAAACTGTTTACGGAAATTACCGGTGACGTTTCGGTAAGTCCGTAGCCTTCGAGAATCGGGATCCCGGCATTCTGGAACATCAGGTTCAGCCGGGTCGACAATGCTGCCGATCCTGATACCAGGGTAACGATTTCACCGCCAAGGCCTTCTCTCCATTTTTTAAATACCAGCTTATCGGCAATAATTTCCTTTAATCCCGAAGGTTTGGAAACGGTTTTCTTTTTGGAAATCAGATCCAGTGCCCAGAAGAATATTTTCTGCTTCAGGCCCCCGGCAGAAGAACCGGTAGCATAGATTTTATCATATACCTTTTCTACCAGTCTCGGTACAACACTCATATAGTGAGGTTTCACTTCTTTTACGTTTTCACCCATCTTTTCGATACTCTCTGCGAAATAGATGGAAAAACCGTTGTACTGGAAAAGATAGAAAAGCATTCTTTCGAAAATATGGCAGATCGGCAGGAAGCTCAGCACTCTTGTATCTTTATAATCCAGGCTTTTTTTCTTCGGAATTCTCGGTATGGAACCCAGCACATTGGAAACGATATTTTGATGGGTAAGCATCACCCCTTTTGGTTTTCCCGTAGTTCCCGACGTATAGATAATGGTGGCCAGGTCTTCGGAATTGATGGCTTTGGACAGGTCTTCCACCTCAATCTGGGTAGATTCGTCTTCACCAAGGTCGATGATTTCTTTCCAGTTGGCCGCTCCGGTTACGTTGTCGAAAGTAAAAACCCCCTGTAACGACGGGATGTTGTGCTTCACTTTCACCACTTTGCTCAGAAGGTCTTTATCTGAAACAAAGCAGTATTTGATTTCTGCATTGTTAAAAATAAACTCATAATCTTCCGGCGAAATATTCGGGTATACCGGTACCGAAACGACACCGATCTGCGAGATCCCGAGATCCATAATCGCCCATTCGGTGCGCGAATTGGTCGTAATTAAAGCAATTTTATCACCGGGTTTTATCCCGAGCTTCAAAAGTCCTCTCGAAATTTTATTGGCCTGGTTGATGAATTCCTGCGTAGACGTTTTTTTCCATTCCCCCTGGTACTTCGTTACGAACATATCCTGCTTCGGATATTTCTCTAAGGCATAGTGAGGTATATCGAATAATCTTTTGATGCTCATGATGGTTGATGTATGATTTTAATGATTTTAAATATAAGAATTTTTTTTAATTGAGAAAATCCCAAGTGTTAATTAGAAATTAATAAAATGTATGACCTAATATATTTAATAATTCAAACTTAATTTATATCTGATGAATATTTAAAAATGAATGTTTTTAATTGCCATACTCTAATTTATCATTCTATTTTCAGATTTGGGCAAAAAGTGTAAATTAGCGACCATCTAATTATTATTTTTTTATGGACTTTAATTTATCAGAAGAACAGCTGATGATTCAGCAGGCAGCAAGGGATTTTGCTCAGAACGAACTATTACCGGAGGTAATCGAGAGAGACCGCGACCAGAAGTTTCCTGCCGAACAGGTAAAGAAAATGGGGGAAATGGGTCTTTTGGGAATGATGGTGGATCCTAAATACGGAGGTGCCGGAATGGACAGTGTCTCTTACGTTTTGGCCATGGAGGAGATTGCTAAGATCGATGCTTCTGCCGCTGTGGTAATGTCCGTAAATAATTCATTGGTTTGTGCCGGTCTTGAAAAATTCGCCTCCGAAGAGCAGAAGGTGAAATACCTTACGCCGCTGGCAAGCGGGCAGGTGATCGGGGCATTTGCCTTATCGGAGCCTGAAGCGGGATCTGATGCGACTTCACAGAAAACAACCGCTGAAGACAAAGGAGATTATTACTTGTTAAACGGAATCAAGAACTGGATCACCAACGGTGGAACGGCTACTTATTATATCGTGATTGCTCAGACGGATCCTGAGAAAAAGCATAAAGGAATCAACGCTTTCATCGTAGAAAGAGGATGGGAAGGTTTCGAAATCGGGCTGAAAGAAGACAAACTGGGAATCAGAGGAAGCGATACGCATTCTTTGATCTTCAACAATGTAAAAGTACCGAAAGAAAACAGAATCGGGGAAGACGGGTTCGGATTCAACTTTGCCATGGCGGTTTTGAACGGCGGAAGAATCGGGATTGCTTCCCAGGCATTGGGAATTGCTTCAGGAGCGTATGAACTGGCATTGAAATATGCAAAGACGAGAAAGGCCTTCAAGACGGAAATCATCAACCACCAGGCGATCGCTTTCAAACTGGCAGATATGGCTACCCAGATTACAGCGGCCAGAATGCTGTGCTACAAAGCGGCGGTAGAAAAAGATGCCGGAAAAGATATTTCCGAAAGCGGCGCGATGGCTAAGCTTTACGCTTCGCAGGTGGCCATGGATACAACCATTGAAGCCGTACAGATCCACGGTGGATACGGATATGTGAAAGAATACCATGTGGAAAGAATGATGAGGGATGCGAAAATCACGCAGATTTATGAAGGAACTTCCGAGATCCAGAAGATCGTTATTTCAAGAAGCATTGCAAAGTAATTGCTTAATTATACAGAAATAGTAAAAGGCTCTCAGATATGAGAG
>CAJYRQ010000043.1 GCA_913777465.1 uncultured Chryseobacterium sp.
CCTTTATAGATGGTAAGCTCCAAAAGCTGGCTGTCATTGAAAATGGCTGCGGACTGGCCGTGGAATTCGGTTTCCCTTTCCCAGTCGGAAACCACTTCCGTATGGTTGGAAAATACTTTTGAAAGGGCTAAGTTCCTGAATTTTATCGTAAAATTTTCATATCCTTTGCTGATGGTTTCGAAAAGATCTTTGTTGATATTTGAGATTATATTTCCGAAATTATCAATGTACGTCACTTCCCCGATGATCATCTTTTCAGACTCATTGTAAACGGGTTTCGGGAAGAGCAGCTGCTTGGCAGCGTCTATTTTCCGGCCGATCACTTCGGGAAGGCCGCCATTGGCAAGATGCACTGCTGCAGGAACGAAAATATCGGTGGATGTAAAATTAACGACATCATCGAACCGGTTGTTCAGCGTAATTTCATAGATGGCTTCCGGCTTGATGTCGAAAAAGATCAGGCTCAGCACGCCGTTATCGGCTGCCAGGAAGTAATGCCCGTCGGATTTATACAGGATATTTATTCTGGACCGGTTATGAAAGCTGTCTACGGAAATAATATGGATGGTGCCTTTCGGAAAGTGCTTGTAAGCGTTTCTTACGATATAAGAGGTCTGTATCAGGTTAAAAGCCTGGATATCGTGGGTAATATCGACAATATTAACCTCCTGGTTCAGAGAAAGAATGCTGCCTTTTACAGCGGCGACTCTGTAATCCAAATTTCCGAAATCTGAAGTAAGGGTAATGATTGGCATGGATAGCTGATAAAGTGATAGAAATGCAAATTTATTTAAAATAAAAGGAAAGCCCGGTAAATAATGGAAAAGAATTTGATATATGTTTTCAAAAAAAGCATTACATTTAAAATCTAAAATTAATACTACGACTGCATGTTTGAATTAACATATGATTTGGAGGACATCGACGCGAAGATCTTCTATGGGGTGAACAACCAATATTTCAATTTAATCAAATCAACTTTTCCGACCCTTAAAATTACCGGCAGGGACCATTATATTTTTGCGATGGGAAATCAGGAGGCGCTGGATATATTCAAGAAAAAGCTGGATGATATCGTCAATTATATTTCAAACAACAATTCCATCGGTCTGAAAGATGTGGAAAACATCCTGAATATCAAAGATGAAAATGAAAAGCAGCTGGTTTTTGATCAGGACATCATCGTAAAAGGTGTAAACGGCAAGATCATAAAAGCAAAAACCACCAACCTTAAAAAGCTGGTAAAAGAAACCGAGAAGAAAGACATGGTTTTTGCCATCGGGCCTGCAGGAACAGGGAAAACGTATACCAGTGTTGCGTTGGCTGCAAAAGCATTGAAAGAAAAGCAGGTAAAAAGAATCGTGCTTACAAGGCCTGCGGTAGAAGCGGGAGAGAGCCTGGGGTTTTTACCGGGTGACCTGAAAGAAAAGCTGGATCCGTATTTACAGCCGCTGTATGATGCCCTTCGCGATATGATTCCCCATGAGAAGCTGGAAGGATTTATCGAGAAAAAAGTGATCGAAGTGGCTCCTCTGGCGTTTATGAGAGGACGGACGCTGGACGATGCTTTTGTAATCCTGGATGAAGCGCAGAACACCACACATTCACAAATGAAAATGTTTCTGACGAGGATGGGGATGAACGCCAAATTCATTATCACGGGCGACCCTACGCAGATCGATCTTCCGCCAAAACAGCAATCCGGCCTGAAAGAAGCCATGAGGATCCTTCAGGATGTAAAGGAGATAGGTTTTGTACATTTAACGGAAGAGGATGTCGTAAGACACCCTGTTGTTAAAAAAATCATCCTGGCCTATAATGCCGAGGATAAAAAGAACAGGAACGAATAAATTTAATCGGAATATAAAATTACGGAAGCGGAACGATGAAAGTTGTTCCGCTTCCTTTATGCCATAAATATTGAATATTATTTTGATATTTAAAAAAAAGTACTATTTTTGCCCCGAATACTAAAAACTATTCAATCATGAAGAAAATATTACTTTTGGCAGCAGTCGCTGTTATGGGATTGAGCGTTAAAGCTCAGGAATTCAGATTCGGACCTAAAGCAGGTTATTCTTATTCAACAATTAAACTTAAAGATAATACTGACTCTGAGACATCGGATCCTTTACATACTTTCTACATCGGAGGTATGGCAGAATATAAGATCAGTGATAATTTTGGTTTCCAGGGGGAACTTTTATATTCGCAACTTGGAGGCAAAGTAAGTCTTGCTCAGGTCGATCCGGATGATCCTACCAATTTTTTCAATTTCAAAGCTAAAGAAACTTACCACACACTGTTAATTCCTGTTTCTGCTAAATACTTTATTACTGAAGGTTTATCAGTTTCTGCCGGAGCCAGTTTCGGGGTAATTCTTTCAGCTAAAGAAAAGCTTACTGCTGACTTTGGACTAGGAGGTGTGATTCCCGGGTTTGAGGTTAATGCAGATGACGAAGTTGACATCAAGAACCAGCTGAATACTTTAAATATTGCTCCTTTCCTAGGTGCTGAATATATGTTGGAAAACGGATTATTCTTCGATGCAAGATACAACATGGGAGTGTCCAATTTATCTAAAGATACTTCTAATGGTCAAAAAAAGACAAACAGCTTTCTACAGGTGGGTGTTGGTTTTAAATTCGGAGGAAACTAAGAGTTTATTTCAGATAAGATAATAAAGCGGTACAGAATTTGTACCGCTTTTTTGTTTTTTGTTCTGAAAACAATTCAAATATTCTAATTTTAAACTTATTAAAATGAAAAAACTATTATTGGTAGGTGCTTTCGCATTGTTCGGAGGTCTTGCGCAGGCTCAGGAAGGTTTCAGGCTCGGTGGCCACATCGGTGCCCCGCTTGGGGATGCAGCAGATGCGGCAAGTGTCACTTTAGGAATTGACGCTGCGTATATGTGGAATATCACAAAAGGCCTTGATATCGGTGCTGCTACAGGATATTCCCATTTTTTCGGAAAAGACAATGTTGAAGATTTCGGATTTATTCCTCTTGCCGTTTCAGGGAAATATACCTTTAACAAAGTTCCTCTTTTTGTAGGACTGGACCTGGGAGCTGCAATTTCTACCAAAAACTACATCAACAGCGGCCTTTATGTCGCTCCGAGAGTAGGGTACCAGATGAAAAATGTTGAGCTGTACTTAGGCTTCCAGAATATTGGCAGCAAATACAAAGATTATGGTCCGGGACCTGATCCCCGTTGGAACAGGAATGACCGTTTTAACTTCGGTGCCGTTAATTTCGGGGCAAATTTCTTCCTGAAATAAAATTTTTAAAATTAAATATAATGAGTTCCGGTTGCAGAATCGGAACTTTTTTATTTGAAAATTTATGAAAAATATAAATGGCTTTAGCGGGTACATTTTATTTCCGAAAATCGGAGGGATGAGGCAATGATATTAATCACATTAACAAATTTTAATATTCACCACCACAACTGTAAATTTGCCGTCAGAAAGTATTAAATTTTTAAAAAATGAAGAAAGTATTAATGGCGGGTGCAATTGCACTTTTCGGTTTATCTAATGCTCAGATTGCAGCGGGAACTACTTACTTATCCGGATCTGTTGGTTATTCTCAACAAGAAAGAAACAACGGAAACAACAAAACAGAAAACTTCAACGTATTGCCTACGGTTGGGTATTTCGTAAATAACAATTTTGCCATCGGTTTAGGAATCGGATATCAGACTCAGAAAGATACGAACATTGTAAACAATTTCATGGTGCCCGGTACTACTGTAGTAACAACCAATGAAACAAAGCAGCCTGCTTTTGTAGTAGCTCCTTTTGCAAGAAAATACTGGACTTTAGGAGATAAATTATATATTTTCGGTCAGTTGGCAGTACCTATGCAGTTTGGAAAAACTGAAACTGAAAACACAACGGTAACTACTTCAGGATCTTCTGTAACTACGGTATCTTCTTCTTCTGAGGCGAAATATACCCAGATCGGAGTAACGGTAAAACCGGGTCTTGATTATTTCCTTAACAAAAACTGGTCTATTGAAGCAACGATCGGAGAATTCGGATACAACAACTACAAGCCGAAAGATGGTGATGCTACCAACAATTACAGCTTTGGTTTGAATTTATCTACCGTAACTTTCGGAGTTAAATATGTTTTTGCCAAGTAATAAACAAATCATATAAGATGAAAAAGTCCTCAGTTTTTAACTCAGGGCTTTTTTCACTTAACAATTTTTTTTAAACTAACCATCATGAAAAAAATATTGATCGCCGGTGCAGCGTTGCTGTACAGCCTTTCAAATGCTCAGATTAAAACAGGAACCGTATATATTTCCGGACAGGTAAATTATACCAAAACAGAAGTCGCCAATTCGGATTTTACCGATCAGACTTTCAAAATTATTCCGGCGGCCGGCGTATTCATCGCTCCGAATCTTGCTATTGGTACCGGTGTAGGATATACCATTGGCAAACTGGATTACACCCAAACCATGGGCGGCGGATCTCTTACTACATTTATTGATTATTCCGGAAAAACAAGCGCCGTTACGGTAACTCCTTTTGTAAGGAAGTACTGGACTTTATCGGAAAAACTATACTTTTTCGGCCAGCTTCAGATCCCTTTAGAATTTGGGAAAATCAATCAGCACGCTTTGATCACCAATATCTATAGTTCTGCCGGATTCGTAGATCAACAAACGGTTGCTTATGACAATAGATATACTTCCATCGGAATTAATGTAAAACCGGGTTTTGATTATTTTCTGAATAAAAACTGGTCTGTTGAAGCAACGATAGGGGAGTTTGGCTATAAGAATCTTAAATCCAGAGAGATTGATGCCCGTGATGGTAAAAATTACGATTTCGGCTTAAATCTGTCTGCCGTTTCTTTCGGGGTGAAATATGTTTTCGCAAAATAGAATCAACAGTAAACTAAACTTTTTTAAATAAATTTTTATGAAAAAATTATTATTAGCAGGTGCAGTGGCACTTTTCGGTTTGTCAAATGCACAAATGACTAAAGGAGACTGGGTATTCAGTGGAAATACCGGTTTTGGATTCAATAATGTAACGACTAAGGTAAAGGCAGCAGGTCAGTCTGCAGACGGCCCAAAAGTAAGTTCTTTTTCATTAACGCCTTCCGTAGGATATTTCGTTATCGATAAATTGGCTGTTGGGATCGATTTGGGTCTTTCCAGCACTACGACGAAATATGAAGGAGAAAAAAATACTACAACCAGCTTTTCTGTAATGCCTACGGCTACTTATTATTTTGCAAACGACAGCAAATTTGTTCCTTTCTTAGGCGCAGGGATCGGATATGCATCTGCAAAAACCAAAGAGCAAATCAATGCAATGGGTGTTTCCAACTCGGACGAAACAACAGTCGACGGTCTGGCATGGAAAGTAAAAGGAGGTGTGACGTATATGGCTACTCAGTCTTTAGGGATTAACTTAGGTGTTGGATTCGATCAGTTTTACAATAAGGATACTTATTTTGGAACAGAAGTTAAAACGACAACCAGTAATTTTGGTGTAAATGTAGGTTTCTCTTATTTCATCAAAGCTAAAGCTCAGAAATCTGATAAATAAAAAAACTTTGTCAAAGATTGAAACTTTGACAAAGTGCTAAAAAAATCCGGCCCATTACTGAGCCGGATTTATTTTTTATTTCAATTGAGCTTAGAACCATTCTTTCTGGTTCTGAACATACGTCCGGTCAAATTCTTCATCAGATTTGGTAAGGTAAATAATTCCTTCGATAAAACCGATAATTCCAACCAGCCCGCAGGTTACAATCCCTAATACCAGCTGGATAATCCCTGCTTTGGTATAGCCTAAGTAAAACTTATGAATGGCCAGTGTCCCGAGTAAGATTCCCAGAATTCCTGCAATTACTTTTTTTTCAGACTTGTAAGGAGCTCCCTGGTTGTAATTGTAGTTCCCCTGTTTTTCATTAATTTCCATAATAATATTTTTTTTAACTGTTTTCCGGTGGTTATTTTCCGAACATTCCGCCCATTCCAGGCATATTCGGCATTTTGCTCATCATCTGCATCATCTGTTTTCCCTGAGGACCCTGCATCATCTTCATCATTTTACCCATCTGGTCGAATTGCTTCATGAGTTGGTTAACGTCTTCGATTTTTCTTCCGGCGCCTTTGGCAATCCTGTTTTTTCTCTGGGTGTTGATGATTGACGGTCTTCTTCTTTCTTCAGGCGTCATGGAGTAGATAATCGCTTCGATATGTTTGAAAGCATCATCGCTGATCTCTACATCCTTAATCGCTTTTCCGACTCCCGGGATCAGTCCCATCAGGTCTTTCATATTACCCATCTTCTTAATCTGGTTGATCTGCTTCAGGAAGTCGTCGAAACCGAATTCGTTTTTAGCGATCTTTTTATGAAGCTTTTTAGCCTCTTCTTCATCAAACTGCTCCTGTGCTCTTTCTACCAGGGAAACAACGTCTCCCATTCCCAGGATCCTGTCGGCCATCCTTTCCGGGTAGAAAAGGTCTAAAGCTTCCATTTTTTCTCCAGTAGAGATAAACTTGATCGGCTTTTCCACTACGGAACGGATCGTCAGTGCAGCTCCTCCTCGGGTATCACCGTCTAATTTGGTTAGAACCACCCCGTCGAAATTCAAAGCATCATTAAACGCTTTGGCCGTATTTACCGCATCCTGACCGGTCATGGAATCCACAACGAATAAGGTTTCATTCGGTTTAATGGTAGAATGAACCGTTTTGATCTCATTCATCATCTGCTCATCGATCGCCAGACGCCCTGCCGTATCGACGATGACCACATCATGTCCGTTTGATTTTGCAAAATTGATGGCATTTTGTGAAATGCTTGAAGGATCCATAGAGCCTTCTTCCGTGAAAACCGGAACCCCGATCTGCCCTCCCAGTACTTTCAGCTGGTCGATCGCTGCCGGACGGTAAACGTCACAGGCAACCAAAAGAGGCTTTTTATTTCTTTTTGTTTTTAAATAACTGGCTAATTTCCCGGAGAAAGTTGTTTTTCCGGAACCCTGAAGACCTGCAATAAGAATTACCGAAGGTTTTCCGGAAAGGTTGATGCCCTCCTGGGAACCTCCCATCAGATCCACCAATTCGTCATGGACGATCTTTGTCATCAGCTGGCCAGGGGTAAGCGAGGTAAGAACATCCTGTCCCAGCGCTTTGTCCTGAACTCTTTTGGTAAGGTCTTTGGCAACTTTATAATTAACGTCGGCATCCACCAGCGCTCTTCTGATCTCTTTTACGGTCTCCGCTACGTTGATTTCCGTGATTTTTCCACGTCCTGAAATATTGTGCAGCGCTTTGTCTAATTTATCCTGTAAACTGTTGAACATATTTATTGTAAATTATAGGTCTGCAAAAATAAGGAATTTTTAGTATTTATAAACGGTTGGCCACGTAATATTATATAAAGAGACAAAATATGCGGATGATATAAATCAAATGATGATGAAATCACGGGGAAAAAGCCTATTTTTGCCATAAATTAAAATTAGCCTAATGATTGTTAGGTTAAAAATAAATTTAAAATGAAGATCAATCCCAATATTCTGGTAACAGTTCTGTTTTTTCTAACCTTCCTGGTTCATTTTTGTCTGTGGAAATTTGTTTTCCACCTGGATGAAATTATAATCGTGAAGTTTTATCTGTTCCTGAGTGTGATGTTTATGATGATGATAACGCTTATCGTCCTGATTAACAGGGTAGCGCCGGAATTTTTAGGATTATCGATAATCGGTTTGATTCTGTTAAAATTCGGACTGATGTATCTAATCAGGAAAAAACTGAACTTTGAGGCAATCCCGGGGTATAAATTCCATTTTATTATCCCGTATTTTGTCCTTACAACACTGCTTACGTATTATGCGATTAAGCTGATTAATCATGATAAAAAACAGTAAAATTATTTATTGTAAACCAGAAAAAATATTATATTTTTGCACAACGAAAAAAACCTATCAATGTTTAAGAAATTCGCAGTTTTATTCTACAGTATTTTTGTATTAAACTTAGTGTCTGCCCAGCACGGTGAGGCTACTGCCGAGGCAGGTTCTGCCAACACGGAGCTTTCAGAGAAAGACAGAGTGAGCAAAGAAAACAAAGAGTACATCGATCATCACTTGTTGGATGCCCATGACTTTACATTGATGGTGGATAAAGAAGGTCATCACATCGGTTTCCCGCTTCCGGTTATTTTTTACGATAACGGATTTCATTCCTTCATGAGCAATAAAGAAGGCTTTATTCATGGAGAGACAACGGAAGTAGACGGGGCTTATTATAAATTACACCACGAAAAAATTTATAAGACGGATGTAGCAGGAAATCTATCTTTCGATGAAGAGGGTCATGTAACTTCAGAAAAAGTATTGGACCTTTCTATTACGAAAAGCGTATTGATTATCTTATTGACTTCAGTCTTCATGCTGTTGTTGTTTACAGGAATGGCTAAGTCTTATAAAAAATCCCAGGTTCCTACAGGAGCTGCAAGATTCCTGGAGCCTTTGGTAATCTTCGTAAGAGACGAAATTGCTATTCCAAATATCGGACACAAGTATAAAAGATTCATCGGTTATCTATTAACAGTATTCTTCTTTATCTTGTTCCTGAATGTTTTAGGTTTAATGCCTTTCGGAATCAATGTTACCGGTAACATCACCATGACATTCTTCTTAGCGATCCTTACTTATCTTATCACAACGTTTTCTGCTAACAAGGATTACTGGAAGCATATTTTCTGGATGCCGGGTGTTCCTGTACCTATGAAACTGATCATGTTGCCGATTGAATTATTAGGAACTATTACAAAACCTTTCGCATTGATGATCCGACTTTTTGCCAACATGACGGCAGGACACATCGTAGTAATGAGTTTGATCGGATTGATCTATGTGTTTAAAAATGTAGTTGCAGGCGTTGCTTTCCCTTTCCTTACCCTGGTAATTTATTTACTGGAAGTATTGGTAGCATTCTTACAGGCTTATATCTTCACGATGTTATCCGCCCTGTTTATCGGAATGGCTGTACAGGATCACGAGCACGAACACCACGCGGCTCACTAGTTAAAAGTTTAAAATAAATCAAGAAACAAATTTTTTAAAATTATATATTATGGAAATCCCTAAAATTGTAGGTGCTGGTATCGTAGTACTAGGTGTAGGTATCGGTCTTGGTAAAATCGGAGCTGCTGCTCTTGAAGCTATCGCTAGACAACCTGAACAATCTGGAAAAATCCAAACAGCTATGCTTATCGCAGCTGCCCTTGTAGAAGGTGTTGCGTTTGCTGCTCTATTCGCAGTAAACTAATTAAACTAAAAACCACTATCCGTAACGGTTGGTTACAGATAGTGGTTATTTAAGAAAAAAAAGTAATAATTATTTATACATTTATATAATGGAATTAATTCACCAGTTTTCATCAGGATTATTTATTATCCAAACAATTATCTTTCTGGCATTATTATTATTGTTAGGCAAATTTGCTTGGAAACCTATTTTAAAATCGATTAACGATAGAGAAACTTCTATTGTTGATGCTCTTAATCAGGCTACATTGGC
This sequence comes from uncultured Chryseobacterium sp., assembly GCA_913777465.1. Classification (GTDB taxonomy): domain Bacteria; phylum Bacteroidota; class Bacteroidia; order Flavobacteriales; family Weeksellaceae; genus Chryseobacterium. The sequence continues at coordinate 9,572 of CAJYRQ010000043.1, forward strand.
AAGAAAAGAGATCGAAACTTTGAAAGAGGATAACGATAGAATCATTCGTGAGGCTAAAATCGAAAGAGACGCTATCCTTAAAGAAGCCAGAGAAATCAGAGATAAAATCGTAGGTGAAGCTAAAGATGTTGCTAAATCTGAAGGCGATAAAATGATCGAAGCTGCTAAACAGACCATCAACGCCGAGAAAAATGCTGCTATGGCAGACATCAAATCTCAGATCGGTACTTTATCCGTAAACATCGCAGAATCGATCCTTCAGCAGAAGCTTGATAACAGCGAAGCTCAAAACGAATTAGTTCAGAATTATTTAAACAAATCAAACCTTAACTAAGAATGCTTACATCTAAAGTAGCTAAACGATACGCACAAGGTTTACTTGATTTTACCAACGAATCAGGTCAGACGGCTACTGTATTTTCTGAAATGAAAGATGTAGTGAAGATCATGACCGAATCTCAGGATTTGAAAAAGTTTTTCCTTACGCCATACATCGATTCTAAAAAGAAAGTGGAGGTAGCAGACGAAATTTTCAAAGGTTTATCGGTTTCCAGCCGAAACCTGATTACTCTGGTGATCAAGCACGGTCGTGAAAACCAGCTGAAAAATATTGCTCAGGAATTCATCAATAAAGTTGAAGATATCAACGGGGTACAGCGCGTGACGCTTACGACGGCCACTCAGCTTTCCAAAGGAAACCTTGAGCAGATCCTGAAAACATCCAATCTGGTTAAGATCGACAGTAATTTCGATCTGCAGGTAAACGTAAAGCCTGAAATTTTAGGAGGATATATTTTAAGAGTTGGCGACCAGCAGATCGATGCTTCCGTAAAATCCAAGCTTAACCAGGTTAAAAAAGATTTTAGCTTAAATTAATAACACGAGGATGAAAAAAGTTTTATTTGGTTTTGGAATATTGGTTTCCTGTTTGGCTTTTGGTCAGGATGTTAAATTTAAGGATGGCTTTGTATTGATTAACAAGGAAAAATGTTTTAAATACACCTCTAAGAATATGTCTTTTTATAATAATTTTTACGATTTGAATGATAAGAAGGTATTCTACATTGACGGAGCAAAAACAAGAACAGATCAGACATATTTCAAAATTCAGTTTACAGGTTCGGATGAAATTATAACTTTACCCGCAAGTGCAATGAATTTTAGAAAAGGTTTTCTTGAAAATCTTATAGAGGAAGGTGTAATTAATGCGTCCGATTGTACGATACATCCTGAAAACATTAAAATGTTCAAGGACCGGTATAATAAGGATTACGAAACTTCTGAAACCACGGTTATCATCAATAACCAATCTGATATAAGACCGAGAAACGGAGTAAATATTAGTATCGGCAGATAAAAATTATTTTAAAAAAGAAAAAACAACCATACAATGGCAGAAATAAATCCGGCAGAAGTATCTGCGATCTTAAAACAGCAATTGGCCAACTTCGATACTCAATCAAACGTTGAGGAAGTAGGTACAGTTTTAACCATCGGTGATGGTATTGCTCGTGTATACGGGTTAGAAAACGTACAATACGGAGAGTTGGTGAAATTTTCTAGTGATGTAGAAGGTATTGTACTGAACCTTGAAGAAGACAACGTTGGGGTTGCGCTTTTGGGGGAAAGTAAATTAGTAAAAGAAGGAGACACCGTAAGAAGAACCAACACCATCTCATCAATTAAAGTAGGGGAAGGCATGTTGGGAAGAGTAGTGGATACTCTGGGTAATCCTATCGATGGTAAAGGTCCTATTACAGGAGATTTATACGAAATGCCATTGGAAAGAAAAGCACCGGGAGTTATCTACAGACAGCCGGTAACCGAGCCTTTACAATCCGGTATCGTAGCCATCGACTCCATGATCCCTGTAGGAAGAGGACAGCGGGAGCTTATCATCGGTGACAGACAGACCGGTAAAACAACGGTGGCGATCGATACGATCATCAACCAGAGAGAATTTTATGATGCAGGCCAGCCTGTATATTGTATATATGTTGCAATCGGGCAGAAAGCTTCTACCGTAGCACAAATCGTTAAAACTTTATCAGATAAAGGGGCTTTGGCTTACACCGTAATCGTTGCGGCTAACGCTTCAGATCCGGTTCCGATGCAGGTATATTCTGCTATGGCAGGAGCTTCTATCGGGGAATTCTTCAGAGATACCGGAAGACCGGCTTTGATCGTTTATGATGATCTTTCCAAGCAAGCGGTTGCTTACCGTGAGCTTTCCCTTCTATTGAGAAGACCACCGGGCCGTGAAGCTTATCCGGGGGACGTGTTCTATCTTCACTCCAGATTATTGGAAAGAGCGGCAAAAGTAATCGCTGACGATACTATTGCAAGCCAGATGAACGACTTACCGGAATCTTTAAAGCCAATCGTAAAAGGAGGAGGATCGTTAACGGCACTTCCGATTATCGAAACTCAGGCGGGTGACGTTTCTGCGTATATCCCAACCAATGTAATCTCCATTACCGACGGACAGATCTTCTTAGAGTCAGATTTATTCAACTCAGGGGTTCGTCCTGCGATCAACGTGGGGATCTCCGTATCAAGGGTAGGAGGTAACGCTCAGATCAAATCAATGAAAAAAGTTTCCGGTACGCTTAAATTAGACCAGGCGCAATACAAAGAACTGGAGGCGTTTGCTAAATTCGGTTCCGATCTTGATGCTTCTACTTTAGCCGTTATCTCAAAAGGGGAAAGAAACGTGGAGCTTTTGAAGCAGCCGGTTAACTCTCCGCTTCCGGTAGACAGCCAGGTAGCGATGATCTATGCAGGTACTGAAAATCTGTTGAGAAACGTTCCTATCAGAAAAGTAAAAGAATTCCAGACTGAATATATCGAGTTCCTGAGATCCAAGCACCCGGATACCATGGCGGCGATCAAGGCAGGGAAAATCGATGATTCAATCACCAGCGTTCTTAAGCAGGCAGCTAACGACTTAGCTTCTAAATATAACTAAAAATCCAATGTTTAAGGTTTAGAATTCAATGTTTTAAGCCTTAAACTTTAGACCTTAAACCCTGAACCAAAATAATGGCAAACTTAAAAGAAATACGAGGCAGAATTACATCAATTTCATCAACGATGCAGATTACCCGTGCCATGAAAATGGTTTCCGCTGCGAAACTTAAAAAAGCACAGGACGCCATCGTGATGTTGAGACCTTATTCTGAGAAACTTCAGGAACTGATCCAGAATGTAAATTCAAGCTCGGATCCCGACCAGATTTCGGTTTATGCTCAGAAAAGACAGGTGAGAAGAATCCTTTTCATCGCCGTTACTTCAAACAGAGGTCTTGCAGGCGCTTTTAATTCATCCATCGTTAAGGAACTCAATACACAGTTTCAGAACAACTCCCAATACGAAGTGGAAGTACTTTCTATCGGTAAGAAAGCTTTCGATGCGGTAAGAAGAAACCGTACGGTATATGCCAACGAAAGCGGGATTTACGATAAACTGAGCTTTGAAGCGGTTTCCCATGTTGCAGAAGCGGTAATGGACAGCTTCAGAGAAGGTAAATTTGACGAAGTTTATTTGATTTATAATAAATTCGTAAATGCAGCCACTCAAGAAGTAACTACCGAACAGCTTCTTCCGATTTCAATGCCTGAAACTACGGAACCTCAGGTGGAAACGGATTACATCTTCGAACCGAGCAGAGCGGAAATCCTTGACAATCTGATTCCTAAATCCATTAAGACCCAGGTTTTCAAAGCAGTTCTTGATTCGGTAGCTTCTGAACACGGAGCAAGGATGACAGCCATGCATAAAGCAACCGATAATGCTCAGGCATTGAAAAATGATCTGGTTATTTTCTACAACAAAGCAAGACAGGCAGCCATTACCAACGAAATCCTTGAGATCGTTTCCGGAGCTGAAGCCTTGAAAAATTCATAAATAATTATTTTACCATAGTATTTATATTGAAGCATCGTGTACCACGATGCTTTTTTTGTTATTTTTATTTTGTATATATTTGTAGGAACAAATTTATATCACTTCTAAATGGACTCGGACATAGTCAGGCTTTTGCTGGCCGTATTACTTGTTTTACTTAATGGCTTTTTCGTAGCCGCAGAATTTTCAATCGTTAAAGTTCGTTACTCACAGATCCAGCTGAAAGCTGCAGAGGGGAACTCTATGGCCAAGCAGGCGGAGCACATCATCAAGCATCTTGATGAATACCTTTCGGCCACACAGCTCGGGATCACATTGGCTTCCCTTGCCCTGGGTTGGGTAGGAGAAAGCGCCCTTCATCACATTGTTGAAAATATTTTCGAATCCCTTAACGTTGAACTTAGCCAGGCTACCGTTACTTCGATTTCGGTAATTACGAGTTTTGTCCTGATTACAATCATGCACATTGTTTTTGGGGAGCTTATCCCAAAATCCATTGCCATCAGGAAATCGGAAGCGACTACCATGGCTACAGCCATTCCTTTAAGGGTTTTTTATACGGTTTTCAAACCGTTTATCTGGTTGATGAACCTCATGTCCAATACCTTTTTAAGGCTGGTAAAAATTCACCCGGCATCAGAACATGAAATTCATTCCACCGAAGAGCTTCAGCTTCTGGTAAAGCAGAGTGCGGACAGCGGGGAAATTGAGGAAGAGAACTATGAGATTATCAAAAATGCCTTTGATTTTACGGACCATTCGGCCAAACAGATCATGGTTCCGCGTCAGAACATCACTTCTATCGATTTTGAAGAAGATGTGAATGAAATCATCAATAAAATCATGGACAGCGGATATTCCAGGATTCCGGTCTATATGGACTCCATCGATAACATCATCGGGATCCTGTATACCAAGGAAATCATCAGGGAATTTGTGAAAAGAAAAGGTGAGCTGAACCATGATGACCTTAAGGAACTCATGAGAGATGCCTTCTTTGTTGTGGGAAGCAAGAAAATTTCGGATTTGTTGAAAATTTTTCAGCAGAAAAAGCAGCATTTGGCTATAGTTATCGATGAATTCGGCGGTACCGAGGGAATTATTACCCTGGAAGACATCCTGGAAGAATTGGTAGGAGAAATCCAGGATGAAGAGGACGATGAAGAAAAAATAGTGGATAAGATCGGCGAAAATACCTATTGGGTACAGGCGACGCAGCCGCTGGATGAAATCAATGAATTCTTACCGAAAAAACTTGCTCTTTCGGAAGAAAGCGAATACAATACCTTAGCCGGATTTATTCTTCATGCATTGGAAGACATTCCGGAGGAAAACCAGGAGTTTGAACTTGAAAATTATCAGTTTAAAATTCTGAAAATGAATAATAAAAGCGTGGAATTGGTCGAATTGGTTTATGAAGAACCCAATAACATCAATGATCTTGCAGAAAAGATAGGAGAGGTTTAATCTGTTTAAACAAAAAAGCAATGTTTTACAACCATATAAAAGATTACGACGATCCGAAACGGAAATATGAAGAAGATGTTCTCGTACTGGAAGATACGGATGAAGTCTATAAGCTGGTACTGCACAATGATGATGTTCATACCTTCGATTATGTTATCGATTCTTTGATCGAAATCTGCAAACATACCCTGGAGCAGGCAGAACAATGTACTTTACTGGTTCATTTCAAAGGCAAATGCACCGTAAAAACAGGCGCATTGGATCTTCTGAAGCCCATGCACGAAAAATTGCTTTCAAGGGAATTAACCAGCGAAATCGTATAAAATAATCCGGCACATTGCCGGATTTTTTGTTAGGCAAAACACACGGCTTGAAATAAAGATTAATAGTTTGGAAGTTGGATAATGGATGCGGAAATTTATTTGGGATTAATAATAGTTTATTCTGATAAAAATCAGGATTTCTGCTCATTAGCTGAGCGAAGCGCCCTTGCGACCGGAAAAATAGGCGCAACAATTTTACCTAAGATCTTTGCGTTTGATCAAATTCATCCATTTGCCTATATAAAATAAATTAATTTCACTTCTTGGAAGGCCGATCTTCCTTCATCCTTTTTTCCGGCTTTTAAATAAAATAGTATATTTGTAAAAACTATAAAAGAACAAAGAAGAATGCTTGTAATAGGAATTGCAGGAGGTACCGGATCCGGCAAAACGACGGTGGTGGACAAAATTATCCAGCAGCTGGATATTGAGGGAATGAATATCCTTTCACAGGACAATTATTATCACGATAACCATAATCTTACCCTCGTCGAAAGGGAAGCCCTAAATTATGACCACCCGAAATCCATTGATTTCGATTTATTAATCAAACATGTAAGGGCATTAAAAAACAACCAGCCGATCGAACAGCCGATTTACAGCTTTGTAACCCATGGAAGAACCGGAGATCATGTAACCGTAGAACCTAAAAATGTATTGGTAGTGGAGGGGATCCTTGTTCTTACCAATAAGGAATTGCTGAAGGAATTCGACCTTAAGGTATTCGTACATGCCGATTCCGATGAAAGGCTGATCCGCAGGATACGCAGGGATACGCAGGAAAGGGGACGAGACCTTAACGAAGTACTGCACCGTTATCAGACGACCCTGAAACCGATGCATCAGGAATTTATCGAGCCTTCGAAAAACGAAGCGGATCTGATTATCCCGAACATGCGGCAGAATTCCGTAGCCATCGACTTTTTAACGACCGTTATCAAAAATTCGTTGAGAAAACATTAGTCATGAAAGAAAACAAACTGATCAGGGACATTCAGCCGAAGTCTGAAACATTTAAGCTTATCCAGAAATATATTCTGAATAAATACACCATTACCATCTGCCTGTTTCTGGTCTGGATGATTTTCTTCGACAAGACTTCTTTTCTCGTAATCAATGAACTGAACGGCGAAATCAATAAATACGAAGAGCAGCTTCAGTATTATAAGACCGAATATGAAAAAAATGACGCGTTTTATAAAAAACTGATGAACAATAAATACGAAAAGGAAAAATACGCCCGCGAAAATTATTTCATGAAAAAACCGAACGAAGAAATTTTTATTCTAGTCGTAGACAGCACGAAAGTCGCAAAAAAATAAAAAACGTAAATTGTGACTGCTCAATTCGCCTTCACTTATCAGCTTGAGGAGTCCTGAAATTCACCGTTCATTATTGACCATTCACCCCATTATCATAATCCATTACGCCATGTCAGACAACGCCTGGGAAAATTTAGTAAAGAAACAGCTGAAGACCGATGATATTTATTCCGTTCTCAAAAAAGAAAACCTGGAAGGAATCGAGGTGAAGCCTTTTTATGAGTCGGTAGACCAGCCTTTGGTAAACCTGCCTAAAATCGAGGAAAGTACCTACCTGGTGGCCAATTACCACGAGAGCCTGGTAGACGATGTATTCGCGTTCCTATTGGATCAGAACGTGGAGAATCTTGAGCAGAAAACCATTTTCATCAATAATACAGATCTTGCCGGACACATCAGCCCGAAGGAAGAAGACCAGTATTTTTCATTAATAGATGTTTTTGATGAAAAAGAGGCGGTAATTGATGACCAGCTGGTGAAAGAATTGCTGGCCAAACGGTTCAGAAGAAATATCTGCATTGATGTTTCCTTACACCAGAATGCCGGGGCAGCAATTTATCAGCAACTTGGGATTGCCCTGGCCAAAACTAAAGAGCTGGCGGAACTTTATGGTGCGGAAATTTTAAATAAATTATTATTCAGAATCGCCATCGGACCTAACTATTTCTTTGAAATGGCGAAACTGAGGGCATTGAAGATTATTTTCAATCAGCTTTCCAAAGAATACGGCCTGGATGAAATTCCTTACCTCTTTGCTGAAACTTCGTTCCGGAATAAAGCCGTTTCCGATAAGGAAAACAACCTGATCCGTTCTACCCTGGAACTGGCTGCAGCCATGATCGGAGGTGCCGATGCGGTCTTCAGCAACAATTATCTCGTTGACCGGAATACTGAAAATTCGGAAGAAATTTCTTTCAAACAGCAGATTGTTTTAGCCTACGAAAGCATCATCAATGTTTTTGAGGATGCCTCCAACGGCAGTTACTATGTGGAAGGCATTACCCGTCAGATCGCTGAAAAATCCTGGGCCTTTTTCATAGAGATTGAAGAAACCGGAGGATACCTTGAACTACTGAAACAGGGAATCATTCAGAAAAGGATCTACGATCATGCCATCGAAGAACAGCAATGGGTGGAAGAAGGAAAAATAAAGCTGATCGGGGTGAATCTGTACCCGAAAATGGAAGTAAAGAAATCTTCGGAAGAATTATACAGCGAAAAAGAAATTAAAGCAGTTCGCTGGGCTGAAATGTTTGAATGATTTCACTATATTTTTTTGTATTTAGGTATGAATCAGTATAGGACTGATGGATTTTGACCACAGATCTGCACGGATTTTCACAGATTTTTACGCAAATAATAAAAACACAACGTTACAAAATGAAAGAAAATGAGATAAGCTTTTATATCAGAAAAGCAATATTTACGGTATATAATGAGTTAGGTCCTGGATTATTAGAAAGAGTTTATGAGAATATTTTATGTCACGAACTTCAAAGTTATGGATTGTCCGTAAAGTCCCAGTTTCCGATGAAAATTAAATATAAAGATACTTTTTTGGATTCCGGTTTTATTGCAGATATTATCGTAGAAAATAAAGTCATCATTGAAGTGAAGGCCGTCACGGAAATCCATAATATTCATCATCAGCAGTTACTGACCTATTTAAAGCTAACAGGTTTAAAATTAGGTATCTTAGTAAATTTTAATACCGATTATATTGATAAAAGCATATTCAGAAAAATACACGGAACTTTAGATTAATGAAATTTAAACGCAAACATCTGTGCAAATCCGTGCAGATCTGTGGTTAAAATAATCCCCCATCCGATCATTCATTTCTGATCAATTGATACAGAAGCAAATACATAAAAAATAAACGCGAACATCTGTGCAAATCCGGCAAATCTGTGGTTAATAAAATAATAGATCAAAATATCCAACAGTACATCGATGCAAATCTCAATACGGATCTGCATACTTTGTTATTGAAAAAATCACCTTTCCCTGAGGTCTCTATGCAGGACATCGTGCAGCAGATCAAAGGAAAGCAGGTTGCACAGAAGAAATTCCCTTTTTTACTGAATGACGGTATTGTTTTTCCGCCGCAGCTCAGTCTCGAACAGTCTTCTTCAGACAAGACGGCGCTTTACAAATCGGAAATCTTAAAAGGAGACAAATTTATCGATCTTACCTCAGGATTCGGGATTGATGCATATTACCTATCCAAAAACTTTCACGAAATTACTTTGGTCGAGCAAAATAAGGAGCTTCTGGAAATTGTAGAGCACAACTGGAACGTTTTAGACAGGAAAGCTTCTTTTATCAACCGGAAGCTGGAAGATTTTCTGGAAGAGAACGATGCATCATTTGATGTGACGTATCTGGATCCGGCGCGCAGGGATACCCACAAAAATAAAGTCTTTCTGCTGGAAGACCTTTCACCGAATATTCTGGATATTCAGGAAAAACTGATTTCCATTTCGAATAATGTGGTGATCAAGCTTTCGCCGCTTATCGATTTAAAATATCTGGTCTCCGTCTTACCCCGTATTTTCAGGATTGAAATTATTGCCGTAAAAAATGATGTCAAAGAAGTAGTCGTCTTTTTATCAAAGGAAAATACGGGAGAAATAAGCTGCCACTGTGTAAATCTGGACAGCGGAGAACCTGCATTTAGTTTTCAGTTCGGAACGGCGGAAAACGAGTCTGCAGAATACGGAGAACCGGAGAAATTCATCTACCTTCCGAATAATGCCGTTTTAAAAGCCGGGGTTTTTAATTTGATTTCACAAAAATTCGGACTGAAAAAGCTTCATCCGAATACCCATCTTTATACTTCAGACCAAAAGATACAGGATTTTCCGGGACGTATTTTTGAAATGGAAAGCATTGAGGCTAAACAGATTCAAAAGAAAAGTCAGTTTAATATAATTTCAAAAAACTACCCGCTGAAACCGGAAGAAATCAGGAAAAAGTACAGCCTTAAAGACGGAGGTGAAAACTACCTTATTTTTACACAGTCCAAAAAAGGAAAAATAATTCTAAAATCCGTATAAAAATGTTGCCGTAAAATATAGGATTTCTTAATTTTGGGCAATCAAAAACGTAAGTAGGAACTGCCTGCTGCCGGAAATAAACAGCCGGTTGCCCTGAAGCATTCCCAGATGAACTTTAAAAAATAAATTTTCCATATGAAAAAATTAGTGATATGTTTAGCCCTTGCTACGGTTGCGGTAAGCTGTAAAAAAATCCAGGCCGGCGGAAATAAAGACGTTATCAAGCTGGAAGAAGGAGTAGAGCGGTATTCCGACGACGAGCAGACCAGCGGTGAGCAGGATAACCTGTCCAAATACAGAGGGGACGCGCACGACGGGCATGAAACGCCAACGAAAACCGATACTGCCGGAGCTCCGAAGCAACAGGCAGAAGACGGAAAACATTCGGATGCTACTCCGATTCCACAGGGATCTCAAAATCCTAAGGCTGAGCATTAATGATCAGAAAATATAGAAGTGTCCTGCAGAAATGCAGGACATTTTTTGTATGCTTGTGGGAAATAACCTTATACCGACCTGAGGAAAATTATCCCTTTTTGTTTGTTCCGGCGGGGCAAATTTTTTACTTTTAACGAAATAATATTTTACAATGCAAGAGACTTTGAATTACATCAGCGAGAACAGACAGCGTTTCGTGGATGAATTGTTTGAATTACTGAGAATCCCTTCTATTTCTGCAGATCCGGCTTATAAAGATGATGTTCTGAAATGCGCGGATGTTGTTGCCGGATACCTGAAAAACGCAGGAGCAGACAATGTGGAAGTATGCCAGACCAAGGGGTATCCTATCGTTTTCGGGGAAAAGATTTTAGATACAAACCTGCCTACGGTTCTGGTATACGGTCATTATGACGTTCAGCCGGCCGATCCGCTGGAACTGTGGACAAAACCGCCTTTTGAGCCGTATATCGAAAAAACCGAACTTCATCCGGAAGGGGCTATCTTTGCCAGAGGTTCTGCGGACGATAAAGGCCAGTTTTTCATGCACCTGAAAGCTTTTGAAGCGATGATGAAAACCAATGCGCTTCCTTGCAATGTAAAATTTATCCTGGAAGGCGAGGAAGAAGTAGGATCGGTAAGCCTGGGAGATTTCGTGAATGAAAATAAAGAAAAATTATTCTGCGACTGTATCCTGATTTCAGATACCCATATTTACAGCAATGAGCAGCCTACCGTAACCACTGGTTTAAGAGGCCTTAGCTATGTTGAGGTGGAAATCGAAGGGCCGAACAGGGACCTTCACTCAGGGCTTTACGGAGGTGCCGTACCGAACCCGATCCATGTGCTTTCAAGAATGATTGCAAAGCTGATCGACGAAGACGGGCACATTACCATCGACGGGTTTTACGATAACGTGGAAACGGTTTCTGATTCCGACAGAGCCGATATGAATAAACTGAAAGACAATCCGGAAGAATTTAAAAAATCCATCGGCCTGAATGGCGTGGAAGGGGAAAAAGGCTATACGACCCTTGAAAGAACATCGATCCGGCCTACTTTAGACTGTAACGGCATCTGGGGTGGTTATACAGGAGAAGGAGCAAAAACAGTGATCCCTTCAAAAGCTTCGGCTAAAATTTCCATGCGTCTGGTACCTTATCAGACCCCGGAAGAAATCACCGATAAATTCACCGCTTACTTTAAGAAGATCGCGCCTGACAATGTAAAAGTTAAAGTTACGCCGCACCACGGAGGAATGCCATACGTCCTGCCGACGGATACCAAAGAGTTTATGGCCGCAAAACAGGCCATGGAAACCGCTTTCGGAAAAGAAGTCCTTCCGTACCGGGGAGGAGGAAGTATTCCGATCACGGCCATGTTTGAGCAGGTTCTGGGTGCTAAATCCGTTTTAATGGGCTTCGGGCTGGATTCCGATGCCATCCACTCTCCGAATGAGCATTATGGTTTGTTCAATTTCTATAAAGGTATTGAAAGTATCCCGCTGTTTTTTGAGAATTATGCGAAATAAGTAAGCCGGATTTGAAATTGGAATAAATCTTCTGATTCAGTATCTTTTCTCATCAGATTCGTACGGAAGACAGAATTTCTACCGGAAAATTCATCAGGAAATAAAATACTGACAAATGTTAGTTAGTAAAAACGCTTCAATTGGAGCGTTTTTCTTATTTTTAGGAACTAAATCCAAAATACGATGTTAGAAAATAAAGTAGCTTATATTACCGGCGGAACCAAAGGAATCGGTTTCGGAATTGCTAAAATATTACTGGAAAACGGCGTGGCCGTTGCATTTTCAGGAAGGAAAAAGGAAGATGTCGGGAAGGCAGAACAGGAACTGAAACAGTATTCCGAAAATGTTTTGGGAATTGTTTCAGATGTTAAAAATCTTGAGAGTGAAGAGAAAGCGGTGAAAGATATCAGAGAAAAGTTCGGAAAACTAGATTTTGTGATTGCCAATGCCGGATTAGGTGTATTTAAACCGGTAGACCAGCTTTCTGCAGAAGAATGGAACGATATGATTGAGACCAATCTGACCGGCGTTTTCTATACTTTAAAGGCTTCTGTGGAAGAACTGAAGAAAGCGGAAGGATATTATATTACCATCGCTAGTTTGGCAGGAGCTAATTTCTTTGAAAAAGGAGCCGGCTACAATGCCTCAAAATTCGGGGTCGTAGGCTTTACACAGGCGGCGATGATTGATCTGCGAAAATACAACATCAAATCCACGGTCATCATGCCGGGTTCCGTAGCTACGAATTTCAACGGGAATATCCCATCCGAAAAAGATGCCTGGAAAATCCAGCCGGAAGACATGGGAAATCTGGTGCTGGACATTTTAAAAATGAATCCGCGGGTTTTGCCAAGCAAGATCGAGTTTAGGGCAACAAAACCAGGCAACTGAAAACATCTAATGCGCTGAATAATAAATTAGTAAGTATTATGCATGCATAATATATATTTTATTTATATTAGCGAAACATAATTTAATAAAAATCCAGGTATAAAAACCACCTGCTTTTTGTACCAAAGAGAATAACGAAGCACATATGGAGCCGTAAGGCAACATAAAGCCAATAAAAATTAAACAACATATGAAAATATTAGTTTGCATCAGTAGTGTTCCGGATACTACTTCCAAGATCAACTTTACGGCAGATAAATCTGCATTCGACAAAAACGGAATCCAGTGGGTAATCAATCCGCTTGATGAATTTGCACTGACGAAAGCCATTAAATTGCAGGAGTCCCAGGGTGCTACAGTAACGGTAATCAACGTAGGAGATGCGGTGACGGAACCGGTAATCCGAAAAGCATTGGCCATCGGCGCAAACGATGCGGTAAGAGTGAATCTTGATCCTAAGGACAGCTTTTCCACGGCGAAAGAAATTGCTGCCGTTGCGCAGAACGGAGGATATGATCTGATCCTTTGCGGTAAAGAATCCATCGATTACAACGGAGGTTCAGTTCCGGGAATGCTTGCCCAGCTGCTGAACCAGCCTTTCGTAAATGCATCCGTAGGCCTGGATGTAAACGGAAGCGAAGCGACTGCCGTAAGAGAAATTGAAGGCGGAAAAGAAACAATCTCCGTTAAATTACCGGCTGTCATCGCAGGACAGAAAGGGCTGGTAGATGAAAAAGAACTGATCATCCCGAACATGAGAGGAATCATGTCGGCAAGAACAAAGCCTTTGCAGGTAGTAGAGCCTTCTTCATCCGAAGTAAAAGTTCAGGGTGTATCTTATGACAGCGTTCCGCCGAGAGCCGCCGTAAAAATGGTTTCTCCGGATAACCTGGATGAATTGGTACGATTACTTCACGAAGAAGCAAAAGTTATTTAATCATTCTAAATTCAACATTTAAAATTCAGAAAAACCAATCTTGAATTTTGAACTTTAAATCTTAAATATAAAATCATGGCAGTATTCGTATACGCAGAAAATATAAACGGAGTTTACAAAAAAGCGGCTTTTGAAGCGGTTTCTTATGCTAAAGCAATAGCAGACCAGGCCGGAGATACCGTAACGGCAATCTCTGTAAATCCTACCGATTCTTCAGATTTATTATACAAATATGGAGCATCGAATGTAATCAACATCAAAGACGAAGGTCTTAAAAACTTCTCCGCAAAAGCTTATGCACAGGCAGTAAGTGAAGTGGCAGACGGAAACATCATCGTTTTCCCTCATACCACCGATGCATCGTCTGTAGCACCTATGCTGGCGGTAATGAACGGATATTCTTTAATCACGAATGTACTGGAAGCACCGGAAAGCCTTTCTCCGTTCCAGGTGAAAAGAAGAGCGTTTTCGGGTAAAGGCTTCATGCACGCCAAAGCGGAAGGGAATGGAGTAATCATTACTGTTTCCCAGAATGCTTTCGGGGTAAAGGAAAATGCGGTTTCCGGTTCGGAAGAAGTGAAAAACCTTTCGGTGGCCAATGAAGACACCAAAGTAATTTCCCACGAGCAGAGCTCAGGAAAACTGGATCTTAAGGAAGCGGAAATCGTGGTTTCTGCAGGAAGGGGATTAAAAGGTCCTGAAAACTGGGGAATGATCGAAGATCTGGCAAACGTTTTGGGAGCAGCAACAGCCTGTTCTAAGCCGGTTTCGGATATCGGATGGAGACCTCATACCGAGCACGTGGGCCAGACCGGGAAAGCCATTGCACCGAATCTGTACATCGCAGTGGGAATTTCCGGAGCTATTCAGCACCTTGCCGGGGTCAACTCTTCAAAAACCATCGTCGTAATCAACAGCGATCCTGAAGCACCGTTCTTCAAATCAGCCGATTACGGGGTAGTGGGAGATTCTTTCCAGATCATTCCTGCGCTCACGGAGAAAATCAAAGCTCTTAAAGGATAAAAAAAGTGAATTGTCAATAGTCAATTCGTTTTAATCGGCAATTTTTAGAACAAATTCAGAAATTCACCTGCGAAGCAAAATTGACAACAGAGTTAATTCACCATTCACTTATAAAAGCCCTGTTTCGGGCTTTTATTTTTGTTTAAAAGTAAAAAAAACATTGAAAAATTAATCTATATTTGTAGCTATGGATTATAAACAGTTAATTATTCGCGGAATATCGTACAGCCAGACACAATCCGGGGCGTACGCGTTATTATTGGAACATGAAGAAACACACATTAAATTACCTGTTGTTATAGGGAATTTCGAGGCACAATCCATTTCTCTCGGTCTTGAGAAAGACATTCATCCGCCTCGCCCGCTTACGCACGACCTTTTCACAAAATTTATCGTTTCTGCCAATTATGAACTCCTCTCAGTGATCATCTACCAGATCGTGGATGGGGTATTCTTTTCAAATATCAACTTTAAAAATAAAGCAACGGACGAAGAGCTGATTCTTGATGCACGGACTTCAGATGCGGTAGCGATGGCCGTCCGTTTTGATGCGCCGATCTTTACCACCCAGCAGGTACTGAATGAAGCCGGGATCCTTCTTGAGCTGGAAGACGTTTCCAAAGAAGAGGAAACATTTTCGGAAACCGTACAGGAAGAGGACAATTTAAGATCCGTTTCCATGGAAGAGCTTCAGAAGCTTCTGGATGAGGCCGTGAAAGAAGAAGATTATGATACCGCACTGGAAATTCAGGAAGAGATCAAACGAAGGAAAAAGAAAATCGACTAAAGAGATATTATAATTATAAAATGAATTTAAAATTACGTTTGACCATCCTCAGTTTCCTGCAGTTCTTTGTCTGGGGAGCATGGCTGATTACGATGGCTAATTTCTGGTTCGGCACAAAACACTGGGACGGTGCACAGTTCGGAGCTGTTTTCGGAACCATGGGGATTGCCTCCATCTTTATGCCGACCATTACCGGAATCATTGCCGACCGTTGGGTAAATGCCGAGCGGATTTTTTCGGTTTTACATATTCTGTACGGAATCGTACTATTTATATTACCGCATTCCGCCGATCCCGGTTCGTTCTTTACGGTAATGCTCGTGGCCATGTGCTTTTATATGCCTACCATTGCACTGGCCAATTCAATTTCCTATACCATTCTTAAAAACAGCGATCTGGATGTCGTAAAAGATTTTCCGCCGATCCGTGTTTGGGGAACTATCGGATTTATCGTAGCTATGTGGATTACCAATCTTACCGGCAATAAAGCAACCGAAGGGCAGTTTTATAT
Organism: uncultured Chryseobacterium sp.; assembly: GCA_913777465.1. GTDB lineage: Bacteria > Bacteroidota > Bacteroidia > Flavobacteriales > Weeksellaceae > Chryseobacterium. The sequence continues at coordinate 25,767 of CAJYRQ010000043.1, forward strand.
TGCGGGAGGAGTTGCCATCCTGCTTGGAATTTATGCACTGACTTTACCGAAATGCCCGCCGCAGAAATTAATTGATAAAGATGCTCCTTTATCAAAACAGCTCGGACTGGATGCTTTTAAATTGTTTAAAGATTATAAAACGGCATTGTTCTTTCTGTTTTCTATGTTGTTAGGCGCAGCTTTACAGCTTACCAATGCATACGGAGATGTTTTCTTAAGCGAGTTCGAACATTTTCCGAAATATGCAGATTCATTCGTCGTGCAGAGATCAACGATCATTATGTCCATTTCTCAGGTTTCTGAAACCCTGTTTATTCTGGCGATACCTTTTTTCCTGAAAAAATTCGGAATTAAAAAAGTGATGCTGATGTCGATGATTGCCTGGGTTCTGCGATTTGCCTTCTTTGCGTACGGAGTACCGGAAGGATTCGGATTGGGACTGATTATCCTTTCCTGTATCGTTTACGGAATGGCATTCGACTTCTTTAATATCTCAGGATCCCTTTTCGTGGAAACAACCACCGACCGGAAGATCCGTTCTTCGGCACAGGGATTATTTATGATGATGACCAACGGTTTCGGTGCTGTTTTCGGAAGCTATGCTGCCGGCTGGGCGATCGATAAGTTCTTTACCCACCAGTTTACCACGGCTTCTTCTTTGTCAACTTATCTGGAAACCACACCGGATAATCCGACCTTTCTGGAAATTTTAAAGAAAAGTTTCAATGCGGTGGTGAATCCCGACGGATCCCTGTCTTCAGTGGTCATGGTAAAAGACTGGCACAACATCTGGCTTTCTTTTGCAGCTTATGCCCTGATCCTGGCGGTTCTGTTTGCAGTCCTGTTCAGACACAAACACAACCCAGCGGAAATTTCACAAGTAAAACATTAATTATACTCTGCTGATTATCAATATAATAAATTGCACTTTCAAAAAAAGTGTAATTTTTTTTGTTTTGCAGGCAACCTTTTGAAGAATACTGCGTCTTATAGATAGAAACGGAACCATGAGAAACTTGGAAGAGAACTTTAAGCTGGCAAAAAAGCATGATCGTAAAGGGCAGAAAGCGCTTTACGACTTGCTTTCGGCGAAAATGCTGGCCATTGCCAATTCTTATGTCAACAACCTTCACGATGCCGAAGATATCCTGATGAATTCCTTTTTTATCTGCTTCTCAAAAATTGATGAATGCAGCGAGTGGAAAAACTTTCCGTTCTGGCTGAGGAAAATTGTAGTGAATAATTCGATCAGTTTCATCAGGAAGAACAGGAATATTCTGTATTCCGATATTGAGATCAGCGAACTGGAAAGTGTGGATGATCATTGGGAAGATGAAGCGGGGGATATTGATATGGACGAGATTTTCTCGAAAATGCCGGACGGTTACCGGCTTGTTTTTAACCTGTATGTTTTTGAAGAGAAAAAGCATTACGAAATTGCGGAGATCCTGAACATTTCCGAAGGCACCAGCAAAAGCCAGCTGAGAAAATCCAAAAAGTGGCTTACCGGTTTTTTAAAACAAAAAGAAGATGAAAGACAGTATGCTAAATAAGCTGAAATCGGGCTACGAGGAAATGGAAGTTGAAGCTTCTGCCGATTTGTGGGAAAGGCTGGACCATAAGCTGGATGCAGTGCCTGAAAGAAAATCAAAAATTATTTTTAACGGTTGGAAGTATGCAGCGGTTATTTTGCTGCTGATTTCCTTCGGGATGATTTTTTACTTTAACAATCCAGCTCGTTCTGAATTCAGGAAGACCGGTTATACCCTGAAAGATAGATCGGATAGAATTGCATATCCTGAATTTTCAAACCCGGATCTTCCGGATGAAGTAAACAGTCCGAAAAAAGAAAAGGAAGCTATGGCCGGAAGTACGGAAAAATATACCGGGAAAAAAGCGGAAATCAATACAATTCAGCCTGAAATTTCAAAAATCCCTATACAAGATCTTGCCATACAGCCACAAGATATTTCAGTGGCCGTACCTGGGAAAATTGCAAATACAATTCCTTCTTTACCCGAAGTTGCGGTAGCGGCGGAAACCAAAGCAACATACATCAGTTCCAATGAGCTTCTCCTCGGAAGAGAGTTTGATAAAACCTCAAAACCTCAAAATACCGATGCCATCAAATTCGGAGTCTTTGATTTTGATAAGCCGAAAATCGAAAATATAACGGTATTGGGAGTGACCGTTTACACGGACACCAAATAAATTTTAAAACATTCATTTCATTACCTGTTCATTTTCATGAGCAGTACTCAGATACGCTTAACGATAAAATAAAATACATGAAAACAAAAATTGCCCTTTTAACTGCGCTGACCGCTTGTTCCTATGCATTTGCACAGCAAAGCCCTTATCTGAGCACCTCCGTAAAAGACTATTCCAGAAAGGTTGACAGCATTGTTTACGCTGAAAAAATAAGCATGAACAAAGAGCTTGATGCCATTGATAAGAGTTTTAAAGAGCAGAAAATTACTCTTGATGAAAAGAAGAAGCAACGCGCTGAAATCGCCTCAAAATACGAACGGTCCATCAATGAAAAAGTAGATGCCCGGAAATCCGAGCTTGAAGAAGCGACCCGTGAAATCGTAAAAAACGCAGTGCTGAATCCGAAGGACTCGCTTCACCAATATAAAAATCAGATTCTGTTCGGAATGGGCGGTATAAAATTGAGTCTGGATAATGATAAAAAAGTGCCGGCTGATTACCTCCACAACTGGCAATACAGTGTTGCCCTTACGGGAACAGGGTATACTGCTAAAGATAAACCTTTTGGCTTTTTCGATAAAAGTTCAGATTTTAAAAACACGGTGTTCAATTCTTCCTTATTCGTTATAAGATATGAAGACCAGCTCGGGAAATTCAGCAGCCCGGTATTTTACCGGCTTGGATTTGGTTACCGTTTGGATAACGGAAAAGCAAAGTACGGCAGGGTATTCAGCCAGGAAAATAATACCTTAAGCATAGCCGACTTCACAAAAGGGAATCTGAAGGATACTTACCTTTACAACCATTATCTCCATATTCCTCTCGAATTAAAATTTGTTTTGAATCCCAAATATATAAACCATAACGGGACAAGATATCTGGATAACAGATCAAGGCAATTGAGCATTATCGCAGGATTTTATAGCGATTTCCGGATTACCAGCACTATTTATAACAAATATTCCAACGAAGTCAGTAAAAGGATTGTGGAAAAGGAAACCCTTAATCATGGCGTAAACGACATCATCGTCGGAGGGAAACTCGGTATCGGATATGGCGGGATCAATATATTTGTTCAAAAAGATTTTACCCCTGCATTCAATAATAATGCAGACCTTACAGGCAAATATGGGCTACGGATCGGTATTGAACTTTTGAATGTTTATTTTTAAATCGGTAATGATGGTTCCTTTTTTTTACCAATTATTAAATTTTGTTCTTGATTTTTTAATATTAATTGTAAGTTAATATCAAATAACTGTTTTTGAAACACGCTTTTTTAAAGTGTGTTTTTTTTTGTATTTTGGCATTTTAAGAAACATGAAAAATATTCAGTTAATAGGATTATTATTGGTGGTGGCAGGAAGCTTTTTGCCTTTGGTGCATGTACCGGTAATCGGGAACTGGAACTACTGGAAGCTGGATCATTCCCTGGCCGTTATGTGCTGGGTGCTCTCTGCGGCAGCCCTTTTCGGCATAGTAAATAACAGCGTAAAGGTAACAAGGATTTCTGCTATTCTGCTGGTGCTTTTGTTCCTGTTTACTTTGTTTGCGGTGAAGTTTCAGGCATCCCGGTATTTCAGTTTTATGCCTTTCAAATCGTGGCAGGATAAGCTGGCGGGCATCGTAAAACTGCGATGGGGCTGGATTGTAGAATTTCTTGGAGCATTCATCATCATTTTCACCAGAAATAATAACGTAAAATCGTAAATAATCAGAATCTCAGGATTCGGTCTTAATTAAATTAAAAATAGTATTATAAAATGAAAGAAGTATTCATCGTTTCCGCAGTAAGAACGCCGATGGGAAGTTTTTTGGGAAGTTTGTCAGCAGTGCCTGCGACGAAGCTGGGAGCTGTTGCCGTAAAGGGAGCATTAGACAAAATCGGTCTTGATCCGAAACAGGTTCAGGAAATCTACATGGGAAACGTTTTACAGGCAGGCGAAGGGCAGGCTCCGGCACGTCAGGTGGCCATCGGTGCGGGTCTTTCCAACGAAACGCCTTCTACGACAGTAAATAAAGTATGTGCTTCAGGAATGAAAGCGGTTTCCATGGCAGCGCAGGCGATCAAGGCAGGCGATGCAGAGGTTATCGTGGCCGGAGGGATGGAAAATATGTCTTCGGTTCCGCATTATTACAACGCAAGAAACGCGACAAAACTGGGTGATGTAAAAATGCAGGACGGGATGGTGCTGGATGGCCTTACCGATGTTTACAATAAAGTACACATGGGCGTTTGTGCAGAAAAATGCGCTACCGATTACAGCATTTCCAGGGAAGAGCAGGATAATTTCGCCATCGAATCTTATAAAAGAGCAGCCAAAGCGTGGAGCGAGGGTAAATTTGCCGATGAGGTAGTACCGGTAGAAATTCCTCAGAGAAAAGGGGAGCCGATTGTATTTGCCGAAGACGAAGAATATAAAACCGTGAACTTCGACAGAATTCCGACCCTTCCTACCGTTTTCAAAAAAGAGGAAGGAACCGTAACGGCGGCCAACGCATCTACCTTAAACGACGGAGCTTCCGCGCTGATCCTGGTTTCAAAGGAAAAAATGGAAGAGTTGGGTCTTAAGCCGTTGGCAAGAATCGTTTCTTACGCTGACGCGGCTCAGGCACCTGAAGATTTCACCACGGCGCCCTCAAAAGCACTTCCAATTGCACTCAAGAAAGCAGGATTGGAGGTTTCCGACATCGATTTCTTCGAATTCAACGAAGCTTTCTCGGTAGTAGGTCTGGCGAACAATAAAATCTTAAACCTGGATGCTTCCAAAGTAAATGTAAACGGCGGAGCGGTGGCAATCGGCCACCCGCTGGGAAGTTCAGGGTCCAGAATCCTTGTTACGCTGATCAACGTCTTGAAACAGAATAACGGGAAATACGGAGCGGCGGCCATCTGTAACGGCGGCGGCGGTGCTTCGGCAATGGTTATCGAAAACATGCAGTAATTTTAGTTACCATAGATTCAAAATCCGAGAGTTCAGGCTTCCGGATTTTTTTATTTGGAGCTTAATCCTGCTTTCCATTGCAATCTTTTTTTTCAAAAAAGGATTTCCATTGCAATCAGGGCTAGGCGGCAGAAATGATTGGAACGGTCGGGGGAAATTTTATAAACCACAGATTTGCTCAGATTTCACAGATGCTTGCGCTGATTTTGTGTGTTAAAATCCTTACATGAATTGCTTATTCTGGCATTAAATATTAATCAAAATGTACAAAAATACGGACTCACAGAAAATCTCTGATTTTCCTCTTATGTGTTCTAAAATATTTTCAGCACTTATCTTTTAAAACTTATGGGTCTTATGTGTTAAGAAATCTTTATGCGTGATCTTTCTAACCTAAGATTTGCTCAGATTTTCACAGAGAATTGCGCTGATTCTGTGTGTTCAGATCCTTGCAGAAATCGCCCATTTTGCCATTAAGTATTAATTAAACGGATACAAAATACGGACTCACAGAAAATCTCTGATTTTCCTCTTAGGTGTTCTAAAATATTTTCAGCGCTTATCTTCTAAAACTTATATATCTTATGTGTTAAAAAAATGCCACAGTGCCTATTTCATCAAATCTCCGGTTGCAGAAGAAATAAAATCTCTACTTTATAAATCCCGAATTTTAACAGAACAATAAAATTTCCTTCAAACAAAATAAAAACCGCCGAATATACAATCGTTTTCCTATTTTTGTGTTTATTAATATTTATTTGAAATGTCTGAAACTGACAATCTGCAAACTCAAAACATAAAGAATAATCCGAAGATCATGAAGGCGTGGGCCGTTTATGACTGGGCCAATTCAGTGTATTCTTTGGTAATTACTTCTACCATCTTCCCGATTTATTATTCCATCCTTACCACCGCGTACGAAAAGAAAGAATATGTGGAAGAAACAAAATCCTGGATTGATGTTCCCGTAAGGCACATGATCAGGATTTTCGGGAAAGAATACCAGCCGGATGCAGTATACGGATACTCGCTTACCATTTCTTTCTTCATTGTGGTTTTACTGTCGCCGTTTTTATCTTCCCTGGCAGATACCATCGGAAACAAGAAGTCCTTTCTGCAGTTTTTCTGTTATTTAGGGGCCACTTCCTGTATGGGACTGGCGATGTTTACGGGAATGCACAATGTATTCCTGGGATTGCTGTTCAGCATTACGGCCAGTGTCGGGTTCTGGGGAAGCCTGGTATTTTACAACTCCTTTTTACCGGATATTGCCACACGCGACAAACAGGATGCACTTTCAGCCAAAGGATATGTTTACGGCTACATTGGTTCCGTAGTTCTTGTGATCATCTGCCTGGTTCTGATCCAGGTAGTGGCCAAAGGAGATCCGGAAAAGCAGCTTTTGTTTACCAGAATCAGCTTCCTGCTTACGGGAGCCTGGTGGTTTGGTTTTTCCCAGTACACCTTCAAGCACTTGCCGCAGTTCGGTGATGTAAAGGAAAAACTTCCGAAGGATCTCGTGTTGCTGAACTATAAAAACATTTTCAAAAAGCATGAGGAGCAGGGTGGTTTCTTTGAAGTACTGAAGGACAACCTGAGCTTCTATAAAGATATTGCCAAAGAAAGTTTTCATGAATTGTTCAAAGTAGGAAAAGGACTTTTCAAAGACCGGAACCTGAAGTATTTCCTGTCCAGCTTTTTCTTTTACAGCGTAGGAATGCAAACCATTTTTCTGATGGCTACCTTGTTCGGGAAAAGTGAGATCAATCTTCCACAGGATAAACTCATCGGAACGCTTCTGATTATCCAGATCGAAGCCATCATCGGGGCTGTAATTTTCTCAAGGTTATCCAGAAAAATCGGAAACAAAAATGTAATTTCGATCGCCATCTTGCTTTGGATCGTTGCCTGCATCTGGGCCTATTTCCTAAATAAAGAAAATCCTACGGTGGAGTATCAGTTCTACGGAGTTGCAGCAGTTGTCGGACTTGTCATGGGAGGTCTTCAGGCCATGTCGAGATCCACATATTCAAAGCTTTTACCGGAAAACTCAATGGAAAACACTACCTTTTTCAGCTTTTATGACGTATTGGAAAAGATTGCGATTATCGTAGGAACCTTCGTATTTGCCTTATTTATCGATAAATATGATGCACTGAGAGATATTTTCGCAAAGATCGATATCATGCTTCCTTCCGCTTCAGGGATGAGGTTTGCCGCCTTCTCGATGGCGTTGTTTTTCTTTGTGGGATTAATTCTGATCCGATTTTTAAAACTTAACAAACTGAATAGAGAAGAATAAAAAATAAAAACCAATTATAAAATTTTAAGACGCCTATCCGGCGTCTTTTTTTATTCCTGTTTCATCAATTAAATTGGATGTGATACTATGTATTGGAATTGTTAAATTAACGTCAGTTCGAGTGTTTTTTTGCCGCTCAGCGGAGAAAAATGTATCGGGAACGTGTAAAGCAGGACCTTTGGTTTGTAGTTCAGCAACTTCTCGATACGATTTTTTAAGATAGATGCAGTCAATTCTATAAAAATTAAAAACTGCAATGTATTCAATTCAACTTTGTCAAAGTTCTGAACTTTGACAAAGTTTTTTAAAACCTGTTTCAAATTAACAATACCTATTTATTTAATTTTCACCAAGGAAAACTCCCTGCATCCAGCTTGCCATTTCCAGTCATTTAACCTTGGTTCTTACCTTATGTTCACATCAGACTCATTTTATCGGGTTGTAAGCAAATTATATTTTTTATTGCCGTTTTGTATTTTAATTCGTGAAAAATATAAAAATTTATCATCCGATTTAGATTTTTTTTGCTTATTTTGTGAATGATAAAATGAAATGTAAAAATGATAAAAAAGTTTCTGATGCTCTGCATGCTGCAATTTGTTGTTTTGGGTTTTTCCCAGACGGCAAGGCCCGTAGCGCAGAAAGTTTCAGAATTCCACGCCCAGAAGAAAAACTTTGAAAAGTTTGAAGTGTTTTCTCTTAATACCACTTCTGAACAGTTAGCCGAATATAAAAGGTCGGCCACCGATATTTCAGTTTTAAATCTGGATGCCAGACAATTAAAAAAACTCGTGTTCGAAAAACCGGAATACCTTGAAATTTCTTTTCCCTTTGACGGAAAGCTGATGACGGTGGAGTTGTATAAAAATCAGATTTTCACAAACGATTTCAAAGTGACCACGAGTAAAGGTGAGATTGCAAATTATACTCCTGGTGTATACTATCAGGGAATTGTGAAAGGAAACAGCCAGTCGGTGGCGGCATTCAGTTTCTTTAATGATGATGTGGTAGGCGTAGCTTCAACCCCGGAACTTGGAAATATTGTTGTCGGGAAAGTTAAAAACTCTACAGATTTCGTAAGCTATTCCGATGCAAAACTTACCGGGCTGAACCCTTTTGTATGCGGAGTGGATGAGCTGGCGGAAAACCAGAAACAGAAGATTTCTTTTGATCCGGCAGCACAGAATAACAGCGCAAAGCTTTTAACCCAGAACTGTGTAAGGATCTATTATGAAATCTGCTACACCCCCTACACCAACAACGGATCCAGCATTACGACAACAACCAACTGGCTGACCGCCATTCATAACAATATTTCCACGTTATATAACAATGATGACGTCAAAATCGCTTTGAACGAAGTTTATATCTGGACTACTCCGGATCCGTATACCGGAACCCCGAACGCCAATCTGGCAAGCTTCAGGACGAATAGGCAAACCTTCAACGGGGATCTGGCGCATTTGGTCAATCAGCCTTCAACAACCAGCGTGGCCTACGTAAACTCTCTCTGTACCACGTACAGACATGCGTATTCAGGAGCCTCCCAAACCTACAACAATGTGCCGGTTTATTCCTGGACCATCCAGGCCATGACCCATGAAATGGGTCACAGTTTAGGCTCGCCGCATACCCACGCCTGCGCATGGAACGGAAACTCTACGGCCATTGACGGTTGCGGTGCCCAGGCCGGTTATCCGGAAGGCAACTGCCCAACGGGACCAATTCCTTCTTCTTCGGTGAAAGGAACCATTATGAGCTATTGCCATCTTATTTCAGGAGTGGGGATTAATTTTGCCAACGGTTTTGGTCCGCAGCCAGGCGCCCTGATCCGGAATACCGTAGATTCCAAAGCGTGCCTGGGAACCAATTGCACGACTACCTGTGCTACGACCATAACGGGATTATCGGTATCCAATATTACCCAGATTTCTGCCAATGCCGCTTTTACGGATGCCACATCCACCTCATGGAAATATAAGGTAACGAAATTCGACGGAACTCCGGTAAGCAACGGGACCACATCCACCCAGTCTTTGAGTTTATCCAATCTTCAGCCGTCAACCTATTATCTTCTATCCGTCGGAACCGACTGTTCGGCAGGTTACCAAAGAACGCAGCTGTTTTTAACGGATGCCGATTGGTGCGGCGGAGCGTCGTTCACCGATACTGGCGGAACAACCGGGAACTACAGCGATAACCAGACGATCGTCAAAACATTACCCGAGTTCAGGAGCTCTGACCATGGCATTCACGGAATTTGCACTGGAGCAGGGTTATGATTTTATGTACATTTATAACGGTCCGTCCACAAGTTCACCGGTGTTTCCGAACGGAAATGGTCTTACGGGAACCACTTTACCGGGTAGTTTTACTTCAACCCATCCTTCGGGAGCCATCACCGTACGGTTTATTTCTGATCCGGCAGAAAATGATATCGGCTGGAAAGCCAACTTTTCCTGCGCGGTACTTGCTGTGGAAGATGTAACTACCAAAGATAATTCTGTAAGCATCTATCCGAATCCTGCAAGGAATATCCTGACCATCTCCTCAGAAACTTTGAAATCATTCAGGATTTATGATGAAGCAGGCAGACTGATCCGGTCTGAATCTTCTTTAAAAGGAAACCAATTGGATGTAAATATTTCTTCGGTGCAGACCGGTAATTATGTAGTAACGGTAGAAACGGAAAAACAGAAAATTACCAAAAAACTCATCAAACAGTAAGTTTACACATTCTCTAATAAAAGCCTGATTTTGTCAGGCTTTTTTAGTAATTTTATAATAGAAAACGAGGCTTTATGATTTAATTAAAATCTTAGAATATTTTAGCTGTTAAAATTTGTTAGAATTCGGCTCGGGATTTGCTTATATTCAGCAGAATAGTTTTAAATTTGCAAAAAAATTTATTTAATAAATGACAAACCCTTTATTTTACGCAAAAATCCTTTTGTTCGGAGAATACGGAATCATTGAAGATTCCCAGGGTTTGACGTTACCTTACAGTTTTTATAAAGGTACCCTCAAGTTCTCATCACTGGATTCGGAATTTGAAAAAAAATCCAACCAGCATCTGATTAAATATGCAGAATATCTGCAGAATTTAGAGCTTCCCGAAACCTTCGAGCTTAATGTATCACGGTTTAAGGAAGAGATTGCCACAGGATTATTTTTCGACAGCAACATTCCCCAGGGCTATGGAGTAGGAAGCTCCGGCGCTTTGGTAGCCGCTATTTTCGAACGGTATTCCATTTCAAAGCACGATCCTGAAAATATTTCAAAAGAAGAACTGAAAAACCTGCGTAAGGTCTTTGGTCTGATGGAAAGCTATTTCCACGGAAAAAGTTCCGGAATAGATCCGTTGATCTGCTATATGAACCTTCCGATCCTGATCGAAAGCAAGGAAAGTGTAGATCGTGTAGCCATTCCGGCCAGCGAAGCAGGGAAAGGAGCAATCTTTTTAATTGACTCCGGAATGACAGGAGAAACGGGGCCGATGGTTCAGATTTTCTTTGAAAAAATGAAGACCGAAGGTTTCCGAAAGACCCTTAAAGAAGAGTTTATCCGCTACAATAATGCGTGCATCGAGGCATTTCTGAAAAAAGATATGAATCCGTTTTTCAGAAACCTGAAAAAATTGTCCTATTGGGCGTACGAACATTTCCGTCCGATGATTCCGGAAAGCCTTTTCAATGTATGGAAAAAAGGGCTTGATTCCAATGCTTATTATCTGAAGCTATGCGGAAGCGGCGGCGGCGGCTATATTTTAGGTTTTACCAAAGACTACGAGAAAGCGGAAAAAATGCTTGACGGCTTCCAGAAGGAAGTGATCTACAGATTCTAAAAAGTTGTGAATGCATTCTGAAAAAGAAACCTTCCAACAGAAATTTGATATTCCGAAATCTCTATTCTATAGATTTTCACAATTTGTGGGCTTTCTTTTGGGAGCTCGCTTTTTTATTGCCCTTCTGCTGACGTTTGCCTTATATGTTTCAACGTTTTTCCTCTTCAACCAGGATGAAAATTTCAGGAAATTCGTCTTTGATTTCAAGGTACACGGCATTATTTTCTGCACGGTACTTACCATATTTGCAGGAGGAATCATCAATCAGTTTTACGATTTTGAGAAAGACCATATTGTAAAGCCATTCCGTACCAGGCTGCAGAGTTTCATCAAACAGAAATATTTTTTATATGTTTACCTGATCCTGAGTGCTGTTTCTTTAGGCGTTGCATGGATGATTTCGCACAGGGTATTCCTGTTTTTTGTGGTTTACCAGTTTTTCATGTGGTTTTACAGCCATAAACTGAGCCGGATGCTCATTATCAATAACATTACCTTTGTAAGCCTGACTTTATATCCTTTTTTCGGAATGATGGTTTACTATGAGACCTTCTCGAAGAAAGTCCTCCTGATGGCGGTTTTTCTGTTCCTGATCCTGCTATGCATCGACATTGTAAAAGATACCCTTACGAAAAGTGTGGATAAAGCCTTTGGCTATACCACCATTCCGAACTACTTCAGAAGCAGGAATGCCAAGATCATTATTGTTTCCCTGATCATTATTACCATGGCCGTATCGATGAAACTGATCATGAGAACCGGGATTTCGGGATTTATGGCCTACTATTTTACAGCGGGTCTCTTTGTTTTCATTTTATGTGTTTACCTCCTGCTGAACCACACCAGAAGAAACAATTTCATCACGCTCAACATTTTAAGGATCTGGGTTTTTATCGGAATTATTGCCATGCTCCTGAACGGGCTGGAAGGTAAATTGTAGAAAAATTTCTTTAGAATACCTTATCCTTTTATTACCTTTGCAGAACCTAAATTTATATACAAATAATGCCCATTTTTAACGATACTCAAGTCGCATTTGCAGATAAATCTGATGCCCAGTTAAGAAAAGCGTATTGGATGTTCAAGATGATCGAGCAGCCTTCCCTTACCAAAGTCGGAACTTCCGTTCTTAATTTCACCGTTCACCATAATTTTCCTTTTGTTACCGGAATTGTGAAGAAGACCTTGTTTGAACAGTTCTGTGGTGGAGAGACCCGCGAGGAAAGCATGAAAGTAGTTAAACAGCTTTTCAGGAGAGGCGTAGGAAGCATCTTCGATTATTCTATCGAGGGAAAAGAGGATGAAGCTACTTTTGATGCGGTTTGCAAAGAGATCAAGGATATCATTAAGTTCTCGGTGGGCAATCCTGCCATTCCTTTCATCGTATTTAAACCTACGGCTTTCGGAAGGATCGATCTGTATGAAGCCGTCGGTAAAAATGCGGAACTTACATCGAGCCAGAAAGAGGAATGGGCAAGAGTGGTAAAGAGATTTGATGAGGTATGCAGCCTGTGCCATGAACATGAGAAAAAAGTAATGGTAGATGCCGAGGAAACCTGGATGCAGGATGCGGCAGATCATCTGTGTGAGGAAATGATGGAGAAATACAACCGGGAAAAACCGATCGTCTGGAATACCATCCAGATGTACAGAACGGGAAGACTGGAATACATGGAAGCCAACCTGCAAAGGGCAAAAGAAAAAGGATATTTCATCGGTTATAAAATCGTTCGTGGTGCCTACATGGAAAAGGAAAGAGCCAGAGCGGCGGAAAAAGGTTACCCGGATCCGATACAGCCTAACAAGGAAGCTTCAGACAGAAACTACAATGCCGGAATCGATTTCGTAATGGATAATCTGGATAAAGTTTCTGCATTCTTCGGTACCCATAACGAGATTTCTTCCGAGCTGGTAATGGATAAAATGAAAGCCAAAGGTCTTGAGAACGGTAATCCTCATATCTATTTCGGTCAGCTGTATGGGATGAGCGATAACATCACTTTTTACCTTTCCAATAAAGGTTATAATGCAGCAAAATACCTTCCGTATGGACCGGTAAAAGACGTTGTTCCTTACCTTACCAGAAGAGCCCAGGAAAATACTTCCGTTGCCGGACAAACCGGGCGTGAGCTGGGCCTTATCCAAAAAGAACTGGAGCGCAGGAAGAACAGCAGATAATATGGCAACACGATAATAAAATAAATCCCCACAGTATTTGCGGGGATTTTTTATTTCCAATGCTATAATGCAACTCGATTTACAGATAATTAATTAATATTATATTTGGTGTATTAATAATATAAAAAATAGAGCTAATTATAGTTAATTATATTTTAATTTTATATTTTTGATAAACAATGCTAAAATTTAGATATGAAAAACGGCTTGAAAGATTAAAATAAAACTTTGGCTGTTAATTATCATAAAACGAAAAGCCAAAAGCTGTAGTTTTCTTCTTCAAATATTTTTTTAACCTGATCATTCTTGGATGGTCAGGTATTTTTATGGTTCAAAACTTTCGAATTTTCCGTTTTCGTAGAAGATGACAATGCGTTTGATTTTACTTTGCTGATTTTCAATAGCTTGGCTGATGATATGATCATTAGAACTTGCTAAGGGCTGAGAATCCGTTATTTTTTCATGAACCGTACTTTGGGGCGGTATAAACGATTCTCGCGGCGCCGGCTCAGGCTCTGGAATTTCGGTTTCTCTGGCTCCGGAATTTTCGTCTCTATTCACCATCGTAAAAAGATCGGGTAGAGAAGTCGGCTTCGGTTTGTCGGACTCCATATTTTCTACGGATTCTGGTGCCGCTGTTTTTTCTTCCGGCAATTCCGACTTCAGCATTTCCCCTTCACCCGTTACAAGCCAGTCCCAGAGAAGCTCCGGAAAGCGCGATTTTATTTTTATGATAAACTCAAGAGACGGCTTGTTTCTGCCGGAAGTAATATGCGAAATCGAAGACCGCTGAACGTCGATCTCATCTGCAAATTCGGAAGGAGTAAGTCTGGAATACTCGATCACCTTTGAAATTCTCTCATTTAAGCCCATAAACAATATTGAATTGTTTTACAAATGTAAATAAAAGAAATTACAATTGCAAATTAAATCAATATACAAATGTAAATAATTGGTAGACACATTTGTAAACCAAATAAAATACTGATAATCAGCGATTTTGAAATATTATTAAATTTCTGTTTATCATGTTACAAAAGTTTATCAACATTAAATACCCGGATTTAACTCAAAAAACAATAAAATCGTCGATAACTTATTGGTAAGTTTTTGTGTTTTAAACACAAAATTTTGCAGTATCCTTTTAATTTTGCTGCAGTTTGGAAGGTAGGTTCACGGCTGTTGTATAATACCGATAGAGTAGATGAATAACTGCCTCTACAGGGCGTATAGAGGCGATTTAGATCTGTAAAATGAACTCATAAATGACTTTTCAGCATCATTTGGACCTCTTTTTGTATAATTTCTTTCAGGAATGTATACGTGTACATCAAAAGCCTCTTTTACATTTTTAAATTCTGAAAATAACGGCTTGTGTGAATATGAAAATTCAGAAAATCATTAACTATTTACATTTGTATACAAAAATAAAGGCCAATTTTTCCACATTATATTTGTTTAAATAAATTACCGGTAAACAGCTGAAAACAGCAATTTACATACTTAAAGTATGATTAGTAATAAAGTTTAGGTAAACCTTTTAACTTATTGATTTTAAGCAATTTAATAATACGGAATTGCATTATTTTCAATCTACAATTTTATCAACAGACATTTTGGCAGTATGCTTTGTTTAGTGTGATTACAAATGTAAATTATTATTTTCTCTTAAAATTTGAGTAAATTTGACTGTTGTAAATTATTTAACAATGAGTTTTGAGCACATCTATTCTCCGAATCAATTTTTTCCCCATCGGTATATTTCCCCTGAAAAATTATTTTTTTACCTACGCAACAATCTTAGCGATTATATCGAGGAGATCGGACAATCTTATTTGGGAAAGCCGATTTATAAAATGACCGTCGGAACCGGAAGCCTCCATGTTCTTGCCTGGTCGCAGATGCACGGTAACGAATCCAATGCAACCCATGCGATGCTTGATCTTTTAACTACTCTGGATAAAGCTCCTGAAGTGAAAAAAGAATTATTCGAAAAGATCAAGCTTGATTTTATTTTTATGCTCAATCCCGACGGCTCTGAAAAATGGACCCGAATGAATGCGGCGGAAATTGATCTCAATCGTGATTTTCATAACGAAACCAGTACCGAAATAAAATACCTGAAAAATACCGTTGCTTCCGGAACCTATGATTATGCCCTGAACCTTCACGAGCAGAGAACCATTTTTACCACCGACGGAATCCATCCGGCAACCCTTTCTTTTCTGGCCCCTTCGGAAAACGTAGAAAGAACGGTAACAGAAAACCGGAAAAAATGTATGGCGGTGATCGCACAGGTATACCAACATTTAAAAGAAATGATCCCGGATCAGATCGGCCGGTATTCGGATGAGTTTTATCCGGCTTCCACCGGCGACAATTTTATTAAGGCGGGAATGCCGACCATTTTGTTCGAAGGCGGACATTTTGTAGATGACTATACCCGGAAGGAAACAAGGAAATATTATACCGCAGCTTTATATTATGCCCTGGAAGCAATTGCTGAATTAAAATCCGGAACGGCAGGCTGGGAAGCTTATCTGGAAATTCCCGAAAATAAAGAAACCCATTATGATGTTATTTACAGGAATGTAAAACTCAATACCGAACATGAATGCATTCTGGATATTGCGGTTCAGTACCGGGAGGTTTTTGAGGAAGGCAAGGACGAGATTTCCTTTATCCCTTTTGTGGTGGAAGCAGGAGATGTGAAGAAGAAGAAAGGCTGGAGGGAAATCGACTGTACCGGAAAGAAATTTGTCTGCCCGACAAAATATCCGAAGCTGGAGGCTGAAGTAAATTTTACCATTGAAGATTAGAAATAAAAAAGCGGAACAAACTTAATGTTCCGCTTTTGTTTTATGATTAAGCTGATCTTTCGGTTCTTAATTCACCACTTTAATTCCGTTCGCTACAAACCGGATTTCTTCTTTCGGACTTGTAATCGCATCAATTTCAGCCTTTGGTTTTTTAGCATCTTCCGCATAATGCTTCTGCTCGTCTACGGAAGTTACCTTTCTTTCAGCGGTTCCGTCCATAACGACTGTCTTACCCTTCAAAGCCGTCGGAACGAAAAACGCATAATCCTTCATCTTCACAAAGAACTGGGAATTGTCTTCCGTCTGGATGGTCAGCCAGCAGCCTTTTTTATCGCAAACGTCCGTTACTTTTCCTTTTACGGCAACGTTCTCTACTTTTTTGTTGTCTTTTTTAAGCTTTTTGCTCAGTTTATCTACGGAGATTGCCCTGGATTCGGCATTTGAAGCAACGCCGCCGCCATACACATCACCAACAACTGCATTTCCTGCAGGCGGACCGAAACTTTTGGTTTCCTGGGCAAAGGCTAGTGATGAAGCGCTTACGGCTATGGCAAATAATATTGTTTTGAATTTCATTTTTAATATTTTTCCAAAAGTACTAATAAAATTTGAATCTCAAAATCGTTAAAACCTTGATAAAAAACAGGATGTCTATTCCGGTCTTTAGAATCATTTGATTTAAGGTAAGCTACTTTATTCCACCGGACCTAATTTGGAACCAATTGGATCCATCGGATATTTTTTCTTTAGGAGCTTTTTCCCGCTTTCCGTTGCAATCTTTTTTTTCAAAAAAGGATTTCCACTGCAATCGGGGCTAGGATGCCAGTCCTGATTGCAAATATAATTTTCCGATAGAACCCGGATTAGATTCTGGCAGGAAACTTCAGTTTCCTTCTTAAACCTGTTACCCTGATTTCTGCTTCAAGTTAACGTTATATTATTTATATTTGGAATCTATATTCAACTATGCAGAAAAAACTGAAACTTTGGGATGCCATTATGCTCGTAATGGGATCGATGATCGGAAGCGGGATTTTTATCGTATCCGCAGACATGATGCGGAACCTCGGCTCAGGATTCTGGATGATTGCCGTCTGGATGATTACCGGAATTATGACGGTGGCTGCCGCAATCAGCTACGGAGAGCTTTCTGCCCTGTTTCCCAAAGCGGGTGGACAGTATACTTATCTCAAAGAGATCTTTGGCAGAAGAATGGGATTTCTTTATGGTTGGGGGCTGTTCACGGTAATCCAGACCGGAACCATTGCTGCCGTAGCCATGGCCTTCGGGAAGTTCACTGCTTATCTGGTACCTTCTTTAAATAACGCAGCCCCGATTTTCCAGAGCGGGGAGTTTATGATCACCTGGATCCAGATTCTGGCCATCGCCGTAATTCTTTTGCTTACCTATATCAATACCAGAGGGGTTGAAAGCGGAAAGCTCCTGCAGAATATTTTCACGGGTTCAAAGATTGTGGCGCTGCTGGGACTTATTGCCGCCGGATTTATTCTGGTTGATTTTTCCCATCTGGCGGAAAATTTCAGTTTCGGTTACGATTCTTTCAGCAACCTTAAAAAAGATCCGTTGGGAAATTTCCTTAAAGAAGGCTGGGAGCCCATCGGCGGAATGACCTTGCTGGGCGGAATTGCCGCCGCGATGGTCGGCTCCGTCTTCAGTTCCGTGGCCTGGGAAAGTGTAACCTTCGTTTCCGGTGAAATTGAAAACCCGAAGAAAAACGTTGTAAAATCGATGATCTACGGAACGACAGCAGTGATGATTTTATACATTGCCGTGAATTATGTATACCTGAATGCCTTAGACCGGGATTCCATTGCCTTTGCTGAAAACGACAGGGTAGCGGTGGCTGCTTCACATTTTATTTTCGGAAGCGCGGGAACGGCTATTATCGCAGTTCTTGTGATGGTTTCCACCTTCGGCTGCAACAACGGACTGATCCTGGCGGGAGCAAGGGTTTTCCAGACCATGGCCAGGGATGGGATGTTCTTTAAGCAGGCCGAACAGAACAATAAAAATGACGTTCCTGCCAATGCCCTCTGGATGCAGGGCGTCTGGGCTTCGCTGCTTTGCCTGAGCGGGCAGTACGGCAACCTTCTGGATATGATTTCTTTCGTGATCGTCTTATTTTATATGATTACCGTTTTCGGAGTGATCTATTTAAGATTCAAACAGCCGAACCTCGAAAGGCCGTACAAAACCTGGCTCTATCCGGTAACACCGATTATTTACTTACTGATCGGAACCGGCTTTTGTATTTTACTGCTCATCTACAAACAGCAATACACCTGGCCCGGTTTCCTGATGGTCCTCCTGGGACTGCCGGTCTATTATTTTATTAATACCAACAAAAGAAATGAGTCATAAAGACTTAAAATATGCAGTAGCAGTATTTGGTCTGATGTCTTCACAGCTATTTTCTCAGAACATCAGCGGCAATTATTTTGCTGTAGAGCCAAAATGCAAGATGCATTTGAAAATAGGTCTGCAAAATAATTATGTCTTAAGCATAAATAATAAAACCAAATTGAAAGGCAAGCTTAAAATCTCCAGGGAAGACTCGGTCACTTATTTTGATTTCGGGCATATAAGTTCGGTATATGCACTCGATACGGTTTATATTCAGAATTCGGGTAATGCAATGAACCCCTATTGGCATTTTAAAGAATGCGATATGAAATACATTCGTCTGGCTAAACGAAAATAGTCCACAAATCCGGAATACCGGATATCACTTGCAGAGCAAAATTCACCATTCACTGTCAATGGGCAATTCGCTGCGCTCGTCAATAGTCAATGGTCAATTGTGAATGTTCAACTTCAAATTCACCATTCACTTGCAGAGCAAATTCACCATTCACTGTCAATGGGCAATTCGCTGCGCTCGTCAATAGTCAATGGTCAATTGTGAATATTCAACTTCAACTTCACCATTCACTTGCAAAGCAAAATTCACCATTCACCGTCAATGGGCAATTCGCTGCGCTCGTCAATAGTCAATGGTCAATTGTGAATGTTCAACTTCAAATTCACCATTCACTTGCAAAGCAAAATTCACCATTCACCATTTCCCCAATAAATTTCCTTTTCTCAGGGAAAAT
>CAJYRQ010000044.1 GCA_913777465.1 uncultured Chryseobacterium sp.
AAGTAAAGCTTCCGTCGCCCTTCTTTTTAATATTGGTCGTCGTAAAGCTGCCGTTGGAGCGCTTTTTGAAAAGTTCCCACGTTACGGCTACGGGATTTCTTTCACCGGCCGGGGTGTCGGGATACCAATCGGTTACCATATAAGTCGTTTTCTCCCCTACTTTCGGAGCAGGGTTTCCCGAAATCTTTGAAACTCCTTTTTTAGACATGGAACGTGTTTTTTTGATTGATATTAATACGCGTCAATTTCACTTTCCAAAACCGTTTCCTTATAATCCTGCATTTTTACCAGAGGATTAATGTGCTGTACCGTTTTGTTATCCGCATTTTTCACGTTTTTTTTGCTCATTTCCCCGCGTTGTCCGTGATCTTTGATGGTAATTTTTCCGCCAATGGTACATTGCAGCTCCGAAAGTTCGGTGACGATCTGTTTACCCATGATCTTTACTTTATCATAGGTTTTCTGCCATTTTCCGGCCGGTGCATAGGTGCAGGGAAGATACCCGCCGCCGCTGGGCTTCAGCTTGCATCGGCCGAAGCTCGGACCCGGAGGATTGAACTGGAGGTCGTCTTCGGTTACACCAAGGAAATCGGCGTTTCCATCGGAATCATTCCAGAAATGTTTCTGATGGGAAGTTACTTTGTATTGCGGGAACTGGTCACCCTGGTTACACTGGGCTTTGCCTTTCTGTACGACAAAATATTTGCCATCATGAGGGGATGATTGCTGTGACATATCTATGCGATTTGGGTAATGTCAAAGATAAAAAATTTAGATTAAAAAAATAAAAAGCAGAAAATAAATTTCTGCCTTTCTTTCTAATAAGTTCTTAGTGCCCTGTATATTCCGGTGCTTCTACCGGCATCATGGTCGGCATAAAATATTCATTCAGCCAATAGAAGGTCTGCCCGTTCTGCTGGATTTTCACCGCCGGATTATTCCGGTGGGAAAGCATACGGTCGGCCAGGCTTTTATAGTTGCGGAAATAATTTCTTACGGTCTCGTTGGTTACGATTTTAGATTTTTTCCATCCTTTCAGCATGTATTTGGACATCAGCTCTTCTTCGGAGTTATCGAAACCGGTACTGATCCCGACCGCATAAGACATCGGCTGCTTATAGAGTTCACCTTTGTCCAGGAACCGGAACGAAGGATTGTATTTCTTAAGAAGCTTTACATATTCATTAACTGCTCTGGCCTGTTTGAAATCCGCCCTTTCAGCACCGGTATTCTGATAGACTTCGGTATAGAACTGTTTTAAATTGTCGAATTCCTTTTCCGAGATCAGCACTCCTTTTTCAAGACCCGGCTTGAAATCTTTCAGCTCTTTCGGGATGTAGCCTTTTACAAGGAACGGGTTACCGTAATTGATCAGCTGGGCCGCAATACCTGCAGGTACCGGATTGGTAAGCCCGGGATACAGGTATTTGTATCGTACGTCGACATCCGTCCTTCCGGCTCCTACCGAAGAATGGAAATAATCGTTCAGGGATTTATCAAGATTCGTATTGTCCAAAGTAACCTGCGCAATCAGGCTGTCCACCGATTTCTTAAGATAACCTGGCGTAGCGATGTCTCCTTTTTTAGGGAAGATCACAAACCCCTGGGCCATACTCTGTTTAGGATAGTCCAATGAGAAGAACCCTTCATCACTTTCCACCAGGCTGAAATTATTTTTGGTCAAAACATCATTCTGGTTGATGATTTTCTGTTTCTTTAGTTCCGCAATATTTTTAGCCGTGTTGGTCACTACATTTTCAGACATCAACACAAAATCGTTGTAGGTGTCAGAAGATCTTGCGCTGGTCTGGAACATGATCAGCCTTGCCTGAGCCTGGGTAAGGGAATTGATCACGCCGTACATGTTCCCGCTTTGGCTGGCGGAGGTTCCTACGGTAATCACCACATTGGTTTCATCCGGAACATTGGACAGAAGGTTTCCGGCAGCCATCAGTCCTTCGCCGACCGGCTGGTAACCGCTGTTGCTCGCACAGTTCATTTCATTGGTCTTCTGATCGATGAACGTTGTGATTTTACTGTAATCGGTATTTAAGCCCGAAACGGCAACATTATCGCCGCAGGAATTGTTTTTATATAAAACCACCCCGTATTTTATTTGATTGAAATAAGAAGGTTTTTCGAATCTCAGCTGCAGATCCTGTAACAATGATTTTACAATCGGGGCATACGGTGCATTCGGAGCACTGATATCCAGGGCAAAAACAATATTGATCTTCTTATTTTTCTCCGTGATTTCCCGGTAGCGGTCGAAATAGATCGGTTCTCCCAGGACATTGAATACATAGTTTTTGCTGTAATCGAGGATGTTCGTAAAATATTTGGTCTTTGAGTCGGGTGTCGGCGGTTCATGAAGCGGTAAGGTGACCGGGAAAATATTTTCCAGCGGCGTCCTTTTGTTCACATCGGTAAGCAGGACGGCGGCTTTGTCTTCCCCTTCGCTTTTGCCGGGTGCCCCTTCATGAATCCCTAACGTTGTTTCGGTAATCCCGGTGGTATTTTTCATCTTTACGGCAGAACGTTCCCCCCAGGCTGAAATGACGTTGGAGCTTACCCACCCGTACAGGCCGGTGCTGATGCTGTCGATATCCACGGAAGGCTTCTTTCCTACCAGGAATCGTTTGTTGTTTTCCGCCTGCTTGTAAACATACACCATCTGCCCGTTCGGAATCTTCACATCCGCCTGTTCGATCAGGCTCGGTGAGTTGAATACCATGATCGAATCGTTTTTATAATATCTTTCCGAATTGCGGATGACTTCGCTGTTGCTCGGCACTACGGCAACCCTCACCGGAAAACCGGTCTTTTCGCTTTTCAGGGAGTTGCTCCACAGCAGAAGATCGGATTCCGGAATCCAGCCGTAGGTTTTGATCTGCTTGGAGGAGACTTTCTTCATCAGCGCATCCGGGATATATTCGGCTACTTTCACCATTCCGTCACGGCTTTTAAGAACCATCAGCGGTTCCAGGAATTTCACTTCTTTATATGATTTTTCATCACTTTTATCTAAATAGGCCGTATTTCTGGAACGGTCTGAAATGGCGATCCACGGAACCGATTTTTTAGGAAAACCATTAATCACCGGCGAATTGTCTACCTGTCCGTAATGAGCCGGCTCCGGTGTTTTTTTAGACGGAAGCTTTACCTGGCAACTTACCAATAAAACCGAAACGCCTACATAATATGCTGCTAGAGGAAATTTATTTTTCATCTTGATTTATTTAAATGATGGGTGTGTTGCCCGAAAAGTTCGGGCGGGAATTATTTACTTTGGTTAATGTCGACTTTCGTTACACAGTTCTGTGCGTCATCGAAGTTCACTTTTACAGTCTGGATCACCTTGTTTTTGTCAAACTGCAATCCTGCGCAATACATGTAGAAATTGTTGACTTTGCTGTCATTTACTTTCACCACGGTATTTTCATTGTTGCAGAGATAGGTTCGCAACAGGTAATTGTAATGCATATTGAAGCTGTTTCCATTGGCGATCTGCTGAAGGTGGTACTTGAAATCGTTATCGATTTTCGCATAGACATCTTCTACACTTACTTCTTCCTGAAGGGCATCATAAGCCGGAAGGATTTTAATCTGGTGCAGAATAGGTTCGGCACTTTCGTCCGTATAAAGCGTTACGACGTAATCTCCCGGTTTTTTATAGGAATAAATGGCCATTTTATCCTTGGAATCGATATTTCCGGTTTCTCCGAATTTCCAGGTAAACTGCTTGGCATCGGAAATGGCCCGGAACTGCACGTTTTCAAACTGCATCGCCTGGGTCTGGGCATCAATGACCGTTCTTATTTTTGTAGAATCTACCGGCTTCGGGATCGTTCTTGCGGAAACCATAACCGGAAAAGATTTGGAGTATTTGTTATCAATAATTAAAGTGACCTGGTAATATCCCGGCTTATTGTAAAAGTGGATCCCGCTGCTTTTATCCGTGGATGTTCCGTCCCCGAAATTCCACCGCTTCGTTTTGGCAAACTGGGTCTTGTCCTCAAATAAAAGCGTATCCCCTACTTTAAGCGTAGACGGATAGACAACCCCGACAATATCGTCTGCGGAGTGTATCACTTTCTTCTGGAGCCACAATGCCACGAGGGCTGCAATAAGCAGCGTCGCAATAACACCGATGATTATGTTCTTCTTGTTTTTCTGAAAGTAATTCATAGTTTGTGATGTATGATGTGTGTTTTATTGGGTGTGTAAAGTTTCTGAGTATTAAGTTCAGGATTATTGGGACCTTGCCTTCAATGCGGTTTCACGCTGGAAAAGCTGGTTTTTCTTTTCCTTGAAGCCTATGGAACATTCTTCAAACTGCTTTTCGAAGCTTTTGATGTTTTCGGTTTTGCTGGAAATAACTTTTTTATCGTTGAAATACATTTTGTAGAATTTGGCAATCTGCGGGTAAGCGTCTTTTCTGATGTCCGAGATATTCTCTCCGGTCTGGAAATAATTGGCCACATCATTAATTCCGTAGACAATGTTGCTTTCCTCAAAAGGCTGCGGGGCTTCATCCGTCAGGCGGTTGATCATGGCAAAGGTGCTGTCCATGGTTTTGTAGGAAAATTTCTGTCTCTGGTCGAACCTGGCTTTTTCTTCCAGATTCCGTACGGAAACGATGTCTTCATCCGAAAAAGGTGATTCAAATCCTTTCAGGAATATGATTCCCAAAAATAGAATGGCTGCGAAAAGCATAAGAATTAAATATAAAAACTGATAATGCCTTTCTTTTTTCGATAGTGTGATTTGTCCCTGCATAATGTTGGCTTTTTATCTTCTGCGTCTGCTTCCTGAAAATTTTCTGGTGGGATCTACCCGAAGTTCATGGTTAACGATGCCTACTTTCCCACGGCACTCGCTGAGATCACGGAGGGCATTCTGCTCTTTATACGAAACGTTGACGATCTGGTTTTTAAGCGCG
Source organism: uncultured Chryseobacterium sp. (assembly GCA_913777465.1). Taxonomy (GTDB): domain Bacteria; phylum Bacteroidota; class Bacteroidia; order Flavobacteriales; family Weeksellaceae; genus Chryseobacterium. Next base: position 4,943 of record CAJYRQ010000044.1, read on the forward strand.
AGCATCGGGGCAATCTGTTTCATGAGAATGGAATAATGCTTGAAATTATCGGCGCTGTCTTTCCCCATGATGTTTTTGGCATCGCGCACGTTATCGATGATGTAATTTCTGAGGAAAATATCGTTATCCACCTTATTGATGTCCAGCTGATCCATCCGGTAAAGGATGCTGTCGACATGGATCCTGAGCAGATCGCTTCGGGTAAGCAGTTCGCGGTAGTTGTCCGCCTCTTTTTTAATTCCTTCCCGCTGGATGTCATAGCTTTTAAAAAAGAAAAATACGCAGATGAAGGAAACACCCGACAGAATAATGAAGGACAGAACAAACTTCCAAATGCCCATCCTGACGTCCGATTTATTTAATTTTTTCTCCCTATTCGAAGACATATGTTTGTGATTTGTTTGGAATGTGAAATTATAAAAAAATAATGTATATACAAAATTAAGTATTTGTTTAAATAATGCTGTTTTTGAATTAGAGGATAAGACAGAGCGGTAAATGCTGTTTCAGATGAATAAAAGTGTCTTTACTTCAGATGGAAAATGCTACGGCGCCATTTGTCTGAACAGGCGAAGGATTTAATGAGCAGGGATTTTATCTTTAATAAAATTAATTTCCACTTTCGGCTTATTTTCCTAATTTAGTGATCTGAATTTTAACTATCATTCACCAAATCGATCGTAAAAGTGAGCAAAATATTGAGTAATACTGTGCGATTTTCCGTTGCCGACAGCGATTTTTATTTTAAAAAGATCCTGATCAAAACCCTGACGGAAAATCCGTTTTACATCCTGCTTAATGACTGCAACAACGGCCATGAGCTGATCAGCAGGAATTACAGAAGGCAGGAGGACGTATTTATCATCGAACTTTTTATGCCGGTGCTCAGCGGGCTGGAAGCCATCAAATACATCCGTAAAAGCAATACCGAAACGCCGATCATCACTTACTCCGGGACCTATCAGGAAGATATGGCAGACCTCCTCTCCAAAATTCCGAACATCTATTACTGCCAGAAAAAAAGCAACCTCATTAAAGATATTATTAAAGGAAAAATTGCTTCAGACAGCTTCGATTATGCCGCTTACACCCAATCCTGGGAACAGCAGCCCCTGGCCGTGATGGAATATATGGACCGCCAGAAAAAGAGCCAGGAAGAACTCTCACCCACGGAGATCCAGCTGATGAAATTCTGCTATGAAGGCTTCAGCAATAAGGAAATCGGCGAAAAACTGAACCTCAGCACAAGAACCATCGATACCTACATCAACCGCCTTACGGAAAAGCTCGGGCTGAAGACAAAACTCCACCTTATCCGCTTCTGTGTGGAGAACGGATACTACAATTCCAGCATGTAAAGGAGAGTTAATCTTATTTTAACACCGAGTAAATATTAAGTTCTCAACCTCTTAAAGAAAAATATTTTGCCACTAATTTGTTAATATTCAATTTTTTTAACTAAATTTGCACACCTAAAATTTAAAATTAAAATAAGGAAATGACAAAGGCAGAATTGGTAAACACCATCTCAAATAAGTTGGGCACCGAAAAGAATGAAACACAGAAAGTTGTAGAGGCTTTTATGCAGGAAATCAGGACTTCTATGTATAATGGAGATAATGTTTATCTAAGAGGTTTTGGATCTTTTATCATTAAAACTAGGGCAGCAAAAACGGGAAGAAACATCTCCAAGAACACTGCCATCGAAATCCCTGCTCATAACATTCCTGCTTTCAAACCATCAAAATCATTTGTGGAGAAAGTAAAAACGAAAGTTACCGTAAAATAGAACATTAACTGAATATTAACTAGTTACTAAAAAATTATAATTATGCCAAGCGGAAAGAAAAGAAAAAGACACAAGGTTGCAACCCACAAGAGAAAGAAAAGAAGAAGAGCAAACAGACACAAGAAGAAATAATCTCTTTTTCTCGAGATCTATGATATAAAAATATAGTTGGTGATTTTAAATTTTAAAGCCTCACCGACTATATTTTGTTTTGCAACGATAAGATGATACGGAAAAGATGTTTTTATGGTTTATCAGAAAAATTATATTCATTCAATGGGAATGCTTACCTTAAGCATAAAATTTATATGATGAAAAAAACAGTCTTTTCCTGCCGTCTTAACAATTTTATCTTACATTAAAATGAAGAAAGAACTAATAGTTTCGCATGAGGATGATCTTACGAAGATTGCCCTGCTGGAAGACGGAAGACTATGTGAACTTCATGAGCAAGAGGACAAAAGCGATTTTATAGTTGGAGATGTGTTTATCGGGAAAGTGAAAAAGCTGGCCCCTAACCTGAATGCCGCATTCGTGAACATCGGATACGAAAAGGATGCCTTCCTGCATTATCAGGACCTGGGACCACAGTACCTTACCTACAAAAAATTCGTAAAGGATACGATTTCCAAAAAACAGAACACATCAAGCTTAAAGAATTTCGAGATACAGCCCGAAATAGATAAAAACGGAACCGTAGACAAAGTCATCGCCAAAGATGATATTGTTCTGCTTCAGATCACCAAAGAACCCATTTCTACCAAAGGACCGAGAATTTCAACTCAGGTTTCCTTAACAGGGCGTTTTTTGGTCCTGATCCCTTTCGACAATAAGGTTTCCATTTCCAAAAAAGTGAGAAGCAACGAGGAGAAAGAAAGGCTCAGGACATTGATCGAGAGTATAAAACCTGAAGGTTTCGGTGTCATCATCCGAACCGTAGCCGAAGGAAAGAAAGTAGCCGACCTGCACAACGACATGAATCAGCTGATTCAGAAGTGGGAAACAACTTTTAAGAACATACAGAAAAACAAAGTTCCGTCCAGGGTTTTAAGCGAAGATGATAAAGCTTCCGCTATTTTAAGGGATAACTTCAACCAGGATTTCGTAAGCATCACCTGCGACGACGAACAGATGGTTGAGGAAATGAAAAATTACGTGGAAGTAATTGCCCCGGAAAGAAAAAACATTGTCCATTTTCACAATTCCCATATTCCGCTCCTGGAATATTACAATGTTGAAAAACAGCTCAAACAAAGCTTCGGGAAACACGTCAACATCCCAAGCTCAAAAGGTGCTTACCTGGTGATCGAACACACGGAAGCCCTGCACGTAGTCGACGTAAACTCCGGTAACAATATCACCACCGGGGCTGCCGTAAACAAAGAACACGCCCTCAGGGTAAACAAAATGGCAGCAACTGAGATCGCACGACAGCTGCGTCTCCGTGATATGGGCGGCATCATCGTAATCGATTTCATCGACATGACGAACCCCGAACACCGAAGAGATCTGTTTGAACATCTGAAGGAAGAAATGAAGCGCGATAAAGCCCGCCACAAGATCCTTCCGCCAAGTAAATTCGGACTGATCCAGATCACCAGACAAAGAAACCGTCCGGAAAAACAGATCGAAACCAAAGAAGAGAACCCGAATAAAGACGGAGAAATCGTAGCTCCGATCGTTATCGTGGAAAGAATGGGCGAAGCCCTGAGAACGATTATGCAGAAGGAAAAAGGAAAACTGTACCTCCATGTCCACCCGTTTGTGGAAGCTTACCTCACCAAAGGATTAAACAGCATCCAGACAAGATGGTTCATCAAATACAAAAAGTGGGTAACGGTAATCCCCAGAGATTCCTTCAAATATTTGGAATACCGGATCTACAATTCTAAAAAAGAAGAATTGACAGGATATTCCAACTGATACAAAATTTAAAACGCTCCGCCTGAGGCGGAGCGTTTTGTTTAAGATATGTATATTTTTAATTTTACTGATTTATGTTGGGATAGAAGATCGTATTATGATTTGCTTGATAAATCCCAATAAATAAACTCATCTAAAAAGTTACAATCCAAATCTACGAAATAGCTGTAATTGCCTATTAATTTTTTACCTAAATACCATTTTCATGGTAGGTATTGATATGCGGTATTTGAATCGCTATCCAACCATAGTCGGAATTTTGTAACCTTTTCCATTATGATGCCGCTTTTAAAAATAATTGAAGCTTTAGCTCATCTACAATCTTTCCTGCATTTTACCATTAATTAACTCCTTCGCCCTTCCTTTCTTCAAAAGAAATTATTAAATTTGAGAATGAGTTTTGGAAAAGATTTATTACGGAAAATAAAAACGGCGGAACTGCCGGGAATCCATGCCCATGGTGTTTTCTCCCCTCCCTCACGCCCTGTGTTTACGTATGAGGAAGTTTTGGAGCGGAACCCCAAATTTGCCGCAGTCAACATTGTTTTATACCTTAAAAATGATGAATGGCACTTTCCGTTGATTCAGAGAACGATTAATGAGCACGACCGCCACAGCGGGCAGATCTCGCTGCCCGGCGGAAAACGGGAAGAAACGGACCGTGATTTTGCAGAAACGGCCATCCGGGAAACTTCGGAAGAGATCGGCATTGAAAAGCATTATGTAAGGATGATCCGCGAAATGTCCCCGATCTATATTCCGCCCAGCAATTTTTATGTATACCCTTATATTTCCTATACCAAAAAGAATCCTGAATTCATTCTCCAGCAATCCGAAGCGGTAGAAGTGATCGAATTCCCGGTAACCAGCTTCCTGAGCCTTCCCGACAGCCCTGAAATGATGGCACTGCCGGGTGCCGGCGGGAATGAGGTGCCGGTGATCAACTTCAACGGATACATCATCTGGGGCGCTACGGCCATGATCCTGAGCGAATTCAGCCAGTTGCTGAAAAAAATGTAACTTTGCACCACCCTGTTAATTGAGAGATGGCGAAAAAAAATATTTTTACCGACGCGTTCGGAACTCCTTATTTTTTAAAGAGGATTATCATTTTTATCTTAGGAATGGTCTCCTACAGAAGGTTCAACGGCTTTAATAAACTGAAAATCACGGGAACCGAGCATTTGGTGGATCTCCCCGATTCCAATGTCCTGTTCGTTTCCAACCATCAGACGTATTTTGCGGATGTGGCCGCGATGTACCATGCGTTCTGCTCGGTAAACAACGGGTATCTGAATACCATTAAAAATCCGATTTACCTGCTGAATCCGAAGATCGATTTTTATTACGTAGCTGCGGAAGAGACCATGAATAAAGGAATCCTTCCAAAGATCTTCAAAATTGCCGGCGCCGTAACGGTGAAGCGGACCTGGAGGGCCGAAGGTAAAAACGTAAACCGGATCGTGGACATGAGCGAGGTAGACAATATCATGAAAGCCCTGGATAACGGGTGGGTAGCCACTTTTCCGCAAGGGACAACTTCTGCTTTTGCCCAGGGAAGGCGGGGTACGGCCAAGCTGGTAAAAAACCAGCGCCCCATTGTGATTCCCATCAAGATCAACGGGTTCAGAAGGGCATTTGATAAGAAAGGTCTACGGGTAAAAGTTACCGGCGTAAAACCGACCATGGAGTTCAAACCTCCTTTGGACATCGATTACGACAAAGAAAATGCCCAGCAGATTTTATTGAAGATCATGACGGCCATCGAGCAGACCGAGGATTTCAACCTTCTGCATCAATACGACGAAGAACTGAAAGCCAAAAAATTAGAACAAAAGAAATCAGATAATTAAAAGCAGGAAATTATGAAAAGGATATTAGGAATCTTATTTGGAATGATGCTTTTGGTATCATGCAACAGCCAGAAAGTATATTCGGATTTCGACATCAGCTATTCCAAAAGCGGAGGATTTGCACCCATCTATGAAAATCTTCTGATCAAAGGAAACAAGGCACATTATTCTTTTGAAGGACAAGGTAAAAAATACAAACAGGATTTTGACGTTTCGGATCAGGAGCTGAGCAACATTCAGGCGACCCTTTCCCGGAACAACTTCAAAAGGATACAGGAAGACCACAAAAAGATCTACGATCATATTTCAACTTCCATCAACATCAAAAAAGGTCCGAACGAGGGCAGTAAAACGGATGCAAGCTCGATCATACCGAATTACATAACGAACTGGTCCAATATCACCAATGCCTTTCAGGAACTTATCAATACCCACGTAAAAAAACCGTAACAGATTGAAAACCCATTTCATCGCCATCGGCGGAAGTGCCATGCACAATCTTGCCATTGCATTAAAAGATAAAGGATACCGGGTAACCGGTTCCGACGATGCCATTTTCGAACCCTCCCGGACCCGCCTGGAAAATAAAGGAATTTTACCCGCAGAAACAGGTTGGTTCCCGGAAAAGATCACTTCCGATATGGATGCGGTCATTTTAGGCATGCACGCCCATCAGGACAACCCGGAACTGGCCAGAGCCAAAGAGCTGGGGCTGAAGATCTATTCTTATCCCGAATTCCTGTATGAGCAGTCCAAAGATAAAACCAGAGTGGTGATTGCCGGTTCCCACGGAAAGACTACCATTACCTCGATGATCCTGCACGTTCTGAATTTCCATCAGAAAGACGTGGATTTTATGGTGGGTGCGCAGCTGGAAGGCTTCGACTGTATGGTGAAACTGACGCCGGATAACGATTTTATGGTATTGGAAGGCGACGAATACCTCTCCTCTCCTATTGATCTGCGTTCCAAATTTTTACTTTACCAGCCGAATATCGCCTTGCTGAGCGGAATTGCCTGGGACCACATTAATGTATTTAAAACCTTTGACGATTATACGGAACAGTTCAGGAAGTTTGTAGCCAGCATCACTGCCGGCGGTGTCCTGGTCTATAATGAAGAAGATGCCGAAGTGGTGAAAGTCGTGGAAGAAGCGGAAAATTATTTCCGGAAAATTCCGTACAGAACCCCTGAATATGAAATCGTGAACGGGAAAGTCCATCTGAAGACGGAAATGGGCGATGTGCCGTTATCGGTATTCGGCGCCCACAACCTGCTGAACATGGAAGGGGCAAGGCACATCTGCCATACACTGGGCATCATGGATGAAGATTTCTACGAAGCTATCATGAGCTTTACGGGAGCCTCCAAACGCCTTGAGAAAGTAAACCGGGAAGATCAGGGAATTCTTTACAAAGATTTTGCCCACGCACCGAGCAAAGTAAAGGCCACGGTAAAAGCTTTCGGCGAACAGTTTAAAAAAGATAAAAAATACGGTTTCCTGGAACTTCATACGTATTCAAGCCTGAACCCGGTTTTCCTGGAGCAGTATGATCACGCCATGGACGGTTTGGATGAAGCGGTTGTTTTCTACTCGGAAGATGCCCTGAAGATCAAAAGAATGGAACCGATCTCCCCTGAACTGATCCGTGAGAAATTTAAAAATCCGGATCTGAAAGTCTTTACCAATGCAGAAGACCTTCATGCTTATTGGAACACACTGGACAAAACACAGGGTGTTTACCTGATGATGAGTTCGGGAAATTTCGGCGGACTGGATCTTACGAAATAATTTTATTTTCATATCACTAAAAACTCCTTTCAATCGAAAGGAGTTTTAATTTAATGTAAATTTGATAATCTGTCATTTATTTTCAACCTGTTGTTTGATAAGGCTAAAAAGAATTAAGATTCGTGAATTGGAATGTTGAATAGTATTTCTTAGCTGGTAAATAAATAGGTATTGTTAAATTGAAATATATTTCATTACTTAGTATTATGAAATGTTATAAATGCCAATCAGAAGAAAACACTAAAGCTGGCTTTACAAGAGGATTGCAAAGATACAAGTGTAAAAGATGCGGT
>CAJYRQ010000045.1 GCA_913777465.1 uncultured Chryseobacterium sp.
TATATATAATTATTAATCAGAAGGTCGCTGGTTCGAGCCCAGCAGGAGGAGCAAAAAGACTTACAGCAATGTAGATCTTTTTTTTATTCATTATTTTTATTTAAGACACTTTTTGTAGAATTTCTTACCTTTATATCAATGAACCGGATATTCTTTCACTATGATCCGTAAAACATTTTTTAGATATGATGTTACCACCTGAAATTGAAGATCAATATACAAAAGAAGTCCTGTACAACACTTCTCTGAAAGACTTACCTGATGAAGAATGGAAGCTGATTGACGGATTCGAAAATTATGCAGTTTCCAACTATGGGAGGGTAAAAAGTCTCGCACGCTGGAGCAATTCACCAAAAGGAAACGAAAGGGAATTACCGGATTTGGTGATGAAGCTGGTATTTAGTAAAAATTTTAATCAGCATACAAATCATTATTTTTATAATGTTTTTTGTTCACTGACAGTAGAGAGAAAGAGGTACCGAAGGTCCGTATCACGCTTAGTATACCATCATTTTGTAGAAAAGTTTGATCTGAGCGACCGGCATTTTATCATATCGTACAAAGATAAGAATAGCCTTCATACACATTATAAAAATTTAGAAAAAATCAGCAACTATGAAAAAGCTATTAAATCGATGCAGAACAATAGGGCTGAAATTTCAGAAATGAAATTTCAAAAACCGATTAGCCAGTATACTATTGAAGGAGAATGGATTGCTGATTTTGAAAATGCTACTGCAGCAGAAAAATTAACAGGAGTCGCTTACAGGAAAATTCTTTCTGTAGCCAAAAGAAAAAGGACAACAGCGGGAGGTTTTCTATGGTTTCTGAAAAATGATATTCCTGACAAAGAAAATTTTGTAGTAGATTCAAAGTCAAGCACTTTAAAAAATCTATTTAATAAGCCCCTCTGGGAAAGGTTGGGCAGACCTTCTATTGATTTGAACAGCCTGCCTGCCTGTATGAATCTTTCCATAGAAGATCTTCCCGGAGAAGAGTGGAAACCGATACCAAACTTTGAACATCTGTATTTGATCTCCAATAAAGGAAGAGTAAAACGGTTAGGCAGTTGGACTTCTAATAAAAGAGCTTTCTGGAAAGAACAGATTATGCGTATTATGGCGGAAGTTAAGTCTCCTGAAAAATGTTATTTTTATGTCATTCCCAATATAAACGGAAAAAAGTCAACAATAACAATCCCCCGTATAATGTATTATTGTTTTGTAAAAGAATTCAACCTGAATGATCGTACATTATCCGTTATTAATCAAAATAAACCGCTTTGGGACATGGATCCTTCCAAGCTCCTGCTGCACTCTATTCATTTAGGTTTAAAGAAAAAGTAACCGTGTACATTTTTAATTTATCCATTTGCATATATTTTGCACCGTTCTTATAAAATTTCCTATGTGCTACAACTTCAACAATAAAAAAGTCAGTCTAAAGAAAGCCGTAGAAGATCTGGGGGCGGAAGAATATGAAGAGGAAAACTTTGTCTTAAACGGCAGCATTAACGCATTCACGAAACAGACTACCCCAACTATTCCGGCAGTAGTTAATCATAACGGAATCGTTTTAATGAATACCTTCTGGGGCGTTAAAGAAAATCCGGACACCCCTACTAAAGGCAAAAACCTGCAATCCGAGAATACCCATACGTATTACCGGAAAATTAAAAAGAACCGATGCCTTATTCCGGCATCCTCCTATTTTGAGCATAAAAGCATTCCGGTTCCGGGAAAGAAAACCCCGGTGAAAGCAAAGCATGAAATGTTCTGGAAAGATAAAGCGCAGTTTTATATAGCCGGGTTCTTTGATGTGTATACAGACGGCAACCTGGGTTTCGGGCTGGTCACCACCTTACCCAATCTCGTACAGGCGGAAATCCATGACCGGATGATCATTACCCTCGATGCAAAAACGGGAAAAGAATTTCTGGAACTGGAGCCCATTGAGAAATTTCAGTATCCGAATTATTCGCCCAATCTGGAATACATCAACCTGGAACCTGAAAAAACGCCTCATACCTTATTTTAAATCATAAAAATTAAGCCCCGGTTAAGGGGCTTTTCAGTTATAAAAAGAATGGAGAAGCGGAGGATGAATCCGGTGCTGTATAAACAGTGATAATGCTGTTCTTCAGCAGCAAAGCGGGAAACATAGTTCCGGAACCGTCTTTTTCGTAATATACACCTTTTACATTTGCGTCATCCGTCAGAGCTTCGGTAATTTCCTCATGTATTTTTTTAAAATACTCTGCATTCTCGAATTCCAGGGTCGTTTTTTCAATCGGGGTCTTGATTTCTATTTTCATACTTTTTAAAAATTTGTAATGTGATCGCAACAGTATTGCTGAGCTGAATGATGCAAAATACAAGCCTAGCCCGGCAGATTTACGATATTCTTTCTATTTACTGAAAACAGCCGCCAGCAGGCTGCCCAACCATAGCCTTATTTCATTACCTTTGCAGCTTTGTATTTACATCCTTTTAAATGTAAATATTATTGATGCAGCACAATAAAATCTGCATGCTTTTTGTTTATGCCATAGCTTGAAGAAACAATAAATGTTAATTAACAACTCCAGATATTACCCCCTGTTTTTTTTTCTGTTTTTTACCGGATGGGTGTATGCACAAAACACGGCCAGCGGCAGGATTGTTGACGCAAAAACCAACAAACTGATCAGCGGCGTGGATATTTTTATCAATGAAAATGATAAACCGGCCTTAACGACTGCTTCAGGGAATTTTACGGTACAGTCCGATACCATTATTTATAAACTGCGGTTTTTAAGAAAAAACTATTCTTTAGAAACCATTGATGTAACTCCTGAAAATGCGTCAAATATTTTTGTGAAGCTGGCACAGGAAAAGGTAAGCAGCATCCAGGAAGTCGTGATCCACAACGAAAAGCCGAAATACAGAAACAAAAAGGAAAATCCTGCCTATGCGATTATGCAGAAAGTCTGGGAAAGAAAAAGAAACAACGGACTTGATAAATTCGATACTTACACTTATAAAGAGTACGAGAAGATCCAGTTTGACGCCAACAACCTCGACAGCGCTTTCATGAAAAGGAAAATCTTTAACAAACTTGAATTTATTTTCGACTATAAAGATTCCACTGCCAACGGGAAATTAGGGCTTCCGGTATTTCTGAACGAAGCGGTTTATGAAAATTACGGCGAGAACAGGCCGGCTAAAAGAAACAAAAAGCTTCTGGTTGCCCAGAAGACTTCCGGCTTTCAGGATAACCAGATCATTACCCTGACGGCAAAAAACCTTTACCGGGATATCAACATTTACGACAATACGCTGAATTATTTTGATATCGGCTTTCCAAGTCCGGTCGGGGAAACGGGATTCAGCACCTATGACTATAACCTGATCGATACCATTTCCATCCGTGGCGAAGAAGCCTTCAAGATCCGTTATCAGCCGAAGAGAACGGAAGTACTGGCATTTCAGGGTTACCTGTATATTGATACCGACAGCTATGCCGTTTTAGGGGCGACCCTTAAATCCACCCAGAAAATCAACGTCAATTTTATTAACGGGATTTCAACGGAGCTGGAATATGATAATCCGGATGAAAATACGTTTCTGCCCAGAAAAGTAATCACGGAAATCGAGATGACGCCTTTTTCAAAAAAGAAAACAGCTAAAAGCATTGTTGCGAAACGCACCGTCGATTATTCCGAATACCAGTTTAACAAGCCGCTGGAAGAAAAGATTTTCAAACGGAAGGAAGAAGAATATGAAGATAATTTTGTTGACAAAGATGAGGCCTACTGGGTAAAAGCAAGACCCGATTCGCTATCGAAGAGCGAACAGGGCGTTTACGAGATGCTTGATAAGCTCCAGAAGACCCCGAAATTCAACAGGATCGTGAAGCTTTACGAAACCCTGGCTTCCGGTTATTACCACATTGGCAATGCCATAGATTTAGGCCCTATTTTCTCGGTTTACGGAAAAAACGAAGTGGAAGGCGACCGGATCAGGATCGGAGCAAGAACCTATTTTACCCGGAATGACCCATGGAGACTACAGTTTTATACGGCATACGGATTTAAAGACCAACAGGTAAAGTATGGAGCCGAAGCACGGTATATGTTCAACAGGGTAAACCGTTTTACCATCGGTGCAGGAACAAGAAGAGACATTCTCCAGCTTGGGGTTCAGCTGACGAATGATGACGGAATTATGGCCAGATCCTTTGCTTCTTCCACGATTTTTGCAAGAGGTGAAAACGCTTCCCTGAGTTCGGTAAATCAAACCAATGTGTTTACCTCCATCGAACCCTGGAAAAACTTCCAGATCAGATTGGATGGAACGATGCAGAGCATTAAATCCGCCAATCCTTCAGGTTTTAATCTGATGTATTATAAAAACGGAGACCTGAGAAAAACCACCAACGATTCCCATTTTACATTAAGTCTAATTGCACGGCCGGGAGCCAAGTTCTCACAAACCGGATTGGACCGGACCGAGCATGGAACCCTTGCACCAACCATCGTGTTAAAATACACCAAAGGAGTGGAAGGATTATTCGGATCGGATTTTAATTATAACAAGCTGCAGTTTTTATTCTACAAGCCGATTCTTATCGGAAGCTGGGGCAAATTAATGCTGAATTTTGAAGCCGGAAAGAACTTTGATACCGTGCCGCTGGCTTTACAGAATGTAATACCTGGAAACCAATCGTACAGTCTGGCTCAAAATACTTTTGCACAGCTGAATTATTATGAATTCGTAGCAGATACGTATACAACGCTTCACTTAGAGCATCATTTCAACGGAAAAATCCTTTCTTTTATCCCATTGATCAAGAAATTAAAATTAAGGGAAATTGCGTTTATAAGAGGTGCCTACGGGACTTTGAACGACACTTCAAAGGCCATTAATGTAGAAGGATTCAAATATTCTGCACCCAGCGAGCATATTTATTACGAATATGGTTTCGGGATTGAAAACATCGGCTTCGGAAACCTGCGTATTTTCAGGGTCGATTTTAACTGGCGGGGAAACTATCTGGACCGGCCGGATATCTCAACCTTCGGCGTGAAGGCAGGATTTCAGGTGAATTTTTAAAATACAAAACTCCTTCATAGCGAAGGAGTTTTTTTGTTTGAAATCTTAATCAATTAGCAATCACACGGAGTGTCAAGTACAGCATTTAAGCAATGTTCTTTTTGCCACGTCGTCCAAGTACACCATTGAACACACCAGTTTGCTGGACGAGGACACTTCTCCGCTCCACCGGCAATTGTCTTCAATTCTTTCTTCGTTAATTTTCTTAGATTTTTCATAATAAATTTAGTTTAGTTTTTGCCTACTCTATACGCTTTTCAGCATCCGCATGTATTATAATTTAATTCTTATCAGATAAAATATTATCGTAAAAATAGATTATTTACAAGTATAATTTCCTATATAACAGATGAAAAGATATTTATCTTGTAGATAGAAATGGTTAGAATAAGATTTGTTAAATATGGTCTATTGAGTATTTAATTATAAAAAAATCCGCTTTCACAGATTGTGAAACGGATTACTACTTGTTTACTAGCAAGGATCCGGATCCAGGATCCAGTTCTGGCAACGGAGCTGCTGTTGTGGAGTCCAGGTACGCCATTCTGCACAGGTTGTTGCCGGAGGTGGACAAAATGCCGCTCCTCCTTCGATCGATCTAAGTTTTGCCTTAGTCAGTTTTTTCAGATTTTTCATAATATTCGTTTTAATTTGATGCCTACTCTAGTATGCTTTTCGGCTTTCGCAGTCATTAGTTATTTGACAGCATCAAATATAAAAATATTTCCCTGTAAAAAGATTAATTGTGAAAATTTTAACTTTTCCCGGAACGAAGACATAAAAAAAACCTCAGCTTTGCTGAGGTTTTATCTTTATAGAACGCTTAAATTATGCGTTTGCTTCTACAGATACGAAAGATCTGTTGTTTGCTTTCTTTCTGAAAACTACTTTACCGTCTACCAAAGCAAACAAAGTATGGTCTTTACCGATACCCACGTTTGCACCCGGGTGGTGTTGTGTACCTCTTTGTCTAACGATGATGTTTCCGGCAATAGCCTCCTGACCACCGAAAATCTTTACCCCTAATCTTTTGGAGTGAGACTCTCTACCGTTCTTGGAACTACCAACTCCTTTCTTATGTGCCATTTTATTTTAAGGTTTTTTGGTTTTACAATTATTCTGCGCTTTCAGTTGCTTCAGCGTCAGCTTTTTTAGTTGTCTTTTTAGCAGGTTTTTCTGCTTTCTGAGCTCCTTCAAATCCTGTAATCCCAGTGATCTGAATCTGAGTTAAAGATTGTCTGTGACCGTTTTTCACTTTGTAACCTTTTCTTCTTTTCTTTTTGAAAACGATTACTTTATCAGCTTTTACGTGATCCAGGATCTCTGCTTCTACAGTGATTCCGCTTACAGCTGGGGCGCCTACCGTGATTGCTCCGTTTACAGTAAGAAGTACTTTATCGAAAGATACTTTACCTCCTTTATCTCCTGCTAAACGGTTTACAAACAGCTTTTGGTCTTGCTCAACTTTGTATTGAAGCCCTGCTATTTCTACAATTGCAAACATTGTTTATAAGATTTTTTAGTTATTTCGAGGTGCAAATATAAGAAATATTTTCTAATTCATTCAAATTCAATCCTATCTTTTTTTAAAATAAAATTTTAACTATGTTTTGAATAATTTATCACAATAAAGTGATATGATGTGTCGTTAAAATTAATAACTTCGTCAGACAAAATATTTATATATGAAAAGAAACATCCATTTTCCCATCCTATTGGGAGCTATTGCTGCACTCTCAGTATCAGCATGTAACGACGACACGATGGAAAATCCCGTACAGCCTGAACAGCAGACGGAAAGCCTGAAGATTGACCAGCCCAACGCGCTTGAAAAAGTATGTTATTATGTAGACCAGTATTGGAGCTCCTCGTCGGTACTGCTTACTTCGCTGCAAAATTCTACGGATACCAACTTTATGAATTCCCAAATGACGAAAATTGCAGGCATGTGGGGCAGAAGCAATCCAACGCTGAGATTCGTGAACGATCCGTCAAATTACAATTCCACTTATAATGCAATCTCTTATTCCACCGGAAAAATCTATTATGGCTACGCAATCTATTATGATGCAAAATCAAAAGGCGGAGATATCGTTAATGCGATGATCCTTGCTCATGAATACGGGCATCAGCTGCAGTATATTTTCGGGCTGCCATCGGTTACCGAATCTACGGCAAGACCGAATGAACTGGAAGCTGACGGTTTCGCCGGATATTACCTGAGAAGACCGAACGGCTATAACCAAACCAGTTTTGCCCAGATTGCCGCAGCTTATGAATTTGCCCAGAGCATCGGGGATTATCAGACCAACAGTGCCGGACACCATGGTACACCGCCACAGCGAAGATCGGCCGTACGTTTAGGGTTCCTTTTAGGGCAATACAGCCTTACCGCTGCGGACTTCGATTATAATTTCTTCTATTACTATCAAGGGGTGCTCAACGGAACTTATAAAATGGCAAAAAACTCAAAGTATCCTGAACTGGACGCTTATATGAAACCTTATCTGGATGAGATCAAAAAGCTTCAGACCGGCGAAATTTCTGCTGAAGAATTTAAGGACTTAAAATAATCATCATTTTTGAAATATCTTTTCTTTAGAGGCAGGACATCGTTCCTGTCTCTTTTTATTTATCCTGAAAATTCATAAAGTTTATTTACTTTTGAAACCTCATCCACACGCAATGAAAAGAGACCTCTATATTGATTTTGCAAAAGGACTGGCGACCCTTTCCATTATATTTATCCATACGGCATTCTGGTCGGGGCAGTTTTACATTCTGCCGGAAATCAGGATCTTTTCCCTTGTTTTCGATGTCGCCTTATTCTATGCACTCAGCGGGATTACCTCAGGCTCAAATATCGAAAAAACGTTCTACCGGCTCCTGAAGCTGCAGATCACCTACATGATTTTTGTAACGCTTCTGTTCTTTCTGGATTACTTCTTTAAGGTGTTCGGACTGGCTTTCTTCTCGCCGGAATGGCTGCAGAATTTCTATTCTACTTTCGGGTCCAAATATGCAACTACCAGCATTTCTACTGTTCCACAATGGGAAAATCTCGGCAACTGGTACCTTCACCAGTATACCAATGCTGATACGTTCCCTGTGGTGATGGGAAGTTTCTGGTACTTAAAAGTTTATTATATTCTGACGGTTTTCGGAGTGCTTATTTTGAAATTTTTCCCAAAACATATTAATTGGTTTATCGGACTCTGCGGGGCTTTGATTGTCTTATTTAATATTTTCCCGGAAATTTATCCGTCCGGACAGGTAGGTTATGTGGCTTTTTATATGACGGTTTTCCTGATCGGAAATAAAATGAAAGGAAAAAAGATCCCGCTAAAGGTCATCCCCATTCTTTATGCAGGCGTTGCAGCGGCATTGATCGGAATGTTCGCAGTTTATGGAACTGAAGTTTTCTTTAAAATCAGCAAATATAAATTTCCACCCCAGACACCTTATATTGTATGGACCTTGTTTTCTTTGGTAACCCTTTTTGTTTTTTACAACAGATTAAAGGTCACAAAAGAGAATTTTGTGACCTATATCGGCAGAAATGCTATATTTTTTTATTTCGGGCAGGGCATGAGCTCTTCCCTGATTTACTTTCTGGTAGTTCCTTTGAAGGAAATCATGCCCTGGTGGGCTTTAATGGTTTTAATTTATGGTATCAATATCGTTCTGGCATTCATTATTTCAGCCGGACTGAAAAAAGTTGATGAAGCAGGTTGGAAAACCCTTGAATTCCTGAGAAGAAAAACAGCAGCTGAAAATTAAGCCCTGCTTCTTCCGCTTCTGGCGATTAGTGCAATAATGATAATAAGAAGAATGGCCCCGCCGATAATATACATCGGGTCCGTATACCATTCCGTAGTTGTGGTTGTTGTTTGTTCTGTAGTCACGGTTCCGCTTCCTGTGGTGGTTTCCTGGGCAAAGGCAAGAACAGAAGTCCCCATCGTGAATACCATTACCAATAAAGCATTCACTCTTGATCTGAAGTTGTTGATTGTTTTCATAACTGATATTTTTAGTTGATTTTTTAAGTACTAACAAAAAAAATACCATCACAATGAAATATTATAATTACAAATTAATTTTTAATGTAAAATTTTAAGCTTAAATAAAACTTTAATCGTATTGCAAATTATTTTAATTTTACACAAAATTTAAAACATGTTTAAGTTGAAACTTCCTACCGATCCAAGGTGGGCAAATATTGCAGAAGGGAACATTGAAGAAATTTTGACGGACCATGCCTGGTGCGAGCAGAAAGCCGCGACCAATGCGATCGGGCTGATTACCATGCTGCCGGAATATCCGGAAATGGTAACCGAGCTTCTGGCTATCGCGCAGGAAGAACTAGAGCATTTCGGACAGGTGCACGAGATCATTAAGAAAAGAGGCTACACTTTCGGGCGGACCCGTAAAGATGATTATGTAAACGAACTCGTGCAATTTATCCAGAAAGGCGGCAACAGGGACGATCTGATTATCGATAAAATGCTTTTTGCTGCTATGATTGAGGCAAGAAGCTGCGAAAGGTTTAAAGTGCTTACGGAAAATATTAAAGATGAAGAGCTGAAGGTGTTCTACAGGGAACTGATGATCTCCGAAGCCAATCATTATACCACATTCATCGGTTTTGCCAGACAGCTGGGCGATGAGCAGAAAGTAAACGCAAGATGGGAAGAATGGCTGGAATATGAAGCCAAGGTCATCCGGTCTTACGGAAAAGGCGAAACAATCCACGGATAAAACAGAGTGAAAAAGCTGACGTTTGAAAATATTACCAATTTATTCCTGAAAAACTTCTTTCAGGGACTAGTAATCATTGGGCCCATCGGGCTTACGATTTTCGTGATCTGGTATGTGGTAACGTCGATTGATAACATCATTCCTTCGGTAGCGAAGGAAATCCCGGGCCTGGTTTTTATTTCCACGATTTTAATTACTGCACTGCTGGGCTTTCTGGGGAATAAGTTTGTGGTAGGGAAATTCTTTTTTGATTCTATGGACCGGCTGCTGGAAAAAACTCCAGGTGTAAAACATATTTATACGCCGACTAAAGATGTCATGTCTTCCTTTGTAGGCGACAAGAAAAAATTTAATGATCCGGTCTGGGTGAAGACCAACGAAAATCCTGAAATCTGGAGAATCGGCTTTTTAACCCAGAAAGAGATGGCCGATGTAGAGAAGCACAATTACGTAGCCGTTTATCTTCCGCATTCGTATGCGATTTCGGGTTGGGTTATTGTTACTGAAGAAAAAAACATCAAACCGGTAGTCGGTATGACAGCTGCTTCTGCCATGAAATTTGCGGTGAGCGGCGGTGTGGCAGGCTTCCACTCCGACGACAACATTTTTAAAGCACCGGAATAGGTGTTTCCATGAGATAATATTGTCCTGATATTATCTGATTTACTTTTAAACATTTTGGCCAAAAGCCACTTCCTTTTTTCATTTAAAGCATTTTGCAGGACATTGTTTTCCGCCATTAGATCATTTTTAATGAAAAAATTACATCCTACAACAAACAAAAACCAACAACCAACAAAGATGGGCAAAGCTGCAATCATAGGTGCCGGTGTATCCGGACTTAGCATGGCGAATTATCTGGAAAAAAATAAGATCGACTATCACCTGTATGAAAGAAGGAATCCGAATGATCTGAAAGGACACGGATTCATTCTTCCGAAAGAAGGAATCGAATTTCTATCTGAAATCATTGATATCGACGAGCTTTACACAAAGGGAAGTTTCCTTAAAAAGTATATTCATTACAACCGGTCAGGAGAAATCATTTCCGAGAAAGACCTGGACAACGTTTTCGTGGTTTCCAGAAGCGCACTGATTGAAATTCTTGCCAAAGGTGTTCCTGCAGATAAGATTTCCTACAATTCCACTGTGAGGCTGGATGGCTTCACCAATGGGAAAGCTGAAATCACCATAGATTACAGCGAGAGGCTGGAAGCAGAAATGGTAATTGCTTCCGACGGATCAAGAAGCCGCATCCGGAGAACGATTTTCCAGGAAGAATCCATGAAAGCAGTGCTGGAAAATGAAGTGGTCAACATCATAGAAAATGAGGCATTGGCGGGCGAAATCGAAAGCAATTTCCTGAAGTTCCACCATGAGGACGGCGGTCTTACCTTCGGGGTTCTCAAGCTTTCTTCCTCAAAAATCCTCTGGTACTGCCAGTTCGATATTACCCGGTACTTCATTAATGAAGATTACACCCCGGATTGTATCAGACAGTTCATGCTTGATAATTTCGGAACCTGGAACCCGCTGATTTCCTCGATTATCGAAGGTTCCGGCTATGAGAACGCCCATATCTGGCGGGTCTACGAACTTGAGAAGCTGAATCCCTTCCATCATCAGAATGTGGTGTTCATAGGTGATGCCGCCCATCCACTCATTCCTTTTACCAGCCAGGGCGTGACGTCTGCCCTGAAGGATTCTTTTACGCTGACGAAACTTTTAACCGAAGGAAATCCTCTTCAGGAAACCTTCCAGAAATACGAAGAAGAAAGACGGCCTGAAATCGACATCCATATCGCCAACGGAAGGGCTCTGCTGGAGCAGTTCCTTTTACCGTTGCACGAACAACCGAAAAATACATTACCCATATCCTACAAATAATATGTTTACAAATAAAGAGATCAATTTCGAAGCCCTGAAAAGAAAAGCCTATAACGGAAGATGGGCCACCCTTGAAGACGGCATCATCCCCCTGACAGCCGCAGATCCCGATTTCAGAATGTCGGAAGAAATAGAAAACGGAATTATTGAATATATTAAAGACGGCTATCTAAGCTACGGCCCTTTCTCCGGAATCCCGGAATTCAAGAAAAGTGTTGCCCAGCATTTTAATGTTGAGAAAAAAGGAAATTTTACGCCGGATAATGTTCTGGCAGTTAACAGTGCTGCCCAGGGAATGTTCCTGATTGCGAAATACGTCCTGAATCCCGGAGATGAAGCCATTATCTTCGATCCGGTAGATTTCCTGTTTAAAAAAACCGTGGAAGCCGTTGGCGGAAACATCCGGTTGTGTGCCGTAGACTCAAGAACCGGCGACATCGATTTTGATATGCTGGTTTCGCTGATCTCACCGAAAACAAAAATGATCAGCATTTGTAATCCGCATAATCCTGTGGGAAGGGTATATTCCAAAGAAATCCTGAAAAAGATCTCCGAAATTGCCGCTGCCCATGACCTTTGGGTAATGAGTGACGAGATCTGGAGCGATATTGTATATGATCAAAGGGAATTCAATACGTATTCATCGGTTTCTGAGGAAGCAAGAAACAAAAGCTTCACTGTATTCGGCTTTTCGAAGTCTTTCGGTATTGCGGGCCTGAGAATCGGTGCCGTTCTGTGTAATGATCAGGACCTACTGGATGACTTTACGGAGAAATCCCAGTTTAATTCGACCATCGAAGGAGTCTCTACTTTATCGCAGATTGCCGCAAGTGTTGCGATTGACAGGGCAAAACCGTGGTTCAACGATTTTCTTACGCATTTGCAGCACAACAGGGATCTGGCGCACAGCATGCTGAGCAATTCAGGAATTCTGACACCCAATCTTCCGGAAGCTACTTTTGTAATTTTCCCGAAAATAGAAAACGGAATGTCGAGCGACGAATTTGCCCAACATGTTTTAAAAGAAGGAAAAGTAGCCATTGTTCCGGGTTCGGAAAGATGGTTTGGAAAAGGAGCGGAAGGACATATCCGGATCTGCTTCTCCACTTCCCGGGAAATCCTGACGGAAGGGCTGAACCGACTGATCAACAGTTTTTAATAAAATTATAAGATAAATGAGTCCGGGCACAATCTACATTCTGTCCGGACTTTATTATTTACTTACTGCATTATTCTCCTTAATAGTAAGCAAAGAATTTCATCTGATATCTAAGACCGTTAGTTCTGTCATTAACCGAAGAAACTTCCAGCTCCCAGCTTCCATTTTCCAGCCTTACTTATTTTTTTGAAATTTTATACAGCTTTCCACTGTCGGTAACGGCATATAAATTTCCGTCATTACCGTTCAGGACGTCCCGGAATCTTTCATTTTCATCCTCTAAAAGACGTTCTTCGCCGATTACTTTATTATCTTTCATCACAATCCGGTTGATGTGTTCTCCGCTCAGACAGCCGATCATCAGGTTGCCTTTCCATTCCGCTATATTTCCGGTATAGAAAGTAACGCCGCTCGGCGAGATCACCGGATCCCAGTAATAGACCGGCTGCTCCGTCCCGGGCTTCTGCGTGGTTCCGTTGTTTATTTTCTGTCCGGAGTATTCAATGCCATAGGTCACATCGCCCCAGCCGTAGTTTTTTCCCGGTTTGATCAGGTTGATCTCATCACCGCCTCTTGGTCCCATTTCCACATCCCAGAGCATTCCGTTCGGATCGATGGCCATTCCCTGCGGATTACGGATGCCGTATGCATAAATTTCAGGTTTGAATCCTGCTTTTCCGATAAACGGATTTCCCGGTGCCGGTTTCCCGTCTTTGCTTATCTTTAAAATCTTCCCTAAATAGTTATCGGTCCTCTGAGCATAGACCCGGGTCTGTTTATCGGATCTTTCGCCGGTACTTACAAAAAGATTTCCATCTTTATCGAAAGCCAGCCGGCTGCCGTAATGCTTGTCGCCGTCATAGGTTGGAGTTGCCCGGAAAATAACCTTTACTCCTGAGATATTTTTCAGATCAGCAGAGAGCATCCCCTTTCCTACCGCCGTGTGATTTCCTTGTTCATAAGGCTCAGAAAAACTGAAATAGATCATCCGGTTGTTGCTGAAATCCGGATCCAGGGCTACATCCAGCATGCCACCCTGCCCTTTGGTATCCACTTTCGGGAAGCCGTCAATTCTGGAAATCTGTTTTCCATCGGCCGAAACAACATTGATATATCCTCTTTTATCGGTAATTAAAAACCGTCCGTCCGGCAGGTTGATGATTCCCCAGGGTTTTCCGAGATCTTTACTGAGAACCTCCACATTGTAAGGCGTTGAAGTTTTTACCGCTTTTATACGGGTCTGTCCGGCAAAGGTGGGCCTATATTCCGGAGAGTTCGGCTCCTTGGTTTCTACACTGCCGTCTTTTCCCAGCTTTTGTGCGTTTAATGTATTGTCTTTACATGAAGATACAATCAGAAATAAACTGAAGGCAGAAATGTAAAATTTATTGAAATTCATATCATTAGATTTGGTGGTTCCCGGAATGGATGGAAAAATAATGCCATAAAAATTTGGCAGTTCATAATTTTATTCTACATTTGTAGAACAAATTATCAATCCGTAGAATATGAAAGAAATAAAACTTACCGATTCCGAAAAAGACCTTATGGATATTCTTTGGGAAAAAGAAAAAGCATTCATGAAAGATATTCTGGAATCTTATCCCGAGCCGAAACCGGCAACGACTACCATTGCCACGCTGCTGAAAAGAATGCAGAACAAAGATTTTGTCGGCTATACATTGTATGGAAATTCCCGTGAATACTTTCCGAAAATAGCGAAAGGGGAATATTTCAAAGAGGAAATGTCTTCCATGATTGACCGTTTTTTCAACAGTTCCGTCACTCAGTTTGCTTCGTTTTTTACCTCAAATGCAAAGCTATCCCAGAAACAGCTGAAAGAACTTCGTGAAATTATCGACCGTCAAATTGATGAAAAATGATAATCCTTCTTAAAATTATACTGTGTTCTACCCTGCTGATTGTGTTTTACTACATTTTTCTGCAAAAAGAAAAAATGTACCGGTTCAACAGGATCTACCTATTATTTTCGCTGCTGTTTTCTTATACGGTTCCTTTTATTTCAGTCAGTACGGAATCACCGAAACCGGCAAACCGACTACAGGCTGCCTTTGAGACCACCCAGCAGATTATCGATCTTACGCCCGTAGAGAAGGATTTTAGCCTTGTTAATTTGACCTGGATCATCTATGGAATCATAACCTTTATATTTTTAAGCAGGATGATTATTTCATTTATGAAAATCAAGAAGTTGAAGGGCCAAAAGATCATTTATCAAAATCAGGAAGTTATGGTAACTGAGAAAAATATTCCGCCTTTCAGTTTTTGGGATACGATCTATTTGGGGAAAAGCTATTTTACCGATCAGCAGATAGACGACAGGATTTTTCTGCACGAAAAAAGCCACCTGAAACAAAAACACAGCATTGATCTTATGATGGTTGAAATCGTGAAAGCATTCACCTGGTTCAATCCGGCAGTGTATTTTTATAAAAAAGCCATTCTGATGAATCATGAATTCCTGGCCGATGAATCCGTTTTAAAGAATTATTTTAACGTAAAAGACTATCAGAATTTAATATTGGATGAAATTATTTCCAGCCAAAACTATAACCTTACGCATACATTTAATTTTAACAACATCAAAAAACGATTTATTATGATGAACACCAAGAAGTCCAAATGGACCCAAGTGAAAAAAGCCGTCAGTATTCCTGCTTTACTGATTGCTTTCGGATTATTTGCTGAAAAAACCTATGCCCGCCCGATTGAAAAAATCATTCAGGAAACACAGGAAAAAATTTCAGGCAATGATTTCAATCCGGCAGTACGAACTCAGGAAAACAACAGTCCGGAAGCCACAAAGCATGATAGGCCCGCAGCACCTAAAATTTCTGATGAGCTAACAGAAAACACCACTGAAGAAAAAAAGATCCGGGATACCATCCGGCCACAGGAAGGTAAAAGCACAAATTTGAATCAGGAAACGGTTTCCAATTCAACAAATGATCCAACACAGCTTCCGGAATTTCCGGGCGGGATGAATGAACTGAGAAACAAAGTTGCAAAATTATTCGACCCCTCCAAACTGGAAGCTGAAAAACCAAAAAGCTTATCAAGAGCCGATATTCTGTATACCGTAAACGAAGCCGGAAATGTGGTAAATATAAAAGTTGCAGGAAATAATGAGTCTTTTAATAATGAAGCATTGACTGCATTTAAAAAAGCCAATGAAAATGTCATCTGGAAGCCAGCGGAAAAAGACGGAAGACCGGTGAGTTTCGCCATGCGGCTGCCTTTAACCATGTCATTTGAATAAACAGACAGGCATCCCAAAATGGGATGCTTTTTATTTGACTGATGATAAATAAAATGAATCATCAAAATACAAATTAAGATCCATCGTATGGTTGAATGCCAAATAATTCTTTCGTATTTTTGTTAGGATAACATCACCAATTTTTATGAATTTCAAACTTCAATCAGAATATAAACCTACCGGAGATCAGCCGCAAGCTATTGAAAAGCTTACCGAAGGCATTAAGATCGGCGAAAAATATCAGACGCTGCTGGGGGTAACCGGATCAGGTAAAACCTTTACCGTAGCCAATGTGATCCAGAATGTACAGAAACCGACACTGGTTCTGGCGCATAACAAGACACTGGCTGCACAGCTCTTTATGGAGTTTAAAGAATTCTTTCCGGACAATGCCGTTGAATACTTTGTCAGCTACTACGATTATTACCAGCCGGAGGCTTATATTGCGACTTCGGGAACCTATATTGAAAAAGACCTCAGCATCAATGAGGAAGTGGAAAAGCTGAGGCTTTCGGCTACGGCCAGCCTCCTTTCCGGTCGTAGGGATGTACTGATCGTTGCCTCGGTTTCCTGTATTTACGGTATCGGAAACCCGACGGAATTCCACAAATCCCTGATTTCAATTGCTATCGGTGAAAAGGTAACCCGGACTGCCCTGCTGCATGCTTTGGTAAATGCCCTGTATTCCAGGACGCTGAATGAATTCCAAAGAGGAACATTCCGTGTGAAAGGAGACGTGATCGATGTATTTCCGGCCTATGCGGATAATGCGATCAGAATCCAATTCTTCGGAGACGAGATCGAAAAGATCCAGAGCTTTGAGCCGGTTTCCGGAAATGTAACGGCCAATTTCGAACAGATCCAGATTTATCCGGCCAACCTTTTCGTTACTTCCAAAGAAACCCTGAACGGAGCGATCCGGAACATTCAGGATGACCTGGTGAAGCAGGTAGATTTTTTCGGTTCGATTGAAAAGCCGCTGGAAGCCAAAAGATTACAGGAAAGGACCGAACTCGACCTTGAGATGATCAAGGAACTGGGATACTGTTCGGGAATTGAGAACTATTCAAGATACCTGGACGGACGACTGCCCGGGACAAGGCCTTTCTGCCTGCTGGATTATTTCCCTAAGGATTACCTGATGGTGATCGACGAGAGCCACGTGACGGTTCCGCAGGTTCACGCCATGTATGGAGGCGACCGCAGCCGGAAAGAGGCCTTGGTGGAATACGGTTTCAGGCTTCCTGCCGCCATGGACAACCGTCCGTTGAAATTCGAGGAATTCGAGGCCATCCAGAACCAAGTGATCTATGTTTCGGCAACCCCGGCAGACTATGAACTGGAAAAAACGGGAGGAGCTTATATTGAACAGATCATCCGTCCGACCGGTCTTCTGGATCCAATTATTGAAATACGTCCGACCATCAACCAGATCGATGACCTGATGGAAGAAATCCAGAAAAGAGCAGATCTCGACGAAAGGGTACTGGTAACAACCTTAACCAAGAAGATGGCAGAAGAGCTGACGAAATATTTCACCAAATTCGGGATCAGGACAAGATACATCCACTCGGATGTCGAAACCCTGGAACGGATCCAGATCATGCAGGACCTGCGGG
Source organism: uncultured Chryseobacterium sp. (assembly GCA_913777465.1). Taxonomy (GTDB): domain Bacteria; phylum Bacteroidota; class Bacteroidia; order Flavobacteriales; family Weeksellaceae; genus Chryseobacterium. The sequence continues at coordinate 17,797 of CAJYRQ010000045.1, forward strand.
TAGGGCTTTTCGATGTGCTGATCGGGGTAAACCTGTTGAGAGAAGGTCTGGATTTGCCGGAAGTTTCATTAGTTGCTATTCTCGATGCCGATAAGGAAGGGATGCTGAGAAGCCGAAGGTCGATGATTCAGACGGTAGGCCGTGCTGCCCGTAACCTTAACGGAAGAGCCATCATGTATGCCGATAAGATCACAAAATCCATGCAGGCTACGCTGGATGAAACGGAATACCGTCGCGCCAAACAGGAAGAATATAATAAAGAACACGGCATGGTTCCGGTGGCATTGAATAAAAAGATTTCGGAAAGCCTGGTGGGAAGAAGCAAAGACTTCCCGGATGAAAAATATACCCAGAAGGAAATCCTTCAGAAAGTGGCTGAAGCCAAAGCCAGCTACACTTCGGAAGATATGGAGAAAGTCATCACCCAAAAACAGAAAGAAATGGAAATGGCTGCCAAAAACCTTGATTTCATTAAAGCGGCTAAGCTGAGGGATGAAATTGCAGCGTTAAAAGGATAAAATAAAAGAGACTGTTTTTTGCAGTCTCTTTTTTATTTAATATGTAAACTGTTTGATTTTCATCCTCATCATAAAAGCAAAGCTGAATAAGATTCTTCAAACATTGATATTTAAATGTCCCAAAATTTAAGATTGAATTTCAAGGCTACCGTTGATTTCGCACTGCTGCGCGGATAGGAATCAATAACTCGGTTAAGCCGTTTAGTTTGATCTCGTATACCGTAGCCAGCTGCATTCCCAGCTTTCCTTTGGGCATTCCCGTCCGTTGGAACCATTCCAGGTAGCTTATCGGAAGATCGGCAAGCACCGTTCCCTGATATTTCCCAAAAGGCATTTTTACGACACAGATTTCTTTTAATATTTCCGGGTTTATTCCGTCCTGCATATTTTATTTTTATACTAGTAAATCAATTTTGGTTTCCAGTTCCTGATTCTGATCCGGAAGCTGCAATTCAGGGGTGTCATCATCGGAAAACTCATTCCGGTAAACCTGGATCAGGAGCAAAGTTAGTGAAACCATAATAGGTCCGAAAACCAATCCCATAAAGCCGAATAAATTCATCCCCATAATAATGCCAAAAACGGTATTTAAAGGGTGGATGTCTTCCAGTTTCTTGAGAAGGGTAAAACGCAGAACGTTATCCGTTAATCCGACCACGACCATACAGTAAGCCGCCAATCCGAGTCCGGTTCCCATATCGCCTTCCGCAATCATAAAAATGCAGACCGGGCCGTATACGATAGCAGCACCGACTACCGGGATCATGGAAGTTGCCGCCGTAAGCGCAAAAAGCAAAACCGGGCTCGGGGCATCAAAGATAAAATATCCTACCAGAGCAACAATACCCTGCCCAAGAGCCACTACAGGAATCCCGATGGCATTGGCCAAAATCAGTTTCCTCATTTTTTCGCCGATCATTGATACATTGGATCTTTTAAGAGGCGCTGCCGATGCAAGGATTTTTTCAAAAAAACGGGGTCTTTCCAGCATGAAATAAAGAATAAAATACATGGAAGCCACAATCGTGAGCGTGTTTACCGTTCCGCTGAGAGCCTTGGTAGAATACTGCCCGACACTGCTCTTCAGCTTATTCATGTTTTCTTTACTTAAAATATCAAATTTGAATTTTGAATAGATATACGTATGGATCTTTTCGAGAAAAACATTGAATTTTTCCATATACGCCTGTGCGTTTCCAAGCTTTTCAATGAGTAAATCCCCGATAAAATAAATAGGAAGAATAAGAACGATCAGACTGGCACCCATCAGCGTTAAAGAAGCAAGCCAGGGTTTCCATTTTTTCTGCTCCTGTAAGTAAAAATTATACTTCCGGCACAGGACATAGATGGTAATGGCTCCTAAAACGGAAGGGATAAAAAGGGCAAGATTGAAACAGATTAAACCTGCTAAAATTAAAATTATGGCAAGCAAAAATACCTGCTTGATCTTGACACTGCTGATTTGCTGATCTTTATTCATCATTTATTTAAAATTATTTGTCTCGGTTTTCCTAAATGGGCGCAATAGAGGGAATACATCACGGCAAAGATGAAGGGTGCCGTTACAATAACTCCGATGAAGCACAGCACGATTCCTGCCATTGACAGCAGAAAACCTACAAATGTTGCGCCAAGAAAAACACCGTAATTTTCTTTGGCAATGTTGAATGACTTTCCTAAAGCCTCTGTGGCAGAAGCATTTTCGAACAATAAGATCGGGTATCCCAGCATCAGCAGGGGATATACAAAAATAATCGGCAGTACACAAAGCGAAAGCGCGACCGATGAAATAATCCCCGACAGCAGAGCATAGATTAAAATATTTACAAAATTCTGACGATATCCGATAAACAGGTCGGAAAAATCAATCGGGTTTTTCGTATTGTATTTGTTGATCATATAGATCAGACCTACGTATAACGGGGAAAGAACCAGACCTAGAAGACCCGATAAAGTAAGGTATAAAGGAAATCCCGGAGCACTGAATACGGAAAACCGTGAATAACTTCCGGAATCACGCATTTCTTCCAGCATAGCTGCAGAATTCATCCCGGTCAATGCCTGAATGATTCCGCCCAAAATACTGTAGATAATCATGGCGACAACAGCATAAAGGAATACGCCTTTGTACATTTCGAATGCATGAGAAATGATGGCTCCCGTATTTCTTTCCGGGACGGAACCCTGCTGATCAAATTCGTTAAATTCTGACATGGTGTTTAAATTTTAATGTTGATTTTACCAAATTTAACTTTTTCTGGCTTTAAAAACATTAAAAAACCATGAAATTTATGCCTTCTCCGAAAATATGGTTTTGTAAAGGGAATAAATAACGGCATTCCAGAAGGGAAAGGTAAACAGCCCTCCGACAAACAGTAATGCAAAGCCGATATACTTGAAAATCACAGCAACCATGACACAGACAATAATTTCCAGGAAATATACTTTCATGGCCTTGAAGCTGAGGGAAAGTGATTCGAAAATCGTTTTGTTCATAAAGAACATCATTGGCGCCACAAATAAGGTAATGCACACCCATACTACTGCAAGAATGATCGTCGGAAAAGTAAACCGGTAAATAAAATACCAGAAAATATAATAGGAAACATACCTGAAAAAATTCAAACCGTTGTATCCGGCAAACAAATCGCTGAGTTCAGGCTTTTCACCCATATCCATTTTTCGGTAGATCTGGAAAAACCCAAGATTCAGCGGATACAGGAAAATCGTAGTCCCCATAATCCACAAAGAGAAATTCTGGTAATTATCTGTTGCAACCAGCTTATTAAGCTGCTCCACATAAGCTTTCATTCCGTCCTGCATGTATTTTCCCACTTCATTAAACTCTCCCATGATCCCGTATTTCATATCACACATAAAAAGTACGGTAAGAAAGATCCCAAAATACATGATGGAGAACATCAGCTGGAAAACCAATGTCTTGTTCCAGTAGAAAAACGCCTGCTTCAATATAAAATCCAATCCCGGTTTCTGCGGATATTTGCTGTCCATGAAAAATATTTTGTGCAAAAGTAAACATCAATAATTACTTTTGCGGAATGTTTTCAGTGAATCATCAAAAATTTATGGAAATGGACGAACTTTCGCTCCGGAAAGTTCCTTATTTTTTCATCATCGATTTTCTTGGGGAGAAGGTGGAAATCTTCAGAGAAAATGAGATCGAAAAGGCAGGCTTGCGCATTGATTTTCAGAATTTCTCAACAACTAAGACTCAGCATTCATTATCAAAAAAAGTGGAATGGAAATCATATCCCGAAACCCTGGAACATTTCAGGACAGGATTTGATAAGGTGCAGGAAAATATCCGCTTCGGAAATTCGTACCTCACCAATTATACCCGGAAAACCAGGATCGAAACCAATTTAACTCTGGAAGAAATCTTTTTTCATTCATCGGCGAAATATAAAGTTTTTTATAAAGATTTTTTCGTATTTTTTTCTCCTGAAACTTTTGTGAAGATCATCAACGGAAAAATTTTTACTTATCCCATGAAAGGCACCATTGATGCTTCTTTGGATAATGCCGCCGAAATCCTGAAAAACGATAAAAAGGAAAAGGCTGAACATTATACCGTGGTCGATCTGCTCCGGAATGATCTTAGCATGGTAGCAGATGACGTAAAGGTAGACAGGTTTCAGTATATTGATTTCATTAAAACCAGCCAGAAAAACCTTTATGCCATGAGCTCCAAGATATCGGGAACCGTAAAGCCCGAATTTAACGGGAAGCTGGGGAGCCTGATGAGAAAACTGGTTCCCGCCGGTTCTATTTTAGGTGCTCCGAAACCAAAAACCCTGGAAATCATCCTGGAGGCTGAAGGTTATGAAAGAGGCTATTATACGGGTATTTGCGGCTGGTTTGACGGAGAAAACACCGACAGTTGCGTAATGATCCGTTTCATTGAAAAAGATGGTAATGAGCTTTTTTTTAAAAGCGGCGGCGGAATCACCCACATGAGCAGATTAGAAGACGAATATCAGGAAATGAAAAACAAAATCTATGTCCCAATTCATTGAAAGCATAAAAGTAGAAAACCGGAAAATTTTCCTGCCGGAATTTCACCAGAAGCGTGTAGACCACACTTTCGCCCATTTCGGGAAAGAAGACCCTATCGATCTGGCAAAAATTTACAAGCATCTGGAACACGACGAAGACGGACTTTTCAAGCTGAGAATCGTCTATGATCTGGATAAGAAAATCCGGACCCAGATGATTCCTTACGCCATTCCGGAGATCAGCGATTTCCAGCTGGTGGAAAACAACAGTTTCGATTATTCCTTCAAATTTGAAGACCGCAGGGAACTCGAAAAGATGAAGATGAAAGCAAAAGCGGAGGAGATCATAATTGTAAAGAATAACCACATTACCGATACCTCTTACAGCAATCTTCTCTTCAAAAAAGGTAAAGACTGGTTTACCCCTTCTACCTATCTGCTGAACGGCGTACAGCGGCAGAATCTTCTAAAGAATAAAAAAATCAAAGAAGCGGAAATTACCTTACAGAATCTGAAGGAATTCTCACATTTCCAGATGATTAACGCATTGAATGATTTTGACGAAAATTTCATTTACCCCATCGGCAGAATTATCAACCTGCCGGGGAATGAACATTATCCGGATCTTTAATTTTCCTTCAGAAAGTTGAAATACGCTTTCTGGATATCCGCATTGTGCATCGCCTGGGTATTTACTTCCAGGATTTTAGGCTGTGTATCCGGCTTGAAGAAATTTTCCAGCACCCGGTCCAGTGTTAATTCTTCATCCACTTTGGTGTAAGAAAACCCGAAGTGTTTTGCCAGATGCTCTGCATTTTTATGGTGCTTGGTAGCAATAAACTCATCCAGCGTATTCGGGTTGGCATTTCCGGGTCCCGGAATAATTTTGAAAATGTTCCCTTCCCCATTGTTAAAGATAATGATCCTTACAAACGGCGGAATGTATTGGTTCCAAAGCCCGTTGATGTCATAGAAAAAGCTTAAATCACCGCTAATCAATAATGTCGGATTGGAATTCTTGATGGAAAAACCCATTGCCGTTGAGGTAGAGCCGTCGATTCCGCTGGTTCCGCGGTTGCAGTATATTTTTCTTTTCCCGTAATCGAATAACTGGGCATACCGGATGGCTGAGCTGTTGCTGAAATGGATGTTATAATTCTCAGGAACCGTCTGTGTGGTTTTATAAAAAAAGTAGAAATCGGAAAAATCCACCGTGCTTAGAAACTTTTCGTGCTTGGCATCTTTTTTATCCCTCAGGACATCCCAGAGATTATAATAAGGCCTCGGCTCAAGATTGATGAAGTTCAACAGTTTTGAAAAGAAAACTTCAGGCTTTACTTCGATCTTTTCCGTTAGTGCAAAATATGTGTCCGGCTGCCATACCGGGTCCAGATGCCAGTGCTGCTTCGGCTTTGCTTTTCTTAAAAACTGTTTCACCTTTTTGGAAACGACGTTCTGCCCCACCGTAATCAGCAGATCAGGCGCATACATTTTAAAATCCTCTTCCGTAAAATTGAAGACATACCGGTCGATATGCCTGAAGAATTTTTCGTGGTATAAATTGGAATTAGCTTCGCTCAGCACCACGACCGTGTGGTTTTTCACCAGTTGGGTCAGTTGGTTTTCCAGCTCGGGACTGTGGTCTTTGGTTCCTACCAGGATCATGATTCTCTGGGAAGTATTCCAGTCGGCAATCAGGTTAGACGGCACCTCGTATTCTTTATTCCGGATGGTTTTTTCCACTGTCGGAAAGGTCGGCAGCTCGGAAATCAACTCATACAGAGGCTCTTCCAGCGGGATATTGATGTGTACCGGCCCCTGCTTTTCAATACAGAGTTCGATCGCTGTTTTGATAATACCAAAATTGTGGTCCTCCGCATTTTCCTTGCCGTCTTCCATCAACTGGAAATCGCCGTAGGAATGCTGATGAAAAAGATTATTCTGCCTGATGGTCTGCCCGTCGAAGATATCCACATAGTCCATAGGGCGGTCTGCCGTAAGCACCAGCAGCGGGATATTAGAATAGAAAGCTTCCGTAACGGCCGGGTAATAATTGGCAGCAGCGGAACCGCTGGTACAGGTAATGGCCACCGGTTTTTTCTCGCTCATCGCCATTCCTACCCCTACAAAAGCGGCACTTCTTTCATCCACAATACTATAACAGTTAAAGCTGTCGATCTCTGAAAAATGAATTGCCAAAGGAGCATTTCTGGATCCGGGTGAAACAATGATATCTGAGATTCCGTATTGCTGGAGAAGGTGCGCGAGTATCTGAATACTTCTTTTGGAAGAATATTTTTTCATAAAGCAAATTTAATTGATAAATGCCGAACACAAAAAAGAATTTAATTTAAAAATCTGTAATTTAGCCATTCGTAAATTTCTAAAAATGGATAAAATACCTAGTGTAGACCTGCGTGATTTCCTTTCGGGTGACCCGGAACGCAAACAGAAATTTGTAAATGAAATCGGAAAAGCTTATGAAGAAATTGGTTTTGTAGCCTTAAAGGGCCATTTTCTTGATGATCAATTGGTAGAGGAACTGTATGGAGAGGTAAAAAACTTTTTTGAACTGCCGACGGAAACGAAACAGAAGTATGAGATTCCGGGAATCGGCGGGCAGCGGGGCTATGTCGGCTTCGGTAAAGAAACGGCAAAAGGCTTTAAAAAGGGAGACCTGAAAGAGTTCTGGCATTTCGGACAGTATGTGTCTGAAGGTTCTAAGTACAAAGACGAGTATCCCGACAATGTGATCGTTGAAGAACTTCCAAAGTTCAACGAAGTAGGCAAGGAAGCCTATCAGATGCTGGAAAAAACAGGGCAGTATGTGCTGAGGGCATTGGCGCTGTATCTGGGTCTTGACGAATTTTATTTTGATGATAAGATCGCAGAAGGAAACTCTATTTTGAGACCGATCCATTATCCGCCGATTACGGAGGAGCCGGATGATGCGGTAAGAGCGGCAGCCCATGGAGACATCAACCTGATTACCCTTTTGATGGGTTCCCAGGGGAAGGGCCTTCAGGTTCAGAACCATAAAGGCGAATGGATCGATGCGATTGCAGAGCCGGACGAACTGATGATTAATGTTGGGGATATGCTTTCAAGACATACCAACAACAAACTGAAGTCGACCATTCACCGCGTGGTAAATCCGCCAAGGCAGCTGTGGGGAACTTCCAGATATTCCATTCCTTTCTTTATGCACCCGGTAAGTTCCATGTCGTTAAATGCGCTTGAGAATTGCGTGGATGAAAATCACCCGAAGCGGTATGAAGATACGACAGCGGGAGAATTCCTGCATGAAAGACTCATTGAATTGGGATTGATTAAAAAATAAACAAGAAACCGGGTTTTTATACCCGGTTTTGTTTTATATCAGTGTTACTGAATTATCCTGTAATGCAATAAAATTCAGGACATGGCGTAGTCTGAACTACCGTTCCCCATGGGCAGATACAGGTATAGGTAGCACCGCCTCCGGGATTTCCGGGACCGCCTCCGGGATCCGGAGAATAAGGGACACATTTTCCGCCGGAACAGATCTCTCCTGCGCCGCAACCTCCCGTTCCGGGACCGTCGCCTTCAAAGCAGAATGCAGGCGGTGCTCCTGCAGAAATGCCCTTTTTGTCTTCTCTTGAAAGTTTTCTGAAATTTTTCATAGTTGTTGATTTTGATGCTCCTACTCTATCAGCTTTTCGGATGCCGCTATTTTTTCTAAAAATAAAGGTTTTCTTATTAAATATCAAACTTTTATTCCAATTTATTCACATTGATATGAATTTTATATTAAGTCTAAAAACAAAATATACCACACCATTTTGATTTATTAATTTTTTAATTATCTTTACCATAGTATCAAATTTTTAACTTAAACAATATGAAAAACTTAAAAAAATTAGACAAAAGCCAGTTAAAGAACATTAAAGGAGCCGGAGGGATCAAGCCGATCGGAGAGCCGGAATTCTGTGTATATGCTTGTGGAAACACCGTTATCTGCACAACCTGCAGCGATGATTTCAAATGCCCGGATGATTCGATCTAAGCTGTAGATTCGTATCTGCAAATGATAAAACCGTTCCTTTCCGGAGCGGTTTATTTTTTTGATTAATCGAACAATTTCAGCTGCTGATCCTTTCCTCCCGTAAAGTTTTGGGTTGAAAGCTTTGGAAAATCCTTTCCTTCAAAAAATTTTTTCCTGCCTATTTTAAAAGTATTGTGAATCATTTCAGCGATATTCCCTTCACCTTTCTGCCGGTCGAAGTACTTTTTTTCACCCAGTTTTCCGCCGCGCATCGAACGGATCAGGTTTAAAACTTTTTGGGCCCGGTCCGGAAAAGCATGTTCTATCCACTTAACAAATACCGGTTCCACTGAATCATTGAGTCTCACCAGGGTATACCCGAAACTCTGCGCACCTACCTCAGAAACGGCTTTTAAGATAGACAACGGCTCGTCACTGTTGAGTCCGGGAATAATCGGCGCTACCATTACATTTACCGGAATTTTATTCCCGGATAAAACTTCAATGGCTTTCAGCTTATTCTTAGCCGAGCTTGTCCGGGGCTCCATGGTTCTCCGTAATTCTTCATTGATCGTCGGGATGCTTAAAGAGACGGAAACAAGATTCTGCTCGGCCATAGGCTTCAGAATATCCATATCCCTCAGCACCAGGGCATTTTTGGTAAGGACGTGAACAGGATGCCGGTAATCCAGACAAACCTGAAGGATTTTCCGGGTAATTTCAAACTGCCGTTCCGCCGGCTGGTAACAATCGGTATTCCCGGAAAGTAAGATCGGCGCCGGCTGATAGCCTCTTTTCCGGAAAAATTTTTCCAGCAGCTGCGGCGCATTTTTCTTTACCATGATTTTTCTTTCAAAATCAATCCCCGCACTGTAGCCCCAGTATTCATGAGTCGGTCTTGCAAAACAGTATGAGCAGCCGTGTTCACAGCCCTGATACGGATTCATGGAATATTCCATGGGCAGATCCTCGCTTTTTACCTGGTTGACGATTGTTTTCGGGAACACTTCGGTAAAAGAAGTCTTTACAGTTTCCAAATCATCATCTTCAGGCTCATAGGTGTACCTTTCAAAACGGTTGATAACGTTTCGCTGTGCACCCTGTCCTTTTATGATATTTCCGTTCTGCATTGCAAATGTAAAATTAACCGGTAATTTCCGGAAAATGAAGGTTTTATTGTTAAAAATTGTAACAAAAAAATCCAACACTGTAACAGTGCCGGATCTACATGATAAGGATATATTTTGTAACTACTTCAATGCATAGAATTCAATACCGTGATCATCATCATCGTACTCTTTTCCTTCGAAATGACGATAATAATCCGAATAGGCATCAATGTATTTTTTATCTTTTCTGTGTAATATTTTTTTTATTCCGATGATACTTAATACTGCCAAAAGACCCACTCCTCCTGCCAGCAAAACTCCGACTTCTTTTTTCATATGTTGTCTGATTTATGTATCAGTAGCTATTACAAAAAGTATACCCAATGTCCTGCTGATATTATAAATTTTGTTAACACACCTTACAACCCGCAAATACCTGCATCCCGGGCAGGAATACCATGTTTTGCAGAGCAATGGTTTAATTATTGCAGTTTTACCGGAAAAAATTATTATGGACAGTACAGGAAATATTGATAAGATGACCACATTGAGCCAGGTAATGGCTAAACTGGCACAAAGAGGCGTTCACCGGGAATTCAGGATGAATGAAAACTGCGAAATGAAATTCGAGAATTCCGAAAAGATTTATCAGCCGGATGAATTAACCATCGTTAAGACCTACCGTTTTGAAGGACCAAGCGCTCCTGATGACAATGCGGTATTGTATGTGGTAAAAGATGATGCCGGAAATATCGGGATGATTATTGATTCTTACGGTGCCGAAAGCAATTATCCCGGAGAAGACTTCGATAAGTTTTTAAGAGCGGTCCCTATTCTGGAAAGTCATGAATTTGATTTTGAATAGCCGTAAACTCTTGCTTTTTATATAGAAAAAAATCCGGAATTATTCTGTTCCGGATTTTTCTTTTTTCTTGAATATTCCTTTCAGAAATCCTTTCTTCTCATTCTGCTTTACCGGCTGCACGGCATCTTCTTTTTTCTGCGCTTCACCGTTTTTGGATCCTGCCTCTTTTCCCGATGGTTTTGCCGGTTCGTTCTTTGCTTTGTCGTTTCCTTTTTTAGAAGTATCGATGTTAATTCCGATCAGTGTTTTTTTCAGACCCTGTTCTATTCCTTTCCAGAACAGATTGAAAAAGGATTTGGTAGGATCACGTTCCACATCTTCGATATCCACATCTTCAGGAAGCTTGCCCGAGTCGGATTTCACCAACAGGTTGGCAATGGCTGTTAAAAAACCTTTTTTCTCCCGGTTTTCCTTATCTAAAATAGCAACTTTAAGGTCTTTATGCTTCAGGTTAAAACGTCCGTTAAGCCCTTTCGGATTCCCTCTGAAATTGAAAAGCATCTCCTGAATGGTTCCTGTAGCCGTTACATGAAGATATGGACGGATAAAAGGATTAATGCCTCTTGCCGGAAGATTGGTCGTACGTCCTGAAATGGTAAATACATCCCGCTGGTCTGCCACATCGAAGTTCCAGTTGACAGCAAGCGGCGCCAGGTTCATAAAAGAGCAATTGATTTTGATGTCTACCCGGGTCGGTTTGCCTTTCATTTTGGCAGAATTCAGGTTTTTCACATTCATATTAAAATTACCGAACGTAAGTTTTCCGGGACCTGCACTTTCCGGCGTATCTTCTTCGTAAACCAGCAGGGAATTCCTCAGATTAAGGTTATTAACGACCATCGGTATTTTAATGGATCTCAGAAGCCTGGAGTACAACGGTTTTTCCTTCGGGTCGTCAGCCGGTATTTTACTCCTGAAAATATTGGCATCTGCCGACTGAATCGTAACGTTGGAAGCATTGATAAACTGATGATCTGAAAACAGATCCCACGTTCCTCTGGCGGTAATCTGTGCGGCTTCAATATCATATAAATCCTTTTCCACCGGTATCATTCTGATAAACCGGGCTCTCGAAATGAGAGGCTTCATAGCAAACCGGGAAAGGCTGATGTTGTTCTGATCCGCTTTAAAAGCTCCGGCAGTCATACGGTAAAACTGGGTTTTATATAAAAAATTATCGGAAGTCACCGTATAGCTTTTAATCCCCACATCCATTCCGGCCTGTCCTTTTTTGGAGTTCAGCTCAATATCATTGATACTTGCATTCAGGTGGTTTAAAGTCAACGGCTGGTTGTTTTTATCATAAGTAACATCCGAATTCCTAAGCATGACTTTTCTGATATGGATGGGAAACTGAATTCCTTTAATGCTTTCCTGTGTATTGGTCCTGTTATTTTCTTCTCCGGCTTTGATGCTTCCTTTTACCCGGTCAACCAATACTTTTTTAATGTCGAGATTCATTTTTTTATTAGTAACATTCCACTGATTGATGGAAAACCCTATATAATTCGCCGTAAAATCCATAGCTGTTTTTCCACCGGCTGAACCGTTCGGAACTATAGATATTGTCTTAAGCTCTCCCTTTTTAGGGGTTAGGGTAAAACTTTTTACATTAAAATCCTGATGGTTGGAATAAAGAATATCCTGCGCCGAAAACTGAAAATCCTTGTACCCTACCGGAATAAGCTCTTCACGGGTTTCCTTATCAAAATGAAGCTGGTTGATATTCAGGTTGGCTTTATGGGCATACAAAAGCTTGCTTCCGTCAGGCTTCATGACCTGAACCGTAGCATTGTTCAACCGGATATCCTGCAGGTTCAGTTCTAAATTAAAAGGTTTTTTGGCCTTGATGGGCACGGCATTGGTAGTATAGACGAAAAGATCAGGATTGTAAAAACTGGCATTGGCTAAAGAAATTTTATTTTTTGCCAGCAAAATATCTTTGAACTGTATTTTTTCAACATTGAACTGAAAAAGCTGAGTTTTTTTAGGATAATATTTTTTAAACTGCTCAAAAGTAACGAGTGGGGTCAGCTGAAACTTATCAACAGACATTTGTCCGTCTTTGGTTTCAATCCTGTCGATCTGCAAAGCATAAACATCATCCGGACGGAAGAAAAAATCCGATCCTTTTATACTGTACTGATCAAATACAACCGGCAGCTTGTCCTGAACACCCTCTTCCGTCATCTGAAGATTTTCCACGTACAGGCTGAGGTTTTTTACTGAAAAGAATTTTTGTTTTGTATATCTGAAAATACTGATATTCCCTTCATTGATCCGGATGTTTTCAAACAGAAAAGGATCCTTCTTTTTCCCCGTTCTGGTATCGACGGGCCGGGCCAGAACCACATTCAGATTGGGTTTGGACAGCAATAAATCCGATGAGCTGATCTGATTGTTGAAAAGTGCATCATAAATCCCGAAACGGCTCACCTTCAGGGTATCTACTGTTCCCTGCATACCGATCACATTGATGTTCTGCGGATTCTTATTGTTAATGGCAATCCCTGTTGACAGGATGTTTCCCGACAACAAATCGACCTCCATGGTTTTGTAGGAGATTTTATAATCCGTATTGTTTTTGATGTATTTGGGAAGCTGGGTTTTAAGCCAGATATTCAGCCCGAAGTTTGCCAGTAAAATAATGATTAACAGAATTCCGAGGCTGATTAATAATTTTCTGACCCATTTTTTCATAGTTTGTGATCTGGTTTAATTTGAGATCCGGTTAATTCGTTACACTCAATTCAATCACATACCCTTCATGGCCTCTTACATTAATAAACTGCCCTCCGTCGAACGCCAGGTACTGTCCTTTGATCCCGGTTAACTTTCCGGTAAACTGCGGTTTCTTATCCAGGGTAAAGGAAGTTACTTTTTCCGGCTTGTCGTAAGGATAATCGAAAGTCCATAGGTTCTCGCCTTCGCTGTAAAACTTCTGAAAATCTTCAGGAAAATATTCTTTTATTTTCTGCTGAAAATCGGCCAGGTCTATTTCTCCTTCAAAGTCATCCTGAAGCATTTTTTTCCAGCTGGTTTTATCCGGCACATGCTGCTTGAGGGCAACCTCGATCATTCCTGCTTCATAGCGGTTTTCGGTTCTGGCAATCGGTAGGGCAAAAGTGGCCCCCTGGTCGATCCACCGGGTCGGGATCTGCGTATTTCTCGTCACTCCTACTTTTACTTCTCCCGTATAAGCTAAATAAACCGTATGAGGCTGTAACTGAATTTGTTTTTCTACATCCAAATCCCGTTCCGCAATTCCGAGATGGGCGGTGGAAAGTTCCGGACGGATGATGGTATCGCTGGCGTAAGGGCTCTCGAAGAAGCAGTTTTTACAGAAACCCATCCGGTAGATGGTTTTATCTTCCTGGCATTGCACGCACTGATAGCCGGTATGTCTGATGGTAAGCTCTTTCCCGAAAAGTTCGTTCATGTGGATCAGGTCCCCTGAAAGATTGAGATAGTATTGAATCGGCTCGTCGTGGAAGCTCGTCATCTTTAAAATTTGCCCTTGAAACTGCATATTAATTTTATATTACTTTTTTAAGTAAATTTAATGATTATATTTTTCCCGAAGTAAATTTATATTTTTGTAGCACGAAAAACATACGGATGAAATATCTTGTCACCGGCGGAAGCGGTTTTATTGGTTCTCACTTAACTGAACAATTATTGAAAAAAGGACATTCTGTCATAAACGTTGACAATTTTGACGATTTCTATAATTATCGCATAAAAATTCAAAATACTTTAGAGTCTATTCTTGATTTTTCGGATTTTGAGTATTCGGATAAAGAAAAAGACATCAGCAAATTAATTTTCCTTTCAAAATCTGAACAGTACAGCCTCTATTATCAGGATATCCGCGATAAGAACGGGCTTACGGAGATTTTCAGGGCACATCAGATCGATGCCGTCATCCATCTGGCAGCGCTTGCCGGCGTACGCCCTTCTATTGAAAGACCCCTGGAATATGAAGAAGTGAACGTAAGGGGAACGATAAACCTCTGGGAGCTGTGCCGGGATTTTAATATTAAAAAATTCATCTGTGCCTCTTCCTCAAGTGTTTACGGCAACAATGAAAAAGTGCCTTTTGCCGAAACCGACAATGTAGATCATCCTATTTCGCCTTATGCCGCCACCAAAAGATGCGGTGAAATTTTAGGCCACGTATATCATGACCTGTATAAAATCGACATGATCCAGCTGAGGTTTTTTACGGTTTACGGCCCCCGCCAAAGGCCTGATCTGGCCATCCATAAGTTTATCCGGCTGATTTCGGAACATCAGGAAATCCCTTTCTACGGCGATGGCACCACGGCCAGAGACTACACATATATTGATGACATTATCGACGGCATCCTGAAATCCATCCTATATCTGGAAAATAATTCCGGGGTTTATGAAATCATCAACCTGGGGGAAAGCGAAGTAATTGAACTGAATGAAATGGTAGCTACCATAGAGGACAAACTCGGAAAATCTGCCATCCGGAAAAATCTGCCAATGCAGCCCGGAGATGTCCTGAAAACCAATGCCGATATTACCAAAGCACGGACATTAATCGGCTATAAACCTGACACAAACTTCCAAAATGGCATAAAAAAATTTGTGGAATGGTTTTTGAGAAAATGACCTCGAGTACGCCGCAGAAGGCCTGCAAAGACTTCTGCTACTTACAGTGAACAAAAATTAATAAAAAGAATTGAAAATCAGGTGTAAAAAAGCATATAATATAAGCGTTTTTTATACTTTTGCAAAAAATTAAAAAATTATGTACTGGACATTAGAATTAGCTTCCTATTTAAGTGACGCACCTTGGCCAATGACTAAAGCAGAACTTATCGACTATGCCATCAGAACCGGTGCTCCTATGGAAGTAGTGGAAAATCTTCAGGCCATCGAAGATGAAGGGGAAATCTATGATGCCATCGACGAAATCTGGAGCGACTACCCTACGGACGAAGATTATCTTTGGAACGAAGACGAATATTAATACAGCATTTGGCTGATGGCTTATAGCTGTTGGCCAATCTTTTTAACCTAATAATAAAGCAATTCGCCAAAAGCAAATTGCCATAAGCAAATATATATGAGTTTTTTAAACAAAGTTCTAAAAGGGTTTTTGGGAGACAAAAAAGCGCAGGACCTAAAAGAAGTAAAAAAAGTTGTAACAAAAATCAAAGCTGTTGAACCGGCGATCCAGCAATTGTCTGATGACGGTTTAAGAGATAAAACTGCTGAGTTTAAAGAAAATATTAAATCTGCAACCGGCAAAATCACAGCTCAGATAGAACAGATCCAGGAACAGATCAAGAATTCGAAAAATGTGGACGAAAAAGAAGCCCTTTTCTCGAAGATCGAAACCCTGAAAAAAGAATCATACGAAATTGAAGAGAAAGTTTTGAGCCAGATCCTTCCTGAAGTATTCGCTTTGGTAAAGGAAACGGCAAGACGATGGGCACAGAACGGAGAAATCCGCGTAACCGCTTCAGACTGGGACAGACAACTGGCTGCTGCCGGAAAAGATTTCGTAGAAATTCAGGGAGATCAGGCTGTCTGGAAAAACTCATGGGATGCTGCCGGAACACCTGTAAACTGGGACATGGTTCATTACGATGTACAGTTTATCGGAGGGGTGATCCTGCACAGCGGAAAAATTGCCGAGATGGCAACTGGTGAAGGAAAAACCCTGGTAGGTACGCTTCCTATTTTCTTAAATGCCCTTCCTGGAAGAGGAGTTCACGTGGTAACCGTGAACGACTACCTTGCCAAAAGGGACTCCGCGTGGATGGGACCATTGTACCAGTTCCACGGAATGTCGATCGACTGTATTGATAATCACCAGCCGAACTCAGACGGCAGAAGAAGAGCTTACAATTCAGACATCACTTACGGAACGAATAACGAATTCGGTTTCGATTACCTGAGAGATAACATGGTAACTTCCCCATCCGAACTGGTACAGCGAGAGCTGAACTTTGCCATCGTCGATGAGGTGGATTCCGTATTGGTAGACGACGCGAGAACGCCGTTGATCATTTCCGGGCCGGTTCCTCAGGGAGACCGTCAGGAGTTCGACATTCTGAAGCCTTCGATCGACCGGATTGTTGAAGTTCAGAAAAAAACCGTTTCCGCTATATTCAATGAAGCGAAAAAATTAATCGCTGCCGGAAACACCAAAGAGGGAGGATTCAAATTGCTTCAGGCCTACAGAGGTCTTCCTAAAAACAGACAACTGATTAAATTTTTATCGGAAAGTGGAAACCGTGCATTGCTTCAGAAAACGGAAGCCCAGTACATGCAGGATAACAACCGCGATATGCCGATCGTAGATAAAGACCTTTACTTCGTGATCGAAGAAAAGAACAACCAGGTAGACCTTACCGACAAAGGGGTTGAGTATATGTCCCAGGGGAACTCAGATCCTAATTTCTTTGTCCTTCCGGACATCGGGACTGAAATTGCCGAACTGGAAGCTAAAAATTTATCCAAAGAAGAGGAATTTGAAGCCAAAGAAAGGCTGTTCTCCGAGTTCGGTGAAAAATCAGAGCGGGTTCACACTATGAGCCAGTTGCTGAAAGCGTATACGTTGTTTGAAAAAGACGATGAATACGTAGTAATCGACGGTGAGGTAAAAATCGTTGATGAGCAGACCGGACGGATCATGGAAGGAAGACGGTATTCTGACGGTCTTCACCAGGCAATCGAGGCCAAGGAAAACGTAAAGATCGAAGCTGCAACCCAGACGTTTGCCACCGTTACCCTTCAGAATTATTTCCGGATGTACAACAAGCTTGCGGGGATGACGGGAACTGCAGAAACCGAGGCAGGCGAGCTTTGGGAAATTTACAAATTGGATGTGGTGGTAATTCCTACCAACCGTCCGATCCTGAGAAATGACAAGCAGGATCTGGTTTTTAAAACCAACCGTGAAAAATACAACGCCGTTATCGAAGAAATCGAAAAACTAACGGCCGCCAGAAGACCGGTACTGGTAGGAACAACTTCGGTTGAAATCTCACAGTTGCTTTCAAAAGCCTTACAGCTGAGAAAAATCCCACATCAGGTTCTTAACGCGAAACTCCACAAAAAAGAAGCGGAAATCGTTGCCGGTGCAGGACAGCCGGGCGTGGTAACCATTGCCACCAACATGGCAGGCCGTGGTACCGACATCAAGCTTTCCAAAGAAGTGAAAGAAGCCGGAGGTCTGGCGATCATCGGTACCGAAAGACACGACTCCAGAAGGGTTGACCGACAGTTGAGAGGTAGAGCGGGACGTCAGGGAGATCCGGGAAGTTCTCAGTTCTATGTATCCCTGGAAGATAACCTGATGCGTTTGTTTGGTTCTGAAAGAATAGCCAAGATGATGGATCGGATGGGCCACAAAGAAGGTGAAGTCATTCAGCATTCCATGATCAGCAAGTCGATTGAAAGAGCACAGAAAAAAGTAGAGGAAAACAACTTCGGAACGAGAAAAAGGCTTCTTGAATACGATGACGTGATGAACAAACAGCGTGATGTAATCTATAAAAGAAGAAAGAACGCTTTGTTTGGCGATCACCTGAAGTACGATATCACAAACATGATTTTCGATGTTGCCAATTCCATCGTTGCAAAAGGGAAAGCCAATGGGAATTATAAGGATTTTGAATTTGAAGTGATCAAGCATTTCACCATGGGTTCCCCTGTTTCAGAAAGCGATTTCGGAAACAAAACGGTTCAGGACCTTACCAATATCCTTTTCAAAGCCGCTCAGGAAGATTACCAGATGAAGCTGAACCTGCTGAAGGAAAAATCATTCCCGATTATTGAAAATGTATATCAGAACCAGGGATCGATGTTCAGAATGATCCAGGTGCCTTTCACGGACGGACATAAGACGATGACCATTGTTACCGATCTTAAGGAAGCTTACGAAACACAGTGCGACAGCCTGATCAATGATTTCGAAAAGAACATCACCTTATCGATCATCGATGAAAACTGGAAGCTTCACCTTCGGGAAATGGACGACCTGAGAAGATCTTCACAGGGTGCCGTATACGAACAGAAGGATCCGCTGGTGATTTACAAGCAGGAATCTTTCCACTTGTTCAGCGAAATGATCGATAAATTGAATAAAGAAATTATTTCATTCTTGTATAAAGGAGAAATTCCTGCATAAGAAATAATAATTTTTGCCATACAAAACCGCTTCAGGATAATCCTGGAGCGGTTTTTTTATTGGCTGCATATTAAATCTATGATAAATATCAACTCATTAATTTATTTAGAATAATTAAAAACAATATATTTGCAAAAATTTTGAGTTTCATGAAAAATGTACTGATCTGCGCTTCGCTGTTAGGTTCTATGCTAACTTTTGCCCAGGAAAACGATACGATTAAGTCGAATAATATCGATGAGGTTATTGTAACAGGCTATATTACCAAAAATAGTGAGTCGGCAAACAAAATGCCTTTAAAAGATATTGAAAACCCACAGGTATACAATACGGTTAACAAAAATGTTATTAAAGAACAGGTTGCGACTAATATAAATGATGCTTTAAAAAATGTTACGGGTATTGCAAGATTATGGGAATCTACCGGTAGAGGAAATGATGGAGGAGAATACTATACCATGCGTGGTTTTTCTCTGCAACCTACCTTGGTAAATGGGATGCCTGCATTCAATAACGGAACTATAGATCCGGCAGGAATCGAAACAATTGAGGCTATCAAAGGACCTTCAGGTACATTATACGGAGGAAGTGTTATATCGTATGGAGGATTATTAAATGTTGTAACAAAAAAACCTTATAACTATTTCGGTGGAGAAGTAGGATATGTTTTGGGAGGTTACGGTTTAAATAGAATTACCGCTGACGTAAATGCTCCTATCGGAAAAAACCTTTATGCAAGAATCAATGCGGCCTATCAGAAACAAAACTCTTTCCAGGATGCCGGTTCTTATGAATCAATATATGTTGCTCCATCTGTAAAATATGTTGTAAATAACAAACTGACATTTACAGTGAATACTGAAATTAAGAAATCTGATGCGGCAAATGCTCCTATGATTTTCTTAAGCCGGTACAGCCCCTTATCCTTTCATTCAATCGATTTATTTGAGCAGAACTACAAAAAATCGTATACCAGCAACGATCTGAGTATTAAAAATACAACCTTCAACATCCAGGCGCAGGCTACCTATAAAATCTCTGATAACTGGACTTCACAAACCATTGTATCGAGAGGAAATACAAAAACAGACGGATATAACCAATACCTTTGGGATTCAGCTAACGGTAATGAGTTTACAAGATTCATTTCTAAATTAGGCGGTGAAACCAATACGACAGGAATTCAGCAGAATTTTGTCGGAAACTTCAATATCGGGAAGGTTAAAAATAAACTTTTATTCGGTTTAGATTATTTCCAGAGACAGTTTCTACTTGGAGGAACTGGCTGGACCGGATTCGGAACCATCTCATTAATTAATCAGACTGATACAAAAGCTGGCGAATTAAACCAGGCTGCAGTAAATACCGCTTTGTCATCTACACAGAATGCCATCGGATCAATGGAAACAAAAATATACAGTGCTTACATTTCAGATGTGGTATATATTCTTCCGAATTTATCGGCTATGTTAAGTGCAAGAGTTGATCATTTTACAGGAAACCCGACAGCATATGCCGTTGAGGAATCAAAAGCTACGACAACATTTTCTCCGAAATTAGGATTGGTTTACCAGCCGATTCAGGATAAACTGTCAATTTTCGCAAACTATATGAACGGTTTTCAAAATGTAGAACCGGTTCAGAATATAGCAGCGGATGGAAGTAAATATTTTGCTTATTTCGATCCGGAACATGCCAATCAGTGGGAAGTCGGAACCAAAGCCAGCTTAGTAAAGGATAAATTATCCATTACGGCAAGTTATTACAACATTCAGGTGAAAGATAAAGTAATGCCGGATCCGGCAAATGCTCAAAATAGTATCCAGGGAGGAGAAGTTGAAAGTAAAGGTTTTGAAGTAAGTGTTGTAGGAAGCCCTATTAACGGATTAAACATCATCGCCGGATTCAGCCATAACGACAGTGAAGTTACTGTAGGAGATCCAACTTATGTAGGATATCGTCCTGAAGAAGCCGGACCTAAAAACCTTTTTAATTTCTGGGCAAATTATAAAGTGCAGGAGGGCGCTTTAAGAAATGTAGGTATCGGTTTCGGAGCTAATTCTGCCAGTGAGCTTTACACTTTAAACAGAGCTTCAATCGGGACATTTGCAATTCCGAGTTATGCCATCTTTAATGCTGCTCTATCTTACAATGAAGATAAATACAGTGTAATTCTAAAGCTTGATAATATTGCTAATAAAAAATATTTCTCCGGTTGGTCAACAGTAACACCGCAAAGATTGAGAACCGTATCGTTAAGTTTAAATTACAAATTTTAAATAACTAAAGTTAACCCCTCAAAAGGTTAACTTTTTTCTCATGAGAAAGAAGCATCATCATAAAAAGAAACCTTCTTTTGCCAAAAAATGGTCTGCCAAACTGCATTTGTGGTTTGGCTTGTCCGTTGGGCTGATCGTTTTCATGGTTTCATTATCGGGAACGATGTATGTTTTCAAGGATGAAATCCAGCAGCGGCTGCGGAAAGATGTGATGTTCGTGAATGCTGAAACGATTACGCGAAAACCCCTTTCCATTGAAACCCTGAAGGAAAAGGTAACGCTGGAAGTCAATGAGAAATATCCCGTAAGTTCCGTTGAGATTCCTTTAGCCAGAAACAGGTCTTATGAATTCCTGTATTATGAGAAGGATAAAAAAGCATGGAATTATTTTGATGAAGTAAAGATTAACAAACTGGTTTATGTAAATCCGTATACGGGTGAAATACTAGGGATCTACAATGAGAAATACGACCTCTTCCCTATCCTTAAATCGATTCACTGGAGCCTGCTTTTAAAAACCGACTGGGGAAAGTATGTGGTGGGGATTCCGGTAGTGCTTTTTATCGTCATGCTGATCACAGGCATTGTTTTGTGGTGGCCCAAAAACAAAAAAGCGAGGAAAGGAAGATTCCGTTTCGAATGGAAATATGTGAAAACCTGGAAACGCAGAAACTATGACCTTCACAACATCCTTGGGTTTTATGCATCCTTCATTGCCCTGCTGATGAGCATAACCGGAATTTACTTTGCCTATCCATGGGTAAAAAATACCTTCAACCTGGCATTGTCCGGTTCAACGGAACTGCCGAAAGAAAAGGAAGTGAAATCACCGGATTCTTTGCTGGTAGAAAACAAAGCAGTCTTTGATCTTACGGCCCGGGAAACAAGAAAGCTTTATGCCGAATCATCAAGCTTCAGAATTCCGTTAAACGGAAAAAATAAAAAAGGGAAACCACTCAGCAATATTCCGGTAACGGTTTACGGTGAAGACGGAAGGTTTGCCGTGAGAAACCAGCTGGCTTTCGACAAATATTCCGGAAAACTGCTGCTCAACAAACCTCATCAGAAATTAAACATCGCAGAAAAATATGCCCACGCCAATTATGACATTCATACCGGTTCCTATTTCGGAATCATCGGAAAGATCATCTGGTTTATTGCAGGGCTGATCTGCACCTCACTGCCGGTCACCGGATTTCTGGTATGGCTGGGAAAAAGGAAGAAAAAAGGAATAAAAAAAGCATTATGAAGAAAATCATTTTATCGGTAGCTGCTTTGGCTGCCATCACCGTTACAGGACAGCAGAAAGACTCTTTACAGGTGAAAGACGTGGATGAAGTAGTTCTTACCGCTTCAAGGAAAAAAGAAAGCATCAAAGAAGTCCCGAGCTCCGTAACGATTGTGAGCCAGAAGCAGATCCAGTCTCAGCTTACCGTCAATTCCGACATTACCAATATTTTACAATACACCGTTCCCAGTCTGGCTACCAGTTCGGGAATGACGACCAACAGCGGCCAGACCCTCAGGGGAAGACAGGTGCTCGTCCTTATCGACGGCATTCCGCAATCTACGCCATTGCGGAACGGCTCAAGGGATATCCGGTCCATCGATCCGTCCGTTATCGAACGAATCGAAGTCATTAAAGGGGCTACCTCCATTTACGGAAACGGATCCGACGGAGGGATCATCAACTACATCACCAAAAAAGCAGGCAGCGACCGGAGGATTTCCGGGCAGTCGCAGGTCGGAATTACCGGACAATTATACGGGGAAACCTTAGGCGTTCGCGCCAGCCAGTTTCTAACGGGAAAAATCACGCCGAAATTCGATTATGCCGTTTCCCTGGCCTACGAAAGAACCGGCTATATGAAAGATGCCGACGGTGTCAACCTCAGCCCTACGTCCAGTCCGGCCAAAATGGACAATTACAACGGAATGCTGAAACTCGGGTACAACCTGAACGGCAACCAGCGAATTGAAGCGTCCTATATCGGGTATGCCTCAAAATCCGATCTTGATCTCGGCCTTAAAACCGGGAAATACGGCATGACGCCGACCATTGGCGAAGGCTCAGCGAAACACCAGGAGACTACCCCGCAGGGAACACCGAGAAACCACAATTTCAAAATAAGCTACGACAACCGGAATCTTTGGAAAGGTACGGCCCTGAACATCAACCTGTACCTGCAGGATTTCAGAACGGTTTACGGATACAGCGATACCTTCCTGAACGGCGGCCAGTCCAATGTGATTTCAAAGAAAAAAGGCGCACGGTTCAACCTTGATACGCAGCTTTGGAACACCCGGAATTCCCAGGGAGAAGTGATTTACGGTGCCGATATTTTAAATGATAAAACCGTACAGAAGCTGGAGGACGGCCGGTACTGGACCCCGGACATGGACATGACCAACATCGCTCCTTTCATGCTCGTAAAAATCGATCTGTTTAAAAAGCTGATCCTGAAAGGCGGGCTCCGGTACGAAAACATTAAAGTGAAAGTAGGTGATTTCAATACCCTTTCCACCATTAAAAACGACGGGACGTTTACCAAAAGCATTTTCGTAAAAGGCGGCGACCTGGAATACAATGCCCTGGTAGGAAACATCGGGTTCCGTTACAATTTCAATCCACAGATCAATCTCTTCGGAAGCTTCTCGCAGTCCTACTCCATCAATGAGCTGGGAAGGATTTTGAGAACCTCAACCGCAGATACCATCAATAAGCTGGAAACGAAACCTATTATTGTCAACAATTACGAATTGGGGGCCACCGGCCAGATCACCAAATGGCTGAATTACGAAATCACGTCCTATGTCAGCACCTCCAAACTGGGAGCCACCTTTGTTCAGAGCCCCGACCGTTCTCTGATGATCCAGCGGGCTCCGGAAGTGGTGTACGGGGTGGAAGGATTCCTTCAGTTCAGTCCGGCACAATGGATCAGCTTCGGAGGAAGCTACAGCTGGATGGAGGGCATAACTTCCCCGAAAGACGACGGCGATTATTCCACCAAGATCAACAACAGCAGGATTTCGGCCCCGAAAGTCCTGGCGTACGTTCAGGTAAGGCCGGTGCGTGGCTTATCGGTAGGATTGGATATGCTTCATGCCTTTGAGCAGAACCGGTTCCAGCCGAATGCCAAAACCGGATTATACACGTACGGTGAAGGGCGGGTTCCGGAATACACGGTTTTCAACTTCAAATCAAGCTACGAAATCAATAATAGCTGGAGGGTTTCCGGAGGAATCGAGAACCTTTTCAACAGGTCTTATCAGCCGGCCATTGGCTGGTGGGCAGCACGGGACAGCGATTTCGTGAATGCTTTGGGAACAAGGGGAACCCTTATGGTGGAATATCGATTTTAGAGAATACTTAATCGCTTTGGAAGGTCAAATTTATTTAACCCTAATTGCCCATTAATTAAGCAATCATAATAGAATCATATGGAGCAACTTTCGTTTTTGGATGTTGCTCCTTTTTTCATCATCTAAATATTGCTCAATGCAGATTTTAACGCAAAGAATGATGATTGCCTCACTTTATTAAAGGAAGCAAAGAAAAGATCAGCAGGCTGATCTGATGAAGCATATGTATTAAGGCTGCTTGATCAACTACATACGGTAAAATTCTACCTATGATAAAATCTTTGGCCTTTAAATAGAACCTATAAAAAATTTTGCTCCTTCGCGCTTATCCAACATAAAAACATTTCCAGCAATTTCGTTAATTATAAATATTCTAAATAAAAATTAAAATATTATCTTTGCCGGACTTAAGGAAGATATGAGAAAAAAGCATCATCATAAGAAGAAGCCGAGCGCATTTAAGAAATGGACCGGAAAACTGCATTTGTGGCTGGGCCTCGGCGTAGGATTTCTGGTTTTTATTATCTCCATTACCGGTGCCTTGTATGTTTTTAAAGATGAAATTGAGAATGCCACCCGGAAAGACGTTATTTACCATAACGAACAGAATATCGAGCAAAAACAGGTTCTTCCGATCAGAACCCTGGAAAAGGCCGTGGTAAAACAAGTAAAGGAAAAATACCCGGTTCACTGGGTGAATATCCCGATCGACAAAAAAATGTCTTACCTGTTCTACTGGTACGAACACAACCCGAAAGGCTGGAATTATTTCGACGAATTCCCTATTTATAAAGTCGCTTACGTCAACCCGTACACCGGAGAGGTTCTCAGGACTTACGATGAGAAAAACGGCTTCTTCCAGATCGTCAAGATGATCCACTGGAGCTACCTGCTGAAACAATCCTGGGGAACGTACCTGGTGGGTATTCCGGTAATCATTTTTGTCATCATGCTGATTTCAGGGATTGTTCTCTGGTGGCCTAAAAACAAAGCGGCCCGGAAACAGCGGTTCTCTTTCAAATGGCAAAATGTAAAAAGCTGGAAAAGAAAGAACTACGATTTACACAACGTCCTTGGTTTTTATGCTTCCGTCTTTGCTTTAATCTTTTCCATTACCGGCTTATTCTATGCTTTTTTCTTTGTACAGGCCGCTATTTATTTTATATTCTCAGGCGGAAAAACGGCTTATCCTGATTTCTCTTCCATCACCACGAAAGCCCCGATCGAATTAAGGACCGAAGGAACCCTGGATAAGATCAGCAATACCGTTAAGGCAAAATACCCGGATTCCTATGGATTCTCTATCGATTTGGGCCACGAACATATGGACGACCACGAACATCCGCATTTTGAAGTCTATGTAAAGCACCTGTCGTATTCCTATCACAAAAGCAGCAGCCTGATCTTTGATGAAAACTCCGGCGAACTGCTTCATACCCATGATATGAAAGACAAAAATTTCGGCGAAAAAGCGGTTGGCGCCAATTACGACATCCACGTCGGATCCATCCTGGGGCTGCCTACGAAGATCATCGCTTTCATCGTCAGCCTTATATGTGCCTCATTACCAGTCACCGGCTTTCTGATCTG
Source organism: uncultured Chryseobacterium sp. (assembly GCA_913777465.1). Taxonomy (GTDB): domain Bacteria; phylum Bacteroidota; class Bacteroidia; order Flavobacteriales; family Weeksellaceae; genus Chryseobacterium. The sequence continues at coordinate 43,734 of CAJYRQ010000045.1, forward strand.
GTGGGGAAGAAGAAAAAAGAAATCCGTAAAAACAGCCTGAATTTTTTTTTCAATAATTATCTAGTTAATAACCCATTAATACAATCTTTTTTATAATTTTAACCTTTTAGAATTTTAGAATAGAATGTCATTAGTAGATTTGTCAAAACACGTTGCGCTCGGAATTGATATCGGCGGGACGAACACAAAATTTGGAGTTGTAAACCACCGGGGGGAAGTCCTGGAAAAAGGAAACATCCGGACCGATGCCTATCCTACCGTAGAAGAGTACATCGATGCCTTGTACGAAGCGGTAGCTCCCCTGATCGATAACCACGGAGAAGAAAAGAATTTCGACGGGATCGGAGTCGGTGCTCCAAATGCCAACTACTACACGGGAACCATCGAACAGGCCCCCAACCTTCCCTGGAAAGGAACAATCCCTTTTGCAGAGCTCATAAAAGCGAAGTTCGGACTTCCGTGCACCATTACCAACGATGCCAATGCGGCAGCCATCGGGGAAATGCTTTTCGGCGCAGCCCGCGGCATGAAAGATTTTATCATGATCACTTTAGGTACCGGCGTAGGAAGCGGAATCGTAGCCGGCGGAAAGCTCATCTACGGACACGATGGCTTTGCCGGAGAATTGGGGCATACCATCGTGAAACCCGGCGGAAGGAAACACTGGAGCACCGGTTCCGAAGGCTGTCTGGAAGCTTATGCTTCCGCAACGGGGATCGCCATCACTGCCAAGAAGATGAGAGCCGAATTCCCGGAATCCATCCTGAATCAATATCCTGAAGAATCCATCAATTCTAAAACCGTTCACGAATGTGCCCTTAAAGGTGACCCGATCTCCATGGAAGTGTTCCGGTACACCGGACAGAAACTGGGGGAAGCCCTGGCCAATTTCGTGATGTTCTCCTCTCCTGAGGCCATCCTTCTGTTTGGCGGCGTGATCAAGGCCGGCGATTTTATCCTGAAGCCGACCAAACTCCACATGGAAAGAAACCTGCTGCCTATTTTCAGAAATAAAGTAAAGCTGGTTTTCAGTGAACTGGATGAGGCCGATGCTGCCATTCTGGGAGCCAGTGCCCTAGTTTGGGAAAAATAATTGAAATATATTTAAAATAATATGAGCATCCTTTTTCAGGGTGCTTTTTTATTTTGCAGGATCATTATTTTATAATATTGGATTACTTAAATACTGCCGCCGATTTTGCAGATGACGCCTTTTTTATTGCATAATTTTTTCAACGCAAAGTTCAATTTATAATACCGTTGATTTCAGGAGGTAAAGGCAGATCAATCTGCTGCGCGAAGCGAACGTAACCTTCATCAATCAGCTTGCTGATTCATCCTTTGCTCACTTAATATGCCGATGTAAGAGTAAAACTTTACGTTAAAAAAACAGTACGCAGATTTTGCAGATGACGCAGATTTTCGTCACTTAAAGCTTCAGTAATTTGTCTGATCTATCACCATCATTTGGTTATGAGAGCGAGGATGGCGCGGAAATTGGAAAAGTTTTCCTTATTTTTGATAGGTTTTTTCTCCATCCTATTCCCAGACGAGAAAAATATTTTAACGACAATAATCAAACGACAATGAGCAACAATAATTTAGAACAGATCACTTTCGGAGGCGGATGTTTCTGGTGTGTGGAAAGCTGTTTCAACATGCTGAAAGGCGTACATTCGGCCGTTTCAGGATATTCCGGAGGACATAAAGACAACCCGACCTATGAAGAGGTGTGCACGGGAACAACCGGCCATGCGGAAGTAGTGCAGATCACCTACGATCCTGCCGTTATTTCGTATGAACAGCTGATGGATGTTTTCTTCTTCCTTCACGATCCTACCCAGCTCAACAGGCAGGGGAATGACGTCGGGACCCAATACCGTTCCGTAATCTATTACAAAGACGAGGCGGAAAAGGCAAAAGCCGAAGAAGCCATCGAGAAATCAAAACAATCCGGCAGATGGGCAGGAACCTACGTCACCGAACTTACCCAATTCGAAAAGTTCTGGCCGGCGGAACAGTACCACCAGGGCTACTACAACGAAAATCCGACCCAGCCTTACTGCAGCGCGGTTGTCGGACCGAAGATCCAGAAATTCAAAAAGCATTTCGGCGAACTGGGCATGCTGAATGCCGAGTAATCTGAACAAAATGCCTAAAAAAGGCGAAGAGAAAAAAATCTCTTCGCCTTTTTTGTGCGGAATATTTTCAAAACAATAAATCTCAATTGTCGGCAAATTCTTCCGTAGCATTAGCACCACCGTAGGTATCAATAATGTGTGCGGTAGCTTCTTTCAACGTTTTTCCATTTTCAGGATGTTGTCCGTAATTGGTAAAGAATTCTACATGATTATCGCTCTTATCATACCAAACCTTCCCTGCTGCATTTTCAATTGTCAGCGTGTCCGGCCTCGTAATTCTTTTCTGATAGACGAATTTGTTCGGCTCCATCGGTACTACCTCAATTTGAGGATTGATATAACTGCTGTCGCTGGCGATATACCGGTCTTTATCCCAATACATATAGGGTTTTTCAGTTGCAGGCACTCCCCAAAATGATGCAAATCCCAAAGGTGCTTTTTTGTTACTGGAAAAAACAACACCTCCAGAAACCAAAAGCAATACAAAAGTCATTTCCACAATACCTAATCCGTTCTTCTTTATAAAATCTGGTAATAAAACAGTTGGTGACACTGTAATAATTATCTGTTGAATTTTTTCAGAGATTTCCTTAAAACTTAGTGAAAAGGTTTTTGAATCATCATTTTCCAGGTTTACTCTGTCACAAAAATCTTCAAAACTATCATATCCGATATATTTACTTAGATAAAGAAGTGTAAGATCATCAATATTATAATCTGTATTTTCTTCTACTAATTTTGTATAATATCTAGAGTATGATCTTTCATCTTTTTTAAAATTATACCGATCTTCAATAAGTGAGCTCAAATAAGATGAAATAGAACTTTTGTTTCCACGCGGAAGCTCATTTTTTGCTGTTTCAAATACAGTTTTTACTAAAAATCTTTTCTTCTCATACATAACGTTTCAGGTATTAATTATTTGCTGTCCAAATTAGACAAATTTTTGACAAGTAAATTGCGGTTTACCGTAAAAATCAAACATTTATAAGCTGTCCATCTGTCTATCTCCTGTCCGTAGATTCAGCTATTTATCGCAGATATTTGTAAAAGAAAATCAGGGGATTAAAAAAATAAAAACAAAACCTGATTTCAAAAACTACCAGATAAAACGGAAGAAAATATCCGGGTTGGGAAGCAGATGTTTCTCTTCCGTTTTAGAAGGTTTACTTCCCAAAAAATTTAAGAAGCGCTTCAAAATTTTTCACGTGTAATCCGATCTGCGATCTGTTTCGCAGGGAAGAACACGAATGCTTTAACAATTAAATTTTTTGAACAATGATCGAATTCATTTTGATGCTATTAGGATTAGCATTCGGACATAATAATGCCAATACACAAACATGCAACAATGATAATAATGACGGAACAGTAACCGTTCAAACCACCAATACAGGAACGGGATCCAACCCAGGCACAGGAATAGATCCGGGAACCGGAGGTTCAGGCGGAGATACGGGAGGTGAAACAATACCACTACCTCCTAAAAAATAGATTTTTAAAATGACAACATAATTAAATTATGAAGTTATAAAAACTTTCTTCATATAGATGTTGTATAAATTTTAATCAGAGACTGTTTCATAAATTTGAAATAGTCTCTTTTTATTTCTTAAAAATCACTTTACTTTGAAAATACTTTTATATTTTTATCAAAATCTAATTTCTATGAAAAATAATTTCCTTTTCTGCATATTCCTATGTACAATTATAATAATTTCATGTAGTAGACACGAAAAATCTGATTTAGACTCAACTAATATTGAATATGAAAAGGCCCATAAATTTGATTCTCTAAATATCTATGACAGTGCATATGTACATTATGATAAAGCATTAAATATTTTTGAAAAAAGTAAAAATAATTTTGGACGTGCTAAGTGTCTGTCAAATATGGCTAAAATACTTGATACTAAAGGAAATTATTTTAAAGGTATTGATTTCTCTCTTAAAGCAAAAAATCTGTATGACACAAAAGATGAAAATCAATATTATCATATATCAGACAACTACAATAATTTAGGCAATATCCATAATAATCTTAAAAAATATAACGAAGCAATTGATTATTATAATTCTGCAGAAAAATATGCTACAGATGAGGATTCTAAAATAATATTCATTGCTAATATTGCAAAAATATATAAGGAAGAAAAAAAATATGTGCAAGCAATAAAAATTTATGATAGTATTCTACCAAAAGTGAAAAACTCTAACGCATTTGCATATGCAAGAATTCTTTCTAACCTTGCAAATATTAAATGGCTTCATAATAAAAATTATGATATAGAACCTCTTCAATTAAAAGCTCTTGATATTCAAAAGCAAAATAATGATAAAATGGGACAAAATGCTAGCTATTCACATTTATCAGATTATTTTAAAAATAAAGATTTAGAAAAAGCATTAATTTACGCTAAAAAGATGTACGAAATCGCAAAAGATGTACAAAGTACTGATGACGAATTAGAAGCCTTACAAAAAATTATATCATTTGATCCTAAAAATTATCAAGGAAATTTCAACCAATACATTAAATTAAGAGATAGTATACAAGAAGCAAGAAATACTGACAATGATAAATTTGCAACCATTGTTTATGGAGTGCAAGAAGCTAAAATTAAAAATGCAGAAAATGAAACTCAGATATTATTTAGAAACGTTGGCATCGGAGCATTAATATGCATATTGATTATCGGCATTTTCTGGTACAAAAGAAGAAAGAAAAGACTCCAGCAGGAAAAAGAACTCGAAGTCAAAAACACCCAGCTTAAAATGTCGAAACGCGTTCATGACGTGGTGGCCAACGGGATTTACCAGGTAATGGCCAAGATTGAAAACCAGGAAGATTTTGACCGGAATAAGGCACTGGACGAACTGGAATTCGTTTATGAAAAATCCAGGGATCTTTCTTACGAGAAAGCCGGTGAGAAAAAAGAATTCAGCCAGGAAATTTCAGAGCTGATTGCCGGATTTAATAACACCACGGTGAAAACATTTACCGCAGGAAATGATCCTTCGGTCTGGGAAAAAGTTTCTCCGGCGGTAAAAGAAGAAGTCTACCAGATGATCCGCGAACTGATGGTGAACATGAAGAAGCACAGCCAGGCCAGCCATGTTGCCGTTAAGTTTGAAAAGACTGACGGGACGGTTGAAATCCAATATAAAGACAACGGCGTAGGAATCTCCGGGGACCTTATTTATAAAAATGGCTTACGGAATACGGCTTCCCGTATTGAAGCCATCGGTGGGACGATTACTTTTGACACAAAAATTGAAAAAGGGCTGAAAGTGAACCTTTCCTTCCCTTCTTCGTAACCGTTTTGTTATGTTTAAAAAAGTATTAATTGTTGAAGACCAGGAAGTTGCCAACCTGGGCATCACGCAGACCCTGGAAGGATTATCCATTTCCCATTTCGAATTTGTAACCTATTGTGACGAAGCCTTGCAGCGGCTGAAGAAGGCAGCTGCAGAAAAAGAACCGTACGACCTGCTGATTGCCGACCTCTCTTTTGAAAAAGACCACATCCGCCAAAATCTGAAAAATGGTCAGGAGCTGATCCGGGAAGCGAAAAATCTCCAGCCTGAGCTGAAAGTGGTGGTGTTCTCCGTAGAAAAACGGGCGAAGGTCATCGACGATCTTTATAAAATCTACGGCATCGACGGGTTTGTAAGCAAAGCCAGAAATGACGGGAAAGAACTCAGAAATACAATCGGAAAAGTTTTTGAGGGAGAAATTGTGATGTCACAGGAAATTTTGAATGCCATCCGCAATGTTCCTTTCACATTGAATGCGTACGACCTCAAATTGCTGGAACTGCTGGCCAAAGGATCTAAACAAAACGAGATTCAGGCGTACCTGAAAGACCACCAGATGCAGCCGCACAGCATCCGCTCCATCGAAAAGCGTTTGAATGAACTCCGTGACAGCTTCGGGGCCAAAAACAATGTAGAGATGATTGTGATCTGTAAAGATATCGGACTGATCTGATGTAAAAATACCGGATTGCCTCTTTTTTTGCCGTTTTACGTGAACCCGTAATGACGGAATGATAAATGCTTTTACTTTTGGGGTCTTAAACCTATGTTTCTAATTAAACCGTATAACCATGTTCAAAAAAATTTTAATTGCCGAAGATCACGAAAGCATCAATATTTCCGTCCAGAAAACCCTGGAGGATCTGAATATTCCAAAGGTAGACTATGTGTACTACTGCGATGATGCGATCGGAAAAATCCGGAAAGCCCTGCGGGAAGAACAGCCGTACGACCTGCTGATCACCGACCTTTACTATGAAGAAGACCACCGTACCCAGGAGCTTAAAGACGGAAGAGAGCTTATTGAAAAAGCAAAAGAGCTGCAGCCCGATCTGAAAGTGATTGTCTTTTCCGCCGAACGCAAGACCGGCGTCATCGAAAATCTTTTTTCCGATTACCACATCAACGGCTATGTGGGGAAAGCCAGAAACGATTCCAAAGACTTAAAAAAAGCCATCGCATCGGTTTATATCGGTGAGGAACATCTTTCCTTCGATCTTAAACAGGAAATGAAGAAATTCAACAATTATGAATTTTCCACTTACGATATTGTAATTGTTTCCCTGCTCTCCAAAGGCATCCTGCAAAAGAATATTCCGGCCCACCTTGAAGAAAAAAGCATCCGGCCCTCCAGCCTCAGCAGTGTCGAAAAAAGACTCAACAGCCTGAAAGAAGACCTCAGCGTCAACAGCAATGAACAGCTGGTCGCCTTCTGCAAAGACCTCGGGATCATCTGAAACCCATTTATTCGCTTACAGCCTTTCAAATTTTTTGAAAGGTTTTTTTACTTTTTGCCCGTTTTACGGAAACCCGTAAAAATTACTCATGAAAGGGTGATACTTTTGGAAGGTAAAACAACCTGAAACTTAGATTATGGCAAGAATACTTTTTCAAAATCAATCTCTGAACTCTGCTTCCGAAAGCAGGCAGACCTCCTTAAAAACATTCACTGACAGGGATATTCTTAAAAAACGCTCCCAGCAATACATGAATCTTATTAAAGGTATTGATACCGAACTGCTAACAGAGACGCAAGGAAGAGAAGTATTAATGGAGAAGATACAGGATGAATTCGGAACTGCCGAGCTGGCCAATCTCCCTTTGGGAATTCTGGCAAAATGTTTTTTAGGTCATCCTCATGAGGTTCATACCTTAGACCTCAGCGCTAACCAGATTATTAAACATTATAAAATCGAAGAATCTTTACCCGATCATTTCGAAAAAGCAAGGACACTCGCCAGACACAATGCCTACGCTTTTGTAGAAGTATTTAAAGACAAACTTATCCTCATCCGGGAAGACGGAACAGCAGCCAAACTATAAACCTGAAAACTCAAATAAAATGTCACAAAAAGTAATTTCATACGCAGATCTTACAAGAATTAATTCTGCTTTAAGTTCGATCAAGGCAGATATGCAGAATGTAAATACAGAACTGGGAAGCCTGAATGTAAAACATGACCATATTAAAAATGATCTATTAACCCTTGTTGTTGCCTTTAACGATTTTGTAGAATCTGATATTAAGCATAAATGCCTTCAGCTTGCAGAAACCCGGCAGGGAAACCTGAAACAGGATCTTCAGATTAAGTTCGGCTATTACGCTGAAGTCCGCAGAATGGCTACCGGAATTCTCCAGGGCGTAGATACGGGGATTGTTGGCGAAGATACATTACGGCACACTACCGAAGAAGTGATGATAAAAGCGCCCAACTATTGGCTCGCCCCGGCATTGGTCGTTCTGGCCTCGTGGATCAGGGATGATAAAAATACATCTGAAAAAGCGCTTAATGAAAGTCTTAAGAGAGACGATTATAAGACCTCTCTTTTTTTCATGCTGATCATGAGAAGATTGGAGCGGAACGATTCCTGTCTGCAGTGGATGAACCGATATTTTCTGCATCAGAATCCTCATAACCTCGACCGGGAATTTATCGTCATTCTTGAAGCCATTACTACAGGTATTTTCCAGCCTGCTTCCCATCAACTGATGATGAAAAATGTTAAAAGCTGGATCCAGCAACTGACCCAGACCGATAATTATATTGATAAACAAAAAGCACAGTGGACTGATTTCTTTAAAATCCAGGGATCCCGATCATCAAGTCCTTATCCTTTACTAGAAGAGTTTGCTACCAACTGGGCAGATCTGGAAGCATCTGTAACCCAGGCCAGATCTCATACACCGCTAGACAGGCATTTTAAAACAATTTTCGAAACCTCTACCGATTATTCTAAAACCATTAAAATCCAGCTTGATGAAATTCTATCGTTGCTGGTAACCAATTTTGATGATGAAGAACTTCCGTTGCAAAATGAAGTAAGGCTTAACCAACTGATTATCCAGAAAGAAGGTGATAAAAAAGCGGCTCAGGCTTTAATGAATAAAGAAAAATACATGTTTGATGAGAAAGTGGATTTTCTCCAGATGCTGACCAATGCAGCTTTTGATCCTGAACTTTCAGGAGCTACTAAGGTTACGCAGGCTCTTGCAGTTTCGATCAGTCAGCCCTGGATCGTAGAAGCCCATGATACATTTACGGCAAACTACCGGATTAATGTACAAGAAAAGGTCGAATTAACGATTGATGGCTATAAAACCTCAACAACTGACGGAACGGATGAAACGGAACAATTGCAGAAACACGATAAATATTGGGCAGACTTCCTAGAAAAAGAACTGAATAAACTGACTTTTCCAACTGCTCTAATCATTATTGGATGCATTATTTCTCTTTTTAGTTTAGCCATCTTTAAATTCGGTGCTGTTGGAATTATCGGAGCAATCATTGGTGTGATCATCATTTTCAGTGCAATAAACAGCTATAAACAATCCAGGAAAAAAACAATAGAAAACATTACCGAAAGGAAAAAGAAATCTAAAGAAGTCCTGCGTGGATGCATTGCCGAAACAGTAGATTACAGAAAAGAATTTGCTTCGGAAGATGCGAAAGCTGAGATCTTCAGACAAACCCTGTTATCGATTACGCCTGAAGACTTTTCCGGATTATCCCGGGATACGAGAAATATCTTACAAACCTCTTAAACCATAATCATGAAAGACCCTAAAAATAATTCTGAAGAAAGTAAGAAGCAAATACCTAATCGACAAGAAAGACCGAATCTTTTTCAAGGACGTACGGAAGGAGAAAAAGGAAACGCCAAATTTCCCGACTGGAATATCATTCCACCCAATCAGATCATTAATCCCAGAATCAAAAGATCATGAAAAAACCGGTTACTTATTCGGATTGGGTTGAAATCTTTGAACGTTTTGCCAGTGGTGATGATACTGTTTTGGAAAACATGAATTCCGGAAATTTTGATCTGGATGCAGGAACGGCACAACGCTTTTATATAAAGGCGGAAGAAGCTTACAAAATGCGCAAAAAACTCTGGCTGGAAAGGTTTCAGAGATCTTTTGAAACACAGAATATAAAATCGGCGGATGATTTTGGAATGATCCTGTTGATTGGAAAAAAAAATCTGCTTCCGCTCTCAGGATTTTCACAGGCTAAAGGTCTACCGGAAGATTTAAAAACAGTATTTACAAAAGATCTGCAGGACTTTGCCAATGAAATTAAAAAGTCATTAAAGGATAATATTATGAAAGCCGGTAATGAAAAAGAAAAAATGCTTCTCACAATCAATTCATTTGGGCTTCCGGCAGATATCAGAATAACAACTGATGAAGGCGCTGATGACAGAGAACAAAACATCCCAACAAAAAGAAAAATAATCTTTTAATCATGTCTGATAAAATTGAATTCAAGAATTCCCTGCTCAGGATGTTCCGGGCAAGAATTCCTTTTATTTCCATAAGAAGTATAGAAAGAGCAAGAGTACTGGAAATCATACAGGAACTGGCAGAAGAAATTAACATCCCGATGTATGTCCACAGCCTTTCGCACGGAATGATGGATATCAAAACGAGAAAAACTGTAAATGACGACCGTTCTGTTGTTGGCGGGATTGATTTTGCCGTTCAAAACATTTCTCAAAGGCAAAATCTTACTTTTATTTTTACAGAGGTAAGCGATATTGAAGATGACAATATCGTTTCAAGGCATATTTACGATTTTGTGGTGCAGGCTATCGAACGGGGAGGAAGTGTGTGTATTATTTCTACAAAAAGCGTTTGGTCACAGCTTCAGAGATTAGGAATGACATTAACCTTAGATCCTCCTAATGAAGATGAAATGTTTGAGATTGTAAAAGACTGTGTCCTTCCTTATCAAAATTCATTTCCTATCGAGTGGGATGAAAAAGATTTTAAAATGGCCGCCGCTATTCTGGCTAATATGACGAAAATAGAAGCTGAAAACGTTTTGGCTACACAAATGGCAAAAGGCTCCCTCATTAAAGAGGATATTAAACTTCTTACCCAGGAAAAAGATAAATTATTCAGCAACATTTCGGGACTTGAAAAAGTAAAGGTTGATCCTGCTATGCTCTCCGTAGGCGGATTAAATGGTCTGCAACAGTGGCTGGAAAGCCAAAGGCAACTTTTAACCGCAGATTTAAAAGCAAGAAAGCTGCGGCCGCCGAAAGGTGTTCTGTTAGTAGGAGTTCCTGGATGCGGGAAATCTCTTTCTGCAAAATTTATTGCTGCAACCTGGAATCTGCCTTTATACAGGCTGGATCTTGCATCAATTCAGGGAATGTATGTAGGACAGTCTGAAAACCGATTAAAAGAAGCATTTGAATCGGCAGACCACGCATCGCCGTGTATTTTATGGATTGATGAAATTGAAAAAGGACTCGCTGCCAATGCAAACGATTCTTCCGGAGTTACCACAAGAATGATCGGTCAGTTTTTATTCTGGCTCCAGGAAAGCACGGAAAAGGTTTTTGTAGTCGCTACGGCCAATGATGTCACCAAATTGCCGCCGGAATTGCTCCGTAAAGGAAGATTCGATGAATTATTTTTTGTTGATTTACCTGAAGAGCAGGAACGGGAAGATATTATTTATCTTTATATCAAGAAAGGACTTCTTTCTCCACCATCTGCGGAAACTTTTAAAAAACTGGTGACTTTATCATCCGGATTCGCGGGTTCCGACCTTGAAGGAGCTATAAGAGATGTGGCTATTCAGGCGGTCATTAACGGAAATGAAGCCGTTAATGATGAGCTGTATGAAACATGTTTCCGGAATATTGTTCCTTTAAGCAAAACAAGCCCTGAAAAAATTGAAGCCATCAGACACTGGGGCAAAGAAAGAGCCCTTCCTGCTTCCGGATTGTCCTGGAATACGGTAAATGATACTATAACTGCAAGACGTTCTATCATCATTTAAAAATTTAATCAAATACTTGCAATTTTTAATTTTTTTGCCGGATTTACGGGATCCCGTAAAATTTATTTATCAAATGATTCTACTTTTGAGAAATTCAATAACTTAATATATGAAACATTATTACCTTAATAAAAACCAGCAGTCCAACGGAGATTATGAAGTCCACGAAAGCTCATGTAGCTTTTTGCCCTCTGTAGAAAATAGAATTTACTTAGGATACTTTGCAACTTGTCAAGAAGCTGTAAATGAAGCAAAAAGAGTACGTTCAGCTGATAAGCACAATATTAATGGATGCTATTACTGTTCTAAATCATGTCATACCACTTAAATAAAAATCAATAACCATGGGAAAATTTGTCATTACCCGAAGAATAAACCAAGAGTATCAGTTTAATCTGAAAGCCGGAAACGGCGAAATTATTTTAACCAGTGAGGGCTATATTCAGAAAGGATCCTGCCACAAAGGCATTGAATCAGTAAGAGTTAATTCACAGGATGATTCCAGGTACGATAGAAGAACAGCCGTTAACGGGAAAGTTTATTTTGTTTTAAAAGCAAGGAACGGCGAAATTATCGGCAAAAGCCAGCTGTACAGTTCGAAGGCGGGCATGGAAAGCGGAATTGCTTCCGTAAAGTACAATGCGTCCACCGCAGAAATCGTTGATGAAACCTTAAAAACAAGTGAATATGGATCTTAAGATTAAACTTGAACAACTGCATCAGAGAGTTGTGGGACTAAAAGACCAGATCGGAACGGAAGAAGCGACCAAAAACGCATTCGTATTGCCTTTCATCCAGATTTTGGGTTATGATATTTTCAATCCTACAGAAGTTGTTCCGGAGCATGTTTGTGATATCGGAACTAAGAAAGGAGAAAAAGTGGATTACGTAATCCGGCATAATGACGCGCCTATCTTTATCATCGAATGCAAGCACTGGAAAGAAAGCGCTGATGCCCACAATTCCCAGCTTCACCGGTATTACCATGTTTCGAAGACCCGGTTCGGTGTACTGACCAACGGAATTGTCTATAACTTCTACACCGATCTGGAAAAACCGAATATTATGGATGAAAAGCCGTTCTTCACCATTAATATCGAAGACATTAAAGACAGCTCCATTAAGATCCTGGAGAAATTTACCAAGAAAGATTACAATCTTGAAGAAATCCTGGATTCTGCAGAAGCCCTGAAATACATCAAGGCAATCCGTAAAGAATTTGAAAAGGAAATAGAAAATCCTTCGGATGAGATGGTCAAGCTCCTTGTGAGCCGCTTCTTTGAAAAATCAATTACGGCAAACCGGATGGTAACTTTTAAGGAGTACACGAAAAAAGCCCTTACAACATCGATTAATGAGTCCATCAGTTTCAGGCTGAAGTCTGCTTTAAGCATCAATGAACAGATCGAGAAACAGGACGATGAGGTGAAATCCCAACAGCCGGTTGATGAGAATAATGAATCAAAAATTGTAACTACTGAAGAGGAACTGGAAGGTTTCCAGATTGTAAAAGCGATTTTACGGGAGAAAATTCCTTCCACAAGAATTGCTTACCGCGATACCTTGTCTTATTTTGGAATTCTATTGGATGACAACAACCGAAAACCACTCTGCAGGCTTCACTTTAATACAAATAACAAATACCTGGAAACTTTCCATAACGGAAAAGACGCAGGCGAAAAAATCCTGCTGGGCAATCTGGATGAAATTTATAATTACAAAGACCAACTACAGAAGACATTAGAAAATTATTCATAAAGCAAATTACCATGAAAAAACTACTATTTACGGGCCTGTTGAGCCTGGGGGTTTTATTACCGACAAGCATTTCTGCCACCATCCATGATACCGGATCAAAAACCGAATTCTCATCTAAAAAACCCGGGAAAAGCAGAAAAAGTTCACGCAGCAGAACAACGAGGAGTAAAAGTTCTGCAAGATCGTCAAGAGCATATTCCCCAAGCAGCAAGAGCTGTAACTACAACGGACATCAGCTCTTTACAGGCGAAAGAGGCGGCTGTTATTATTATTCCGGGAACAGCAAAAAATATGTAGACCGCGCTTATTGCTCAGGATGCAACTAGGAAACTAATCAAACCGATAACCATGAAAAAACTAATACCCTTCACCATAATCACTTTCAGTGCATTTATTTTAAATTCCTGTTTCAAGGCCAACGACAACGTAGGCCATGACGGTAGATGCACCGGCTCTGCCTACTGTTCTGCCTGCACCAATTGTTCAAGGTGCGGGCATTGCGGCAGCGGCGGAACCTGCGGGGTCTGTGGCGGCGGATCTTCCGAAAGCAGTTCGTCTTACGGAAGCGCTTCCAGAAAAAGCAGGCATAAAAAGCGTAAAACGTCAACTGATCATTCCGTTTCAAGGGCAAAATCCAAACCTGAAAAAGTTACCATCGATGAAGTTAATATCAACATCGGCACCAACAACAGGTATCTTGTAGGAGTAGGCGCTGCCACCACGATTTATGAGAAACCGGCATTCAAATCCAATGTTGTGGCTATTGTCACCAGAAATGCGAAGCTTATCAGACTTTCAAAAAAAGGAGAGTGGTATATGGTCCAGGTGAAATCAAGCGGAAAGAAAGGATATGTGTATTATAAGAATTTAAAATAACGTAAACCCGAAATAGAAATCGGATCAACAGGCTGGAAGAGGGAAGCTGGATGC
>CAJYRQ010000046.1 GCA_913777465.1 uncultured Chryseobacterium sp.
TTATTTGGCAAGATTCAAAAGAAAGACAAAATGCTATTCCAAAAAACAGTATATGCTGGAAAATTCATTAAAATTATTATTCTTAAAACTTAATAATCAATTGTGTATTTTAAATTAACAATACCTTTATTTTTCCACAGAAATCTCAACATAGTATTAGAAGGTTTGTAAAGATTGGAGTCTGGATTCCTACGGATTAACAGGTTCCTGCATATTTTTATACGTTTATTTGTCATTCCGCAGAATCTGAACATAGTATTAGAGAACTCATGGAAAGATTCGCGTCCGGATGGATTCCTACGGAATGACAGGTTCCTGGATATTTTTATACGTTTTATTGTCATTCCGCAGGAATCTAAACATAGTATTAGAGAACTCCTGGAAAGATTCGCATCCAGATTCTTACGGAATGACAGGTTCCTGCATATTTTTATACATTTTTTTGTTATTCCATAGGAATCTAAACATCGCATTAGAGAGTTGCGGAAAGATTCGTGTCTGCATTCGGAATAACAAACTCCTGGATATTTTTTATACATCTTATACCAATTATATTTAAAAACCAGTCTATTTAAAAAAATTGTATCTTTGATAGATCATAGTCTTTCATAAATATATTTGTATATGGCTCTGGCAAAACACATTATCGTAAAAGAAACAGAACAGGAACTCAAAAGTTTATTGAGGAAACAGCCCCTTCATTTGAAAAATAAAGTACAGATGTTATTGGTTTTGAAAAGAAGTGAAACTGCATTGAGTAAAGAGGCATTAGCGAAAATACTGCATATCAATCACAATACGGCACAAAAATGGCGCACAAAGTATTCGAATGAAGGAATTGAGGGACTTTTGTCTGATGGGCGAATTGGTTTCAAGCCATCAATCATCAGTAAAGAATTACATCAAGCCATCGAAAAGCGCCTGCATTCACCTCAGGATGCCTTTACTTCGTATGTTGATTTAATTGATTGGATCACCAAAAATTACATGCCTTCAGGAATCAATTATCAAACGGTTAACAGCTATGTAAAGCGAAATTTTGGCGCCAAGATAAAAGTAGCACGTAAAAGCCACATTAAAAAGGATGAAGCAGCGGTTGACTCTTTTAAAAAAACTTCAGTCTGATTCTTGAAAATACTTTGAAAAATGCAACTGAAGAATTTTCGAGCTTCAATCTTTTTGTTGAGGATGAGAGCCGGTTTGGTTTGTTTACCCGAAACGGAAAATAACTTACTGCAAAAGGCATAAAACCAATTTGTACGTATCAGAATATTTTCAAGTCCACCTATATTTTTGGTGCATTTTCGCCTTATAACGGGGATAGTTTAGTGATGGAATTGCCTAATTGCAATGGCGAAAATTTCCAAATTTTCCTCAATGAATTGTCAAAAATCAACCCTGAAGAATTCAAAGTAATGATTTTAGATAATGGTGCTTTCCACAAAGTAAAATCACTGACCATCCCCAAAAACATGGCTTTGTTGTTTCTTCCGCCATATTCTCCGGAACTCAATCCTGCTGAACTGGTTTGGCTACAAATAAAAAGAAAAATGACTCATAAAATTTATAATACCATGGAAGAACTCAAAACGGAAATAAGTAAAATTGTGAAAAATCTAATTACTAAAGAATTAATTATCCAACTGTGTGCTTTTGACTACTTTTTTAATTAATAAGACTATATAATATACATAATTGGTATTAATTGTCACTCATAGCAAACAGAAGCCTTCCCGATAATGAGAAGGCTGTATCTTTTACAATATTCTTTTAATCTAGAACTGCATTACGTCCTTCACCACTCCATTATTTTGGGTATGCTGCAGCAATTCGGTCTCGATAAAAGACTTGACGGTTTCTTCGGAGCCGTTGTTCGGAAATAAAAGGTGGACATTGGCACCCGCATCCAATGTAAAGAACAAAGGCAATCCGGTTTCTCTTCTGAAATCCCAGATTTTATTGATGACGGCCAGGGTTCCTGTTTTCATGAGGATAAAGGCCGGATCGCTCATCATCATCATGGCATGGAGCGTCAGTGCTTCATGTTCAACCAGCCTGATGAACTTTTCCATATCTCCTGCAGCCAGGATTTCTTTCATCGGGCCAAAATTTTCACGGGCTTCCTGAAACCTTCGGTCTGCATACGGATTGGTATTCATTAATCCGTGACCTACAGTAGAAGAAACGCTTTTTTGGCCTTCATGAATCAATAAAACCCAATCGTTGAAATTTTTAAACACCTCATGGATTTCATCTTCAGGATACGGAACGGCGAAAAGATCGGAACTGCCCTTCACCTGGGAGGCCCCCCAAACAACAAGTCCGTTGTACAGGCTTCTGCAGGCACTTCCGCTCCCTAATCTTGCCAGGAAAGACGCCTTTTTCAACGATTCTTCATTGGTAGTCTTTCCTGAGAATGTTTCATCCAGATTCATCAGGCATTTGGCAATTGCCCCGAAACCGGAAGCCGAACTGGCTATTCCCGAACTGTGCGGAAAGGTATTTTCTGTTTTAATGATGTATTTCCCCTGTAAAATCCAGGGAAGGTACTGCTCGATATTTCTGAAATATTTCTCTATTTTCTCCGCAAATTTCACCTCTTCATTTCCGGCTAAAAAAGTCTGAACGGAAAAAGGTTGATCCGCCAGGAACTCCATGGTGGTGTTGGTTTTACAATGGTTCAAGGTATAGCTGATGCTCGGGTTCGCCGGGATCTGATTGTCGTACTTTCCCCAGTATTTGATCAGGGCAATATTTGACGGGCAGCTTTCGGAAACCGTCTGGTTATGGATCGTAAATTCTTTTTTTCCTAAAAATTCCTGTGTTGTCATCATCGTGATGGAATATTTTTACCGGGATATCACCCGAATTATTATCAATTGCTTGTCAGGTCTCTGCCTGTCATCCAGTTTTCGCTTAATACATTTCCTCAATAAGATCCGCATACTTCTTCAGCACCACTCCCCTTTTCACCTTTAAGGTAGGGGTAATTTCCCCGGTATTGATATCAAATTCAGCAGGCAGCAGAGTAAACCGTTTTACCTTTTCATAATCGGACAAATCGGTTTGCAGTTCCTTGATTTTTTCTTTGTAGAAATCATTTACCTTTTCATTCTTCACAATTTCTTCCCAGCTGGTAAACGGGATATTGTTTTTCTGAAGATGGTCTTTTAAAAATTCAAAATTGGGGACGATGAGCGCGGAAACAAACTGTCTTCCTTCTGCAATCAGCACGATCTGCTGAATAAAATTGTTGTTGGTTAAAAGGTTTTCTACTGGCTGCGGTGCGATGTATTTTCCATTGGACGTTTTCATCAGGTCTTTCAGGCGATCGGTAATGATGAGATTTCCTTTGTCATCGATTTTCCCGGCATCACCGGTTTTAAACCAGCCATCCTCGGTAAACACTTTCCGGGTTTCGTCAGGTCTGTTATAATATCCTTTCATAATGCCGTTTCCGCGTGCCTGAATTTCATCGTTTTCACCGATCCTGAGCTCTACACCGGGAAGCGGCTTGCCGCTCGTCCCGTGCTCGAAATGCGTCAATGGGAATAAAGTGAGCGTCGCGGTTGTTTCCGTAAGGCCATAACCAACGGTCACATGGATTCCGACGGATTCGAAAAATTTCGTGACTCCCGGGGATAATGAAGCACCCCCGCAAGGTAAAAACCACAGTCTTCCGCCCATCCGGTCTTTAATTTTACTGAAAACCAAAGTATCCGCAATCGCCTGTTTTATTTTTAACCCGAACGGAACGGGTCTTTCGTTTCTTCTCAGTTCGGCAGTCTGCCAACCGACTACCCGGGCCCAGTTGAAGATCTTTTTCTTCAGTGAAGAACCTTCCTCTGCTTTTTCCAGAACACCGGCATAAACTTTCTGGAAAAATCTCGGTACGGCACACATCATCGTAGGTTTTACCTCTTCAAGAGCCTTCGAGATATTCTTCGGATCTTCCAGGAAATACACTCTTGCGCCACCGTAAAGACACAGCAGGCTCCAGCTTCTTTCAAAAACATGGGTTAATGGCAAAAAGGCCAGAGACAGCTCTTCTTCGAAATTTTTAAATTTAAAAAATTCAAAATGCGCATCAAGTGCTTTGATGAAATTTCCGTGGGTAAGCATTACGCCTTTGGGTGTACCTGTGGTTCCTGAAGTGTAGATGATTGTTGCTACATCATCGTATTCTTTCGGGCTGCATTCAAATTCAGGTGAAGCTTTAGCAATAAAGTCTTCCAGATAAAAACTGCTGAATTCTTTCTTGATCCAGACTGCTTTTTTAGATATGATAATCGTTTCCAGGCTGCTGTTTTCTTTCTGCAGGATCTGAATCGCCGCATCATACTGTGCCTGGTCTCCTACCAGAATAATCTTTGCCTGTGAATCGTTGATGATGTATTCTGCCTGTTCCGCATTGTTGGTGGAATAAATAGGAACGCTAACGGCACCAACGGCCATGGCCGCCAGATCAAAGATCATCCATTCGGAAGAATTGTCCGAATAGATGGCAACTTTATCATTTTCCTGAATTCCGGCGCTGCTCAGGGCGTTCGCCGTTTTGAAAACAATGTCACCGAACTTTTGCCAGCTCAGCTCTTTCCATCCCGCCTCTTTCTTTTTGAAACCGATGGCCGCTTTCAGAGGATGTTTTTCTGTATTTTTTAGGATAATCGCCTCTGCAAGATTCATGGCTTCATCTTTTTATCGTTTATATAATTATTCAAATGAAAATCAATGCTTTCAGAAACCGGAATGAATTGATATTCCAGCGTTTCTCTTATTTTCCGATTGGAAACCACATGAAGGCTGGAAATGGCTTCAATGTTGGTTTTGGTAATCATTCTCAGATTAGGGATCAGCCATCCGAACAGGATATTGGCCCACCGTCCGGCATTGAGCTGGAAGTCCGACAAAATTTTAGCTTTTTTCAAGCCTAATTCTGATCTGATCTGTCGGGCCAGCTCGGAATACCTCCGGCCCTCGGCTACAATGATAAAACGTTCGCCAAAAAGGTTTTTTTCCATCAGTTCCACGGAAATTTCGGCGACATCCCTTACATCCACGTAATTCGATCCTCCGGAAAACGTAAAGCTGTTTTTCTCAAAAGTCGGGAAAATATCCCCGCTGCTGTTTCCCCAGTTCCCACTGCCGATAATCATTCCGGGATTGATGATGACCACGTTCATACCTTCTGCCGAAGCCCTCCACGCTTCCATTTCCGAAAGGTGTTTGGACAAAGCGTAAGCCGAATGTTCCAGCTTAGGGTTAAAATCGGACTCTTCATCGAGCTCACCCTTATCGTTGAAATTATCCAGGACGGCAATCGAACTTACATGAAGAAATTTTTTAACGCCGGAACCTTCGCAGGCATACAAAAGATTTTCCGTGCCCCTGATGTTGGTATGGTACATTTCTTTTTCATCTTTGGGATGAAAGCTTACTTTGGCCGCACAGTGATACACTTCTTCTACCCCTTTTAGGGCGTCCTGCAAAGAATGAATATCATCAAAATCCACATCGACCCATTCAATTTTACTGAAAAAGCCTTCGGGGTCTTCCGTATAAAACGTATAGGAATGCCTGACTTCGCTGATATTGCTTGCCGGCCTTTTTGCCGCACGGACATTTTTTCCCTTTTTCAGAAGTTCCAAAACGATTATCCTGCCTAAAATCCCGGTTGCTCCCGTTACAAAAACCATCAATTATTTTTACTTGATTGCTGACTAAATTATGATAATATTCTACCTTATGCAAATTTGCGACTTTTAAAGGAGAATTCGGTTTTAAAATGATAAAAACCGTAAAATTTCACTGGATCTGTCATTTAAAACTTTGCTGCCTGATTCTTGCCTGAAACAATAAATATCCGGTATAAAAAAGCCGCCCGGATAAAAATCCGGACGGCCCTTCCCAATATAATTTACTTTTATTTTTTAATAAGCTTCACCGACTGGCGGGTACCGTCCTTCATAAGAATCTGTACAATGTATGTTCCGGATACCAGATGGCTCAAAGAAAGCTTTTGCTCAGCTTTCACGTTTTGCATCACCAATTTCCCGGACGCCTCAAAAATATCCAGTGAGCTGATCAGTTCAGGCCTGTCGATCGTTACCGTATCTGAAAAAGGATTCGGATAGATTTTTATGGTATCTTTTGTGTCTGCTTCCGATGTTGAAAGTGTAGAATTCACTGTGACCGTAACCGGGCTTCGGGCCGATTCGCATTTATTTCCTACTTTCCAGTCATAAAAATAATAATAAAGACCGGTATTGGGTGTATTGGTAGGAGGAGCCGTTAGGGTACTGTATTTTATATCTACTAAGTTCTGTACGTTTAAAGGATATCCGAAATAGCCGGCAGTCGTATTCGATTCATATAACAATCCGTCGATACCGGTATAGCCTCGTGGACGTAATTTATAATTGGTTCCCGGGAAAATAGGAAAATCGAGACTGATGATCTGCGCTACGGGCGCGGAAACAGGAGCACCGACAACATTTACCGTCTTTGTATTAACGATGATCCCGTTGGAATCAATCACATCAATGGTTAATGTACCCGAAGCACTTGTAGTACTGAGAGGATATACCGTCACACTCTCCAGTACCATATAGCTCAGCACGTCGAAAACCAGCCCGAAATTGGTGGTTCCCGAACCGGTAAAAGCACCCCCGTTGGTATAGATTGGCCTGCCGGTCGGGATTCCGGAAGTTCCCGTAAACGTACTCACATAATAATTGGTCGTGGCCGTTAGTGCAGGTGTTGTAAAAGGATTTCCCGTAAACATCAGGTTGCCACCGTTCGGTGCATCGTACCAGCTGAAATTGGCAGATGATGACGGATTAGCCGTAAGAATGGCCTGATGGTTCGCATTAATCGTTGTTCCGTTTACTGAAGGAGCAGCGGGAGGATTACTGCATTTTGTGGTAAATATCATGCTGTCCAGTGACCATAAACTCACGTTTCCACTGCCGCAATTTGAACGCACCCAGGCATAGTAAGTCGTTAACGGATTTAAGTTGTTTATCTGATAGGAAGTTCCCGGAACATTCGAAAAGTTTGGAGTCGTCGAAGAAGTTGGGGCCGTAGGACTGGTGCTGTAATAGATATCGTATCCTCCCGGAGATGACGCAGAAGCGTTCCATGATAAATTTGCAGAAACCGAGGTAAGATTATTTACGGAAATACCTGTTGGGGTATAACAGCTTGGCGGCGTCCACGTATAGACAAGATCTGCCGGCGGCATTCCCGGTACTGTACCTACAGTATTAAACGCCTGTGCCGAACTGTTGGCCGTTCCGGGTCCGGAAGTTGTGAATGCGGCAGTGGTCGGATTCAGGCGGTTGTTGAATTCAGCATTAGAGACACCTCTTATCCCTATTTCAGCGGTACCGTTTACCGTTGTGCTTCCTGCCAGATATGATCCTTGGTCATAGGCCATCTGAATGATGTTGGAGGTTTCTTTCAATCTGATCTGGAAAGAAAATGAATAAACGATGGTGCTCACTGTTGAAGCATTCGGCCTGAAGTTGGTCCACTGGACAACGAACTCCCTGTTAGGAGCACTTCCCGTAACGCCATATGATATCTTTCCTGTTTTTCCGTTTATATTATAAAAACTGGAAATATCTCTGCCCCACACGGATATTGCACCCTGATACGACGTATTCCCCGAAAGGGGGTTGGTGTAAAAAGGAGAAGGCGCAACGGAACCGAACGTCACAAATCCGTTTGAAGAAACATTAAGAGACGTATAGGAAGTCCCGTTAAAGCTAAAAGCAAAAGGTATGTTAACTGCAGAAACCACACTGTTGAGGTTCAACGTGGCGGTATTATCTGTTGCGGCAGCCAATACCGTTTCGTTGGCAACAGGTGTATAAACGGAACTTGATTGCGAAAAGGTGTAGGCGATAATCTGTGCCTTACAGTTTTGGCCCGGCGACAATAAAAGGGCGGCCAAAACCGTCAGAAATTTCAAGAAAGGAGTCCTGATTCTTTTTCCGGGATTTCTTTCAGTGGTACTCACTTTTAACGGTTGGTTAAAGGGATAAAGTTTCTTCATTTTCGTAGATGTTTAATTCTACGAAAATAACTGTCTATTTTACGGAAATCAAGGAAATCTATACCGTTTTTACAGAATATTCATGATTCCGGTAGACAAACAAACCCCTTAAACATCTGATTTTAAATACAATTAACTCAATACACTTCTTTTCTTAAATTTCTGTATTTCTTGCTCAGTTCCATGGTCTTTTTCATCAGAAACAGGATAACCGGCAGGAAAACCAGCAGGACAATACCCGTTAACAGAAAGTATTTCCGATCGGTTTCTTTTTTCTTTACCGCATATTCCTGTTCTTCCTGCTGTATGAGTTTATTCACCAGATTCGCTGCCATCTGATTGTATCTGCTCGCACGGCTGATGTACAGATTCTGATAATAGTCGTGCCTTATAACATCATTTTTTTTCAAGAAGTTATCAGCCAGAAGTTTATAAACATCATTTTCGATCTCTTTTTTTATCTGACTATTTTTGTGATCATTCAACAGGCCGAAAAGAATCGTATTGGAACGTTCAGGATCATTCTGTGCCGAATACATCTTGGCTTCAGCCAGCGCACAGGTAGCCTCTATCCTTTCTATGAATAAGGGCGGATAACTTTTCGAATCGGATCCCAAATCTGCTTTTGCCAATCCAAAGTTGTGTTCTGCCAGGCTGAACCGTTTCTGGTCGATAAGCGCCCATCCCTTGTTAATATATGCAAATTTAAGATTAATCCGGGCTACCGGTTCTTTAGAGATAAGGTATTGGTGAATGGCTTTATCAAAATAAGACAGCGCAATATTCCCGTCCATATTGCTGAAGTAATTCATGGCCTTAAGATAGAATATATTTCCGCGGATAACGTTCATCGAATCCGGAACTGCCGGTGAAGACAGCAGCTGCTCTGCCTGATCCAGATTTTCACGTAATTTTTCATTCAGCTGTATAGACTGGTAGGTATTCCCTAATAACGTCAGGGCTTTGATCTTTATAATAACATCACTTTTTTCCGTGGCATTCTCCAGCGTGAGGTTTCCGTATTTTATAACATCCAGCGGCTTTCCCATTACATTGGATGTATTCGAAAGGATAAACAGGCTCCTTACCTTATTTCTATGATCCAATGAATGTTCTTTCAGCAGGTTTTGCGCAAGATCAAACGACTTCCCCGGGTCCGAAAGCATTAATTTTTCAGCATGGTTTACCATTTTATCCTCTGCGACATCATCTGTTTTACAGGAAAAAAATAAAAACAGCAATACGATAAAGGCAGGTACTTTCATGCTTCTTTATGATTTAACAGTTGGATATAGTGAGCCGGTGATATGCCGTTTACGGTTTTAAATGCTGCAGCAAAAGCACTGTGTGAAGAAAAGCCGCTTTCTTCTGCAAGATATTTAATTTTGTAGTTTCTATAGACCGTATTCTCTTCTAATTTACCGGTAATATAATTGATTCTCAATTCATTGATGTAGGCATTAAAATTTTTCTGCTTATGCTTGTTGATGATTTCTGATAGATATTTAGTGTTGGTATCCAGTTTTTTAGCAAGGCTCTGCAGGGAAATATCGGGATTAATGTAATCGTTCGTTTTCTCGAAATCCTGTAATTTCATTATCAGCAGGTTCTCTGTTTTCTCAGAAATGACCTGGGGCTGAACTGCTTTTTTATCCTGATTAAACCTGAGCTTAATGGTGAAGTTTTCGTATTCCCTGATACGGTTTCTGATCTGCAAAAGCCTTACTGAAAGAAAAATAATCAGCAATACGGCCATGCCTGAAACAGAAAATAAAATATATCGTTTGGTGATTATTGACGAATCCAGCTCATTCCTGTAATTTTCCTCCAGTATGCCGAACCATTTGTTCTTGGCGGAAAAAGCGACCCTGTCGATGGTATTGAACAAAGCTTCCTTTTTCTGAACGGCCTCTTTATAATCCTGCTGTTGACCGGTTTTTGAATAGTAACTCACTAAAAGATCATAATACCGGTATTTCAGGTACAGATTTGTGCTTTGTTCCAGAGTTTCTTTAGGGAGCTCTTGTACGATTACCACCGCTTCTTTATTGCTTTCGTTGTTCAGCAGATATTTGGCATACAGTACTTTAAAAGCCGGATCATTTTGATAAAAGGTTAGGATCCGATTCAGAAAATCCCGGTACCTGGCGCCGGAATCATTCCGGACCAGATATTCTGCGAGGTTAAGCATGTTTTCCCGCTGTATTTCAATATTATGCGACTTCAATCCGTTCAGAACCGCTGACTGTTCCGATGAACCGACAAGCCTTCCGTTACCGGCTGAGCGGCAGAGTAGCTGCCCTATCTCTTCGGAAAAACGGTAATCGCTGTTTTCCCGTATTTTCTCTGGAACAAAAGTATCTTTAATGTTAAATGAATAGAGGATGTTTCTTCTTAAAATGATTAATTCGGGAGAAAAATGATCGTTTTCTTTTGAGATCATTCTTAAAGCCTCCGTCAGATTGTTCTGATAATAAAGCGATTTGGCCCGCAGATAGGTTAGCCGGCCCGATTCTTCATCATCCAGCGGAAAATTCTTTTCGATATAATCCAGTACTTCCATTGCCCGTTCCGGAGAAAGGACAATCTCGCTGCCTGCCTTTCTGAAAAGTTCATTCTTTTCCGGATTTCCGGCCCCGGCCAGGACAAGAGCATATACCGCAATAAAAATAAAAGAAAAGAATTTAGACACCCATCACATTTTAGAGGATAAAATTAAGTTTATTTTTAGATAATCGTCTCCATTCTTTGAAAAAATGATGGCTTAAATTGAGTTTTTATTAGTAAATCATCTGAAAATCCAGCTGTTTTTAATTTATAAAAGAATATTGCTTCTGTTTCTATAGCTGGAATAATATGTAATTTAGAACCGGAAAACTGAAAAAGGTTTTGAAATTCAGCAGTAGGTAGTAAAAATAAACCTTCAAGGTTTTGAAACCTTGAAGGTTGAACCGTTTAATTTTAAAATTAACGGATATACAGGCAGAATAAATTTGCTATACCTGTCAGATCTGAATGAGTATTAATTGGCTAAAAAGTGTAAGCTTATGATTTTAAACAACTTTTTAATCCCTACGTTTAAGGCATTTCAATTTAAGCCAAAACCATATTGTTCCTTCTCGGAGCCTTATCACAAAGTACATCGGCGATACTTTTTGAGATCTGGTTGCCCTCCGTAAGGTTGTCCAGCCAGAAGAATTCTCCGGCTGCATTGATTTCGATGAAATAGTAATCGTCTTCCGGTGAAACGATCATATCAATCGCTCCGTAATCAACGTGATATACATCCAGAAGTTCCAGCAATTTCGCTTCGATATCTGTGGGAAGCTCTGTCGGCACCCATTTATCGATCAGGTTGACACCGTCTTTCCTCCAGTCCACTTTTGCCCTCTCCGACTGCTGGGAATCGATTTCAAAGGCATATACATCGCGTCCGACAATGGTTACGCGAAGCTCTTTTTTCTTTTCGATTTTTTTCTGGAACTGCATCGGGCAGTACAGCAACGTATCCAGTTCTTCAAGCTTTTCTTCGCTGATGACATTGGTGAAAACCACACTTTCCACCCCATCTTCATAGATCGCAAAACCGGTCTGCATTTTGGCAATCACATTCTGGTGCTTCAGTACAAACTGTTTGGCTTCTTCTGGGTTATTGGTAATGCAGGTCTCCGGAATTTTAAGCCCGATCTTAACAGCAATCTTCAGTTGCTCCTCCTTGCTGTCCAGCCTCCGGTATACACTCGGCTTTCCTAAGGAATATACATCGGCAGATTCAAAAAACCCGAAAAGTGTGTTCCGGATTTCTCCCATTGCAGCACCCAGGAATTTTCCGTCGAGCTCTTCTTTCAGTCCGTTTGCCATATTATAAGCCCTTCTGTACCAGATGGCAGAAATATCATCCAGACGGTATTTTTTTTCCGGGGTTTCCAGAATGGTCATCCATTCCCCATCTTCAAAACAGGTCGAAAGCTTATTTTGCAGAGGGTAAAGATCTACATCGAAGCGGATGACTTCACAGCCGTTTCTGTCAATATGTTCCGTTACTTTTTCAATAGAGAAGTTATCCCCGGTATGGGTGATGATTAAAATTTTATTCATTGGTTTTCATTCTTTTGATAAGGTTATCGGCGATTCTTTCCGCAATCGGGAAATCCAGCTCTTTCTGCAGCATTCCCCATTCTCCCTGCGGATTTACTTCCAGGAAATAATAATTTCCGTCTCTGCTCCTGATCATATCTATGGCTCCGATATACAGGCCCATTTCCTTCATCATGGAAGCGAGGTTTGCTTCAACAGCTTCAGGCAGCACATATGCAGACCAGAAATAATCTCCATGTGCAATCCGCCAGTCCGTGTGTTCGCTGTTGTTGATTTTTCCGGTAAAAAATTCCCCGTCCAGATAGACGATTCTCAATTCGTATTTCTTTTCGATATAAGGCTGGAAAATCATCGGGCAGTATTCGATATCGTCGATATATTCCAAGGAATCTTCATCAATGATGTGGGTGGAAAGAAGATTTTCCCCGCCCATCGATTTGGAAATAACCCCGTGAAGCTTGGCGATCATCTTTCCGTTGCAGCTGCGGTAGAAAAACTCCGCTATTTTCTCGGGATCATTGGAAAAGATCGTCTGCGGAACGGTTAAATTATGCTTTTTGGCCAGTTTCAGCTGATGGATTTTATTGCCGTCAATTTTATTCTCGTTCTGCAGCGGATTGATCCATGGTACGTCTTCCAGTAAGGTAAGAAGATTGTAACGGAGGCTTGCATATTCTTTCAGAAAAATTTTAGCATAGGATTCATCCAGTTCTTCGGGAAGAGAAATCCCCCAGGACTTTCTGTGCCAGACCGCTTTTACCTTTCTGGAATCAAGGATGTTTCCGGATTCATCCGTCAGTTCAAAAAAATCATCCTGAATATTAATTTTCTGGAGATGGTTTAAACGGTCGGAATTCAGCCTGAAATAAGGAATATTCTTCGAATTTAAATAATTAAAAAAAAGTTCGATGTTGTAAAAGTCCTGAGAGTGGGTGATGCAGAGAATCATGTAGCCGTTTTATTAAAAAGGGAAACTTAAAATATAAGTTTCCCCCGATATAATTTATAAATGTGTTCTGAAATATATTAAACGGCAGGCGAATCGTCATCACCGTCCGATGGATATTTCATGGTATGCAACATATCCTGCGTCGGTTTTGTTACGGTATCCGCCACTTTTGATGTTGTAATTACCCCGTCCTGAAGAGGAGAGGACACATCTGTTCCGCCTTTGATCTTTTCAGGATCCTGAATCTGTTTCTCTAAAAACGAGGCAAAAAAAGGCTTCTTTTTTGAATTCTTGTTTTTCATATAATTTAATTTTGATTGTACGTTTAGCTGGTATTAAGGTGCCGGAGTATGAGGATCGTCTCCCGGCGGTACCGGATCGTATCCGCCGTCATCGCTGTCGGAAGGATATTTCAGGGTAATCGGCCCGTCGATCGTTGGGGATGTTACGGCATCTTTTTCAGGGATGGTTATATGATCAGTCAACGGACTGGTTGCTCCGCCCTGAATTTCTTCAGGATGCTCGATCTGTTTTTCCAGAAATGAAGCAAAAAACGGCTTTTTGTCTTTCTTTTTCATAATGTCTGTAATTTGATTGGGTTATTGTGGTTTGTTTTTACAATTCGTTTCCGCCCTCATCGCTGTCGGACGGGTATTTCATGCTTACGGTATCTTCACCCGGCCTGGTAAGGCTGTCTGTCGTTGGTGAAGTTGCTGCATCCTTCAGAACCCCGGTGGAAGTTTCGGAGCCTCCCCTCACTTTTTCCGGATCGTGCACCTGCTTTTCCAGAAAGGAAGCAAAGAACGGTTTTTTGGTATTTTTGTTTTTCATGATGGGATGTGGATTAAATTAAAGGGTATTGAGTTCCGTTTTATCACTCCATTAACTCCAGGCTTTCGAAATTTTAGAACAAACAAATGTATTAATTCATCGAAAGCTTGATGTTATGATAAAAAGTGCCGGATTTGTTTTATTTAATCCAGATCTTCAGCGGCATCGCTGTCGGAAGGATACCTCATTGTTACCGCGTCATAATTCGGAGCTGTTACATTATCTTTCAGTACCGAAGTAATGTTGTCTTCTGCCGGTAATGTTATGCTGCCAGACCCACCTTTAACTTTTTCAGGATCCTGGATTTGCTTTTCAAGGAAAGATGCAAAAAAAGGCTTTTTAGATTTCTTGTTTTCCATAGTATTAATATTTAGTGATTTAGAAGTCACTAAAGTATTAAAAAAATTCACACCAGGAAGAATAAATATATATTTTAAGAAAATTTTAACAAATTCGGATTAATAAAGGATTATGCTATGCAATATTTAAAAATTCTTTGACAACGAGCGCAAAATCGACAGGATTTTCTGCCTGTACCCAGTGCCCGGCATTTTTCACGGTCACAAATTCCGCTTTGGGAAATTGCTGCCTGATGGAAAAGTGATCCTGCGGGAGGATGTAATTCGATCTTTCCCCGGCAATAAAAAGGGTTTCTCCACTGAATATTCCAAATTTAATGGCATTTGACACAAACTGGTTGTATTTTTCGGCTAAGGTTTTCAGATTGAACCTCCAGTTCAGCCTCTTATTTTCATCCCAATACAGGTTTTTCGTTAAAAACTGTATGGTCGATCTTTCCGGGATGTACTGGCTTAAAACTGCCTCAACCTCATTTCTGGAATTTACCGTACTGAAATCTACCGTTTCCAGTGCTTTTATGATTCCCTGGTGATGGGGCGGATAGGCTTTTGGAGAAATATCAACCACAATCAGCTTATCGACTTTTTCAGGATATTTGACGGCAAACTGCATCACCGCCTTCCCTCCTAAAGAATGTCCCAGAATATGGGCTTTTTCCATCCCGTAATGCTCCATATACTGCAGGATGTCATCTGCCAGATCATCGTGAGACATTTCACCGGAATGAAAGCTTCTTCCGTGGTTGCGGAGGTCGATCAGATGGGTGGGCAATTGTTCTCCGAAATCTTTCCCGAAAGTACCCCAGTTGTCAAGCATTCCGAATAAGCCGTGGAATACCAGCAACGGAGTGGATGAAAGATTTTCGCCGAATATTTTTGAATTTAGGATTTGCATAATGATAATTTTTTTGAATGGATGATGGATGCCGGAAGCTGGAAGTTTATGCGGGTCAGTAATTTCAGCTTCCTGTTTTTAATTTGAAGTTGGTATTTTTGATAAATGGTGAGTGCAGGATACCAAATGTTTACGGAGGTGAAGTATTTTAAAATTGTCTCTTATTTTTTGATCAGAACAAATATTATTCAAATTTTGTACTTAACAACCTCCGGTATCCCGCTTCCGGCACCCTGCTACCTTACCACTTCGCCAGTCTCTTCAGATAAGCCTGAACTGTATTCTCCAATCCCATGTAGAGGGCCTCGGAGATCAGGGCATGACCGATGGAAACTTCCAGAAGGTTCGGAATATGATCGGCAAAATATTTCAGATTGTCCAGGCTTAGGTCGTGTCCCGCATTGATCCCCATTCCGAATTCCGTGGCAAGAACTGCCGTGTCATAATACGGCTTTATGGCTGCTTCTTTATCCTGAGTATAATGTTTTGCGTAGGCTTCGGTGTACAGCTCTATACGGTCGGTCCCCGTTTTGGCCGCATATTCTACCATATTTGGATTCGGATCCAGGAAAATAGAGGTCCGGATGCCTGCATTTTTGAACTCGGCAATAATTTCGGTAAGGAAGTCAAGATGCTTCTTGGTGTCCCATCCTGCATTGGAAGTAATAGCGTCATCTGCATCGGGAACCAAAGTTACCTGCTCCGGTTTCACGTCCAGCACCATATCGATAAAAGGCCGGTGGGGATTTCCTTCGATATTGAATTCCGTGGTCACCAGTGGTTTCAGGTCATAAACATCTTTTCTGGTAATGTGCCTTTCGTCCGGTCTTGGGTGGATGGTAATTCCCTGTCCGCCGAATTCCTCAATCTTTATGGCTGCTTCCGTTACGCTGGGTGTCTCTCCCCCCCTTGCATTTCTTAAGGTTGCAATTTTATTAATGTTTACGCTTAGTTTTGTCATTTTAAATGCTAATTTTTATTGGTCTGACGGATCATTGACAAGTTTAAACGGCTTTAATCTTAGCTGCCTACAATTTCCGTCAGTCCCGTCTGATGATGATACAGTTGCAAAAATACAGATTCCAAAAACGAAAAACAGGTTTTCCTTGCTGAGATTTCGCATAGAAACGGCCTTATATTTTTAAATTCGGATTGAACCCCCTACACCTTTACCTGCATTATTTCGAGGTCGAAAGCTTTTGAAGCAACCAGCAAATGATCGAAAATATCTGCCTGAATCTGTTCGAATTTCACCCACTCCGTATCATTGGTAAATGAATAGATCTCCAGCGGTAATCCCTGTGGGGTAATGTTCAGCTGGCGCACCATGATCGGGCCTTCCTTATCCAGTTCGGGAATCCTTTCGATATATTTCTGGGCATAAATCCTGAACACCCCGATATTGGTAAGCTGCCGTCCGTTGATGATCTCCTCTTTGTGGGCCATGTTTTCTTTTTCCTTTTTCATATTCGCGGAACTTTCCTCCAGGTATTCTGAAATAAGGTTAATGCTTTTCAGCCGCTGGATATCATCATCCATCAGAAATTTAAACGAATTGATGTTGAAATAGATCGACTTTTTGATCCTCCTTGTATTTTTTTCCGAAATCACCTGCAGGTTTTTGATCTCCGTTGTTAAAAGGTCATACGTTGGTATCGTAGAAAAAGTTTTGTCGAAATTATTGATCCTGGTTGTTAACAGATTTATTTCGGCAATATTTCCTTCCACATTATATTTTGGAATGCTGACCCAATCCCCTACTTTCAGGTTTTTGGAAGTGGCCACATGAAGACCCGTGACAAATCCAAGGATCGTATCCCTGAAAACCAATACCAGGACCGCCGTAATGGCCCCGAGGCTTCCGACAATGGTGGTCCCTTTGATCCCGAAAACCACGCAGAGGCCTACTACCGAAAAGATGAAGATCCCTAAAATTTTTACGGTTTCGGAAATGGCATTCAGCGCCATAATCTTATAATAGTCCTGTTTGATGACGAAATAATTCCTGAAAGCCGTTAATCCCCGGTACAGCATACCGGCAAAGATCATCACAATTCCCAGATTGACGGACCGGATAATAAATTTGGTGGTATTTCTAAGCGCTCCGGCAAAAATCGATTCATGAATCCCCCCGATGATCAAAAGGGCAATCAGATGGGCCAGGGAATTGGTAATCCTTGATGCGTAGATTGAATTAACGACCGGATATTTTTCCTGGTTGCGGAAAATGCTGAATACATTATTGATAATGATTTTAAGAATAAAATCGATCACAAAGAAAATAATGCAGAGCAAAGCCAGTTTTACAATCATATGGAAGATCCACTCCAGGCCGGTCGGCGAAATTTTGCTTATGTAAATATACAGGGGATCAGTAAGTTCCTGTATCAAATCTTTGGTTTCTTTCAATTGGTCTTTCATCAAAACAAATTTAATAAATTTAGATTCACCGCAACCCTTCTAAAAACGGGATTTTTTGCCATAATCTATCTTAAAATTTTACGAATAATTTAAAATATAATTCAAATCATAAAATATTTAATAATAAAATTACTAAATTGGTATTCTAATTAAAAAAAACTAAAGCTTATGAAAAAGTTTAATCTTCTCTTCATTCTTATTGTTCTTTTATCATTAGGGGCCTGCCGCCCGGAATCCGAAACCCCTGCCGAAATTAACGTTGACAACACCATCAAAAGCGGGAAAATTACCGGAAAAGTCATGTCGCAAAACGGAGTAAAGCCTATCGGCGGCGCGTCGGTTTTCACATTTGATGAAAAGTATAAGATCTATTACACCAGCTCTGATGCCGACGGTAATTTTACGCTTGAAGCACCGGTAGGAAATCACAAGTTTTATATCCAGACGGGTAACGGAAGCAATTTCCGGACAGAAATTTCCGCGACGGTAAAACAAAACGAAACCTTAAGCCTGGATGCCGGACAGACCAAGCTGACCCAGGTGGCGAAAATTGCCTACGTAAAAGGAAATTATGATAAAATCGAGGACATTATCCAGAGTTTAGGCTATACCGCTACGGAAATTACCAATACCGACCTTGCGAATTTAACAGCCATTGCCCAGTATGATATTATTTTCCTGAACTGCGGTTCGAGAAATAATTATTCTTCCAACCCGACCCTTTATGCTGCAGCCGAAGCCAATCTGGCTGTTTTTGTGGCTAACGGCGGAAGTATTTATGCTTCAGACTGGGATGTTTCCTATCTGGTAGGCGGAACAAGCAATACCTCAGCCTGTTCTCCGGCCGGAGGATTTGTTCCCGATTCGAAATTATGTTCCAAAAATATCGGGAATGCAGGCAATATAGGGGCTACCGTAACCAACGCCGGCCTTACGACCGCTTTAGGTTTCAACAATCTGAACATCAATTATGACCTAGGTACATGGCAGAAAATCATCAGTTATGATCCGGCTTACTGGGAGGTTTTGGTAAAAGAAACCTCTTCCAACGATGCCCTGATGATCAGAACCAATCATTTTTCAGCAACCGGACTTCCGACCACACCCATCGGAAATGCGCCGACAACAACATTTGCTACGGTTTGTATTACCCTTCCGGGAAATATTCAGATCAGTCTTTCCGTTCCTCAGGCTATTGTGCCGTATCTTGTAGCTTTGGGCGCTACAGTCGGGCCTTGCTCGGGATCGGCAAACAGCGGATATATTTATTACACGACCTTCCACAACCACGCCAGCGGAAATATCGGGAACGCCGGGGTGATCCTGCAGTATGTAATTTTAAACCTTTAATAAATTTCAACTTATACAGAAAGAGGCTGTCCAAAAAGTATGGGCAGCCTCAATTTTTTGTTGAGATTATCTCTAAAACTTTGTATTTTAGAGTTGCACAAATCCTCAACGATGGCTAAGGTAAGATTTAAAACACAAAGCGGCAA